>CAZIDZ010000001.1:0-23414 GCA_964538455.1 uncultured bacterium
CCGCGGGGATCAGGAAAGGGTATGAACCAGGGACGCATGGCCGCAAAGATAAGCCCACGCATCGCCGGACCGCTTGAACTGCCTCCGGCGCCGCCTCGAGGATACGGGACAACTGACTCATTCCCCTCCCCGTTTGTACCTTTCCAACATAGATACGGACTTTCGTACGGACTCTTCTTTTGACAGAGAGGTTGAACATCGGGTGAAATCCCAGTCTTCCGCAGAACAACTGCTGCGCCGTCTCGCGCGAAAGCGGTGGCTGCGCTCGACAGTATCCGCGTGGGCGGCCGCCGTACCCGGAGCAGTGGCGGTGCTTACGCTGGCGTCCGCCGTCGAGGCGCTGCTCTGGCTGACGCCGGGGGACCGGATTTTCCTCTCTGTCGCCGCCGCGCTGCTCTCGCTGGGACCATTGCTCGCCGCGCTCGCAGTCACCCTGACACCGCTCTGGTCGCCCTCCCGCTACGCTCCCGAAACGCTCGCCCATGAGCTGATGCAGCGAGACCCGGAAGCGGGTGACCAACTGCTGGTGGCACTCCAGCTGCGTGCAAGGCTGCGCGAGGGGATGTCCGAGCAATTGCGCGACGCCGCGCTCGAACGAACCGACCGGTACGCGGAAACCCTCGATCCGTCACGCTGGAGCGCGACGCCGTTGCACGGCACGCTGTACCGGGGAGCAGCCCTGACCACAGCGTTGCTTGCCTTCATCCTGCTGCTCGGAGGTTCGGCCCTGTTTCCCGCCGCGGTTCGGCTCTCGCATCCCGGGACGGCCTACATCCGGCCCAACGCGCCGAGCCTGACGATGCTGCTCGCCGACACGGTGCTGGTCACCGAGGGCGACTCGTTGACCTTGCTCGCGCGGAGGCTGAACCTGGGCGGCCGCGAGATCCGTTTCCGCATCGACGACGGCACCGGCCAGATCCGTTCGCTGGCGGCGACCGCCGACAGCATTGACAGCAGCGTTGTCCGCGCCACCCTCGCGAGCCTGCGAAGGAGTTTCGTCGTCTCGGCACGAAGCGGACGGACAACCAGCGACACATCCCGGGTGCTTGTCATTCACCGCCCTCGGATCGCGCACCTTGCAATCACGGTTTCTCCGCCCGCCTACACCGGCCTCGCGGCAACCAAACTTCCCTCCGGCGTCGGCGACATCTCGGCGCTTCCTGGGTCGATTGTTTCGTTGCGTCTCGAGGCAAGCCGCTCGCTCGCTCGCGCCTCAATGACGGTACAGGACACAAAGCGGAACGTGCGAACGCGTGACCTGACGGTCTCGGGGGAACGTGCCTCCGGGTCGTTCCGGGTGCGCTCTGACGGAGAGTGGTGGATTTCGCTCGTCGCCTCGGACGGCACGTCCGGCGAGGAGCCGCTGAAGTGGAACGTCCGGTTGATCGAGGACGGCGACCCCTCGGTGACGCTGCTGCTTCCCGAGCCGGACGCACTGATTCCGGAGAACCTGACGGTGCCGCTGGCGGTGGACGCGACGGATGATTACGGCATTTCCCGAATGGGGTTGCGGTGGAAAATCGAGAGCGCCGTGCTGGCCGGAGACACAACCGAGAACGAACGTCTATTCGACACCGTGGAGCTCCAGCCAGCGACTCCGGCCCCGGGGCGCGCGGAAGTCCGCACCGGCTGGTCGCTGGCCAATCTTCTCCTGCTGCCGACCGACGAAATCCATTACTTCGTGGAGGTCTGGGACAACGACGCCGCCCGAGGTCCGAAACGCGCGCGGAGCGAAACCCGCCGTCTCCTGTTTCCCTCCGTGGAAGAGCTTTTCACCCGTTCCGACACCGAGCAACAGAACGCTGAGGAGGAGTTGGCGCGGACGACTGAGAAGGCCCGCGAACTCGAGCAGAAACTCCGCGAAACACTGCAACGGCTGCGCAGCAATCCCGACGAGTTGACCTGGGAGCAGGCCCAGGCGTTGCAGCAGTCGCTTGACCAGCAGCAGAAGACGCTCCAACAGCTCGAGCAGGTGAAACAGGCGATCCAACAGCTCGAACAGCTCGCGGAACAGCACGGCACGCTTTCGCCTGAGCTGATTGACAAATTCCGCAAGGTGCAGGAATTGCTTGCCGAAGTCGCCACCCCGGAGATGCGCCAGGCGATGCAACAACTCCAGGATGCGCTGCAGGAGATCGACGGAGAGCGTGTGCGTGACGCGCTCGAAAAACTGATGAAGAACCAAGAGGCAATGCGGCAGGGGTTGGAACGGAGCCTGGAGGTGCTGCAACGTTTGCGGGCGGAACGCAGGTTGGATGAATTGGCGACTGCCGCCGAGCACCTCGCACAGCGCCAGCGTGACCTTGCCGAACAGACGACGCACGCCGACGACCGTGACGCCGCGCGTCTCGCCCGAGAGCAACAACTCGTACGCCAGGAGTCGGATGCATTGCGAAAGCGTATCCAGGAGACCGCGGCGGACAGCTTGATTGCCGGCGCGGAAGCCTCCGATTCCCTTGCGGCGATTCAGCAGCAGATGGAGCAGTCGGGACTTTCGGGAAAACAGGAACAGAGCCGCCTGGCGCTTGCCGCTGGTGACCCGCAGGGAGCCACCAAGCCCGCCGACTCGTCCGCGTCAGATCTCGACCAGGCGGCGCAACGACTGCGGGCGCTTCATCAGCAGCAGGTAGCCGAGGGCAAGGCGGATGTGATGCGGCGGATGAACCGGCTGTTCGACGGGATGCTTACGGTCAGCCGTCTGCAGGAGGAGGTCCGCACGCAGAGCAAGAGCCTCGGCATCGCCAGTCCCCGCTACCGATCCCTCGCGGCGGATCAACGCAGCCTCGCGGACGCCGTGGAGTTGCTTCGCGGCGACGTGGAAGAGCTGCGCAAGCGCACCTTCTTCATCAGCTCCACACTGGACGCACAGCTTGAACTCTCCCGTGAAGCGATGGAGCGTGCGATCCAGCGTTACACCGACCGCAGTCCAACCGAGGCAACCGGTGAACAGGACCGTGCGATGACGATGCTGCATCGGGCGCTGCTCTCGCTGAGCCGGTCGCAGCAGGATGCGCAGCAGGGTTCCAGCGGCACGGGGTACGACGAGATGATGCAGCAGCTCGCAGCGATGGCGAAAATGCAGCAGCAGCTCAACAACGGCTCGGGCGACATGTCGATGCCGGTCCCCGGCGGCGCCGGTCCGAACCTGCTCGCCGAGCTTGCCGCCCGGCAACGCGCCCTCGCGGACCAGATGCGGAACCTGCAACGCCAGCAACGCGGACAGGGAGCGCGCGAAATCCTGGGCAATCTCGAGGGAGTGGCGGGTGCGATGGAATCAGTGGCGAAAGACCTTGAGGACAAGAACGTCACGGAGCGCACCCGCCGCCTGCAGCGCCGCATCCTGCAGCGGCTGCTCGACAGCCAGCGCTCCCTGCAGCAGCGTGACAAGTCCCGGGAACGGGTCAGCCGGACCGCCGAGGACATCCCCCACAGCGCTCCCGGCGAGCTGGGCGACACCAGCCCCGGCGAATTGGAGCAGCGGCTCGCGCGCGCGCTGCAGGACGACTGGGATCCCTCCTGGCGCGAGGTGATCCGCGCCTACTTCCGCGCTCTGCAGCGCGACCGTGCCGCCGCCCCGCCGCGGGGTTCAAACTGACGCGTCTCCCTTACCCCGTTTTTATGTGTCGGCGATCACTTTTCGATTGCCGATCCCCTGTGTAATTTTGCCCATACGGCGTTTCCGTTTGCTGCACATGAGTGCACAGTGGATTCATGTAACACCTTGATGTTGTAAAGGTTACTACTTGTTTCCTCGAACGATGCACGGGCATTCGGAGGGGGATTCCAATTGGCCCGAAGCTTGCTGGAGGCATGGAGAATGGAGATTATCTCCCCATTGCGCAGCGCTGAAGAAGGATGCAAATTTCCGCCTCGATTGGCGTTCCGGTCGAGTGATCGAACGTACGGACCGCACCGGGTCGAAATGACCGGGCGGATAAGCATACAAAGTTTCAGAAAGGAGGGTAGGGGTATGTCCTTTCGTCCCACCTTCCCGCGCCGGCGCAGCACTGAGCGCCGGGGCGAGGCACAGGGCTCCAATCCTGGAGTCTGCGTGATCTGCGGCAGTCAGAGTCCGTGGAGGTCCGTGGAAGGACGTTGCTGGCGGTGTGAGATGGATGCGACGAAGAAGCGTCCGCCGATGTTCATCGAACGCGACGTTCTGGCAAACACGCCCTCGAAGTCGGAGGACTGACGGCACGCTGTGGCCATCCTTTTGCGATGTGCGGCCGCCTGCTTCCCTGTGGAAGCGGGCGGTTTTGTTTTTGGGGGGCGGACGGCAGAAGATCAAACGGGATAAGCAGGCAGACGGTTTGGGAAGGGTTTTGTTCTCAAGCCGTCTGTCGAACAACTCCCAGACAGTTTGACCGAAACCTCCTCCAAAACTGTCTAGATACTTCTTTAGTAGAAACCCGGCCATCCCGCCACCAGACTTGACCAGAATAAAAATAAGGAACACGGGCGGGCTGGCCGGGCCACCCGTCGCGCGAATAAACAGGGGGAGACTCAATCCATCACGAATTAGAATAAACCCTGTTTGACGAGCAAACAGGGGCACCTGCCAATGAATTAGCATGGATTCCCGCCTTCGCGAGAATGACACATCATAGAAGGTCCAGCAGACCGAGTCCATCCGGTACTAAAAGAAAACCCGATTTCCATCAGGAGATCGGGTGGATGATGCAAAAGGGGTCACCTGTCATTCGACGGTGAACGAACAACTCGGCTACTTCCTTCTCGCCGGTTTGCGAGTTGTTTTCCTGACAACCTTCTTCGCGGCTCTCTTTGCCGGCTTTTTAGCCGTTCGCTTCGGGGCGGCCTTTTTCGTGCTCCGTTTCGCGACCGCCTCCTTGCGCGCTTCCGCCTTGAACTTCTCGATGTACTTGTTGACGGCTCTCAGCAGGCCCTTTGTCGCCTTGACCGACGCGCTGAACAGCGCCTGCTCATCCGCGTTGAACGGGTACTGCACGATTTTCTCGATGCCCTTGCTGCCGAGCACCACCGGGACGCCCATGTACATATCCTTCGTCTTGTACTCGCCGGTGAGGTAGGCGCAGACGGGGAGCACGCGATGGCTGTTCTTGACAATCGCCTCGGCCATCTCAGCGACGCCCGCCGCCGGAGCATAATAAGCGCTGCCGGTCTTCAGCAGTTTGACGATTTCGCCGCCACCCTTGCGGGCACGGTCCACAATCGCGTCGATGCGTTTCTGCGGCATCCAGTGCTCCAGCGGGAGGCCCGCGATGGTGGTGAAACGGGGCAGCGGCACCATCGTATCGCCGTGTCCGCCGAGCACCATCGCCTGGATGTCACGCACGGAGACGCCGGTTTCCATGCTGATGAAGGCACGAAAACGCGCGGTGTCGAGGATGCCGGCCATGCCGAAGACACGATTCTTCGGGAAACCGGTGATTTTGAGAGCGACGGCGGTCATGGCGTCGAGCGGATTGGCCACCATGATCACAATCGCCTTGGGGCTTAGTTTTTTCACCTGCAGCATGCAGGGAGCGACAATGGCTGTGTTGGCATCCAACAGGTCATCGCGGCTCATTCCGGGCTTGCGCGGACGGCCGGCAGTGTGGATAACGATGTCGCTGTTGCGTGTGTCCGACCACCTGTTTGTGCCGGTAATTCGCGAGTCCTTGCCCAGCACCGGCGCCGACTCACGCATGTCCAGGCCTTTCCCCTGGGGCAGGTCTGTGATCACGTCGAGCAGAATGATCTGCTCGGCCAGCTCAAGCTCCATTAGCCGCTGAGCCACATGCTCGCCGACGTGACCAGCGCCGACCACCGTGATCTTCTTAACCATGGTCGCTCCTCCAGTTTTTTCGTGTTCGCCTCGTTTTTTGGAACATCGGCAATATAGCCCCTCAGCAAAAGAGGCACGTCTCCGTGCCTCCCTTGCCGCTGGACGCGTTGCCGCGCCACGACGTCAGTTGTCTTTCGGGTTCACATGCACCGTCCTGCGGCGCAACCCTTTGTCCGAAAATTCAACGACGCCATCGACAAGGGCGAACAGTGTATCATCCTTGCCCTTCCCGACATTCTTGCCGGGATGGAACTTGGTTCCGCGTTGACGGACGATGATACTTCCGGCTGTCACATTCTGACCGCCGAACGTCTTCACGCCCAGAAACTGCGGGTTGCTGTCGCGCCCGTTGCGCGAGCTGCCCATTCCTTTTTTGTGGGCCATGACTCTTCTCCTTCGTACTCCACGCCGGGTTCGGGGACCCCCAATCATGTCGGGGGCAGGCTCCCGGCCTGCACTCTGCGAAAAAGCGAAATTGCTTCGTCCCGACCGCTCGGGACTCGCAATGACATCTTTCTACACTCTGCCGCTCAGGCGGATACCTTCTCGATCTGCAGAACCGTCAAGTGCTGGCGGGCAGTGTTGCGTTTTACGAATCCCTTGCGGCTCCTCTTGCGAAACACCACCACCTTCTTCGTGCGGTTGTGCTCGACCACCGTCGCCGTCGCTTTCGCGCCCTCGACGTAAGGGAGGCCGACACTGACCTTGCCGTCTTTATTGACAAGAAGGATTTTCTCGAGCGTCACCGTGGCTCCCGCCTCCTCCTCGAGACGGGGGACGGAGACGGTCATGCCCTCTTCAATACGGAACTGGCGCCCGGCGATTTCGGCGATCGCATAGGTGTGCATCGGACAGAGTTCTCCGTTGGTTTTTCAAGCAACGCAAAGATAATGGGCGCAACCCCTGCTGGCAACGCGTATTTCCGGCTGCCTCCCCGAGTTGGGGCGTCTGTCCAGATGCTACCCTGCCAAAAAGCGGAACGTCTGACCTGATTAACTATATTCTACTAACCGTCAATCAGCGTCTGGCAAATTCCAATCTTTTCTATATCAAAAGGGGGAAATATGACGGCTTGCGATTCACGCGTGACTCCGAACAGGGACAACCTATCCCTCAGCCGACCAGATCCCACTCCATTTCCCGGAATTTTCAAGTTTCTGACTCCACGCATCTTACGCTTGCTCCTTGTATTCTTCACCGGGATCATCCTACTTCCATTGGCGTGTTGCCCTCTTAACAAGGCCTATGAAGGGCGATACAGCGACATTTTCGGCGGTGGCGGCGCCTATTTCCCGCTGGCTGTCGGGAACATGTGGGTGTACGAAGGATCAACAATCATCGGAACCGAACAGACCGCTCACCGTGATACGATCTCGATCGTCAACAAACGCCTTATCGAAGGATGTCAAACCTACCTCGTCCTTCCTTTTCCGGCGAGCGACACCCCCTGGACTGATACAACCTATTACACCATCGTGGACCAGGTGCTCATTCAACTAACCCATCGTTTAGGCACTTACGAATTCTATGCATGGGATTCGGATGTGGTTCTCCCCGAAGCCCTGCTGACGAATGCGGGGGCAGGGTATGTGTACGCGTATCCCGAACATTTCATAACCTTGGAAGAACATCGAATTATCGCTCGTGGTCTCACCCTGACAATCGCCGGAGAAACCTACGAGGATTGTGTTGAGGTCACATCTGTCTATTACACGAGTTCCTTCGATCGAGACAGCCTCGTCGTCCACGCCTATTATAGTTTTGCAGTTGGAAGATTGTGGCGTGAGGCAAAACAGTACACCGACGGCAATGTGACGCTCGTGCTCCAGGATTCCCTCGTGGCCAAGATTCTTCATTGAACGCCGTCCGACTCGCTCAAATCACCCGCAGGGCGCTGACGACGAAAGGGTTTCCTCCATTAGAATGGATTCATGAGTTGCTCTATTCCTTTGCGTGAGATTAACCTGTCAAAAGCCGGGAACAGCTATACGGAAGAAGAGAATGAAACGGTTGCATCATCACTACACAGTCCCGGCTCTGTTGCTATCCGCGCTGCTCGTTCTGCTCTCCTGCGACACCAATCCCTACGGAAGGGTGCGGAACACCGGCCCGAGTACGCCTACGATCGAGTATGTGGAGGACTTCTTTCCGCTCTCCATCGGATCCTCCTGGACGTATCAGACATCCATCCGGGTCCCCTCCATCGACACAACGAGAGTCGACACGGTCCAATACACCAACCTAGAGGAGATCGAATTTGCCGGTCACTCCGGCGTTGCGCGCGAGACGCAGAGCACCTTCGCCTCGACAGACTACTACACAGTGATCGGGGATACCCTGTACAAGTGGGAATTCAGCGAATGGAATCCGGTCCTCCCGGAATCCTTCCTGCCGAACCGGTACCCCGGAGACACTCTCCGCCACACGTTGAACAACATATCTGAAACGTTGTGGACTCTCGAAAGGACGGACTCGACCGTCGTTCTGCCCATCGGGACATTTCATTACTGCTTTTTCGTGAAGTATCAGCGGTTTCACGTTCCCAGTGAGGATCCTTCCTTTACCATTGAGTGTTTGATAAAACCGGGTGTCGGGACGCTGATGAAGCAGTCGATCCTGTTAGGCCCCACCCCGGCGGACACCCAGGATGTCACCACCAACACGCTGATCGATTATGTAATACAGCCGTGATATATGTCCTCGGCGTTCATCGATTGCCCCGGTAGAGTGTCCGGCACTGTGCCGAGAGACTGAACCCCTTATATTTCCGCCATGCCGCGCACTGGGGAATAGACTGGAACCGGATAGGGGGGGCAATTGGCAAAATATGTTATCCGTTGGCGAAAGCACACCGTCCTGGCGCTGGTTCTCGCGCTGTTCCCATTCACGTGGATAGGGTGCGAGGACAACTCCGAACCCGACAATGAACCCGCTCGACTGGATGCAGTAGGCACAAAGTACTTTCCGTTCGTCGACGGCATGTACCGCCTCTACGCCCAGGTAAACCACAGCACCGGCGACTCCAGCACCTTCAGCCATACCATCAGCGGGCCCGTGGAGATGTACGGTCAAAGCGCCTTTCTCCTCAAAGCAACAGGTGAGTACAACAGCAACTGGAGGACATCCACGTCCAGCTATTACTACGCTTCCATTGACGACACACTCTATGAATACAACGACATCTGGCAGAAAGTCTCAGCCCTGATCGACCTCGAAACCGCGCAGATCGGCGATACGCTCTTCTATTACCACGTCGACTCCACTTACATCTTTGACCAGGTGCTCAGCCTGAGCGAAACCGTGGAGACTCCTACCGGCACCTTCCACAACTGTCTCCTGTACCGGGACATTTGGATCCACCCCGGCGAGTTCACCGACTACGGTGACAGCACCCTGATGCACATCTGGTACGCATCTGGAGTCGGCATGGTGAAGAACGAATGGGGAGAGTACATCCCTGAGAACCTGGACGCCGGAGAGATCACGAGCGAGACAACTCTGATCAAATTCGAGATTCGCTGACCGTTTCCCCACAGCCCCGCTCAGATCGTCCTCCAGCGTGGACGCACGTATGCACGACTCCCTGATCGTCCTATATTTGACGCATGGCCGACCGTCACCCCGACATCGCACGGCATGCAGCCGAATTGGATAAATGCGTCACCTGCGCCGTCTGCCAGTCGGTCTGCCCCTCGTTCCAACTCTCGGGGCTCGAGCGGCTGAGCCCGCGCGGCAGAATTGTGCTGCTGCGCAGGCTGCTCGCCGGGGACATCGAACCGGAGCAGATCAGCCCGGACGCCTTCGACTTTTGCACCCTCTGCTACGCCTGCCAGACCGCCTGCCCTGCCGGAGTGGAAACGGACCTGCTGTTCATCGCCGCCCGCAAGACGCTCGCGGACGCCAACGGCATCCCCCGTGCGAAACGGGTGGTCTTCTCCACGCTGGAAAAACCAGAGCGGGTGAACCTCGCTGTGACCGCAGGGAGTATCGCGCAGAAGGTGGTCGGACGGAGAGCGGTGAACGCGCTCGCGGGCGGGATGGCGGTGCCACCGCTGCGATTCCGGCCGCTGCTCCGCGAACTGGCGGATGTGATCGAGCCCGTTGGGCGCCGCCGTGCCCGTGTCGGCCTGTTCGTCGGGTGCATGGCGAATTACGTCAGCAACGGTCCGGCGCGGGCGTCGGTTGAGGTGCTGCGTCGGCTTGGCGTCGAGGTCGTGATCCCGAAGCGGCAAGTTTGCTGCGGAGCCCCGGCGTTCAACAACGGGGATTTCGAGACCGCGCGCCGCCTCGCGCGTCGCAACCTGGACATCTTCCGCGAAGCGGATGTGGACGCGATCATCAGCCCGGACGCCACCTGCGGCGGAGCCTTCCGCCACGAGTACCCCGAACTGCTGTCGGCGGACAAAAAGTATTCGGCGGTTGCCGAGGAGATGGCGTGGCTGAGCGTGGACTGGGCGAGTTTCGTGTTGATGCAGCTCGACCCCACGTTCCCCGAGACAAAACAGCCCCCGCTCATTGTCACCGTGCACGATTCCTGCCACCTGGCGCACACTGCGGGAACGCACGGGAATGTCCGTGAGGTGCTGCAACGGCTACCGGGAGTGACGATCGTCGAGATGGAGGAGTCGACAGTCTGCTGCGGTTTCGGGGGGTCGTTCTCCTCGATCTACCCGGAAGAATCAGAACGTTGGCAGCGGCGGAAGATCGGGCACATCGCCGACACCCGGGCCGAGGTGGCGGTAGCGGCGAGTCCCGGGTGCATCGCCACGCTACGCGAGACGATGGCGCGCGGAGAGGGCCCGAACATCCGCCTGCTGCACCCGGCGGAGCTGATCGTCGAGCGGTGCGACTGGGGGGAATGAGGCTCGCGAGGCGGCGGGTTGACCGGGTCGCGGTAGATCACAACCTTTGGACATTAAATAACCACACCCACGAGGTACCCATGTCCTACGACGCCACCGACATGTTCCTGACCGACGAGCAAAAAATGCTCCGCGATACGGTCCGTGATTTCGCCGAGGCGGAGGTGAAACCGATTGCCGCCGAGATCGACGAGGAGGAGCGCTTTCCCACCGAGACCGTCAAGAAGATGGCGGAGCTCGGGCTGCTTGGAATCTGCTTCGACGAGAAGTACGGGGGCGCGGGAATGGATACGCTCTCCTACATCATCGCCGTCGAGGAACTCTCCCGCGTCTGCGCCTCGACCGGGATCACCCTCGCCGCGCATATCAGCCTCGGCATCGGCCCCATCGACCTGTTCGGCACCGAAGAGCAGAAGCGGAAATACATGCCTCCGCTCTGCGCCGGCGAATATCTCGGAGCGTTCGGGCTCACCGAACCCAACGCGGGTTCCGACGCTGGGGGTACCGAGTCCACGGCGGTGCTCGACGGGAACGAATGGGTGCTGAACGGCTCCAAGATCTACTGCACCAACGGCTCGGTGGCGGGCACGGTGGTCGCCACCGCGGTCACCGACAAGAGCAAGGGCACCAAGGGGATCAGCTCCTTTATCGTCGAGACCGGCAACCCCGGCTTCAGCGTCGGCAAACATGAAAGGAAACTGGGAATCCGAGGGTCCGACACGGTGGAGGTTCATTTCGAGGACTGCCGCATCCCCAAGGAGAACATCCTTGGCACTCCCGGCGAGGGGTTCAAGCAGTTCCTGATCACCCTCGACGGCGGGCGAATTTCGATCGGCGCGATGGCGCTCGGGATCGCGCAGGGGGCGTTCGAACAGTCGCTAGCGTACAGCCAGGAGCGACAGCAGTTCGGCAAACCGATCGCGGCGTTCCAGACGATCCAGAACAAGCTCGCTGACATGGCGACGGAGATCGAGGCGGCGCGTCACCTGGTCTACCACGCCGCCCGGTTGAAGGACGCAGGCAAGAGCTACAGCCGCCAGAGCGCGATCGCAAAGCTCTACGCCAGCGAGGTGTCGGTGCGTGTCACCAACGAGGCGATCCAGACTCACGGCGGGTACGGGTACATCAAGGAGTATCCCGTGGAGCGGATGTTCCGCGACGCGAAACTGACGACGATCGGCGAGGGGACGAGCGAGATTCAGAAACTGGTGATCGCGAGGAATTTGCTGGGGCGGTGATTAGGTAGATGCTATGATTTGCATAAATCTGGGACAGTCCCTCTAAAACTCAACTTCTTTGGGACAGTCCCGATTTATGCATTCACCTTACTAGAAACCCGGCTGACGGGGCAGCCGGGCCACACGCTTTTTCCAGAGATTTTCACTGCATTCAAAATGATGAATCTCTGATGGCTTGCCCGATGTCAACCGCTCGCGTTATTTCTTCCGGGAGCCTTTGAGGTAGCCGATGAAGGCCAGGACCGCGCGCTGCTCCTCGTCGCTCAACTCTTCGTTGCGCAGGGCAGCTTCGAGGAAGGAAGGCTTGCCGCTCGGGCCGGTTGGTTTTGCGGGAACGTAGTCCGCCAGCTCCATCAACCGCTCGTAGGAGCAGTCCAACACCTCCGCCAGCCGCATCAGCACCCGTGGGGATGGATTCTTGACCACGCCGTTCTCCAATTTCTGCAGATAGGCAACCGAGATTTTCGCGGGCTCCGCCACCGCCGCGAGGCTGACACCCCGCAGCTTCCGCAGCGCCTTCAACTCCTCGGCGAGCTGTTCCGATGAATTCGCAGTGCTATCTACCATAGTAGACGTAATATACTATGGTTGACTCCGGCGTGTCAACACGCTACATTGAACAGGTGGAACGGGGCCCACTCGTCCGCAATGACACCAGGCGGGACTGTCCCGGTATGTAGACAAACACCTTTAGTAGAAACCCGGCCATCCCGCGTGAATGCTTTCAATGACTATAGAGAGAAACGTGCGGGATGACCGGGCCACCCGTCCATACGTCATCCGCTGGAGCTGATCTCGATCTGGGAATGCCGGAAAACGTCTTTGGCGACAAGGGTTTCCTCGATTCACGGCCTAACAGGGGGAAAAGCCATGAGACCGATCGAAACGCTGCGGCCACAGTTGAAGAGGCTGGACGGCAAGGATTACGGCGCGTACCAGTCCCTCTGCGGCGAGTACCGTTACCCGGACTTCGAGCTGCTGATCGACCGGATCCCGAAAGACCCTTACGCCCCTCCCCACACCGGCGTCTACCGCGCGCGAGTGGGCCGCGAGGCCTCCGGCTTTCCCGCGGAGATGACCGCCAAAGAGATTCACAGGATCGCGCTGTGCGACACCCTAGCAAGGGTGTTCTACGAGAACTGCGAACGGTTTTCGAAGGGCCGCCGCGGCACAGGGTACAGCGGTGTGATCACGCTGTCACAACCGGGGCAGGCGATCCTACGCAGAACCTCGATGACGGTGAGCGAGGAGTTTGTGGAGGCCCGGTTCTTCATCGGCCTTCCCGCGAAGAACCGGATAATCGATTCCGGGATTGCGGAGACGATGCTGTTCGATGAACTCCCGGCGATCGTGAGGGCGTCTCTGTTCGCCGGCGCGCTCGACAACGGGGAGCTCCGAGCCAGCCTGCTGACAGCGGAGGACGCGGATTTTCTTCGCAGCCGTCTCGACGAGCTCGGCCTGGTGGCGTTCGTCGCAGACGGTTCGATCCTGCCGCGCAGGAGCGGGATGGACGAACGTCCGCTTAAATCCGGCGAGGCGGTGGTGTTCCGTTCGCCCGATTCGCTCCGGATCAGCGCGGAGCTGCCGAACGCGGGGACGGTCAGCGGAATGGGGATTCCGAGGGGTGTGACGCTACTGGTGGGAGGCGGCTATCACGGCAAATCAACTCTTCTGCAGGCGATCGAGCAGGGTGTGTACAACCACATTCCGGGCGACGGCCGCGAGTACTGTGTGTCGCTGCCCGGGACGGCGAAAGTCCGCGCCTACAGCGGACGGCCTGTCACCTGCACCGACATCTCGGCGTTCATCCGGAACATTCCGAGAGAAAGGGATACCTCGAGTTTCACCACAGGAAACGCCAGCGGGAGCACCTCCCAGGCGGCGTTCATCTCGGAGGCGATCGAGTCTGGCGCGAAAGTGTTGCTGATGGATGAGGACACCTGCGCGACCAACTTTCTGATTCGTGACCAACGGATGCAGCAACTGGTAAGGAAGGAACACGAACCGATCACGGCGTTCATCGACTGTGTCCGTCAACTGTATGACGAACATGGCATCTCGACGGTGCTCGTGCTCGGCGGTTCGGGGGATTACCTGAATGTTGCGGACCGCGTGATCCAGATGAAGGAATTCGTGCCCTGCGACGTGACGGCGGAGGCAAAACATATCGTAGAGCAGCTCCCGTCGGTTCGCGCTCACGAGGGCGGAGAACAAATTCTTCCCCCGCAGCCGCGCATTCCGCTCCCGGACACACTCGAGCCGCGAAACGAGCACGGCCACTACAGAATCTACGCTCCCGACGCGAGGACGCTGGTATACGGGAGAATGACGGTCGACCTCGCGGACGTCGAACAGTTGCTTGAACCCGCACAGGTCAAAGCGATCGGACTGGCGATCGAATACGCGCGGAAGTTCATGGATGGCAAAACGACGCTGCTCGATGTCGTCGATAAGGTTATGGCGAAGATCGAAAGCGGGGGGCTCGATCTGCTCGACCGCTATCTGACCGGCGACCTCGTGGAGTTCCGCGGTTTGGAACTCACCGCCGTCTTGAATCGAATGCGGGATCTTGCCATCAGGCAGATTCAGTAAACTCCAGCTACCGTTGACTGGGTGGCTCCCTCGCATCAAGTTGTATCCAACTGTGCAAAGCGGGCATTGCGGCGCAAGAGCGAAAGACCGGAGGGCACGATGGAAGCACTTGAGACCAGAGTGATCGTCACGGGAATCCTATTTCTGCTCTCGGCGGCTTCGGGCACAGCGGTCCGTCTCTTCGGCAGACCCTTGAACAACGCGGTCTTCACTGTGCACAAACTGCTTGCCCTCGGCTTCGCGGTATTCTCCGCTCTGCTCGTGCACATGCTGCTGAAAAACTACGCCAGCAACGCCTTTGTGATTATCCTGACCGTCCTTTCCGGTGCGCTGCTGCTCATACTACTGGTTACAGGCGGAGTATTGAGTTTCGATAAGCTGGCCAGTGACAGACTGAAAGTGATTCACAAAGCTATGCCCGTTCTGCTGGTCGTATCCCTGATCGTGATGATCTACGTCCAGGTTCGGACATCGCTGTGAGTGATCCCGCGTTTTGCCAATAGTGACGGGCTCTCGACGCTCTCGAGCTTTTATGGGTATTCAGAGCCGTGCGTGGACGTTCGCGCCGTGTGAGTGTACGTTTCTCTCAACCCATCCATCGCCGGAGAAATGAGCCATGTCCCTGCTGCGCTACCCGTTGACTCCCGTGATGATCCTGCTGCTTTCCGTGCTGCTGGCGCTTGCCGCCGTGCCCGCCTCCGCCCAACCCGAAGACCGTGAATCCGAAACCGCGGGCGAGCTCTCCAGCGCCAATGAGATGGATGTGGAGGAGGTTGAGGACGTGGAGACGCTGCCGGTGCCCGTCCCCGAACCCTCCGCCAAGGCGATGAGATACTACCGGAGCGGGAATCTACTCTGGATTGTGAAGAACGTTGTCGCCATCGGTGTCCCTCTATTGGTGCTGTTCCTCGGCTGGTCGGGTAAGATCGGTGCGTTTGCGAAACGGGTGACCCGTAGGTGGTGGTTCGGCTTCGCCCTTTACTTCGCGATCATCGCCGCGATCATCAGCCTGATCACTTTGCCACTGGACATGTACGCGGAATATTTCCGGCAGCACGCCTATGGGCTGTCAACGCAGTCATTCGGCAGTTGGCTCGGGGATTGGGCGAAGAACCTGATGGTTCTGGTCATTTTCGGCTGGCTCATCATCTGGATCCCCTTCCAATTGATCAAGCGCCGTCCGAAACGGTGGTGGCTTGCATTCGGGATCGGCTCGGTGCCGGTGGCTGCGCTGATCCTGCTGATTACCCCAATCTGGATCGATCCGCTGTTCAACCATTTTGGCCCGATGAAGGACAAGGACCTTGAGGCGAAAATCCTGACCCTCGCCGACCGTGCCGGGATCGAGGGAAGCCGTGTCTTCGAGGTGGACAAATCGGCGAAAACAAATACGGTGAACGCCTATGTCACCGGTTTTGCTTCGACGAAACGGATTGTGCTCTGGGATACAATCATCAAGAAGCTGAACGACCGCGAACTGCTGTTCGTGATGGGGCACGAGATGGGTCACTACGTGCTCGGGCATGTGTGGAAGATGATTCTGCTCGTGGGTGTGCTGATCACTTTTGCGATGTGGATCGTGCACCTGACCGCGGGCTGGTTCCTGCGGCGATGGGGCGCAGAACGGTTCGGAGTAACGGAACTCGGCGACTACGCCAGTTTCCCGCTGATGCTGGCGCTCGTGACGGCCGTTTTCTTCCTGCTGCTACCGGGCATCAACGCATACAGCCGCGGCCAGGAGCACGCCTGCGACACCTTCGGCCTTGAACTGACGCATGACAATTACGCGGCCGCATCCGCCTTTGCGGACCTTCAAGAGCAGAACCTCGCCAACCCACGCCCCGGCTGGCTGTATGTGACCTGGCGGATGTCCCACCCCCCGCTCGGCAAACGGATCGACTTCTGCAACACCTACAAACCGTGGGAGACCGAACGACCGCTGAAGTACGAGAAGTATTTCAGGGAATCTGGCGTCTCCAGCTCCCCCGATCCGGACACGTCGCCGTAGCCGGTAAAGACCCCGTTGTTGTGCCCGGTGTTTTGGGGGGTTCAATCTTCGATCCTGTCCGAAATATTGGCTTGAACGTTGATGTTTTCCGGCAACAAGCGATTCCCTTACTAGCTTTCGCCGCTGTCTTACAGCGGCCTTCGTATTATCTCGCCTCGCCCTGGAGCCATCACGATGAAACCCCACGATGCCTCACGCGTCTTTTATCTTGATGGCGTTAGGGAGGGATAACACCTCTCGCACGCTTGCCCTTTCTGCGAAAACATCGAGGCTGCGATGAAATTCGGGGACTACGAAATTTTTCTGCTCGAGGACGGGGAATTCAGGCTTGACGGCGGGGCGATGTTCGGGGTGGTGCCGCGCGTGCTGTGGGCGCGGACCGACGCCCCGGACGACCGCAACCGCATCCGTCTCGCCGCGAACTGCCTGCTGATCAAGGGCGACGGTTTCAACGCGCTGATCGACACGGGGCTTGGCGGCAAGTGGGACGACAAGGAGCGGGAGATGTTCGCTGTGGCGGAGCCGCGCACGCTGATCACCGACCTGGCACGTGTGGATCTGCACCCCGACGAGATCACCCATGTGATCCAGACGCACCTCCATTTCGACCACGTCGGCGGCGCGACGTTGATCGACGCCGAGGGCACGTTGAAGATCCAGTTCCCCAATGCGAAGGTGTTCGTACAGAAAGGCGAGTGGGAGACGGCGAACGACCCAAACCCCCGCGACCGCCGCAGCTACAAGCCGGAAAACCTCAATCCCCTCAAGGAAAACGGAGTACTCGAACTGATCGAAGGCGACGGCGAAATCCTGCCCGGCATTTCGGTGACGGTCACCGGCGGGCACACGAAACACCATCAGCTGGTGACGCTGCGCTCGAACGGGAGCACGCTGGTCTACCTCGGGGATCTGATTCCGACGCCCTCCCATCTCCCCGTCCCTTACGTGATGGCCTACGACCTCGACCCAGAGCAGACGATGGCCGCGAAAGCCCCGCTGCTCGAAGAGGCGGACGAGGCGGGGTGGCTGCTGGTTTTCGAGCACAGCGCCGGGGTCAAGGCGGGACATCTCCAACGTGGAGAGAAGGGACGGCTGGAACTCGTTCCGTTCGACATCGATCAAACTGAATACACGCCGAAGAACTGACGCCTCGGCACGGGATACGCGCTATGCCTATCAACTTCCGACCAGCGAGCTACGGCTCGACACAACGTGACGCTTTCGCCGAGGATGCACTCGGTCGAGGGCTTCCCCTGAACGCGACGATCGTCGACCGGGAAAACCTGAACGACGGCCTCGCGCGGTTTGTCGTACGGTTGGACGGCTGGCAGGTTAAACCTTTCGAACCCGGGCAGTACGCCGATCTTGCGCTGCAACCGCGAAACCTGGAACGGCAGTCGGTGCCGCTCTCCAGCCTGCCCACGGCCTTCGAGCAGACACGGCGCTCCTATTCCATCGCCAGCACCCCCCAGCACCTCGACCGTCTCGAGTTCCTGTTCAACCTGGTGCCGAGCGGAACGTTCACCCCCACCCTGTGGCGGCTTGACGAAGGCGACCGTCTCCATACCGACCCGCGGATCCGCGGGCGCTTCACCCTGCGCGAGATTCCCGAGGACGCGAACCTGCTGATGATCGCAACGGGGACCGGGATGGCGCCGTTCATCTCGATCGTACGCCAGTACGCCGGCACGGGACGGTGGAGCCGTGCGACGCTGCTGCACGTTGTCCGTCACCAGCGCGACCTCGCCTTCACCGCCGAACTGGACGCGCTTGCGGAGAAAGATCCTGTCTTCAGCGTAATCCGTTCGGTGACGCGTTCGAAGGAAGAAAACGAGGAGTGGAACGGTCTGTCCGGCCGTCCCCAAGCGCTGCTAGCGGACGGCTCCCTCGAACAGGCGGCAGGCTTCCCGCTCGACCCGGAGAGCAACACCCACGTTATGCTCTGCGGGAACCCGGGGATGATCCAGGTGATGCTCTCGCTGCTGCAGGATCGCGGTTTCACGCTGCGCGCGGAGAACCATCCCGGCACGTTGCACACGGAGAGCTACTGGTGACGGATGACCACGGCTCCCCACTAGAAGTAACTTCTCCTTCCAATCTCGTACCTTCTTGAAAGCGTCGTTTTTGTGGGGGGAAACGATGGCTGCGCCGCGAGTGCTGATCCTCGGCGGGTACGGCGAGACCGGAAAACGTCTCGCAGGGATGCTCGCCGCCCACACAGATGCAGAAGTAATCATCGCTGGACGAAACGGGGAAAAAGCCGTCGCAACCTCGGAAAACATCAATCGTGACACAGGTTCCCGGCGATCCCGACCTCTCGCTCTCGACGCCCGTGACCCGGCCGTGGTGCGCTCCGCCCTTGAAGGAGTGCGTCTCGTCGCCCACGCCGCCCCGGCGCTCGGCGCGGAAGCCACACGCCAACTCGCGGAAACGGTAATCGAGGCCGGAGCGGACTGGATCGACGTGCAGATTGACCCGGCGCAGACGGTTGCACTCCGCAGTCTCGACGGCAAAGCGCGTGACCGCGGGGTCTGCCTTGCGATCCAGAGCGGATTCCACCCCGGCCTGCCCGCCGCGATGATCCGTTGGGCCGCGAAGCATGTGGACGAACTTCCGGTCGCCGAGGTGTTCAGCTTCCTCAACCCGGACAAGGGGCTGGTGATCACGCAGGGGGTGGACGAATTGTTCGACCTGTTTCGCAACTACCGTGTCCGTCTGCTCGAGAACGGTGTCTGGCGGAATCTGTCGATGTGGGACCGGCGGGCGATGCGGACGTTCACTTTCGAGCACGGTTACGGCAAGGCGACCTGCGGGGCGATGTCGCTGGACGAATTGGACGAACTTACGGAGCTGATTCCGGAACTTCGAAAGACGGGTTTTTTCATCGGCGGGTCAGACGCAGTGACCAACTGGATCACCACCCCGTTGATCCTCGCCGGGCTGAAGCTGCTGCCGTTCGTGAAGAACTCCGCCTGGGCGAAGCTGTGGGTCGGGTCGATGAGACTGTTCGGACACCCGCCCTACGGGACAGCGCTGCAACTCGCCGGATCCGGAAGGATCAACAGCGAGGAAAAACCGATTCGCCTCGTGATCGACCATCCCGACGAATACGTGCTGACCGCCGCGCCGATGTACGCGACGGCGATGCAGATGCTTGACGGTTCTGTGCGTCCCGCGGGCGTCCACTTCGCCGCCCACCTGCCGGAACCGGAGCGCATGCTCGACGACATGGAGAAGCTGGGCGTGAGGATCGTGCGCGGCGTACCTTCCTGACCATCACAATGACCCACGGAGCGATGACGATGCCCGCGACGAACGATCCGCGCAACGCCACTCTTGTATCACGGACGGACCTCGACGAACGGCACACGATTTTCCACGTTCGACCGGATTCCTCGATCCCGTTTGTCGCCGGTCAGTGGACCGAAATGGGGCTGCCGAAGGCCGACGAAGGAAAATGGGGGCCGTCCGGTGAGGAGTTCGTCAAAGACGGCGTCGTTCGCCGCGCCTACTCGATCGCGAGTCCGCCCGGCCAACCGGAACTGGATTTCTTCTTCAACCGCGTGGACGAGGGACAGCTCACACGATGGCTCTGGGAGCTGAAAGCGGGCGACCGTCTCTACGTAGACCCGGAAGCGCGGGGATTCTTTACCTTGAACGGCGTTCCGGCGGGAGCGAACCTCGTTTTTATCGGCACCGGGACCGGAATCGCGCCGTTTGTCTCCCTCGTGCTGGAATTTGCAGGAAAAAGAAGGTGGAAGCGGCTAGTTGTCATTCACGGCGCGCGTTTCAGCGAACTTCTTGGTTTTTCGGGTACTTTCCGCTCCGCTCAAAAGCACGATTCGTCCATTCTGTACATTTCTGTGCTGTCAAAACCGGGAGAGAATTGGGACGGGGAACGCGGGCATGTGCAGGATGTCCTGGGGAATCCCGGGGAGTTCGAAAAGCGGACAGGCGTACCCCTCGACCCGGGCGCAACCCATGTCTATCTCTGCGGAAACAGCGCAATGATCCGTGACGTGGAGGACCTGCTGATGCCGCTCGGGTTCGAGCCACGCTGGAGCAACCCGGACGGACGGATTCACACGGAGATTTATTATTAGACGGCAAAAACCAGCAGGCGGTGCGGTTGGGCCATACAGTCTAAGGAAAACAACCTAGTAGAAACCCGGCCATCCCGCCCGCGCTAAAAAGGACAAGCTATGGCGGGCAAGCGTGCTGGCCGGGCCACACACTGGAATCCGATCCCGACCGTCCGGGATCGGGCCACCCAACGTTTGGCTTCCCGAGTATTTCCCGTTTTGCAAAAGTCATACGGTCCTTTGGGAGGCGCTCCCCTTTCCCCGCGGCGATGAAATACTATCTTAGCCCTTACCGGATTTTGTGAAAACCTTGTACAAACTTTGCGATACAGGAGGCGTTCGATGAAGGAAGCGGTCATCCTCTCCGCGACACGCACGCCGGTGGGCTCGATGGGCGGCGCGCTGGCCGGTGTTCCCGCAATTCAGCTCGGCGCAACGGCGATCAAAAGCGCGGTCGAACGGGCGGGAATCACCCCGGACGACGTGGACGAAGTGATTATGGGCATGGTGCTGCAGGGCGGCACCGGGCAGGCTCCAGCGCGGCAGGCGGCGATCGGCGCGGGAATCCCCGACACGAAATCGGCCTGGACGGTGAACAAAGTCTGCTCCAGCGGCCTGAAAGCGGTGATGGAGGCCGCCGGATCGATCCAACTCGAGGAAAACAAAGTCGTCGCCGCCGGTGGGATGGAGAACATGTCCGCGGCGCCCTATTTCCTGAAAAGCGCGCGCTTCGGCTACCGTTACGGCGACGGCCAGCTTCACGACCTGATGATCCACGATGGCCTTTGGGACCCCTACGGCGACCACCACATGGGAATCTGCGCCGAGGTCTGCGCCGAAGAGAACAAGATCAGCCGCGAGGAGCAGGACGCGCACGCGCTGGAGTCCTACAAACGGGCGAACGAGGCGATCGCCAAGGGCCTGTTCAAGGAGGAGATCACCCCGGTGGTGATCCCGTCGAAGAAGGGCGACACCGTGGTGGACACCGACGAGGAGCCGGGGCGCGGCAAGCCGGACAAGGTGCCTACGCTGAAACCGGCGTTCAAAAAGGACGGGACGGTGACCGCGGCGAACGCCAGCTCGATCAACGATGGAGCGGCGGCGCTGATCGTCGCCGACCCCGACTGGGCGGCGGAAAAGGGGCTAAAACCGCTGGCGAAAATCCTCGGCTGGTCGACGTTCAGCCAGGACCCGCTTCATTTTACCACCGCGCCCCAGGGAGCGATCAAGAAGCTGCTGGACAAGCTGGGCTGGAAGGCGGGCGACGTGGACGCCTACGAGATCAACGAAGCGTTCAGCGTGGTCTCGGTGTACAACAATAAGGCGCTCGGGCTCGATCCGGCGAAAGTGAATATCCGTGGAGGAGCGGTAGCGATGGGCCATCCGATCGGCGCGTCCGGTGCGCGGATCCTGGTCACCCTGCTGCATGTGCTGAAGGCGTCGGGCGGTAAGAAGGGGATCGCGAGCCTGTGCAACGGCGGCGGCGAGGCGACCGCGCTGGCGGTGGAGATGTACTAGCGTACGGCAGTGCGGCTTCAAAACTTCGCGAAGCCGTAAAAACCTCAACCAACGGGTATCCGTGCGTGCAACTCGCGAGTGATAGCGAAAAGTAGTTTCTGCTTCGCGGACGCTTTCGCGTAGTCTTTCTGTAGACGAAACAGTTGATTATTTCGCTGAATACAAGCTGATTTTCATGTACTACGCCAAGGGAGAAAACCCATGGGCAAGATAGCGAAGTTCGGTGTGGTCGGGGTTGGGACGATGGGCAACGGGATCGCGCAGGTGGCGGCGCAGACCGGGCTGGATGTGATTGCGGTGGACGTCAAGCCGGAGTTCCTCGACAGGGCGAAGGCGACGATCGAGAAGAACCTCGGGCGAATGGTCGCGAAGGAGAAGATCACCCAGGATGACGCGGACGCGGCGGTGAAACGGATCACCTTCACCACTGACCTGAACGCTTTAAAAGACCGTGAGCTGATCGTCGAGGCGGCGACCGAGAACAAGCAGATCAAGTTCGAGCTGATCGAAAAGCTGGACGGACTCGCCCCCGCCGGAGTGATCCTCGCGAGCAACACGAGCACCATCTCAGTCACTGAGATTGCGGCTCACACAAAAAGACCGAATTCGGTCATCGGGATGCATTTCATGAACCCGGTGCCGATGATGAAGCTGGTCGAGGTGATCAAGGGACTGTTGACCGATGAGGCCACCTACAAGGTTGTCAACGAGTTGGCGAAAGAGATGGGCAAGACGCCGATCCTGGTCAACGACTACCCCGGATTCGTCAGCAACCGTGTGCTGATGCCGATGATCAACGAGGCAGTGTATTGCCTGATGGAGGGCGTGGCCGGCGTCGCCGAGATCGACGGCGTGATGACGCTCGGCATGGCGCACCCGATGGGTCCGCTGCGTCTCGGCGACCTGATCGGGCTGGACACCTGCCTGGCAATTATGGAGGTGCTGCACGAGGGGCTGGGCGACAGCAAGTACCGTCCCTGCCCGCTGTTGAAGAAGATGGTAGCGTCGGGCAATCTTGGCAACAAGACCAGCATGGGATTCTACGACTACACGGAAGATCCGAAGAATCCCGAACCGAGAGTGTTCTAACCGTACAGGCTTACCCCGGCACGCGGTGGTGCCGGGCTACATGTTTGATGCATAGGAGAGACCCGGCCAATCCCGACAGCTCGGGACTGGCCGGGCCACGCTGCCGATTCGCGGATGCCAAAACCCGGGCGCATGCCCGGATTTTATTTTTCCGCAGATTCCTTGAGCGTCAGCTTTCTCCGCGCAAGCGAGTTCAGAACAGGCGTTTCCTTGGATATG
>CAZIDZ010000001.1:23514-223648 GCA_964538455.1 uncultured bacterium
GAGCGTCAGCTTTCTCCGCGCAAGCGAGTTCAGAACAGGCGTTTCCTTGGATATGGCCATGGTGCATGCGATCTTGTATCGTTTTGTCTCGCGGTTAGATCCTTCACTTCACAGGGCAGACAGAAAAGATGACAGCTGAGCCGGACATGGTGCGACCAGATTCACGGGCGGGAACGCTTCCGCTCCTCCCCGTACTCACGCTTTTCTTCATTTCGGGCCTCTCCGCGCTGATTTATCAAGTGGTCTGGAGCAGGCTGCTCGGGCTTCTGTTTGGGAACACGATCCAGGCGGCGAGCACGGTGCTGGCTGCGTTTATGGCCGGGCTCGCGCTCGGGAGCTGGCTGCTGGGCCGCGTCGCCGATCGTCACCCCGGCCGCTTGCTCCGTGTTTACGGCCTGCTCGAGCTCGGAATCGCAGTCGCCGGGCTCGCCGTCCTGCTGGGACTCCGCCCGCTCGATCACCTGCATCACATCCTCTACATGAAAACCGGCGGGTTCGGGCTGCCGAACGTTCTCTGGCGGTTTGTGCTCGCGTTCGGTGCGTTGATCGTTCCAACCTCGCTGATGGGGGGCACACTCCCGGTGCTGTCCCGCTGGGCGATCCGGAGCGAGGGCGAGATCGGCAACAAGATCGGCCTGCTTTATTCGATCAACACGCTCGGCGCGGTAATCGGCGCTTTTCTCACGGGCTACGCGCTGGTGGCGGCGCTGGGGATGAACCTTTCGCAGGGACTTGCGGTGCTGCTGAACATCATCGTGGGATCCGTCGCGATAACCGTGGACGCCGTGCGGCGCAAGCGTGATTCCGGAGCTGTGGAGCCGCCCCCCTCGGAAGCGGTGGAACCGCCGGGGCTGGACAGCGCCCCTCGGTCCTACGCGGCGTTGGCTCTGACCGTACAGGGGTTCTGTGCGATCTCCCTGGAGGTGCTCTGGACACGCGCGCTTGTGTTCTACCTGGGCAACAGCGTCTACGCCTTCAGCGCGATGCTGACCACGTTCCTTTTCGGCATCGGCGCGGGAAGCCTGGTGTATGCCCGTCTCGCAAAACGCATCCGCTACGGTTGGCGTCTGCTCGGCTGGATGCAGGTGGGGATCGCACTGACTTCATTCCTCGCGCTCTCGGAGGTGGGCTGGCTCTTTTTCGAGATCGCGAAAATCTGGAGTGTCTTCGGCGACACCCACTGGGCGAATCCCACCGGGATCAAATTCCTGAAAAGCGCAATGATCATGCTCCCGCCGACGCTGATGATGGGATTTTCGTTTCCCCTTGCGGCCCGCCTCTACACACGCAGCACAGACACCACAGGCAGCAGCGTCGGGCGCATCTACAGCCTGAACACACTGGCGGCGATTTTCGGTTCGCTGATCACGGGGTTTTTCCTGATCCCCCTGATCGGGATCTCCGCAACGATGATCGCACTCGCCGTTGTAGAAACCGGCGCCGGCCTGCTGCTGTTTATCCGCGCCGGGCACAAACCGCCCGCCTGGCTTGCGGCGGGAGTAGCGGCTGTTTTGATGGCGCTCGGGTTAACCGGCGTTGCTCAGGTCCGTTTCCTCAACCCGATGGTCGAGCGTGATCCCGCGCTTTTCTACCGCGAAGGAAGGGACGCAACGGTGCGTGTCTTCGAGGATGACCAGGGATTGCGGCATATTTCGATCAACGGCTGGCCGGTGGCGGGAACCGGGACGCCCGCGAATATGGGTTACCCGGAAATCCAGAAGATGCTCGGCCACATACCCGCGTTGATCCAGGGTGGCCCCAAGTCCTGCCTCGTCGTGGGATTCGGCTCCGGAGGCACCACCTGGGCGCTGTCGTTATACCATCCAGACACCCTCCAGGTCGTGGAGCTGGTGGACGCCGTTATCGATGCGGCTCCGTATTTCGACGCGACCAACCACGGAGTGCTGAACAAGCCCTTCGTAAACGTTGTGCTCGACGACGGCCGCCATTACGTGGCGGTGAACCCCCGCAAATGGGATGTGATCGCCGTTGATTCGGTGGACCCAAAATTCTCCGGGAACGGCAACCTATACTCCCGCGAATTTTTCGAAGCCTGCAAGAACCGGTTGACCGACAACGGCGTGCTCGCGGTGTGGCTCCCTTATTTCCAGCTATCGCCGGATGCCAACAGAATGCTGGCGCGGACATTCGTGAGTGTATTCCCCAACGCGACGCTGTGGTTTACCCGGTATGCCACCTATACGCTGCTGATCGGATCCGTGAACCCGCCCAGGATCGACTATGACCATCTCGCGTCTTTGCTGGCGAACGATGCGATTGCAGCGGACCTCGCGGATCTCTACGTGAGTGGACCCGCAGACATCCTCGAGTGTTTTGCCATGGACGGGGCGACCTTGAAGGCATACGGGGGAACGGGACCGCTGAACACCTACGATGATCCGCGCGTTGAATTCTTCAAGACCCGCTGGTCCGGACCCGAGTACAAGTACAAGAACCTGACGGACATGGAAGCGCTCATTCAGCCGCCGTGGATAGGGCTCGAGATCACCGGACTCACCCCGGCGCGGAAAGAAGAGCTTCGCAATCGCCATGCCGTGTTCGGCCACATCATCAACGCGCTCCGCTATTTCACTCTGCAGGAAAAACAGAAACGGCACGGCGAACTCGTAAAAGCGTACCTCGAAGACAGAAATCACCGCGGGGTGCAATACCTGCTTGGCGTCTCCCCCTTGCAACAGGGCGACAAAAAGCTCTACGCCTATTCCCTGCTGAACCTGGGAGTTTCATTGATGAACCTCGACCGGCTCGACGAGAGCATCAGCGTTCTCGATAAGTCCGCGGCCGAAGATCCCGACAATCCTGTTGTGTGGGGAAAGATGACCGAGGCGGAGGGGAAAGCGGAAAACTGGGCGGGGGCCATAGCCCCAGCGAGAAAGCTGCGGGAGTTGAGCCCCGGAGACCCCATTGCCCGCTTTAACCTCGGAATCACTTTCTTCAAAACAGATGAGTTGGACTCCGCACGGCAAGAGCTTAACCAGGCGCTGCAGCTCCGGCCATCGTTCAGCGCGGTGGGCGCCTGGCTCAAGTTGATCGACCTGAGGCAGGACAGAAAGATGGACCCTGTCGATCGTGCGTTGAATATCGCAAACGTGTACGTGATGCTGGGGGACATCAAGAGCGCCCGCCGGTGGGGAAAGATCGCCCTGGAAAAGGACCCCAATAACCCACACGCCAAGAGTCTTCTGGAGCAAACGGCAGGTATCGAATAGGGGACTGCGGCAGGGTGAGCCAACCAACCTCCAGAAACCCGATCCCGACCGTTCGGGACTGGGTCACCCGGTCACCTCGCCGTCGAACGAGAGAAAGCCGCCGCTGCTATGCGGGCGGTTCGTCCTCGTGCTCGTGATTGAGATCGTTGTGCAACTGGTTGAGCGCCTTCTCCTTGCACTCGGGGCAAATGCCGTGGGTGAACGTGGCGTCCGAGTGTTTTTCGATCCAGTTTTCCACCTGGTCCCAGTAGCCCTGGTCGTCACGAACCTTCTTGCAGGAGGCACAGATCGGAACCAGTCCGGAGAGGGTTTTCACTTCTTTCAGGGCTTCCTGCAGCTCACCGATCAACTTCTTCCGTTCCTCGAGTAGAATGCCTTGATCGCGGTTCAAATTCTCGAGTTCGAGCGTTTTCTCGCCCAGCTCGCGGTTGCTCCGGGCAAGCAGCTTGGTCCGTTCGCGGACCTGATTTTCAAGGTGATTGCTGTAGCGCTGGATGGTGTTTACGCGCCAGCGGATTCCGCCGGTGACCGAAACGACGATCAACAGGGACACCGCGAGAAAGAACAGCGGCGTTCTCCAGAACGGGGGCACGATTTCTACCGGGAAGGCCGCCTCGTTGGCCGCCTTGCCGCCCCAGATTTCATTGCTGCGAACCCTGAAAACATATTTCCCGGGAGGAAGGTTGGTGTACGCGGCGTATCTCCGGTGCCCGGCGTCAATCCACCGCTGATCGTACCCGTCCAGCCTGTACTGGTAGAGGTTGCGGTAGGGGTCGACGAAATTGAGCGCCGCAAACTCGAGTGACAGGTCGTTGTGATCGAAGGGAAGGCGAACGTTTTTCAGTGCCCACGGTTCGCGCTGGTTCGGGAGCGAACGGTTCATCACCAGAAGACGTGTGAGCACGACCGGGTGGCCGTGCTCATCCGGCTTGATGATATCCGGCTGGAACCAGGTGAGGCCGCCGATGCCACCGAAGAAAAGGGTTCCGTTCCGATCCTTGCAGAACGCCCCCTGGTTGAATTCGTTCGCTTGGAGGCCATCCTCCTCGGTGTAGTTCACCACAGCGTTGGTTTCAGGATCGAACCGGCAGAGGCCCTTATTCGTGCTCAGCCAGAGCGCTCCGGAGCCATCCTCGAGGATGCCGTACACCATGTCGTCCGAGAGCCCCTGTTCAAGACCATAATGAATGAACGATCCGGTTTTCGGATTCATCCGGTTGAGTCCACCGCTGCGCGTGCCCACCCAGAACCGCTCCGCGCTGTCTTCGAAAACGCAGAGCACGACATTGTGCGAGAGGCTGGAGCTGTCGCCCACGCGATTCGCCCAGGTCCGGACTTCTCCCGATTCAGGATCAAGCAGATGCAGCCCGTCGTTGCTCCCATACCAGATTCTTTCCGCGCTGTCCTCGAAAATGCAGCGGGTTGTCGTGCTAGGAGGAATATCCGTTCCGGCGCTGGTGCGGAGATAGCGATGAAACGTGTCGGTGGCCTCGTCGTACCGGCTGACGCCGCCGCCCAGGGTCGCCAGCCAGATCCTTCCCAGATGGTCTTCGAAAATGTCGGCGACGTAGTTGTTGTTGAGCCCGGTCGAGTCCTGCGCGGTCCAGCTCCAGATCTTCATCGCGCCTGTTGCCGGGTTGAACCTGCCGAGCCCTTCGCCGAAGGTTCCCATCCACACCCGGTTCTTGCTGTCCACCAGCAGCGACCAGACGCGTTTCCCCGGTGGAGCCGGCAGCTTGCAGCGGGCGGAGGAGTTGACAAGCCGATGGTCTTCCTGCTCGAAACGGGCGACTCCCCCACCATCCGTGCCCACCCAGATTCCGCCGGAACGGTCCGACGCAATCGCCATCACGTGGTTGTTGGGCAGGCTTACCGGTCCGGTCCGGTCCACGCTCAGGCTGTGAAACGGAAACCGGTTGTCGTCAAACGCCGAAAGTCCGTTCCCGAAGGTGCCGAACCACAAGGTGCCGTCGCGATCTTCCGTGATGCTGTGCACTTCGTCGAAGGCGAGACTCCCCCTATCCGTCGGGTTGTGGCGCAGCACGGTGAAGCCGGTGCGACCGGGTTCCTGGACGGAGAGGCCGTCGTTGGTGGCAACCCACAGACGCCCCCGGCGGTCGCGGTGAATGTCCCAGACACGATTGCTTGAGAGGCGTCGCGGATTGCTGCCGTCGTGGAGAAACTCCTTCCACTTGCCGCTCTCCGGGGAGTAACGGAAAAGCCCCTGCCGTTCCGTGGCAATCCAGATGCTGCCGTCGGTGTCGCGGAACAGGCGGCGGATCGCCGCCCGGCCTGGAGACCACTGCTTCGTCGGAAGCGGGAAAAACTCCAGATGCCCGTCTTCCTCTCCGTCATAGTGGTAAAGCCCGGCGTAGGTTCCGAGCCAGTACCCTCCGGCGGGATCTTCCAGAATGTCAGCAACCAGGCCGATCCCCGCGGCGGTCACTGAATCCTTCAGCACAAAGGAGACGGGACGAAACACGTCCTGGCCGCGGTCGTAGCGCGCGAGGCCGTTCCGTGTGCCCGCCAGCACAGTGCTGTCCGAGGAGATGCAGATGGAGAGTACGAAGTCGGCCGGGAGGCTCAAGCGTGGTTTTTCAACATCGTGGCGGTATGTGTGGAATCGACCGGTTGGCGGGTCGAGCCGGTTGACTCCGCCGCCGTTGGTTCCCACCCAGAGCTCGCCGTCCGCCGCCTCCGCCAGCGCACGGATCGAGTTGTCCGAGATCGAGGTGGAGTCGTCCGGATCGTACCGGTACCGTCTGAACCCATAGCCGTCATAGCGGTCGAGCCCGCCTTGGGTTCCGATCCAGAGAAAGCCTCGCGAATCCTGCAGAACAGCGCGGACGGTGCTCTGCGAAAGCCCCTCGCGGATGGAGAGCTGAAAAAAACGGTATTCGGGATCGGGAGCGGACTCGGCGGGGGAAAGGGCGGGGAGCAGAAGGAGGGCAAGCGAAGCCAAAACAGCAACGAAGCGCGAAATCACACTCGAACCCCTGACCCGTACGGTCGTCTTTCGTTTGTTCAGCGTCACCCGGAATGGTCGATCCACGCAGCCCCCTCCTCCTATAGGAATGTAGCAGATTCAACGCTGTTTCGGGAATCGAGACTCCCCCCGTTGCGGATTTTGATTTCTCTGCGAGTCCGCAGGAAAAGTCCTCGTAAGGTCTTGGAATCCTTTTTATTGCATCTCATTTACGGCGGCGGCTTCGGCTCCTCCGGATTTGCCGAAAAATAGCTTGAAGCGTACATTCCAACGCCCTCCCGGACGGTCGAAGTCGGCCGGGAAGGACGGTAAATCAGGTACGCACTGCGCATGGGCAGTCTCCGGTAAATCCCGGGGCGAAAGAGGGGCATTTCATGGATTTCCGCTTGTCCGAAGAGCAGGAGATGGTGCGCCAGACGGCGCGGGAATTTGCCGAAAAGGAACTGCGTCCGGGAGTGGCCGAGCGGGACGAAAAAGGCGAATTCCCCCGCGAGCAGGTTAAGAAGCTCGCCGAATTGGGTTTCATGGGAATGGCAGTGAGCGAACAGTGGGGCGGAGCCGGTTTCGACACTGTGACCTATGTCGCCGCTCTCGAAGAGCTCGCCCGGGTGGACCCCTCCACGGAGATCATCTGCAGCGTCAACAACTCTCTCGTCTGCCACCCGCTGGAGACCTTTGGCAGCGAGTATATCAAGGACACTTTCCTGCGCAAGCTCGCAACGGGGGAGTGGCTCGGCGCATTCTGTATGACCGAACCGGGCAGCGGCTCCGACGCGGGAGCGATGAAAACCCGTGCGGTGAAGGACGGGAACGACTGGGTGATCAACGGCTCGAAGAGTTTCATCACAAACGGGAGCACGGCGGACGCCTACCTGTTGGTGTGCGTGACCGATCCGGACGCCAATTCAAAAGGCACCAGCAGCTTCCTTGTCCCCCGTGAGACCAAAGGAGTGACGGTCGGCAAACATGAGAACAAGATGGGGATTCGCGCCACCGATACGACCAGCCTGATCCTCGAGGACGTGCGTATCCCCGGCGAGAACCTCGTTGGCAAGGCGGGTGACGGATTCATGCAGATGCTGACCGCGCTGGACAGCGGCCGGCTCGGGGTTGCGGCCCAGGGAGTCGGTATCGCCCAGGGCGCGCTCGAAGCCTCCCTGCAATACAGCCAGCAGCGGGAGCAGTTCGGCCGGCCGATCGCCAGCTTTCAGGCGATCCGGAACAAGGTGGCCGACATGGCGACGCGGATTCACGCAGCCCGCATGATACTTTACCACGCCGCCTGGAAGAAAGACCAGGGGGATCGCTACAGCAAAGAAGCCGCGATGGCAAAGGTGTACTGTTCGGAAACAGCGACCCAGTGCTCGCTGGAAGCCGTGCAGATTCACGGCGGCTACGGCTATACGAAAGACTACCCGGTGGAGCGTATGCTGCGCGACGCGAAGGTCACCGAGATTTACGAAGGCACCAACGAAGTGCAGCGGATTGTAATTGCGCGCAGTCTGTACGACGATTCCAGGATCGGCTAGCGGCGATTTGCCCGCAGCCCGGAGCGGATGTGTAGATTCACGACTCCGGAGCAGGAACGATGCCGCCGGGATAACCGATTTCCATCGAGTCAAGCGACCTCGAAAGGGAGACGACATCATGGGATTTGACGGAAGCGGCAAGATCTGGATGAACGGCAAGCTGGTGGACTGGAAGGACGCGACGATCCACGTCGGCGCCCATGTAGTCCACTACGGCACCTCAGTGTTCGAAGGCATCCGGATGTACCACCGCGAGGAGACGGATGGCAAGAGTGTGGTTTTCCGGCTTCGAGAACACATTGAACGGCTTTACAATTCGGCGAAGATCTACCGGATGACACCGGACGAACGTTTGCTTGAGGGACGCAAGAAGGACGGCGACGACAAGCGTTTGCAGTTCACGGTGGACCAGTTGATCGAAGCCAGCATCGAAACGCTGAAAGCGAACGGCGACAAGGAGGCCTACATCCGGCCTGTTGTCTACCGTGGCTACCACAGCCTCGGCGTGGATCCCCGGCCATGCCCCGTGGATGCGATTATCATGACATGGCACTGGGGCAAGTACCTAGGCCCGGAAGCGCTGGAGAAGGGAGTGGACGTCTGCGTGTCCTCCTGGAACCGGATCGCCCCGAACACCCTTCCGGCCCTGGCCAAATCCGGCGCCAACTACATGAACAGCCAACTGATCAAGCTGGAAGCGATCAAAAACGGCTACGTGGAGGGGATCGCGCTGGACACCAGCGGGTACGTTTCCGAGGGTTCCGGCGAAAACCTTTATGTGGTTTTCCACGGGCGCGGCAAGAACGGCGGCGACCTGATCTACACACCGCCGCTTGGCAACAGCGTGCTTCCGGGAATCACCCGCGACGCTCTGATTACCCTGTCGCGGGAGCTGGGATTCACAATCGCGGAGCACATGGTGCCGCGTGAAATGCTGTACCTCGCAGATGAGGTTTTCTTCAGCGGCACCGCCAGCGAAGTGACCCCGATCCGATCCATCGATCAGATTCAAATCGGCGAAGGCCACCGCGGTTCGGTCGCCACCGCGCTGCAGGAGGCTTTTTTCGGAATCATCAACGGCGCCACAGAGGATCGCCACGGGTGGCTTACCTTCGTGGATATGGGGTAACGCGGGATAATTCTCTGCGGCTCCTTTCCTTCAGGAGGCGCCGCCTTTTTGACACAGGGAGCAGGGATGGAAATTCGGGGCGCCACCAGCCGTCACGAGGCACGCCAGATCGCCCTGCAGGTTTTGTACGCCGCGGAGCTGACCGGCGACGATCCCTCCTCCCTGTTCACCTCTCTCGTCAAAGGGGGCGAAAAGCGGCACTGCGCATTTGCCCAGCGCCTCGTTTCCCTCAGCCACCGCCACAAGATCAAGATGGACGAGATGATTGCGGAAAAGTCGCACCGCTGGGATATCGAGCGAATGGCTCTGCTCGACCACCTGATCCTGCGTGTCGCGCTCTGCGAGTTGTTCTACGTTGAGGATGTCCCGCCCAAAGTGACGATCAACGAGGCGATCGAGATTGCCAAGATGTTCAGCACCGATCAGTCTGGACGCTTCATCAACGGTCTGCTCGACGCGATGTATGAGGAGAACGAGCAACACGTCCGCACGGCAAAAAAAGTGTCCGCACGCGAGGGCGATGTAAACGAAACTCCCACCGAACCGCCCAAGGAGCGAAAGCGGGACAAAAGTGATTCTCCCGGCTCGACCGGCACTCAGGAAAACTCCAGCCGCCCGGGGGAAAACGGGGAGAACTGACCGTGCGCCGCGCCGTCATCTCCGACGTTCACGGCAACCTGCACGCGCTCAAGGCCGTCCTCGACTCCGTCGACCGCTACTCCCCCGACCAGATCGTCAGCCTCGGCGACACCGTGGGCTACGGCGCTCACCCCTCAGAATGCATCGCCCTCGTTCGACAGCGTTGCGGCATCGTACTCGCGGGAAATCACGACTGGGGCGTCTGCGGCCGGCAATCCCTCGTCTGGTTCAATCCCTACGCCCGCGAGGCCGCTCTCTGGACGCGCGAAAAACTCGACCCCACGGAAATTCAATGGCTAGACAGCTTGCCCCTGGCCCACCGGGACGGCGAACTGCTGTTCGTGCACGCCTCGCCGCTGGAACCCGAAAACTGGGAATACATCGACAGTTTGATGTCCGCGGAGCGGGCGCTGGAGAGTGTGGACGCCCGCATCGTCTTCATCGGGCACAGCCACTGCGCCGAGATTTACCGCGTGAACGAACAGATGCTTGTGAACGTCGGTTCCGTTGGACAGCCGCGGGACGGAGACCCTCGCGCGCGGTGGTGCCTCGTGGACGACAAGACGATGCGGCCGGAACTGATCGCCGTAGACTATGATATCCGGGGGGCGATGGAGGCGATCCACGCGGCGGGGTTGCCGGAAATGCTGGCGGAGAGGCTGGAAGCGGGGTGGTAAAGGGAGAGGCACTTCTCGTTATTGATGAAGCGACGCTGGATTCGATGTGAAACCCGATCCTGAACGGTAAGGATTGGGCCAAGGACTCCCTTGTTGTCATCCCCGCGAAGGCGGGGATCCATTTTTCAACCACGAATTAGAGTAAACTCTGTTTGCCCACTGAAGCTATGCAAACAGGGGCACTCTTCGAAAAACAAGAGTTTAGGAGAAACCCGGCCAACCCCGACGCGTCGGGGCTGGCCGGGCCACCCTGACGAAGAAATTAAATAGCGCTTGTCCCCTTTTTAATTTTCGCTAGGCGGGTGGTTCAAGCCGGTCGCGGAGCAGCGAACCGGCCATGTTCATGAAATCGTCCTTGGTGATCATCCCCACAAGCCGGTCGTTCTTGACCACCGGGAGGCAGGAAACGTCCTTCTGGCGCATCAGAGCGATCGCGTCCAGCGACGAGGTGTCCGGCGCGACGACGATCGGGTCGGTGCTCATCGCGTCCCTTACGGCGTCCCCGTGTTCGCCGCCTCCCTGGATAAACCGTTTCAACAAGTGCTTGTAGGTGATGAGCCCGACGAGACGGTGTTCGTCGTCCTCGACGAGCACGTGGCGAACGCCCCTCCATGTCATCACGTTCGCAGCGAGTTCGAGCGGGTCGTCGGGATGAACGGTGTACAGCTCGCTGGTCATCAGTTGTTCGACGCGCACGTAGTTGTTCCGCCACCCCCCCGCCTCACCGAGCTGAGCGAGTTCCCAAGTGTGCACCGGCAGCCCCGTCGCCTGGCGCGCGAAGGTGGCCGCGACGAGGGCGTGCACTTTCTCCCAGCGCGTCCCGTGCCCGGTCATTTCCGCAAAGGAGCGAAGCTGCCACGCCGCTCCCGTTTGGCCCGACTCGACACGCTCCTCGATGACGCCGAGATACTTGTAGATATCCTCTTCGTCTATCTGACGGTCCCGCAGGCCCAGGTAGGACAGCGGCAGCAGATCCTGGAGGATCAGGTCGCGGGCGCTCTTGCGCTCGCCGCCCAGCCAGGTCATCTGCGCCTCAAGTCCGGTGATCGCAGCGTTCGCAAAATTGTCGCGGGCGTCCTCGAATTTCATCACCTCGCGAACATCCCCCACCTCCTCGGTCAGCCCCGCCATCAGGCCGAACCAGAAAGCGGCGTTGGCCACCTCGTCCATCGTCGTCGGCCCTGCGGGGAGAGCCCGGTTCTCGATCCGCAGCGTGGGACGGCCGTCGCTGATCCCGTATACGGCACGGTTCCAGCGATAGACGGTTCCAGTGTGCAGCCGTAGCGCCTCGAGCTGGGGCACCCGCCCAGCTTCCAGCGCCGCCGCCGGATCCTCAACGTTTTCGAGGGCGAAGAGGACTTTAAACCGCGCGATGTCCTCCTGGAACAGCTCGAGCACGCTCTCGTCCACCCAGCGAGTGCCAAAGCTGACCCGCGGCTCCACCTGCCGCTCCACCGGGGCGTTGCGGGAGTCGAGGGACTGCTGAAAAAGCGCGATCCGTGTTTCGTGCCAGAGGCGATGGCGTCCGAAGAAGGCGCTGTTTCCCGCAGCGGCGAGCACCGGGCCGAGGACGACCTGGGCGACGTTGTAGCGGAGGGCAAACTGATCCGGCGGTACCTGGAAATGAACCTGGAAGCTGGTGTTCGCCCCCTCGAGCATCAGGTTGGCCTGGGAGGTCACCAGCTCGTCCGTGCCGCGAATATGGAGCTCATAATCGCGTCCACGCTGCTGCGAGAGGACGTCGTTCAGCTTCTGGTAACGGGCCCGGGGCGTCATGTTTTCCATCGACAGGTCGGCTTTTCGAATCGACGGCAGGATGCCGAACATCCCGACCGAAATCCCGTGCCGTTGGGCCACGTCGCGGACGGCCGCCAGTTTTTCCTCCAGCGCCGCCTCAAGGTCACTCAGGCACTTGCCCTCAAAAAGGAGCGGACCGACGGGAAATTCCAAGTTGAACAGGGCCAGTTCGGGAGTGAATCCAATTGGCTCCAGTTCATCGAGCATTTCCAGCGCGCGGGCGGCCGGGCGTAGGTCCGACCCGACAATGACCAGTTCCTGTTCGACCCCGATGCGGGAGATGTCCGCCCCGATGATTCCTTCGGAGAGCATCCGCTCCAGCGCGTGAAGGTCCTCGAGCAGGTAGCGTGTGAACTGGCGCAGTTTTTCGCCGTCCTGTGGAAGCTGATCGTTCTGTTTGCCCATGAAATTCCCCCGCTGATCCGCGCCTGCCGCTCAAACGGTCGGCAGGAGCTCACTGTAACGGCGGTCGATGTCCTTGTAGGGGATGGTGAGGGTCACCGTGGTGCCCCGCTCCGGTGCACTGTCCAGGTCGATCGAAATCCCTTCGGGACGCAGCAGGTTCCAGACGTGGGTCAGCCCGAGACCGGTGGCGAGCGTGGCCGGAAATTTCCCGCCGTCCGTGGGGGTCTTGGTCGTAAAGAAGGGTTCAAATGCCCGCGCGCGGGTTTCTTCATCCATGCCGACGCCGGAGTCCTTGATCGAAAGCACCAGGTTATCGCCGGACGCCTCGAGGGAGATGGTCAGCTCTTTGGTTTCGGATTCCTCCATCGCCTCCACAGCGTTGGTGATAATATTGCTGATCGATTGAGAGAAGTCGCCGATTGTGCCGCGGAAGGAGGGGAGGTTTTGCGGCGGATCGAACTTCACCTCGATCATATGTTTAAAGCGCGGATCTCCTTTGTAGAATTCGATCTCCGTGGAGACCAGTTTGCCGAGGTCGATATTCGCAATCTTCCCCTTGTATTCGATCTCCGCCTTGTACAACATCAGGCGAATCTCGTCCTGCATACGTCTGGCAAGCCCGGCGACACGCTCCAGTTCACCCTCGAGCTCCGGGTGTTTGAGCCGCAGCAGATCCAGGGTGCCAAGAATGCCGGTCAAGGGGCCGTACAGGTTGTGCGCAATCCCGGCTACGAGTAAGCCCAGTTTGGCCAATTTTTGCGGAGGTGGAATCTCGCTTCCGCCGCCCCGGTTTCCCGATTCCATCTGCCTTGCATCCACGGCTCGTTCCTTTGCTGCGATCCTTTGGCAATATGACCTCACCCGCGTGGAAGGGGCAAGCGTTTCGGGAAAGCTTGACCAGCGGCGTGTCCAGCCTGTAGGTTTTACATGGCCGAGACGTATCCTAAATTCGCCAAATCGCGATTCACGTTACCGGGAGATATCCATGCTCACGCCATCCACAACCCCGATGATCGCCGAAGACAAGATCCAAAAGCGGGTCGACGAGCTCGGCGCAGAAATTGCCAACACGTTCTGCACAGAAGGTCCAATTACCGTAGTCGGGCTGCTCCGCGGGGCATTCGTATTCATGGCTGACCTGATCCGTGCGATCTCGCGCCACGGCGGGCGAGTGGCGGAACTGGATTTTCTGAACGTCTCCAGCTACGATTCCAGCATGGAGTCCTCAAGGAATATCCGCATCAAACAGGACGTCCGCTTCGACATCGCCGGAAAACATGTCCTGATCGTAGACGACATTCTGGACACCGGATTCACTCTGCAGCGTGTATCCGGGCTGCTGCGCGACCGCAAGCCTGCCGCACTAAAAACGGTGGTCCTGCTCGACAAACCGTCACGCCGCGAGGTGAACCTGGAAGCGGATTACGTGGGATTCAAGATCGAGAACAAATTCGTTGTCGGATACGGGCTCGACTACAATCACGAATACCGCGATCTGCCGTACGTGGCGGCGGTTGAGGAGGATGGGAAGTAGCGAGAGAAACCCGGCTGACGGAGCAGCCGGGCCACACCAACAGATTCGAGACATCACCACAGCGGGTCGTGCGGGAGCACGTGGCGCGGGCTGCGCAGATAGGCGAATGGGGTCAGTTTGAGGAAATTGGAAACCCGTGACATGTAGATGTCCGCGTAGTTTTCCACCTGCCGGGTGAAGTGGCTCTTGTCGTTCCCGGCCCGCATGATCAGGCCCCAGTGAGGATTCATCAGCTCCCCCGAGGCTCTCGCAAGCGCGCCGATTTGTTCGTCAATGGACGCGATCTCACCCCGCAACCGTTCCGCCTCGCCCTGCAACTCCTTGACGCTTCCCTTGGAAGACAGGTAGCCCCCCTTCAGCCGCTGAATCGCAAGGCGGGTTTGGTTCGCCTGGTATTCCAGCTGTTCCTTGCGCGACATCAGATTCGTCAATCGAACCTGTTCGTCCCGAAAACCCTCGATCGCCTCCAGCTCGCCTTCGAGTTCGCGGAGGATCAACGCCGTTCGCCAGCGGAGAACAGCTTTTGACACGCGCACGTCGCTGAAGATGTGGTCGCCGACGAAAAGGATCTCCTCCCCGGCGAAACCCCAGAGCTGTTCCACCATGCGTGCGTTCCCGCCGAGATACGCGCCGCCGGGTTTCAATTTTCCAACGACAGGCTTCAGCAGCCCCTCCTCGCTGACCACCTCGAAGGCGGGATTCGGGTCGGAGAAGAACGATGGTTTGCGCGAGCTGACAATCACCAGATCGAACAGGTCGCGCCAGGTCATGCCGTCGCGCAGGTAGGGATCAAACGCCGCCGCCATGATTTCACGGGTGTATTCCCAGTCGCTGTTGGTGATCAGCAACAGTTTCTTGCCTGCGTGTTTCTGGTCCAGCAGCGCATCGACACTCTCGGGATCATGGACGATGTAGTTGTCCGGGTGGGCGAGAATGTCAGCCTTCAGCGCCCCCTCGGTGTGAGCGCGGTCGAGAGTGTTGCGCACGATCCTCATCAGATCTTCGTACCCGATGGCGTCCCCGAGGTCGCCTTTGTCCAGCAGATCGACGGTCTGCGCGAACATGAATCCCTCGGAGAGGCTGAACAGCGTGTTGAGGAAATACCAACGCGGCTCGGAGAGATCGACGATCGTCCTGCTGTAGGTGCTGCGAAGCTCGTCGAAGGGGAGCGCACGCGTGCCGTGGTAGGCCTGCTTGATGTAGCCGAAACGGTTGGCCTTGACCACATTGCCCAGCTCGGCGTCGAGAATCAACCCACGCATGATGAACCCAGGATCGTAGGCAAGATCCGCCACCGGCCAGCCACGGTCGGCGAGCCCGCGGCGCAGATGTTCGTAGGCGCGCTGCTCCCAGGCGTCGTCCCGATAATGGATCAGCGTGTAATCCATGTCGTAGCCGATCGCCCGGATCGACCGCAGGTTGAGCGTGCGGTTGCAATAGATCCCCCGGCCGGGTGCGGGTGATGGGAATGTGATTGATGGCTCAGGCATGTCCTGTCTCCGTTGAATGACGAGCGGCCCGCTCGCTGCGGGCAAGATGGCTCCGGGGCTAGGGGCTGTCAAGTGGGACGCTTTTCCGCCCAGACATCCAGCGAAAGAAAACGCGGTAACATCAGGGTATGATTGCCTTCAAATGAGCGTTTTATTGCCGGGAGCACTTCATTGTACCAGGTACAGTAAATTTTCATCGTTAACTACCTGTTAATAATTAGATAAAATTGCACCTGGTATAATTGATTAAGGTTCAATGCCAGAACAGCGACAGTTTTGAGATGGATTTTCCTTTGCTACCAACAAAAAACAGCAGCAGAAAACGAGATGAAAATAGACGGCTCATCGGATTCGTTTCAGTCATTCTGAACGAAGTGAAAAATCTTTGTTTTTCAGTTGACTACATCGAGAACATAGATCCTTCTCGTCCCGACTGGTCGGGACGTCAAGATGACTTTCTAAACTAGTGTTTACCCTTGATTAATTGATAATGCAACTAAATCGATGGAGGCGAGAATACTTCGTAATTCCCGGAAAACATCAATGATGGCAACAAAAAAGCCCTCCTGGCGAACGCAGGAGGGCTTCCCAGCTTTTCCGTTCGATCAGCCATTCGGCAACAACGCCTTGATCTCCTGCTCGAACACATCCTTCTCGGCGAAACCTACGTGCATGCCGCGGGCCCGGCCGTTCGGATCGATGATAAAGGTGGTCGGGATCGATTGAATTCCGCCGTACAGACGGTTTACGTCCGGTGTGACGAATACGACCGGATAGTTCATTTTCCATTCCTGGACGAATTCCTTGACCGCATCGGGGCCGTTGTTGCCGAAGGCCGCGCCGACGACGACGAGCCCCTGATCCTTGTATTGATCGTAAAGTTCAATGAAGCTTGGAATTTCAGCCTTGCAGGGCGGGCACCAGGTATCCCAGAAATCGAGAATCACCACTTTCCCCCGGAGAGAGGAAAGCTTCAGCGTCTCGCCGTTCACCGTCTGCAACTCCCAGTCCGGCGCAGTAGGCGCCTTGTCGGCGGGGAGCAGTCCCAGTTTCGTGGCTTCGTCGTTCACCGCCGCCTGGGAGTTCATGCTTTTCCCGGAACCGCCTCCGGACTGCGCTTCCCCTTTTGAACATCCACTCAGCGCCAGCGCAAAGGCGAGCGCCAGGATCGTGAGCACTCTCATCTCAAGTCTCCAGCGTATCGTTTCGGGCCGCCGGTGTCCGGTCCCGCCCGGTTTTCCCTAGTCCCAACCCGAAGAGGAGCCAACCGAACAGGGCGCCCCATGCCGTGGGAAACAGCGGCTCAGAAGTGAGCGGACAGGTTCCCGAGGTGCAACCGATGAACTTGTAATAGAGAAAGCCGCCAGTCGCGCCGAGCAGGGCGCCGCTGATCTGCAGAACTCTATGTTTTGTTTTATTTTGCATCGTCGCACTCTTTGCCTGGATCGGCCAGGTTGAGCACGGTCTTGAGGCGGTAGGAGACCTCATCCGGCACATCCACCCCCTCGCATTTCTGGTACACCTGAACCGTGCAGCTCAACGTGTTCAACTGTGCTTTCCAGGATGGATCATTCTCGAGCTTGGCCAGCAGCTCGCGGCACTTTTTCTTTCCTTTTTCCCTACCCAAGTAGACTTCGAGAGCGTCGCAAAGCTGGTCCGGCGTCAGCAGCTTTTCATCAATCCGCGTGATCTTAGGCTCCATGGGCCCTCCCGTCCACGAATTCGGCAAGCTGGCGGCGCAGCCGCAACCGTGCACGGTGCAAATCCGCTTTCACCGCCGCGACCGTCTTGCCCATCTGCTTGCCGATCTCCACCATGGACAGCCCTTCAAGATCCTTGAGCACGAACGCCGTACGCAGGGTTTCCGGCAGAGAAAGTATTGCTTTTTCCAACTTCTTCCGCAGCTCATCGTCGAGCGTCAACGTGAGCGGATCGCGATCCAACGATTGGGCGATTACTCCAAAATCCCCATTCCCCTCTTCGCCAGCCGGTTCGTCCTCGATCGGCACAAACCATTTGCCCTTCTTCGAGCGCATCCGCATCAAAGCTTCATTGGTCGCGATGCGGTGGATCCAGGTGCCGAGCTGACTGTCGGCGCGAAAATCCCCGAGTTTTTCAAAGACTTTCAGAAACGTGTCCTGGAGAACATTTTCCGCCTCGTCCGTGTTTCCAGTGAGGCGCAGCGCAAGGTTGTACACATTGCGCATGTGGCGCTCGACGATTTCGCTCCTTGCGGTATCATCTCCGCGCAACGCTCTCCGCACTAGCTCTGCGTCATCCCGCATCGCTCCGGCATCCGCGGCACCCGTGTTTTTCCTGTCATCCATGGCGGACAAGATACGATCCACACCGTGGCCGAACAGGCTACACGGTCTTCAGGACCTCCTGAAGAACCGCCTGCTCCGGCACCAGGCCTTCCAGTGCATGCGTTTCATTGATCACCGTCCGCGGCACACCTTGCACATTGTATTTCATCGCGAGATGCGGGAATTCCGTCGCCTCCACCATGTCCGCCCGTACCTTGTCGGACTCGAAGGCGATCTGGTGCGCCAGCCGCACCGCACCGGGACAGTACGGGCATGTGGGCGTGACGAAAACCTGCATGTGCACCGGACCGCTGAGCGTCGCAAGCGCCTGTCGGGTTTCTTCCTCGAGGCCGCTGTCGTTGGCCGAAACCATCAGGATGTCCTCAAGCAGACTGGCAAATTCGTACCCGCTGGGAATGCCGAAGTAGCGGATGTCCCGGTCCACACCGTCCTCGCCGAGCAGCACGATCGCGGGAACCTGGGAGATGTTATGCTCTTCCGAGATCTGCTTGTCAGTGATCAGGTTGTACTCTTCCAGTTCAAGTTTGTCCGAAAGTTCGGAGATTTCCCGCAGCAACTCACCGGTTTCCCGGCAGTACTGGCACTCGAGCTCCTGCGTGAAGTAAACCAGCTTCACCCTGCCGGTCATCTCGGTCAAGCGTTCACGGACCGTTTGTTTGTCCTTGTCTCGAAGAATCGCCATCGTGCAGCCTTCCTTCTAAGTATCAACGTCTCTGTTTTCGTTCCCGGTGACGGCACGGACAGCGGTTGATCGAATTCCTCGCCCGTGGCATCGTGCGTTCCCTACCCTAGGATGCACCAGGCGGGCGGATGTTGCGGGGGACACGGGCGGAGGAGAGTCTCCGCTACGCGCGAAGGAGCCTCCTTCTGGAGACCGGGTTGCCGGACAGCACCGCCGCAGGGGCTATTTTCCGGCACAGACAGCGGTTCACGGCGAGGCGCGGTGATGAGCATCGAAATCGGCTGGTTTTCCCTGGACGGCCCTTTTCCCTCCGAGGGTGAGCTGCAAGCGAAACCGGGTGTTTTCGCGATTCTCTCCCTGGAAGAAAACGGGCGGTACAACATGCTCGACGTGGATGAGGGGGAGAACGTCGCGGAAGCCGTGCGAACCCATCCGCGGCGCTCCTGCTGGGACGAGCACACCGGGAAGACACTTCATTACGCCACATACTACCTGCCGAAAGAGGAGGCGGAGGCGCGCGCGACCATCGTCAAGGAGATCCGGATGCAGTATGTGATGGCGTGCTCGCCGCCGGAGACTCCCACCAAGGGCTGGTGGCGGCCGGAGGAGCAGTGAACCGAAACCCGGCTTGCGAGCAAATCGGCCCGTTTAAAAAAGGAGGCTGACTCAGCTTATCATGAAACCCGGGACTGAAGTCCCGGGCCACCCGACCGGGTCAAACGGGCGGAGAGAAAACAATGAAACCCTGTTGGCCAAGCCAACAGGGCCAAACAGGGCAAATGGATCGTCAACCTGCCGGATACTTCTCCTTTCAGCGGGTCGCCCGGCTCGCCAGCTGCAGGGCACGCACGAGATCGCTGTCAAGGCCGCGCCGCCGCTCGTAGTTCGTCGGTTCGACGAGCACGTCGGGAGTCACCGGTTGCATGGTGGCGCTCGTGATTAGCTTCGCCAGCGGGAGTTGGATGCGCAGCCGTGTATGCGGGAGATCGAATCCAAACGGCTCTCCATAGAGACCTTCCGCAGCGGGAGCCTTCTCACCTCCAAGCACCGTGCCGATTTTCGCCGATTGCACCAAGCCTGCTAGCAGCGCCGCCGCGGGACCGGACTGTCCATCCACGAGGACAAAGACAGCTCCATGAAAACGCCTCCCTGCAGGAACCAGGTTCTCATCATCCGGAATTTGGATCAGGGAGCCGAGCGGCGTTTTCCAAAGCTTCGCCAGCTTCTTATCGAACAGCGGAGGGTAAAACCGCCCCAGCAGGGGCACCTTGCGGGCAAACCAGAGCCGCGAGGTTTTTGTCGAGCGCAGTTCGCGCGCGGTGACCACCGGAACCAAGCGATCGGCGAGCCGCGAAAGCACCGTGCGGACCGCATCTACCCCCTCTCCGGGGGTGCCCCGCAGGTCGAGGATCAGCGCACCGGCATTATCGGTCTCCAACTCAGTGACCAGGGCATCCATCGCGAAATCCAGGCCGGAGTAATCCTCCAATTCGCTGACCCTGACGAACCCGACACGCTCCCGGCGCTGGAAGGAATACGTCCAAGGAACCCGCGTTTTCTCAATTACCAGGCCGTTTTTCCGATCCTCGCTCATCGCTCCCTGGGGAACTCCGAGGAGGTTTCTGGCAATCGGTCCGCCGCGCACACCGGGCCGCCGGACAACAACCGCAAAGGGGCTTTCGAACCCGTACACCAGCCACTCGAGCTCGCGCCAGTGGCGGCCCAGTTTCCAATAGCGGTAGTCGTCCGTGCCCCCACTGACATACTGCATGAGGCGAACACGCAACTGCTCGACGGGCACCCCGTTGATCGAAAGCACATTCGCCCCGACTGCGATCAGGGTGTCGCTGGAGTAATTGTGCGCGACGGCGATCCCGTCGGCGGCTACATCCAGATCAAGCGGCAGCAGCAGCGCGCCCTGTTCGATATAATCGTCACGCTCCTCGTGTGGAATCGACACCGCTGTCATCGGGTCACGAAAGCGGGTGAGGAGCGGAGCCACCAGCCGGTAGAACGCGATACGGTTCATCGGGGCGGTCAGTTCACCCTCGATGTGCTGAATCTCCGCCTGGATTTCCTCCCGGGAGACATTCGCATAGAGGTTCGGGTGCAGCGTCTCAAGCCGTTCGACAAGCGTTGCCAGATCTTCCTGGAGCTGTTCCGGGGAATAGAGCCTGAAAAGCTCGGAGGAGCGGATGTTATGGTGCTTGAAGGAGGGAGAGTTCACGGCAACAAGCACGACCAGGGCGACGACCAGCAGCACGAGGATTTCGCCGATACCTACTCCTGACCCGCCACCGCCTCTGCCCCTCTGCTTCGAACGCATTTTAGTTCGCGCCTTGGCCCGCTTGACCCGATAGGCGTTCATCGTCACCCTCGCCTCGCTTCCTGACCGACTCGGTGTTCCCTTCCGGGATTCGCATCAAATATACGGACCGGCATCACACCACCTTTGCCTCGCGCTCGCGAAGGAAAGACGTCCAGCCGTTCCGAGAGTCTCGCTACTCTTTGTTTCTTAATTCTTTCAAATAATCCGCCAAGGATCCGCCACCCGATCCATCCGGCAGCGAGCGCAGCCATGCCCTGGCGGGTTCGAGAGCGCCAGAAACGAGGCGCGCCCACCGTATCCTCCCCTCAACCCGCCGCTCAACGAGAGCCGCTTCACCCAGTTGGCGGAGGTGGCGCGAGATCGCTGGCATCGTCACGTGGCAGAGATCCGTCAGTTCGGTGACCGTGGCCTCGCCGTGTAGAAGGTGCTGCAGGATTCGCCTCCGCACGGGATTCGAGAGCGCTCCAAAGAGAGCGTCCAGACGGTCGCCGGAGTCCCCGAGATCCATCCACCACCTCCCATTTCACCTCTTCGTAAAACTACTCCTGTCCCCGAGCGGGGGCAAGCCTCCAGTGCAAGCTTTTATTTTTAGTATATCTGGATACGCCTCGACATTCTCAGCAGACATTCCGCCCGGGCCACTGGACAGCATTGACGTTGTTCTCTTGCCGCCCTCTCCCCCTTTCGATACCTTCCCTCAACGCAACCAGGGAGGCAAACCAATGGGATCGATGAAGATGAACCGTCGCGAGTTTCTTGGGACTTCCGCGGCGGCGGCGGCCGGGCTTTCGCTCGCATTCGCCGGTGGGCCGGCGATAGCCGCGCCAAAGAAAGGAAAACAGGTATTTATGGCTGTCTCGTCCGCTAATGGACTGAAGGCGTTGGAGCGCGCGGTCGAGCGAATGGAGGCCGGGGATGATCCACTCGACGCCGCGATTGCGGGGGTGAATCTCGTGGAGGACGACCCGGAAGATTATTCTGTGGGGTACGGCGGGCTTCCCAACGAAGAGGGTGTCGTGGAGCTCGACGCGGCGGTAATGCACGGTCCCACGCATCGCGCCGGGGCTGTCGCGAGCCTGCAGAACATCCGCAATCCCAGCAAGGTGGCGAAGCTGGTGATGGACCAGACGGACCATGTCCTGCTCGTCGGACCCGGAGCGCTGGCGTTCGCCAAAGCACAGGGGTTCAAGGAGGAAAACCTGCTGACGGAGAAGGCACGAAAGCTCTGGCTTTATTGGAAGCAGACTCTTTCGCCGGTCGATGACTGGCTGACTCCGCCGCCGGATCAGGTGGACCCGGAGATCAAGGCGATCGTCGAACGCATCACGGGAACGATTCACCTCAGCGCGCGAAACCGCGAGGGCGACATCTCCTGCGTGACCACCACCAGCGGGCTGTTTTTCAAGCTCCCGGGACGGGTCGGAGACAGCCCGATCATCGGCGCAGGGCTTTACGTGGACAACGAAATCGGCTCCACAGGGTCCACGGGCCGTGGGGAGGCCAACCTCCAGAATCTCTGCTCCTTTCAGGCGGTGCAGTTGATGAAACAAGGGTTGGGCCCGGTGGACGCGGGCCTTGAAGTGCTGCGCGAGGTGGCAAAACACACAATGGAAAAACACCTGCTCGACGACCGGGGACGGCCAAATTTCGGCCTCAAATTCTACCTGCTGAGGAAGGACGGGCAGTACGCGGGGGTGTCGATGCTCGGTCCGGCGCAATTCGCCGTTTGCGACGAAAACCGGGGGGCACGGCTCGAGGACTGCGCAACGTTGTACGGCGATTGAACCCGCCGTACCTTACGAACCCGGCTTTGCGCCGGGCTTTTTTCTGCGGATTCAGTGATGGATGAAGAGATGACCCGAGGACAACGGCGCCTGTCGCTGGCGCTGCTAACAACCGTCGTCGTGCTCACCGCCGCTCTCGCCGCCCAGGACGCCCGGGACCCCTACCCGCCGCTTGTGCGGGACGTGCTCGAGGTGCGTGATTCCCTGACCGCCGCGTACACCACGGCGCTTGGGATGGACCGCGCGCTGCTCGCATGGCAACTGGGCGTCTGGTGCCGCGACCCCGAAACCGCCGCGGTGCGGCCCTGGAACGACCGCGTCACCGCCCTGTTTGACATGGCGATGATGAAACGCGGCCGCTACACCCTTTCCCGGGAGGATTATCCGCACGGTCCCGAGGGTCAGGACTTCATCACGCCCCCTCATTGGACAAAAGCGCTTCGCGACCTCGACGCAGACTTCGCCGCGGAGCATTTCGACAAGCTCGGCGAGACCTACTGGAACCACTGGCCGGGATTGCTCGACGAGATCAAGGCGATCGCCGAAGCCCGTCTTGCGGACCGGCGCCATGACCTCGACAGTTCGCTGGCCAGCTACCGCCAGGCGTTCGAGCTCGCTTCCGACGACGCCCTACGCGGCATCGCCGTGCTGGGTGCGGCCAACGAACTGAACCGGAAAGAGAAACACCAGGCGGCGCTCGACACACTGCTGTGGGCGGTGAAGCACGGCGGTTTCTCCGATGACGCCCTGTTCGCGATCGGCCGCACGCTGATTTACCTGGGGCGAATCCGGGAGGCGATCTCGATGTTGGAGATCACGCTGGAGGTGAATCCCTACCACGAGCAGGCGCACTATTTCCTCGGCAACGGCTACACGTCCCTGAACTACACCCAGATCGAGCAAGTCCACCCGGAAGCATTCCCCGCCTCTGATGAGGAGCGCGAGGAGCTGAAAGGCGCGAAATCATTGATGAAATCCGGCCTCTATCCGGAGGCGGCGGACTCTCTGATGGCCCTGCGGCGCCTCCACGCGAGCTGGATCGAACCGGTGGTGATGCTGGCGGAAATCTCCTGGCTGAAGGGGGAAATGGACCTTTCCGAAGCATTCTGCCAGGAAGCGTTGAAGCTGATCCCGGCCTATGGACGGGCGCATGCGATCTTCGCGAGGGTGCAGGAAACGCGCCGGCTGAGCCGGTCGGCCCGACGCGTCGCCTTCCGCGAAAAATACCTCGCCGAGCCGACGCCGGAGGTGCCCACGATTGAAGAGTACGTGCTCAACTGGAACGAGCTGACGCCGCGTCATAAAAAAGCTGTCACGATGTCTCTCTACCCGTGGCGGCGGTTCATCCCGGTGCTTCAAGAGACGGGTTCGACACTCTACATCAAACCCCTTCACGAACTGCTCTCAGACGCGCCCTATATGACCCCGCTGCGTGATCAGCGGATCAACCTGGACAGCCGCCTCTGGGACGACGTTCGGGGAGCCGGTGGATTCCACACGGTGACCGGGATCGAGGACGTTGAACGCCAGCTTTATGGAGGGTACAACACCGTCGTGCACGAGGTCACCCACCAGGTGCACGGAGTGCTGACGACACCCGAGAAAAAGCGGCTGCAGGAGGCATACCAGAACGCCAAGGCGAAGGCGGCCGAAGGCGAGGACGTCTTCATGTCCAGCTACCAGGCGTCCACGGTGTGGGAGTACTTCGCGGAAGGGGTGAACGCCTTCGTCTCCCCGACGATCGATCAATGGGACGAGCGTGAAATCGTCCGCGACCGGCTTGGGCGGGACACAGCACTTGTTTCGATCGTTCGTGATTACCTCGCCATCGATGACATGGCGCCTTATTACACCGAGGGGCATGTCAACGCGACCTACCAGGATCTCGAAGAGGGGAGGGCGGAGCACGCCTGGAGCCGCCTACAAAAAATCGACAGCACGTTCTCGACCACGCGGCCGGTGCTCGCGGCACGGTCCACGGTCGCTTCGCTGCTCGGGAAAGACTCGATCGCCGTCGGCGCCGCCCAGGCTTACATTGAACAGTACCCCGATGAACCGGACGGCTATGCGCTGCTGTCCACAGCGCTGGAACATGCACCGGAAGGGGCCTGGAAGGAAACAGCGATAAGTGTGCTTGAGCGCGGACTGGCGCGCACAACCCTCCAGCCCCGCTACCCGCTGCAGCTGGCGCTCGCGCGGGAACGGCAGCTTGCGGGAGCCTTCACCGCGGCGCTGGCGTTGTACGACAGCGCACTGGCGGTGCAGGCGGATCTGCCCGAGGCGCTCTGGGGATCCGCGGAGACTCTCGCTGACAGCGCAATGATATCCGACGAGGCGGCTCCGTTCACGGAAGCCGATTCCATCTATCAACACGCAGTCGTGCTTCGTAGCGGGGTTGCCGAATTGCGGCTCGATTACGCACGGATGCTGATCGCGGAGGCGAAGTACGACGAAGCAGACGAGCAGATTACGGAAGCGGAGGCGCTGATTCCGGGGGATCCGCTCGCGGCGGCCTACCGTGCGTGGCTGATTACGGCGATGGGCGACACAGCCCGTGCGCGCAAACTCCTACTCCCCGCACTGTCGAACGCCCCCGTGCCGGACGAGACCCAGGTTCTGGCCTCATGGGTCGGGGTAACGGGCCGGCCCTCCCTGGAGCTCCTGCTTGGAAAAATGGCGCAGGAGACGCCGCGCTACGTGTACAACCCCCGCCGTTACCGCTACGAAACGCGCGGAGAGTTGCTGCCCTGGTACATGGTTCTGCTGCGGCAATCGCTGGAGGTGGCCTCTGCGGACAGTGCGGAGGGCGCGAAAGCAACTCAGGATTGAAGATGTCGAGGGCGCTCGCCGGGCGGCTGGAGCGTCCGGGACTGGTTCGATCCGGTCAGTGCAACACCCTGCCGAAACGCGCGAGGCTGAACCTGTCGAGGAGTGGTTTGGCCTTGCTCGTTAGATCTAGCGAGAACGTCGTTATCCGTGCGCATCCGACCACATCGCTCTCTTTGACCGGCCCGAAGTAGCGGCTGTCGAAGGAGTCGTCCCTGTTGTCTCCCATCAGGAACAGGTATCCCTTGGGGACGGTGTATGGCCCCCAGTTGTCGCGGTTTCCCAACCATGCGGGAATGCCGTATTGGGGCACCCCGGCTACCAGCGTCTGCGGGTCGGAATGCACCGCCCAAGGCTCGTCGCGCCGCACCCCATCCACATAGAGCTGTTTGTCTCGAAGCTCAACCGTCTGTCCGCCAACAGCCACAACACGCTTCACATAAGGTGTTTTTTGGTCTACGGGCACCTCGACGACGACAAGGTCGTTGGGGTGCGCCTTGCGTAAACCGGGAAACTTGATCGTTGGCACGGGCACGCCGAAATCCGTGTAGGGCACTCCAATCCACTGCGGTGTGCGGGGGCCGAGGGTCACCTTGTCGGCGATCAGATAGTCCCCGGGCATGATCGTAGCTTCCATTGACCCGGTAGGAACGTAATAGGCCTGGACCAGCCCCACCTGGAGCGCGGTGACGATAAGAATGACGATCGCGATTTCACGCACCCAAGAGAGCACCACCGGCACCGCGCCTCTCCGGGACGGCCCCTCGGCAGCATTTTTGCCGTCCGTTTTCTTCTCGACTTTGCTGCTCGCCATACTGCACCTCTCGCGGTAAATCCCTTCCACAGTGAAAATACGCGGCCAATGTGAATCGGTTCCCGTAGACGACAGTGGACAATAGGATTTCGCCCGCGTTTTGTCTCTTTACGACATCCGGCTCTCCGTTGCCCCCACAAGCGACGGACCCTAGCTTGCCACAAATGAACCGTCCGGGGAGAGTCCCCGGGCTGCGGCGACAACCACTCGATCTTGGATTTCCCATGGACGACCGTACCGCGCTGGAACGCATCGCCGACGCTCGACGCCAGATCCGCGAACAGGTGGGGCGGGCGATTATCGGACAGGACGAAGTGATCGACCACCTGATGATCGCACTGCTCGCACGGGGGCATGTGCTGCTCGTCGGCGTTCCCGGGCTGGCGAAGACAAAGATTATCCGCAGTCTGGCGAAAGCGCTGAGCCTCTCGTTCAACCGCATTCAGTTCACGCCCGACCTGATGCCCTCGGACATTACGGGAACGGAGATCATCGAGGAAAACCGGACAACCGGGCAGAAGGAATTTCGGTTCGTCCGCGGTCCGCTGTTCGCTCAGGTGGTGCTCGCGGACGAGATCAACCGGACGCCTCCGAAAACGCAGGCGGCGCTACTGCAGGCGATGGCCGAATACGAGATTTCCGCTGCGGGCCAGACTTTCATCCTCGAGCCCCCGTTTTTCGTGCTCGCCACACAGAACCCGATCGAACAGGAGGGAACGTACCCGCTTCCCGAAGCCCAGCTCGACCGTTTCATGTTCAACGTGCGCGTGCTCTACCCGAGCGAGGTGGAAGAGCGGGAGATCGTCGCCACGACGACGGTGGGGGACGACCCGATCCTGGACGCCGTGCTCGATGCGGGAGAAATCGTTGAACTGCAGGGTCTTGTGCGGCGTGTTCCGGTCGCGGACGCCATACTCGAACACGCGGTCGCCATTGCCCGGGCGACACGTCCGGAAGAAGAGAACGCCCGTGAGTTCATCCGGCACTGGATTCGCTGGGGCGCGGGCCCCCGGGCAAGCCAGTACATGATCCTTGGCGCCAAGGCAAAAGCGGTGCTCGAGGGACGTCCTGCGCCGGTCGTAGAGGATGTCCGCTCGATGGCGCTTCCCGTGCTTCGCCACCGCCTCGTCCGCACCTTTCGCGCCGAAGCGGACGGCGTGGACACGGACCGTATCGTGCAACAGTTGCTCGAAGACCTGAAACCGTGAACCTCCGCTCCGGTAAAAACGTCAACGGCATAGCGGCGCTCGTTCCCCAGGAGCTGGTTCACCGGCTGGAGCCGATCTCGCTGCGCGCGCGGCTGGTGGTCGAGGGATTCCTGACCGGACTGCACCGGAGCCCCTACCACGGTTTTTCCGTGGAATTCGCGGAACACCGGATGTATCAACCGGGCGACCCACTGCGCCACCTTGACTGGAAGGTTGTCGGACGAACCGACCGCTACTACATCAAGCAGTACCAGGAGGAAACCAACCTGCGGGCGATGGTTGTGCTGGATGTCTCCGGATCGATGGGATTCAAGGGCGGCGGGGCGGTGACAAAAGCCGAATACTCCCGCACCGTCGCGGCTGCTTTGATTCACCTGCTGCTGACCCAGCGCGACGCCGTGGGATTGGCTCCGTTCGACTCCACACTCCGTGAGCTGCTACAGCCACGCTCCGCGATAACCTGGCGCGATGAACTTTTTACGGCCCTCGTTCGCAACGAACCCGGCGGTGAAACCTCCCTGGGGGAAGCGCTCCACAAGGTGGCTGAACGCCTTGGGCGCCGCGGACTGGTGATCCTGATCTCCGACATGCTTGACGATCCGGAGCCGCTGCTGGAAGGGCTGCACCATTTCCGGCACAACGGCCACGAAGTGCTCGCGCTCCAAATCCTTGACCCGCGCGAAATGGATTTTGCGTTCGACAGGGAGGCGCGGTTTGTTGAACTGGAAAGCGGAAAATCGCTTTCGGCGAATCCCTGGCAGGTGGGAAGCGACTACCGCAGTGAGATGCGCCGCTTCCTTGAAACCCTTCGCGAGGGGTGCGCCCGGCATCGTGTCCAGCACCACCTGCTGACCACCGACACCCCGGTCGAACAGGCGCTGCTCGCCCTTCTGCTTGCGCGGCAGCGGATGGGTTGATCTCCGCCCCGGCCGGTGCTCCCCGCGAGACGGATCTTTGTGAATCTCTTTACGAAGTAGCCCCAGGGATGTTACCTTTGGCTCAATTGCCAAGTCGATTGTGGAGTTGTACATGCGTACGATGGTAACGGCGGCGCTGGTTGCCGCCTTTTTCTATGCCGCTTCGGCCTCGGCCGAAACACCTAACCTGACCTTCCGGAACAGCCCTTCCAGCAGGATGCTGATCCCGGAGCCGATCGCGTCACGGGCGAATCCCGACGCGTCGTCGTCGCTCTGGCTGAACCCGGCGGGGATCGGACTCGATGGCACCAGCGGAGCGATTCTGCTCTGGCCTGCCAGCAACTCGGAAAGCGTGTTCTTCGACGGCCATCAGTATGGCGCGGGAATCAACCTGGACAACCTTGCGTTCGGATGGGAAACATTCAGCGACACTTCCGGAACGCAGCGCAGGTACAGCTGGGGACTCGGCATTCCGCTCGGTGACGGCCTGAGCGTTGGCTCGGCCTATCATTGGAGCAGTGGTTTGAATCGTGAGAACGCGTGGGATCTTGGAATCATCGCCCGGCCAACGCGCTGGCTCTCGCTCGGCGCTCAGATAACCGACCTCGGAAGGCCCCGTCTTGACGGTGTAGCCCTCGATCCGACGTGGCATCTCGCCGCTGCATTGAGACCTTTCGGCCCACGGTTAACGCTTTCGGTGGATGGAACACTGTGGCATGATCTAAGAAACAGCTACGGCGACAATTCGGACGCGACTTTCCTGGCGAACTGGGAAGCATTGAAGGGTCTTCACGTTCACGGCGGGTATGCGACCGATTCCAAGCTCCTCTTCGCGGGTGTTTCGATCACCAGCGGTCTCCTGGAGATGGGTGCCTACTCCGCGACGGAAAACGCGAGCTCCAGCCGGGACGCCGGCGCCGTGTGGCTGCGAACCTCGACCAAGCGAATTCCTTCCCTGCTCGACGCCGTGTACCCGAAGCAGATCGTCCACATCCGTCTCAATGGTGCTCTCGACGAGGAGCCCGATCCCGTCGCCTTTTTCCTTCCGCACAGACGTTCTCTGCTGGAGCTGCTTGAGCGTCTTGAACAGATCCGTCATGACGGCGGCGTCGCCGGAGTGATCTTTGATTTTGACAATTTCAGCGCGGGGCGCAGCGACCTCGAAGAGCTTCGTGAAGAAATTCTGAACCTACGGGAGGCGGGGATCAAAGTCGCGACCTATGCCCGTGAGTACCACATGGGCACGGCGTACCTGGCCTCCGCCGCGGACAGGGCATGGCTGTATCCGGCAGGCGTGGTTGTCATTCCCGGCGTTTCTTTCGAAAACCTTTACGCCCGCGATTTACTCGACACGCTTCGCTTGCGCCCGGAATTTTACACAGTCGGAGAGTACAAATCGGCCGCCGAGCCTCTGCTGCGCAACGCGATGTCCGATGCCGCGCGGCAAGAACTCGGAGCGGTGGCCGATGCGTGGCACCACGATTGGGTGGAGGCGGTGTCCAGCGGGCGCAGCGTCTCCGAAGAAACCGCCTCCGCCTGGATAGACAGCGCACTGATGACCGGCCCCGAGGCGGTGAGCGCCGGACTTCTGGACGGCCTGCTCTATCCAGATGAAATCGAAAAAGCCGCCTCCAAACAGCTCGGCGCTGGAATCTCCACAGTCGTCAGCAGCGAGGAGAAGTACACCATCGCTCCTCCCGCGGACCCCGACTGGACGGCGATGGACGACCCGAAAATCGCCGTGGTGTACGCCGAAGGGACGATGGAGGGCGGCAGAAGCCGCAAAAACTTCCTGACGGACGAGCGCACTATCGGCGCCGAAACACTTGTCGAAGCGATCCGCCGAGCCCGCAGCAATCGAAGCGTAAAAGCAATTGTGCTGCGCGTGGATTCTCCCGGCGGGTGGGCATTGGCTGCGGACGCGATAGCGCGCGAAGTTCAGCGCACGGTGGATGGCTCGATCGAGGGCGTTCGTCATGTCCCCTTCATCGTGTCGATGTCCGACCTCGCCGCGTCGGGGGGCTATTACATCTCCGCCCAGGCGGACAGCATTGTTGCAACGCGCACTACAATTACCGGTTCGATCGGCGTTGTCTACGGCCGGGTGAACGTCTCCGGACTGCTGGATACCCTGGGCATCCATCTCGACAGCGTCCAGCGGGGACGCAACGCCGGACTGGCGAGTCTGGCTCCGTGGAACGATGAGCAGGTTCGCCTGATCCGCAAAGCGATGGACAAAACGTACGACGACTTTATCGAAACGGTTTCTCGCGGGAGGGGATTAAGCAAGCAGGAGGTCGATGCAATCGGGCGCGGGCGCGTTTGGACCGGAGAGGACGCGATCAAACGGGGACTTGTCGACGCCCAGGGTGGTCTGCTCGACGCCATCCGAATCGCCAAGCGCGCCGCGGGAATCGATGAGGACCGGAGAGTCGGCCTCGTCGTGTATCCGCGGGCCGCAGGATTGGGACTCGAATCTCCCTTCTTCACATCCGTGAACGCGCTTTTGCCGGAGCCACTGCGAACAGCTGTACGGCTCGGCGGAGACGACCTCCGCGATGGCCGCGTTCTGATGCTTGCGCCACTCGAACGCAAGGATGTGACCGAAAAATGAATTTTGCGGTGTATGCCACTGGGCACGGTTATGGGCATCTGGCTCGAATATTGGAAGTAATGCGAGAAATTGTACGCCTGCACCCGAGTTCCGAAATTCATGTTCGTGCCCCGTTCTCAAAGGAGCGGGTGCAGAATTTCCTCGGTTATCCGCCCACCTCTCGCACGCAGGTGCGCCTCGATGTAGGATTGGTCCAATACGATTCGCTGCGGCACGATCACGAAGAGAGTATGCAGCGTCTTCAGTTTTTCTTCGGCAAGGACGGAGACCTTCTGCTCAAACGCGAGGCGGAATGGCTGCGATCGAGGAAGATCGACGTCGCACTGATCGATATTCCTCCTCACGCCTTCGAGGCGGCGCACAAGGCAGACATTCCATCGGTCGGGATCGGAAACTTCGGGTGGGATAGGGTTTGGGATAAACTGTCAGCCGAGCGTCCGGAGTACAAACGGTTCGCGGACATCGCTTCCCGCTACTACTCCCGCGCGGAAGTCTTTTACAGCGGGGGAATGGAGTTCGGGCTGGAAGCGTTCAAGGAAATCGAAAGGGTCCCACTGATCGCCCGAGGATCGGCCCTCAGCAAAGAGGAGGCAAAAAGGCAACTCGGCCTGAATTCGGATCGTCCTGTCGTGCTGATCGCTTTCGGCGGAGAAGGCCTGAAAGGCTTTAAGGTTCCCGCGGATTCCCTGCTGCAATCCTGCCAATTTGTCGCAACTCCGCCCCTTCACGATTTGCATCCGGCCATCCGCTTCATTTCCGAAAAAGAGATCAACGCGCGTGGGCTCCGTTACAACGACCTCGTTCGTGCGGCGGACGCGGCGATTCTGAAACCCGGGTACAGTACGGTGGCGGAGTGCGCGGCCAACGGCACGGCGATTGTGGTCGTTCCTCGAGTCAGCTTCCCCGAGGCGGACGTGATTCAGCGTTTCGTTGAACAAAACCTTCCGAGCGAGACGCTGTCTATCGAGCAGTTGCTCGCCGGAGAATGGGACAGCGCTTTACGTTCGCTGCTCGCGAAGCGACCCTTCGATTTTCGCGACATTCGCACGAACGGGGCTGAAATCATCGCCCGCCGCATTCTTCAGCGATTTGCTGGTTGAAACCGGAAAACATCTTTGATGGAAACAAAAAACGCGCCTCGGTCAAGGGCGCATTGATGGCGGAATCGCAACCCTTTCAGGCAATCTCCACCGCACATTGGCGGGCAATATCTTCGACCAGCTCCAGAGCGACTGTGGCCTCCCGGCCACCCACCTCCGGCGAGTGGCCAATCCGCACCGCGGCCAGGAACGCGTCCACTTCGCGCGCCAGCGCGTCCTCATCCTTTTTCGCACGGGTTTTCCGGATCAACACCCGCAAATCGGCGTCATCCGCGCCCGGGATCGGAAGCGAACGGGGGGTACCGGCGGGCACCCGCCTGTAAATCTCCGCCCGCCGCTTTTCAAAATCCACCGAAATGTAAGCATCCTCTTGAAAAATCCGGAATTTCCTCATCCGTTTCAGCGAGATCCGGCTAGCCGTCAAATTCGCCACCCGGTGCCCGGAAAAGGTGATGCGGGCATTGGCAATATCCACCGCCCGCGTGATCACCGGAACGCCCGCGGCATCCACGCGCTCGACTTCGCTGCCCATCCAATGCAGTAGCACATCCAAATCGTGGATCATCAAGTCGTGGATCACGGAAACGTCCGCGCCACGTGGTGAATATGGTGCCAGGCGGTGAGCTTCGACAAATTTCGGACGGACGTCAACGCCATTCAGCGCGCGAACTCCGGGGTTGAACCGTTCGATGTGCCCCACTTGCAGGATCAAACCACTTCTATCTGCAAGTTTTACAAGATCTTTCGCTTCCTGTGACGTGGCTGTGATTGGTTTTTCCATCAGCAGGTGGCGTCCCGATGATAACACCTGCCGCCCTATTTCATGATGGGCCAAAGTGGGCGCCGCTACGGATACCGCCTTCACCTTCGCAAGCAGGGACTCAAGACCGGTGAAAGGACGGCAACCCGTCTCCCGCGCAACACGTTCCGCCACTTCCTGGTCCGAATCGTACACCCCGACGAGCTCCGCCCCGCTGTTGGCTGCGTATTTCTGGGCGTGGAACCGGCCCAGCCGCCCGACTCCAACAACCCCCACAGGAACTCGGTCCATGAAACTCTCCCGCCCGCAAACTTTGAATTTGCTGCGCCTTCAGGGGGGCGCCGCTCGGTTCGCAAGGTACCTACGAATTGACGGCCGTTGCCAGTTCGCCGCTCCACCAGTCGCTTGTTTAAAGCGGGAGACGTGCGCCTCTCCGCCGTTCTATCCGTTGTATCTTTCACAGTTTTAATGGAGCAACCATGGCGCATCGAATCCTCGTTTTGTCTACTGTGCATCCCTTGGGCCACGCGCGCCACACGATGAAAGTGGCGAGAGGACTGGCCGAAGAGGGCTTCGATGTGGAAGTATGGGGGCGAGGCGAAGCTCCCGAAGGTCTTCCAAACAACCTGACGGTGCGCTCCCTGCCGATCCGCAACAAAGTCGAGCGGTTCATCGACCTGCCACGGGCGCTTACGCGCGCCCTGTTCGGCGGACACGACCTGGTTCTCGTGGTCCCCCCGGAAAACGTGCCCGTGGGAGTTGTCGCAAGACTGCTCGGGAAAAACGTCCTCTGGGATGTGGAAGAAGATTCCAGCGCCGCGATCGAGAATTCCGACTGGATTCCCCAGGATATCCGCAAGCCGACCGCCTATGTATACCGGATTTTCGAACGCCTGGCAGCCTCTCTGTTTTCCGGAATCAGTCTCGCGGAAGACTCGTATGCAAGCAGGTTTACGAATGCCGCGAGAGTGGAGGTGATCCACAATTACCCCCCGAAGCCTCCCGCAGGCGCACCTGATCCATCCCGAGGCAAGATTGCCGAAAAGCGGTGGAAGCAGCCCGGCCCGCGGCTGCTTTACGTGGGAGCCGTAACGGAGCACCGCGGCCTCCTGGAGACAGTGCGAATTGTGGAATTGCTCGAGGACGATCTGCCGGACATCTGTCTCGATGTAATCGGCGCGATTCCCCGTGAGGACTATCATTCACGTTTAATGGCGGCCCGGTCAAAACTGAAGAAGCCGGAAAGAATTACGTTTCACGGCCATGTTCCGTTCGACAACCTGGGGGGCCATTTTGAACGGGCCCAGATTGGGCTGCTCCCGCTGTGGCCGCAACCCAATCACCTCATTTCCCTCCAGACAAAACTCTACGAATATGCCCTGGCGGGTCTTCCGACAGTTGTCGGAGATGTTTCCCTGTGGCGAACGCTTATTGATGCGAGTAAGTCGGGCGAGGCGGCCGAACCCAGGAACCCAAGCGACTGGGCTGAGGCCATTCACAGGCTGTGGAAATGGGGGCCGCAGAGACTCGCGGCGGCCGGCAGACGTGCGCATGACCTGGTTGTGAAAAACAACTGGTTCTGGGAGCCTGAACGCGCCCGTCTTGCAACCCTTTGCAAAGAGATAATAGAAGGAGGGCTCTGACGCCGGCCGTTTCATTCCGGGAGACCAGAGAATAAAAAAACGCGGCTTTTCGCTAACAGATATTGACGAGCCCACGCTGGACCTTGTGAAGCGCACCGACAAGAAAACGCTGGCCGTCTGGGTTATCGATTGCGTTGAGCGGGTCCTGCCCTATTTTGAAAAGCCTTTTCCGGAAGACCCCCGACCTCGAAACGCCCTCGCCACCTTGCAAACCTGGATCGACACAGGTGTTTTCAAGATGCAAGTGATCCGCAAGGCTTCGTTGGACTCCCATGCGGCCGCTCGCGTAGTGAACGAGGACAACCCCGCCCGCTCGGCCGCTCGTGCCGCAGGTCAAGCGGCGGCAACGACACATGTTCCCACCCATTCTATCGGAGCCGCGAACTACGCCCTGCAGGCGATCTACCGAGCCGCCGACCCCAACGATGCGGATGCCGCTGTCGCCAGGGAGCGGGAACGGCAACGTAGACACTTGCACGATTTAAGACGAAAACAAAAGAAAAACAAGAAGTAGAAAGCTCTTTTTCGCGGTTCGCACCCTTCCTCTTTCGACGAAAAACGCCCCACCTCGAACGATCTGGCAGAGTCGGCGCGAAAACACCACTTTCTAATTACTAATGTTCTGTTTTTTCAGGAAGATGGTTTCGCAAGAAGGCTGGATTTCAGCGGATAAGACCCCGATCCACGATGATCGCGGTGAACAGCGCGAGCAGGTAGACGATGGATACGCTGAATACGCCGCGCGCGGCCATGTCCGTTCCCTTCCGCCAGCCGCGGATCACCGCCACCAGGAACCAGACACCGAGCCCCGCCGCCGCCAACAGGTAAAGCCAGCCCGGCTCGAATACGGCGAGCAGGGCGGACAGTGCCAGGGTCACAAGGGTATACGCGAGGATCTGCGCCCAGGTGGCTTTTTCCCCGACGATGCCAGGCATCATCGGGTATCCCACCTGCGTGTAGTCGTCCTTCAGGTAGATTGCCAGCGTCCAGAAGTGAGGCGGGGTCCAGAAGAAGATCACCGCCGCCATCAGCAGCGGCGTCCAGCCAAGGTGATTGGCTCCGGCAGCCCAGGCGATCACTGGACCCATGGCTCCGGCAAGGCCGCCGATAACGATGTTCTGGGGGGTACGCGGCTTCAAGTAGAGAGTGTAGAAAAGGCTGTAAAAGAGGATTGTACCTAGAGTTAGGGCTCCCGCAAGCAGGTTGAAGCCAAGCCCGAAAACGGCTGTCGAGATCACCCCAAGCAAGACCGCGTAAACCAACGCGCCAGTGGGCGAGATCAATCCCTGGGGGAGTGGCCGCCGTCTGCGTGTACGGCGCATCACAGCATCCACATCCCGCTCGAAATACTGGTTGAAGGCGTTGGCCGAGCCACCCGCCATACCGAGGAACACGAGCACCGCCATGAAGCGCACGGGGTCGTTGTTGAGCGACCCTTCGACAACCAGCCCCGCCGCGCCGGTGAGCACCACCAGCAGCAGGATCGAGGGTTTCGTCAGGGCGATGTACGCCCGAATGGTATTGATCAAACGCGCCATTTTCCCCTTTATCCGAGCAGGTTTTTCAGGTTTTTACGCACCCGCTCACATGTAAAGCATCGCGTACACCACCACACCGCTGACAGAAACAAACATCCAGACCGGCCAGACCCAACGCATCAACCTGCGGTGTTTGTCAAATGTCTCCTTCAGCGCCCAGCGAAACCCGACGAGGATGAACGGCACCATCACCGCCGCCAGAATCACATGCGGGATCAGGATCGAAAAATAGAGGATCCGCGTCCAATCATGATATGGATAGGGCACCGACCCCACCTGGGCATGGTAGATCAGGTAGCTGACCAGAAACACTGCAGAGACCGTCAGCGCGGTGATCATAATGCGCTTGTGTCCGCGAGTGTCGTACCGCGCAATCCGTAACCGCCCGGCGAGCAGGAGACCCGCCGAGAGTGCGTTCAGAAAGGCGTTCAACGTCGCGTGTCCGGTCGGCGCCATCGCGCATCACCACTGATGTTTTTCGGTCTCATGCCGGATTCAGAACACGGTTTTGATCGCTTTCCTGAAACCCGACCTGCCGGTGGACCCAAAGCTTTACTGAAACTTCATGAAATCCGGGACTGAAGTCCCGAGCCACCCTACCGGGGCTATTTGAACGCCAGGCGTTGGTCCTGGTCTTTTGCCGTATGCGCGCTTTCGGCGGGAGCCTCCGGCGCACTCCAAGGCTCCTCTAACAGCTGTTTGATCTGCTGCCGGATGATGGCCATCGGTTTCGCGTCGAGAGCGTTGAAATATCCCCGGATCCTACCCTCCCGGTCGACGAGCGCAAACTTTGTGCTGTGGCCCATGGGCAGCCGATCCGCAGCCAGCATGAACCCGTTCACGGAGAGATCGACGACGTTCGGGACGCTGGCGTACAGAAATTGCCAACGCGCATCGTGAACTCCATTCGCCGCGGCGTAAGCTTTCAACACGGCCAGGGTGTCGTACCCGGGATCGACGGAAATCGAAACGAACTGCAAATCATCGCTGTCTTCGAAGGCCCTGTACAGCTCACCCATTTCACGTGCCATGATCGGGCAGGCGCTCTGGCAGCGTGTAAAGAAGAAATCGACAATCGTCACTTTGCCGAGCATCTGAGCACGTCCAAAGGGCATGCCGTCCTGGTTCGTAAAGGTGAACTCCGGGACTTCGCCGTACACCGGCAATTTCGCCTTGGAGGTTTTCGCCTGGCGGAGAACGAGGGTGGAAAACACCGCAAGCACGACCACGAGAAGCCCGGCTGCAATCAGGAATCCAGTTTTTTTCATGCTTCTCCCTTCCGGTTCTGGCGCACGGCAACGTAGAGCATCAGCAGCAATCCGACGATCAGGCTCGCGCCCCAGAGATGAAACAGTTTCAAGATGTCCGCGTAGGAGACAACCAGCATCGAGACGCCGAGCAGGAACTGCAGGACTCCGACGATGCCGAGCGCCCACGCCGCCTGCACCACCAGCGGGGACGCCTGCTTCGAACGTCTCAGCAGCTTGACCGCAATGTGAACGGCGAGCCCCGCGACGATCAGGCCGAGGGTTTCATGGACATGCCGGATTGGCCCGACGGCATTCAGCCAGACGTTTTCTCCTGCGAGCGGCTTCGCGTCCATCAGCATTTTCAGTGCCGAGCGCACCTGTGTACCCAGCGCACTCTGTACGAGCGCGGCGCCCCAGGCGACGGCGATCCACCGGCTGACTTTTCGCGGATACCCGGAGTCCGCTTCTGCCTCCGGATGTCCGACATAGTGGGCTTGTTGGGCGGTGTACAGGACGAGGCTGGCAACGAGCAAGGCACCGATCATATGAGCGGAAACCAGCAGCGGCTCCAACGCGGCCGCCACCACCTGCCCGCCCTGCCAACCGATATAGGCAATAAGCACGGCCGCGAAGACAGCTGGAACCCAGATTTGCTTCCAGCGCTTGGCTTGAAGGACCGCGAGCACAGCTGTGGCAAGCACAAGCAATCCGACCACCATGCCCAGCATCCGGTTGCCGTACTCAATCCATGCAAGCGTAAGATTGAACTGGCTCGCGTCGATTCCGGGAGGAAGCTGGTCCACGCTGATCGGCGGGAGCCAACGGCCAAAACATTTCGGCCAGTCCGGACAACCGAGCCCGGCACCCGAAACCCGCACCAGGCCCCCGGTGAAAATCAGCAGGAAACTCATCACCGCCGATGTGACGGACAGTTTTCGCAGGGCTTTCATAGATCAAGTCTCTTTCCGCGACCGCTTAAAGCCCGGGAACCGGAATTCCGGATCATTCCCGGCACCCCCTTTTTTCGTTCTCCCGGGGCACGTTGGTCCCTCGCCGCAAAGCTTCCGTCCGCAGACGAGCGAGGCGGCGGGGCCATCCCGCTTCCTAGTCCGTTGAATCTATGGATTTTTCCGCGGCTGTGGTGTCGGCGGCTGCGTTTTCATGCTGTTCTTCGGATGCACCTTTTTCTTCGTGAATATTCTTCTTCAGCGGCTTCCCGTCGTCGCCGTAAATCACCGCCCGCGCACGAATCGGAGCCGCCTCTTCCGCGTGAAGGTCTCCGCGATCCATCGTGTCGAACATCGTCAGGATGATCAGAACGCTGAGGAAGACCAAGGCGCCGGCAAAGAAACTCCCGTAGATCTTGTTGTCGTGCAGCAAGTGCATGAAGAAGAGAACGACGAGCACCGCCTTGACAGAGGCGATCAGCATCGCTACCACCAAATTCCACGGTCCCAGGTTGATGCGGGAGATCGCCACCGTAAGGACGGTCAGAGTGAGCAATGCCGCGCCAACCTTGAGATATGTGGAGGTCGGCGAGAGGTGTCCACCCTGGGCGTCTGTTTGTTCCACGTGTCTGCTCATCGTGTCACCCCACCAGGTAAAGCAGCGGAAACAGGTAGATCCAGATCATATCCACGAGGTGCCAGTAGAGACCGGTCACCTCGACCGGTGTGTAATACTGGGCGCCGAACTCCCCGCGGCGCGTGCGAAGAATCATCCAGAAAATGACCCCCATGCCAACCAGTACATGCAGCCCGTGCAGTCCGGTCATCACGAAATAGATGCTGAAAAACACGTGCGGGTTGGTCCCCTCGATGCCGGTGTAGGTGTAATATTTGCCGGGAAGTTCCCCGAGATGGAACTTGTGCGCATACTCGAAGTACTTGATGACCATGAAGGTCGCCGCAAGCAACAGCGTGACCCAAAGGTAGTGTTGCGCCGGTTTGGGCCTGTCCACCTGCAGCGAGCGTATCGCGAGCGCGATGGTCAGCGAACTGGTGATCAGCACCATGGTGTTGATCGCACCGAGCTTCCAGTTCAGCGCCGTATGGGCGTTGTGGAAGATTTCAGGATTCCACGCCCGGTAGATGGCGTAGGCGGCAAACAGCCCGCCGAAGAAGAGGACTTCGGTAACGATAAAGATCCACATGCCGAGCTTGCTGCTCTCTCTCTGCTGAACGGCGTCGGCGAAATGGTGCTGCAGGTACTGCGGATGCGTGGCGCTCTCTGCCATGCCTACTCCCGCGTTGATGTCAAATCGAGACTTTCGGAATCACCTTGTCGTAGTCGTACGGGCCGTGTTCGTACACCGCCTCCCCGTCGAAGTTGTGCTCCACCGGTGGGCTGGTTGTCTGGGTCCACTCAAGCGTCAGAGCCCCCCAGGGGTTCGAGCCAGCAGGGCGTCCGTGGTGGACCGCGACAAACAGGACTATTGCGCTAATCAGGAAACCGATGCCGAGGATGAACGAGCCGACGGAGCTGAATCCGTGCAGCGGCTGGTACTGGTCCAGGTAGGTCCAATAGCGGCGCGGCATGCCTCGCGCCCCGAGAATGAACTGGGTGAAAAAGGTCATGTTGAATCCGACGAAGGTCAGGATCCAGCCAACCAGCGCCCATGTCCGGTTGTACATCCGCCCCCAGATTTTCGGCCACCAGTAGAACAAGCCGCCCATCAACGCCATCACCGTACCGCCCACCATGACGTAGTGAAAGTGAGCTACGATGAAATAAGTGTCGTGCAGATGGACATCCACCGATAGCGTGCCAATCATCAACCCGGTGAGGCCGCCGATGGTGAAGAGGAAGAGGAACGAAAGGGCGTAGAGCATCGGTACACTGAAGACGATACTCCCCTTGTAAAGGGTCACCGTCCAGTTGAAGACCTTGATTGCGCTCGGAATCGCCACCATGAAGGTGAGGAAGCTGAAGATCATCACCGCGATCTCGCTCTGTCCCGAGACGAACATGTGGTGGCCCCAGACGAGAAAGCTGACCAGCGCGATCGCCATGGAGCTGAACGCAATGAAGGTGTAGCCGAAGATTTTCCTGCGGCTGAACGCGGTGATCAGCTCGCTGATGATGCCCATGCCGGGCAGGATCATGATGTACACCGCCGGGTGGCTGTAAAACCAGAAGAAATGCTGATAGAGCACCGGGTCGCCGCCCATCGCCGGGTCAAAAATGCCGATGCCGAAGGCGCGCTCAAGGATCAGCAGCAGCACCGTGATCCCCAACACCGGCGTCGCCAGCACCTGGATGATCGCGGTAGCGTACAGTCCCCAGATCATCAGTGGCATTTTGAACCAGGTCATGCCGGGCGTGCGTAGTTTGTGCACCGTTACGATGAAGTTGAGCCCGGTGAAAATGGAGCTGAACCCCAGGATGAACACGCCGATGGTCATCGGAATCACCGCGGTGCTGCTGGAGCTGCTGCTGTACGGCGTGTAAAAGGTCCAGCCTGTATCGGCGGCGGAGATGATAATCGAAGCGATGGCGAACAGGGAGCCAAACACGTAAATGTACCAGCTCGCGAGGTTCAGCCGCGGGAACGCGACATCTTTGGCCCCGATCTGCAGCGGGAGCACAAAGTTGCCGAGAATCGCCGGGATGCTGGGGATGATAAAGAGAAAGATCATGATCGCGCCGTGCAGCGTGAAAAGCTTGTTGTACTGCTCGGCGTTGAAGAACTGTTTGCCCGGCTCGAACAGCTCCAGGCGGATCAGCAGCGCAAAGATGCCGCCGAGGAAGAACGCTACCGAGATCGTGATCAGATACAGCACGGCGATCCGTTTGTGGTCGAGCGTAAAGAGCCACGACTTCAGTCCCTTACCTCCGTCCTGGAGAAAATTGGGGCGTGGAAGGCCGGTCTTGGGATCGATCTGCTTCGGCACCGCGATGCGGCTTTCGATCGGAGCGGTTGCAACGGTATCACTCACTGCCGCCTCCCAAGGACTTGATAAACGCGATAAGCCCGTCGATTTCCTTGTCCGTGAGCACCCCCTGGTAGGTGGGCATGATCGGCTGGAACCCTGCGACAACCTTCGCTCGCGGACTGAGGATCGATTCGCGGATGTAATTCTCGTCTACAACCAGCTCGCTCCCGTCCGCAAAATCCGTCTCTTTCCCGAACACCCCCAGGAAGCTCGGTCCATTGCCCGGACTGCCGTCAACCGTGTGGCAGGTGATGCAGGCCTTTGACTTGTAGAGCTGGCGGCCGTAGTCCACTGGGCTGAGTCCGGTCACCTCCGCCGTCGACTGCTCCAGCCAGGAGGCGTATTCGGCGTGTGGCAACACCCGGACCTTGCCGATCATCTCGCTGTGGTTCGTGCCGCAATATTCCGCGCAGAAAAGCTGATAGCTGCCCGGGTATTTTGATTCAAACCAAGCGACAGTGTAGCGGTTCGGCAGAACATCCTGCTTGATCCGGAATGCGGGCACGTAGAAACTATGGATCACATCCTTCGAGGACATCAGCAGCTTAATCGGCTGATCGGCGGGAACCACCAGCTCGTTGACCGTCGTCGCGCCGCTCGGGTAGGAAAAGGACCAGAACCACTGCTGGCCGGTAACCTTGATCTCGAGGGCGTTCGCCGGAACGACGCGCATCCTCATGTAGCCGCGAAACCCCCAGACGAAGATGATCATCACAAGGACCAGAGGGATGCCGATCCAGGTCGCCTCAAGCAGCTTGCTGTGAGTCGGGCCGGTGTCGAGTTTGACCTCGTCTCCGCTGCGGCGGCGATAGCGCCAAGCGAAGAAGACCATCAATCCCACGATCAGCAGGAAAAAGAAGGTTGACATCCAGACGATGAACATGAAGGTGCTATCTACTTCATGAGCAACGGTGGATCCCGCCGTGGGCAGCCAAAAAGTGGCCGTGGTGTCCATGTCTCGAGGGTCCCCCTATGGTGCACAGCGCAAAAAGTTTCAATCGCCTAACTTTTAACGCACAAAAGTAACACGTGAACACGGTCTTTGCTGTCAATAATCAACATGTTGGAGACAAGACGAGGGCATTTGCCGCGATCCTGCCGCAACGGTTTAGATCATGTTTTTTCATGCTTTGCCCGTCTGCGCTCGCGCAACAACAACCCTCCGATCAAGAGCGCGAGCAGCAGCATGGTGATCACGCCCCCGAGCTTCATCACGTTCGAGGCAAAGAGCACGTAGCCGTTGCTGTCCGGGTCATAGTGGAAACAGTAGAGCAAAAGCTTGTCCGCAGGATCGCCGATCACATCCCGTCCCGCCTCGAGCAAACCCAGTTTCAAGTCCCGCGGATTGTACTGGATGCCGTAGAGCACGCGGCTGAGCTTGTGTTCGGGGGTGAGCAGAAAGATCGCCGCCGGGTGGGCATACTGCTTGTTCTTCTTGTCGTAGAAATAGATGAACCCAAGGGCGCTGGTGAGGCTATCGATGGAAGATTGGGAACCCGTGAGGAATTGCCACGCCCCCGGTTGAGAGCCCTTCGGCAGCTCCGCGGTGAACCGCTTCTCCGAGCTCTTCGAAGTTTGGGCCGTTTCCAGGGGATCTATGGAGACCGCCACAATCCGGTACTCTTTCCCCGGCACGAGGCCCACGCCCTGGATCGCCTTGGAAATGCCTTCGAGCACCAGTCCGCAGAGCATTTGGCAGTTGCTGTAATGGAACACGAAGATGACCGGGAGGTCGTTGCCCAGCACGCTGCCGAGGGAAACGGTATCCCCGTTGGAGTCAACAAACGGCAACTCGCCCGGCACGACGTCACCCGGCTGCGCCCGGAGGTCGATCTTGTCCTTGAACTCCGGATTGTCCATCGCGGTCTGAGCCTGCGCCTGGACAATCGCGAAGAGAATGAACAACACGACCAGCGCTACCTTGCAGAGAGAAAGGGGCCCGGTTCGCTGGCAGCTTTCCCTTGGGCACTCCGGACCACTGGGACTGATGGTTGGTTTCTTTATCATCTCGTTGGCCTGTCTGTTTTTCTCCTGCCCTATGATGCTTCAGGCCGGCTGGAGTTCCCGTCATTTCTTGCGCGCTTGCGCCTTTTGCTTCTGGTAGGCCTCTTCGACCATAAGCTTCATCGCCCGATCGATGGGAATGTGTACGATTCCTTTTTCGCCGTCGACCACGCCGTACGTTGTCAACTGTCGCGTCTCCCTCGCGTGCAGCTCCTGCAGGCGCGGGTCGACCCGCGAGCGGACATTCTCCTGCTCCACCTCTTCGCGCGTAGTGATGTAAAGCTGATCGAGGGCGACGAGGGCGACCACCATCACCAACACCCCAACGACCAGGCCGATGACGATCCCCCGGGCGCTGGCGTCCCTCTTTTCGTAGCCCGCCGGGGGTGCATCCGGGGGCGCGGCTGTCGGACCGCGATCACTCATTTCGACTTCCACTCCGTTACTGGTTGACAAATTCGATCGAATCCTGGAGCTTCGGGTCGGTCACCGGGAGCACCGGCGCCCGCGTAAAGCTCCGCCAGAACAACGCCAAGAACGCGCCGCCGAGCCCCAGCAGGGCCGTAACGTCCATCCAGGAAACGACGGCATGGTCCGTATGCAGGATCGGCGTCACATTCCAGTAGACGTCCACCCAATGCATCACCAGCATCCAGATTGCGAACAGCGACAGCCCCCACTGGGTACGCTTCAGCGTCCGGTTCATCATCAACACGAAGGGAACGGTGAAGCCTCCCACCGCAATCAACACGCTCAATGGCTTCCAGGAGCCGATCCAGCGCGCTTTGAAAAAGGAAGTCTCTTCGGGAATGTTTGCGTACCAGATGAGGAGATACTGCGAGAGGGCCATGTACGCCCAGAAAATCATGAAGGCAAACAGCAGCTTGCCGATGTCGTGCTGGTGTTCTTTCGTGATCTCGAATGTGAGCACGCCTTTCGCGTGAAGTGCGTGGACCACCAGTGCTATGAACGCCATCACGCCGACGATACCTCCGCTGAAGAAGTAGACGCCGTAGATCGTCGAGTACCAGGACGGCTGGAGGGACATCCACCAGTCGAACGCCGCAAAGGAGGTGACCAGCGCAAAGAGGATCATGCCGGGGGCGCTGATCCGAAGGAACGCGGACTTCACGTCAGGGTTCCAGCCGGCGTCCTGTGCCAGTGAAATCCTGCGGAGCATAACGGCGAGCCCGACCCACACGGCGAAGTAGAACACCGTCCGTATCACGAAGAAGGGAACGTTGAGGTACGGGAGTTTCGCGGCGAGCGTCTCGTCCTCGTGCATCCACGCGACATCGATCCAGGGGTAGAGCTGCTTGAGGCAGAGCAACATCGGGAGGGCGAAGATCCACCAGAACTTGAGCGAGTCCATCGCCGCTTCGGTAATCCTGCGCAACACGACGCTCCATTTCGCGCCGGTGAGGTGATGGACCATCGTCATGAACAGCGCACCGATGATGATCGTCGTCCAGAAGCTAAAGGCAACGAGCCAGGAGAAGGCGAACTGGCGAAGATCAACAGCCGCCCCCGCGAGCGTGGCGACAATGCCGACAACTGCAACGATCGTCATCGTCCTGCTGAAACGACCAGCATCGCTGAAGGTGTATGTTCGCTCGTCGAATTTCATTTCGGTTTTCCCACCTTGAGGCGGCCGCGCAGCTCCTCGGGCACGTCCGCGATGGTGGCATGCTGGCTGCGCTGCAGCGCCCTGACATACTGGACGATCAACCAGCGGTCGTTCACCGGGATCTGCGGTCCATACGCCGGCATGTTGCGGATGCCACTAGAGATCACCTGGAAGAGGTGGCCATCAGGATAATTGCGAATCAGGTCGTCGTGGAAGGTCGGCGGTGGTACGAAACCGCGTTGGGTGACAATCCCTCTGCCGTCCCCTATCTGGGAGTGGCAAGGCGTGCAGTAGATGTTGAACCGCTCGCGTCCGCGCTCGAGGCTCGCCTGCGTAAGCGGCACCGGGTTGAGGACGACCGGCTTTCCGTCCGGCCCTACGCCCTCCCAATACGCCTTGTCCTCGTGGAGCTGCCCGCGCGCCACAGTTCCCTCGACCGGGAGGCGCATCGCCTTGTCGTCGGCGAAAAATGGACCTTCCGATTGAGGATTGTACCGCGGTGTGTTGTCCATATTCGGGTTGACATGAATCGGCGGTTTTTCGCTCGGCGTCCCCTGGCATCCGAGGGCGGCGAGAACCACCAGGAACATTGCCGGGAGCACACCGCCGCGCACGAGGGTTGTCCGCCGCGTCCTCATTTCTCCTCCAGCAGTTCGACATGCTCTCCGCCGATGGAGGCGAGGAACTCCGTTGTCGCACGCGTGTCAAACTTCGGGTCTTTCGCCAGGATGCTGACGAAAAAGCCGTCATCGGTGACTTTCGCAAAATTCTCCGAGAAGAACACGGGGTGGAAATAGCTCTGCTTGATCAGCCCGATCATACCGAGCACGCTGCCGAACACGCTGAAGAGTACGGCCAGAGAAAAGGTGATCGGGAAGAACGCTTGGTAGCTGAAGTAGACCTTGCCCGCGACAACCAGCGGGTACGCCACCGTGCTCGTCCACCATTGCAGCCAGACGGCAAGAGAAAATCCGGCGAACGCCATCGCTCCGACAATCCAGCCAAGTCTGCTCCGCCGCACGCCCATCGCTTCGTCCATCCCGTGGATCGCGTAGGGTGAATGAACATCCCACTCGGTGAAGCCGGCTTCACGCACCCGTTCCGCCGCCTGCAGGATGCCCGCCGGACCGTTGAACTGGGCTAGCGCGCCGTGAATTTTTCCGTTCATGACGTCGCCCCCTTCCCGTCAGCGGCTTTACGGCGATGACGGTGAACCTGCGATCCGGGCAGCACACCCTTGACCTCCGCCATCGCCACCATCGGCACAAAGCGGAGGAAGAGGAGGAACATCGTTAAAAACAAGCCAAAACTTCCCGCGAGCATCCCAAGGTCGAAGACCGTGGGTTTATAATAGTCCCAGCTGCTCGGCAGGAAATCACGGTGCTGGGTAACGACGATGACGAAGCGTTCGAACCACATCCCGACATTGATGAGGATGCTTGCGATGAAGAGGACCGGGATGTTGCGTCTCATCTTCCTGAACCAGAAAACCTGAGGGACAACAACATTACAGATTATCATGATCCAGGCCGCCCAGCCGAAGGGGCCGAACACCCGGTTGAAGAAAGTGAACCTCTCGTAGATGTTACCGCTGTACCAGGAGACGAAGAACTCCATGACATAGGAGTAACCTACCATCATGCCGGTCAGCATGATGATTTTCGCCATCTTGTCCATGGTGTTGGGATTGATGAAATCCCGGATCGGCGGATACACCGTTCGTGCCAGGATCGCAAGCGTCATCACCATCGCGAAACCGCTGTAGATGGCGCCCGCAACGAAGTAAGGCGGGAAGATGGTTGAGTGCCAGCCGGGGATGATGGACGTTGCGAAGTCAGTCGAGACCACCGAGTGCACCGACAATACCAGCGGAGTGCTGATCGCAGCGAGCAACAGGTAGGCCAATTCGTAGTGTTTCCACTGGCGGTTGCCGCCGCGCCAGCCGAGAGCCAAAACCGCGTAGATGATTTTTGCAAGACGGTTCTTCGCGCGGTCCCGCAGCGAGGCGAAATCGGGGATCAAGCCAGTGTACCAGAACAGCAGCGAGGCCGTGAAATAGGTGCCGACCGCGAAAATATCCCACATCAACGCGCTGCGGAAGTTTGGCCACAGCGACATCTGGTTCGGCACCGGGAACATGAAGTACGCCACCCAGATGCGGCCGACGTGTAGGCCGGGGAACATGCCGGCGATGATCACCGCGAAAATGGTCATCGCCTCGGAGAAACGGTTGATCGACGTCCTCCAGTACTGCCTCAGCAGATAAAGCACCGCGGAGATCAGCGTCCCGGCGTGGCCGATGCCGACCCAGAAAACAAAGTTGATGATCGGGAAACCCCAGCCCACCGGAATGTTGTTGCCGAAGATCCCGATGCCCTCCCAGAAGAGGTACGCCATCATCACGAAGAAGTTCAGAGCAAGCGCCCCGCTGATCGAGAACGCGACCCACCACCAGAGGGGTGTTTCCCGCCGCTCGACAATGGAGCTGACCGCTTCGGTGACTCGGTGCAGGGTGGGCTCACCCAGCACCAGCACATCCTCCGGAATCACTGCGTCCGCCTGTGTGGTTATCACGCTCACGGAAACCTGTCGCTTGTTATCTATGCTTGCTTGCCCTGATTTTTCGCTATTAGTGCCGGGTTCGGAGACTCCGGCCTACATCGGCAGGGACAGTTTCAACAGCGAAACTGTCCCTCAAAACATCTATACGTGTTCCCTCTCGTGCGAGCCGCTGCCGCCGTGCCCGCCCTCGCGAGGGACGTATTCCGAGTCGAACGTCGGCTCGGCGAGCTCGGGATTCGGATTCAACAACTTCGCCAGGTAGGTCGTCCGCGGACGAGTGTTTAATTCCGAGAGCATGCCGTAGTTCCGTTCATTCGCCTTCAACTTCGAGACCGCGCTGTTCTTGTCGTTGATGTTGCCGAAGGTGATCGCCTGGGCCGGGCACGCCTGCTGGCAAGCTGTCTTCAGCTCACCGTCACGCACCTGGCGGTTCTCCGTCTTCGCCTGGAATTTCGCCCGGTTGATCCGCTGCAGGCAGTAGCTGCATTTCTCCATCACGCCGCGGCTGCGAATCGTCACCTCCGGATTCTGCGCCAGCTTGAGCAGTTCAGGGTATTCGTTCGTATAGTTGAAGAAGTTGAAACGGCGAACCTTGTAGGGGCAGTTGTTGCTGCAATAGCGCGTGCCGATGCAGCGGTTGTAGGTCATCATGTTGAGACCTTCGCTGTCGTGCACCGTGGCGTTCACCGGGCAAACCTGCTCGCAGGGCGCCATCTCGCACTGCTGGCACATCACCGGCTGGTTGACCATCCGGGCGTCCTCGGCGTCGCCGACGTAGTAGCGGTCCAGCCGCAGCCAGTGCATCTCGCGGCCGTTCCTCACCTGTTTCTGCCCGACTACGGGAACGTTGTTCTCGCTCTGGCAGGCGACCACACAGGCGTTGCAACCCGTGCAAACGTTAAGGTCGACGACAAGACCCCACTGGTATCCCTCGCTCCAGGTCCAGTCCTTCCAGAGGCTGTGCAGGTCGGGCATGTGCACCATCTCCTGGGCGAACTTGGGGGATTCGCGGTAGGTCTCGAGGGTCGCCTCGCGGATCAGCGGGCGGCCTTCCATCGCGTTGTGGTCCTGAGTGTTGGCGACTTTGTGGATGGTCCCGGTGGGAACCGCCGTGGCGCCGATCACGAAATCCGCCGTGCGCATCGGATAGACGTTTACCCCCGCGCCGTCCGCAATCCGGCCGATCCCTTCGCGCCCGTATCCGAGTTCGAGGACGATGCTGTTGTCCACCATTCCCGGCACAACGACAGCGGGCAGCTCGAGGGTCACTCCGCCGCTGATGATGCGCAGCCCCTCGTTCTGTTTCACGCGTAGCGCTTTCGCGGTGGCGGAGGAAATCAGCGCCACGTTCTCCCAGGCCACCTTGCTCACCGGATCGGGCACTTCCATTAACCAGGAGTTGTTGGCGTAGCGGCCGTCAAACAGCTTCGCCGATTCGCGGAACACCAGTTCGAGATTTTGCAGGGTTGGGGCATCGAGGGGAAATGGATTGTTGTTCAGCTCCGCGCTGATCGCACGGGAATTTGGGGGTGGAGCAGACGTTCGCGAACGGCTCCCGGCGAGGATGCCGTCATGAAGCACCCGCCGCCAGGCATCTTCTTCGTGGACAAGTCCGGCGTCCCAAGTCTCACGCACCCACTCATACCCCCGCTTGTCCTCCCCTGTAGCGAGCAAGCCAAACAGCTCCACGTCACTCTTTGACTTGAACAGTGGTTCGATCGTTGGTTGGATCACCGAGACGCTGCCGTCCGCCGCGCGAACGTCCCCCCACTGCTCGAACGGGTGAGTCTGAGACAGGACCCAGCGGCTGCGCGTGCCCGTCTCGCTGGTGTGCATCGTCATCAGCACGGTGTTTTCAACCTTTTGCAGCGCTTCCGCGAAACGGGCGTCCGCAGGGGCGTCGTACACGGGGTTGACGCCCACCATCAACAGCGTTTTAATCTTTCCCGCACGCATCTCGTCCGCCAGCCACCGAACCGCCGCCCCGTAGCTCCTGGCGGCGTCACCGTAGGAACGATAGGAGACTGTCTTGGCAAGGTTGAGCAGCGCGGCGTTGATCGCGTAGACCAGCGCATGCACACCCGCCGGTTGCCTGCGCCCCGCGAGCACCAGCGACCGGCCCTTGTGTTCGACGAGATCCTTCGCCGCCGCTTCAAGCCACTTAGGGTTGAAGTCGTGAACCGCATAGGGAGCGAGGGCGTCCGATCCCGCGATTGTCAACCCGTGTTTTTCCAGTTCCAGCGCAAGCGCCGCGGCAAAGGCACCGATGCGGCGTGTCGGAATGTGGAGGCGGTGGTCCGCAATGGAGCCAGTCGTGCTGTGGACCCCCTCGATGATATAGAGGCGGTTCATCGAATCGTCCGGCGACATCACCCGGCGGCCATCCGCGAATTGCCGCGCGTGGAGCACGGCGTCCGCCTCGGTTTGTACGAAATCCATGTCCAGCGACACGATGATGTCCGCCTTCTCGAGCGCATACACAGGCTGCATCGGCCTGCCCGTTGCGGCAGCGATGCCGGCGTCCCTGTTCTCGTCGGAAACCGCATCGTAATTGATGAAACGTGCCCTCGGGTAGGTCTTGGCGAACGTTTTTTTCAACCGCGCGAGGGTCGGACTGGAAAAGGAGCCGGTGAGAACGGCGAGTCCCTCTCCGCGGCTCTTGGAAAGCGAAAGAGACTGCCGGCGCCACCAGGCGACAAAATCGTCCCAGCTTCGCAGCGCCCCGCCGTCCGTGAACAGCGTCTCGCGGTCAGGATCGTACAGATTGAGGATTTCCGCCTGGGTTTGCAGATCCGTCCCGCCAAGGCTGTAGGGGTGCAGCTCGTTGCCCTCGACCTTCGTCGGCCGTCCCTCGTTGGTCTCGATCACCACGCCGATGGCACCCGTTCCCCGGGGCAGCGCGCTGGCGTAGTAGACGGGTACGCCGAGCACCTGCTCCTCGGGAGCTTTCACGAAGGGCACGATCTTTTCCACCGGACGGCGGCAGCCGGTGAGCCCGGCGAGAGCCAGCGAGGCTCCCATCACGGTGAGGAACTGGCGGCGGGAAACCGGGTCCGAGAGCTCGGATGCGCCTTCGGGAAACTCACGCTCGATCCATTCCCGAAACTCGGGCGTGTCCTCGAGCTGGTTGGCGCTTCTCCAATACGTATTGTTGCCGGTTTTCTTCGTCAGCGGTGGCATGCGCTGCAGTCCTCCGGCGGGTTGATGTTGCGCTCGGCTTTGAATCTCTTGACAAACTCCGCGTGGTCAGGAGGCGGAGTCCATTCCATGTTGGTCAGCTCCGACAGCGGACGAAGATGGGTGTCCGGGTTTCGGTGGCAATCGAGACACCAGCCCATGGAGAGCGGTTTCACCTGCTCGACGACGTCCATCTGGCGCACGTTGCCGTGGCACTCGATGCAGCCGACCCCGGCCCGGAGGTGCGCCGCGTGATTGAAATAAACGTAGTCGGGGAGCTTGTCCACTCGGACCCACTCAATCGGCTTGCCGGTGTCCCAGCTCTCGCGGACCGGCAGCAGGTTCGGATTGTCAAGACCGATCTGCTTGTGGCAGTTCATACAGGTCTGGGTGGGGGGAATGTTCGCGTGGCGGCTCTGCTCAACCTGGCTGTGACAGTAACGGCAGTCCATTCCCAGGTCTCCGGCGTGTAGCCTGTGGCTGTACTTGACCGGCTGCACCGGGCGATACCCGACATCGGTGAACTTGGGTGAACCCCAGTACCAGAAAAAGAAGACGATGAACGCGATCCCGAAAATGAAGACTCCAGCGATCGCTGGAAGGAACCGGTTCATCTTCCGCGAAAAGATTTGCGCCAAGGTTCTGTTCCCTTGCTTCGGCCGCCGGATAAGGGATATTCTTCCCCCTTCTTCCGGTTCCGCACTGGTGCTGGCAAGTGACCCGCGCCGCACCCCACATGGGTCTAGAGGGTTTCGGCCTGTCAGCGGTGGGTTTCCAACTGATCCTGCGAACGACGCTGACCGGCGGGCTCTGCGTTCCCAATTCTCAGGAAAAAATAACCGTTTTGAAAATATTCGGGACGCTTAACGATTGCAAGCCGTAACGCCGGACAAAGCAAACTAGATGAAGCCGCGATACGGAGAGGCGTCCCCGAACCTCACTGCACGGCGCAAAGTTTAACTGTCCTAACTGTCCAGCGCAACCGGTTCTTCAGGAGAAAACAGAGAACAGCGCCGCATTCGGCACGGCGCTGTTTCACAAGTAGCAGGCTGTAACTACTTGAAAAAACTACTTCTTCATCTCGTCCCGCATCCGCCAGTCCCATGCGCCGGGACGGTCGCGCAGCACCTTGTCGAACCACTCAACGCGCATCAGGCGGCTCTGCAGGTAGGTGTGGCGGTTGTGCGCCAGCAGGCCGTGATCCTCGTCCGGCCAGTGGATAAACCAAACGTTCCGGTTGAGGATCTCCAGCGCGGTGTAGAGCTGATAGGTGTTGTCCGGAGGGACGTTGTTGTCGGCATCGCCGTGGGTGATCAGCACCGGCACGGTGATGTTGTTCGCGCGGTAGACCGGCGACCAGAGGATATACTTGTCGGTGGCGTTCCACGGCCAGGAACCCGCGGCGGCCATGTCATTGTAGAGGAAGCCCCAGTCGCCCTCGCCCCAGTATTCCGCCATGTCATAGATCCCGGCGTGAGCTGCACCGGTGGCGTAGGGGTAGTAGTCGGGATCGTCCTTCGGCATCGCGAGCAGGTAGACCGTCAGGTAGCCACCGTAGGAGCCGCTGGTGGGGGCGACACGTGTGCTGTCGACCGCGGGAATGTCCGCGATGATATGCCGGACACCCTGGTTGATATCACGGCTCGACAGCAGCCCCCAATCATTCGGGTGCGTGTTCGCGAACTCGTGGCCGTACCCGGCGGCACCGCGGGGCACCGGGATGTAGACAAAGTAGCCGCGGGTGGCGTACAGCTCCGAATTCCACTCGTAGCCGTCGCCGAAGCCGATCACCCCGCCGTAATAGTCGATAATCATCGGGTAGGATTTTGATGCGTCGTAGTTCAACGGGTAGTAGAGGTAGCCGGGAATCGTGACGCCGTCGCTGTTGACGTAGTCGTAGTTCACCACTTTTGCGGCCGGTGTGATCAGGCGGCGAAACTCCGGAGAGAGGGTGATCAGCTTCGAACCTTTGCCGCTGCGCCGGTCTCCCACCCAAACGTCGGGGACGTCATTCAGCACATCACCCTGGTAGGCCACTGCGCGCACGCCCTTGTCCGTGGCGAAAGTCATCTCCTGCGCGCCGGGCGTCGCCAGGGGATACGTGGTGAAGGTGTTCTTCGTCGGGTTGTACTCCCCGACGAGAGCTTTCTTGTTGTACACACAATCGAAGAGGATCACGCCGTCGCCGTGCCAGACTATTTCTCCGCCTCCGCCTGTTCCGTAGTAGAACATGTTGATCGCAGGTTCGAAATCGAGGGCGACATTCTTCGCAGTCCCGCTCGCCACATCCAGCAGCCAGAGGTCGCCGTCGGCGTCGTTTATCGCCGGATAGGTGTTGTCGTCTCCGGAAACCGGATAGCGTCCAGCGACAAAAGCGACCCTTTTTCCGTCCGGACTGACGGCGAACGAGGTGCTCCCGTCGCGCTGGAAACGTTCGGTGTAGAGACTGGTGGCCGCGCCTGAAACAAGATCGATGCGAAGCAGCTCCATCACCTCGAACGGACGCTGATTGCTCGGGAGCGTGCGCATCACGATCAGCGATTTGCCATCGGCCGTCGCCCTGTATCCGTCCGGCCCGTAACGGCCCTCCCAAACCAGTACGTCGGCGTTCCCTTGCAGCCCGAGCCAGCGGATCTGGCTGTGGTTTCGCCAGTCGCTCCACCGATCCATCAGGTTCCACATCACTTTGTAGGGCATCTTGTTTTCGGGAGCCTCGACCTTCTTCACATAGAAGATCCCGCTCCCGTCTGCCGCCCAGACGAAGTCCGACGCATCCTCCAGGCCGCGGACGACCGGGGTCAGCGAGCCGTCCGACCGGCTCCAGAGAAACAGGTCTGTTCCGGCAGAATTCGACGGCTCCGCGACCAGCAGGCGTTCGCCGGCGGGGGACCAAAGCGCCGTGGAAACGCCGTTCCCGCCCCGAGAATCCCAAACGAGTCTATTCTTCCGTATATCCCACACCTGAAGGCGCGTAATCAGGCTATCGGCCTCGCGGTCCCATGATCGCAGTACTGCCGCCAGCATCCGGCCGTCCGGGTTAAGCTCAAGATCCTTAACATTTTCCCGCAGGTAGTAGTCCCAAACGTCGAAGGGGTGGCGGGGGTCCAACGTAGCTGTCAGCGCGACCGCCCCGCTGTCCGGCGTCCAAGTGACTGTCATCGAGCCGCCCGAATCGTCCGCTCCCGACGCGAGAACGATGCAAAGACGGCGCTTGCCCTGATCCAGTGTCGCCTCGGCCGTCATTTCGGTATCCGGCGACGACGCCTGCTCGCGCACAAGCAGCTCCTCGCCCTCGAGCCAGAGGCGGAAAGCCGGCCCTCCCTTGACCGTGAAAGACCCTTTCTGCCAGACGGGCACGTCCAGGTAGGTTGCCGCCACAAGCATGCCCGAACCCCCTGGCAGCGCGAGACTACCCTTTTTCATTGACCAGGCCTTGCCGGGCGTCAGCCGGAGAGTGGTGCTTTTGTCCGGCCAGAAGGTGAACACGTCGACCGGGGGCGAATCCAGCGTCCGCTCGACGATCCCTTTGTCCATCCCTTTTTCCACGGATCCGGAAAAAGCCACCGGCCCCGCGACCAACCAGTCCCTGACCTCCACCTGGGCCCCAGCAGCCGCGAAGGAGAGGAGTAGCAGCGCCCCTGCAAACGGAAGGATGAGAACGTGTTTCATCGGATTCTCCAATTCTTCTGCACTCGTGTCGGACAAGACGAAATCTCGTTGAAGATAGCCCCCGGCGCGCGTGGGCGCACCCTTCAACCCGGCCTCCTCACGGAGAAGATACCGGAGGAAACCGATTCGAGGAGGCTCGCCGAAATGCTATATTTCCGAAAGAGAATTACAGCCTTGCAAGGGGGTAGGAGTATGGCCCAATACGACGATCCTCGAGAGGAAGATTTCGGGGAAGGCACCCACGAGGGGGATGGCTACGATTTCGACGGGACAACGTCCCAGACGGCGTGGAACCGGATCCGCAACACCGCGGACCGGGTTGTTGCCCGCACTCTGGACTTTGCAGGAGATATCGCACAGCGCGGTTTCATCGAGGTGGAAATCGCCAGCCTCCGTGTTCGCTTGAAGACTCTCTACGCACGTCTTGGCGAGCTGGTTTTCCGAATGAAGATCGCCGAAGAGCGTGACGACATCGTCGGCGATCCTGAAGTTGTGGGTCTGTTCGACCAGATCCAAGCCACGCACAACGAGATCGCTTCGGAGCGCCACAGGCTCGAACGGCTGAAAGAGATCGCCCGCCGCGACGAAACCGCGGGGGCATGACGCCCGCAGGCCTGGATCCACTTGTCAGAAAGAGTGACAGCAATCCTTTTCCCGTTCATCCGCCGCGTTCCGGCGGTATATCGAATAAGGGTTACTGTCACTCTTTTTACCGAAACCGTCACTCCTCTTCGAACACCCCGAACCTGGCGTACTTGTCGATACGGGCCTCCACCAGAGCTTCGGGGTCCTGACCCTCCAGCTCGGAGAGGTTGCGAAGAAATGCCTCTTTAAGATTCGCCGCGGCGAGATTCCAGTCCCTATGGGCGCCTCCGAAAGGCTCTTGGATGATCTCGTCGATCAGCCCCAAATCCTTGTGATCGGCCGAAGTCAGGCGCAGCGCCTCGGCAGCTTTGTGCGCCAAGGTGGCATCGCGGTACAGGATCGAAGCGCACCCTTCCGGCGTGATCACCGAGTAGATGGAGTTTTCCATCATCAGAATCCTGTCGGCGATGCTGATTGCCAGCGCGCCGCCGGATCCCCCCTCTCCGATGACGATCGCAATTACGGGGACACGGAGCTGCGCCATTTCGAAAAGATTGCGGGCAATCGCCTCGGCCTGGCCGCGCTCCTCCGCACCAAGACCGGGATAGGCGCCGTTGGTGTCAATCAGGGTCAGCACCGGTCGGCCGAATTTTTCCGCGAGCTTCATCACGCGAAGCGCCTTGCGGTACCCCTCCGGGTGTGGCATGCCGAAATTTCGATCCAGGTTCTCGCGGGTCGACCGTCCCCGCTGATGCCCGATCATCACGACCTGCTTACCACCGATGCGTGCAAGGCCGGCGACAATCGCGTGGTCGTCCCGGTATCCCCGGTCACCATGAAGCTCCTGGAAGCTGTCGGCGATCAGCTGGATGTAGTCGAGGGTGAACGGACGGTTGGGGTGGCGCGCGAGCTGCACACGCTGCCAGCGCGTGAGATTGGAATACACCTCCTCACGAAGTTTCTGCGCCTTCGCCTCCAGCTGGGTGATCTCCTCGGTGATGTCCACCTCTCCATTCTGGGAAAGCTGGCGCATCTCCTCGATCTTCGTCTCCAGCTCAACGATCGGCTTTTCAAAATCAAAAATGAGTTCTCTCATGGACTCCCCGCAAAACGCCGCCCACTCAGGCGGCGGAGCAGAAAATACGGGGTCCCTCCCCCCGATAGCAAAGCCGCTCGGACGAGTTGTCAATTCCGGAGCCGGCCTTTTGGATTGTTAGACGAATGCGGGGCCGGATTGTGAAACAATAGCGGTTTTACTTCCCGTCATTCGACGGGATCTTGGTTTTCATCCGCCGGTTTACTACGTTCCGTGGGAGAATTCCGCCCAGGAGGCCAATCCGTGATCCCGGCTGTCAGCATCATCATCCCGGCAACAAACGAACGCGAGACGCTCGAGAGAAGCCTTCCGGTGATCCTCGCCCAGGAGTACCCGGACCCGTTCGACATCCTGATCATCGATTCGGGTTCGTCGGACGGCAGTCGTGAGTGGCTGACGCAATTGGCCACGGAGGAGCCCCGCGTTCACCTCTACCTGCAGAAACCGGACGACTTTCACCACGCCGGAACACGTAACCTCGGCGTTGCCATCACCCGCAGCGAGTTGATCGTCTTCATGGCGGGCGATGCGCTTCCCCAGGGAAACCAATGGCTCGCCACCCTGCTCCAACCACTGAAGGAGGATCCGCGGATAGCGGGAGCCTACGGAAGGCAACTTCCCCGGGAAGACGCTGACACCTTCAATCGACTGCGCACGCTGTACAACTATCCAGAGGTGGGGCATGTGAAAACGCTGCACGATCCTCCAATGACCGCCAAAGAACGCTTTTTCTTCTCGTCGGTGAACTGCTGCCTGGACCGGAAGCGGATGGGAGAAGCCCGGTTTGACGAGGGAGTCCCGGTCAACGAGGACGTTGCGCTTTCCTGGCAGCTGCTCTACTCGGGGTGGAAGCTGGCGTACGTGCCGGAAGCGGTGGTGGTACACTCGCATAATCGCAGACCACTGGAGATTCTTCGTCGTTATTACGACAACGCCGTGACCTACAGGCACATCGGCATCCATGAACGCGGAGACCGGACACTTGTTCAAGACGCGGGCGGATTCGGGCGATTCGCTCTCCGCTGGCTGCGCGGAAAACCGTGGCGGGAATGGGTTCGTGTAGGGATGGCAATGCTGTTTGGCGCCGCAGGCCTGACTCTGGGCCGACTACACCCGGTGCTGCCACGGTTTATCGGGAGGCGCATCAGTCTCTACAGCGTGGAATGAACGGCAGGCGCGGCTAGCGTAAAAGCCCGAACATCGCCCGGAACCTGAGCTTCCAAACCATCCAAATCGCTTCGTACACGATTTTCTTGTTCATCTTCGACTGGCCCAGCCTGCGCTCGGTAAACACGATCGGGCACTCAACCACTTTGAACCCTTTCTTCCAGATCTTGAACTTGACCTCAATCTGGAAGCTGTACCCGTTAGAGCGGATGCGTTGCAAGTCGATGGCGCGGAGAGCCCTGGACCGGATCAACGCGAAGCCGGCCGTGAGATCGCGGAAGGGCATACCCGTGGCGAAACGGCTGTACATGGAAGCGAAGTAGGAGAGCAGCAGGCGTTTCAGGGGCCAGTTGATCACGTTGACACCGTCGACGTAGCGGCTCCCGATGACGAAGTCCGCGTTCTCCTGCTCCGCCATCCGGATCATGTGAACGAGGTCTTCGGGGTTGTGGGAAAGATCGGCATCGATTTCAGCGACGGCGTCGTACCGTTTTTCGAGCGCCCAGGTGAACCCCGCGACATACGCCGTGCCGAGCCCCATTTTGCTGTTTCTGCGGAGCAGGTGAATCCGTGGTTCGTTCCTTGACATTTTCTCGACGATATCGCCGGTTCCGTCCGGGCTGGCGTCATCGACCACGAGCACCGCGATGCGGGGGTCCGCAGCAAGCACGCGCTCAGTGACGGCAGCGATATTGTCCTTTTCATCATACGTGGGAATGATCGCCAGCAGGTTCTTGATCGATTTCATGCTTCCCCGTCAGTTAAACGTCGCTTCCTGTTCCCGGTACTGCCGCAGCGAACCCTCGACATCAAGAAATTGAAGTTTAAGCTCCTTTTCCGCTTTATCCACCACCAGCCCCCCCTGTAGAGGGCGGGGAGCCGGTTGATCGAGGAGCCTCGTCAGCGTCGGCTGGATCGGCTCCGGATCCAAGCCATAGGCCTCCGCAACGAGGCGCGCAAATTCGAAACGGTTGATGATCTGACGTCCCGCAACGTGGTAGAGCCCAGATCTTTTCAACGTGACCACCCTGCGGATCGCCCGCACCACGTCTCCGACGAAGGTGACGTTAGACATCTGGTCGCTGACGACCTTGACCTCTTTCCCTTCGCGCAGTTTTCCCACCAGCCAGGAGACGAAATTTGGTTTCAGGTGGCGTCCACGGCCGAATACGGACACGGTGCGAACGACGGCGGAACCGACGCCTCCCCCAAGCACCGTGTTCTCTGCCGCCAGTTTGCTTTTGCCATAATAGGAAATCGGGTCGGGGCGATCCAGCTCGGAATAGGGGCCGGCCTCCCCGTTGAAAACGTGGTCAGTTGAAAGCAGTACCAGGTGTGCTCCCGAGCGCCGTGCCGCTTCAATCACATTCTCGACCGCCCGCACGTTCACCTGCCAACAACGCTCCCGCGCCACCTCGCACGTGTTCAACGACGTCATCGCAGCCGAGTGAACAATCACGCCCGGCTTGATCCGCCCGATCAACTCAACCGTTTCATCGCGCTCAGACAGATCCTGGCGATGGTAGCTGTATCCACGCAGTCCCGGAAAGAAACTGTCTTCGTGAAGGTCAATCCCATCCAACCGTTCCACGTCCGCGCCGAGCCCCTCCACCAGCGCCTGGCCGAGCAGACCGTGGCAACCTGTGACAAGAACGCGGATCATCCTGTGGAGGGCACCTTGAAGCCATTTGCGGCGAACTCGTCGAGTTTCTTCGCCACCTTCGGATCGGCCAGCGCAATGATGCGCGCCGCGAGCACCCCGGCGTTCGTCGCCCCTGCCTTGCCGACGGCGACGGTCGCCACCGGAACGCCGCCCGGCATCTGGACGGTGGAGAGCAAGCTGTCGAGACCGTCCATCAGCCCGCCTTGAAGTGGAATTCCAATTACCGGCAGCGAAGTGCGGGCGGCAACGGACCCCGCGAGATGGTTGGCCATGCCCGCCGCGGCGATAACGACAGAAAAACCGCGCACGCCGAGCTCGCCCGCATACCGGGCCAGCTCCTCGGCGTTGCGGTGAGCGCTGAGTACCTTCGTTTCGTACTCAATGCCAAACCAGTCGAGGACCGGGTGAACTCGCTCAACGGTTTCCCTGTCGCTCGCACTCCCCATCAGGATTGCAACTTTTGCCATCTCTTCCTCTCCATCCATGATCTGATTGACCAGAGCCGGCTCAAGGGGAGAACGTGTTCAGGACAATATCCAATTGGCGCAGGTAGGGCTCCTTGCGTCTGTCCGGGGCGAATACCGAACCGTCGATAAGGTACAGGGAGCCGTTGTTGTACAGCAAGTACGCTTCAAAAGGTCCTCCGCCGATAGGGCCGTAAGTTTCCCAGATTCCCTCAACGCGAAGCGCCTCCAGCCCATTCAGACTCACCGTTTTCGAATGCAGGATCACGGGGTTGACTCGTACCGGATCCGCATAGGTTTTTCCGATGCGGTCGCGCAACGCAATCAGGGTGTCAACGGTCACATCCTCGGCCGATCCGAGGGTCCAGGCGACGAGCAGGAAGCGGTCCGGCAGCCAGCGGCGCAGAAGAATATAATCCGGGTCCTGGTGCGAGTCGACGAGATGGAAGTCGTTGGGAATGCGAAGCGACCACCCGTGCGCTTCCCGGAGACTGTCCGCGAGAGCTTTCTGTTCCAACTGGGAATAGAGCTGCTTTTTCATACGCTCGTCGCGGTCCTTTGCCAGGAGCGTGTAGATGACATCCGCGTCCTCTTCCAGATAGCTGCGCAGGGATTCGACATCGGGAGTCACGAGGAACACCGCGGTCTGTCCCTCCGCCCAGAGGTTCCTGCGGCGGAAAACCTTGTCTCTTCCCGATCGCACGTTCTCGAGCGCCTCGGGTGAGAGGCTACCCTGCAGGTACGTGCTTACCGGGTCCTTGCCCGCGAGTGTACCGACAACGACGATGTTCTGCCAGCGGCGGACAGTCTTCAGCGAATCGATCTTTCCGAGCTTCACGTAGAAGCGACTCTCGGGCTGCGGCGTCTCGACAGTCACCTCAAGAGCGGGAACGAGCAGTTCGGCCGACACCGCTCGTGCATCGCCATCCACAATCAAACCGACCAGCGTGTCGCCTTCACCGGCGGTGGGTTTGATCAGGCCGCAACCGCTCGCCAGAAGCATCAGAGACACAGCCAACACTGTCCAGGGCGTGCGCATCATGCTTTCCCCCTCATCGACGAAAGGCCCCCTAACGGGGGCCTGTAATGTAACACAACAGCCATATGCTCCGTTCCCGCTTATCACGCCTTGGGCAACTTCGAGGCGCTCCGGGTTCCACGCAGGTAGGCGACCAGAATTGAACCAGGGTAGACTACCCGTGCGATTTCGGCGTCGCGTTTGTGGCGAATCGACTGAGCCTGGCGCCGCGCGATCAGCCAGTCCGGCATGCGGACGAGAAATGCAAGCCAGCCAAGCCACACTGCGACGAGGCGTTTCGGCCGTCCCAGCAGTGTCTCCGCCACACCAATGCCGTTGTCGAGGAAGACGCGAAGCACCAGCAGCCAGAGCAGCCGTCGTGCCTCCACGTTCTTCGCAATCGTGATCAGGTTGTTGCGGTGATTGAGAAACATCTTCCGCCACGCCTGGTAGGCAAGGGTCCCGCCGCCGAGGTGTTCAACCACGCCCTGTGGTGCGGACATCGAGCGCCACCCCGCATTCCACGCGCGCCACGCGAGATCGATCTCTTCCATATGCGCGAAGAAGCCTTCGTCCAGAAGCCCGATCTCGTCGAGTGCAGTGCGCCGCCAGAGGCAGGCGGTTCCGGAAGCCCAAAAGATTTCGCGGCTGGTGTCGTACTGGCCTTTATCCTCTTCGAGGTAGCCACCGATGCGTCCGAGCGCGAACGGGTAGCCGTAGCGGTCGATCAACCCGCCGGCCCCTCCAGCGTAGTCAAACTTGCCTTGATCCTGTTGCGAGTGAATCTTCGGTTGGACCGCCGCGATATCGGGAGCGGTTTGCGCAACGGCGAGCAACTCCTGCAGCGTCCCTTCCTGGATGCGTACGTCATCGTTCAGCAGCCAGACCCATTCCTGGTGGGTCGCACGAATGCCCGCGTTGCAGCCGCCAGCGTACCCCAGGTTCTCGCTGAGGCGCAGGACGCGAACCCAGGGGTATGCCTTCTGCGCCGCCTCCACGGAACTGTCGCTCGAGGCATTGTCGACGACGAGAACCTCAACTCCTTTCGTCCGGCCGCGCTCTCTGTCGAGATCCGCGAGCACCGAGAGCAGAGTTTCACGTCCGCGGAGATGAGGAATGACGACCGATACACTCATGGCGTTCCCGGCGCTTTGCCACCATAACGTTCGAGCAATTTCTTCGCGTCATCATCCCGTGGATTGATCTGCAACCACGAGCGAAGCACGTCGATCAAACCTGCCGTATCGTTCGTCGCCTGGTATACGTTTACCAAGCCCCCGTACACCTCCGGGTTGCGCGGCTGGGTAGCCAGCAGGGTTCTGTAGAGCGCCTCCGACTCGTTATAACGCCGCGACGTGTAGTAGAAATTCGCAAGCTCAAGTTGATCGCGAAGGGTCAAGCCGCCCTGAGAACGGAGATTGTTGAGAATACCGTTGACGGCGTCCTGATCGTTCATCCGATCATAGACGGCTGCAGCGGAGAACATCGATCGCACCGTTGGCCGGTTTTGCAGTGTCTGGCGGATCATGTCGCGGGCCCGCGCGCTGTCTTTTCCGAATTCGTAAATGAAATACGCCATCTGGATCTGACCTTCAGGATCATTCTGGGAGAGGCCGAGGCGGTAGCCGTGATTGAAATAATTCATCGCGTCCGCTTCGTCTCCCAGCTCTGCGAAGAGCCGCCCGATCTGTCCCGCCACCGCAAGGTTGGATGTTTCGATCGCATCCGGCGGCATGATCGTGTTCATCTTCTGAAGGCAGAGCAGCGCCTTTTCCTTGGGCGAAAGTTCGTCGAACCTGTCCTCCCATTGCTCGCGCGGAATACCGCTCGGCGTCTCGACCTTTCCGGGAGCCCGGCTCGCCTCGCGGTAATAGGTGAAGGCGAGCTGCAGGAAGGCACTCCGATAATTTTGCAGCAGCGTGATGATGTTGTCGAAGAGGAAGATCTTCGGGTTGTCCAGATTGCGGTAATGGCCGGCGTAGGTGACGAACAAATTCTGTCTCATTTTTTCCGCGTCAACTGGCGCCACCTTGTCCGGATGAAGACGGAAAACGAGCCCTTCCATCGAGAGCCACGGACTCAACCCGAGCATGTTCTGCTGCGAAACGGTGACGGCAAAATAGATCGGCCGCTTCCATTTGTTCTGCTCGATGATATGCAGGATCATGATGTCCTGCACGCGGAGGAAGTTGGGCTCCCCTGCGGTTTCGTTGGGCAGCCCCGTCGGGATGTACATCGTCGCAGGAACTTCCCACTGCATCTCGCCATCGGGCGTGGCGATCTTCCACTGCCGCCGCCCCTTCGGCCAGTAGCGGAGCAGTAGCGCCTGGTCGCTCCTCCCCGTCAACCGCAAGTCGATGTCACGGTCCGAGAACGCCACGGGAACGCGCGGCTTGTCGTCACGAAGCTGCTTGATGTACCAGTCGGTGTTCAGCAGTGAAAGGTTGACCACGCGAACATCCGGACGAACTTTTTCCACTACCTGCAGGTACCAGACCGGGAACGTGTCGTTGTCGCCGTTCGTGAAGATGATCGCGTTGGGATCGCAGGACTCCAGCATGTTGCGGCTGTAATCCCAGGCGACATAATTGCCCGAGCGGTTGTGGGTGTGGTAGTTGGCCGCAAGCATGTTGACAGGCACCAGAAGCACCAGCAACGCAACAACCGCGATCGAGATCGCCCCACGCGTGGCCATAGAGCGCTTTCGGAAAAAGTCGCCGACAAACTCTACGAGCGCTGCGACTCCCATGCCGATCCAGATCGCAAAGGCAAAGAACGACCCGACGTAGGCGTAGTCCCGCTCGCGCGGCTGCGGATCCTCCTGGTTGAGATAAATGATAACCGCCAGGCCCGTCAGCAGGAAAAGCAGCCCGACCACACTCGCCCGTTTCCAGTCTCGCCAGAAATGCCAGAGCATGCCCATGAGGCCGAGGATGAAGGGGAAGATCAGCACCTCCCCGTGCTCTCCGATGAAATACTGCCAGGCGAGGTAGCGGATGTACATCCGGTTGATCTGATACTTCCAGAGAGGAGCCTTGCGCTCGAGAATGTGGAAGCGGAGGACTTTATTGCCGCCGAGCGACATCATGATCGCGCCGCTGTTTCGCATCCTCGCGCGCATCGACGGGGCGACAGTCTGCACCGCGATCGGACCGACCGCGCCGTACTGCTCACGGTTCAGGTAGCTGATCAGGCGCTCGACGGTGTCGGGCTGGTTTTCGTTGATGATCGGATTCTGGTTCGAGCGGATGTAGATGACGAGATAGGTGGAGTAGCCGATGACGACCAGCAGTACACTCGCGAGCACAACCGCGATCACCGAGCGGCGATAGCGCACGGCGAGGGCAAACGCCACGACCGCCGCGACCAGCAGAAACACAAGGTCATGGATGCCGCCGCGAAGCAGCTTAGGGATGCCGCTGATCAGGCCGGGATAGACAATCAGAATCGCAAGGAAGGAAATACCGAGCGCGGCGATCCCGCTTTTCCAATTGAAACGGTATTTCTGAAAATAGATCAGCATCACGATCGGCGACAGGGCGAGAACGTTCAACAGGTGGACGCCCGTCGCGAGACCGACAAAGTAGGCGATCAACAACAAGTAGCGTGTGGCGCCGGGTCGATCGCTCTCGTCCATCCAGCGGACCGCGAGCCAGACCACAAGCGCGGTGAAGAACATGCTGATCGCGTACACCTCCGCTTCCACCGCGTTGAACCAGAAGCTGTGGGAGGCTGCAAACGCGATCGCTCCGATCGCCCCGGAGCCGTACAGCACAATCTGGTCCCGGACCGTCTGTTCTCTTCCGATCCAGCGGCGCGTCAAACGAACGATCGTCAAGTAGGTGAGCAGAACGGTGAAGCCCGAGAGCAGCGCAGAGAGGGTGTTGACGCGCAGGCCGATGTCCGGGAGCGGAACAATCATCGTGAACAGCCGTCCGAGGAGCAGAAAGAAGGGTGCGCCGGGGGGGTGCGGTACCGAGAGGGTGTACGAGCAGGCGATGAATTCCCCGCAATCCCAGAATGAGGTTGTCGGTGCGATAGTGCTGAAATACATCCCCAGACTGATCAGCAGCACCGCCGTCGCGACATAGCGGTGCAGCCGTGGGGCGACCGCTGGCGGCAACGGATTCAGGTTGAATTGTCCACTCACGATTTTTCCTCTCGGTAGCTGGCTGTAGAAGGCTTAATATCACGTCCTTCATGCCCCGGGAGCAAGAAAGAGTGCCGGCTCCCGTGCCTGCTTCCGTTGCCTGTTCTTTGTACGATTCTCGCCGCTGATGGTTCCGGGCGACGCGGTGGAGAAAGAAAAGCCCGTCCCGGAAATCCGGAGCGGGCGTCAACTCAAAGCAAAGCTTTACTCAAGCGCTGCGCTTTTCTCCTTACTTGCGAGCTTTCCTCCTCGCCGGAGTTTTCCTTTTCGCCGCAGTTTTCTTTGCGGCAGGTTTTTTCGCGGCGGTTTTCTTGGCCGCGGGCTTCTTGGCAGCCGTTTTCTTCGCCGCCGGTTTCTTCTTGGCGGCTGTCTTCTTTGCGGCAGGCTTCTTCGCCGCACTCTTCTTGGCCGCCGGCTTCTTCGCCGCCGACCGCTTCGCCGGAGCCCGTTTTGCCGTGGCCTTCTTCGCCGTGGCTTTCCGCGCGGCCGGCTTCTTCCTCGCGGTTGTTTTCTTCACGGCTTTCTTCGCCGCTGGTTTCTTGGCCGCTGCCTTCTTTGCAGCCGGCTTTCTCGCCGCCGTCTTCTTCTTGGCGGTTGTTTTCCTCGCTGCTGTTTTCTTCGCGGCGGGTTTCTTCGCCGCAGCGGATGTGCTCACCGCGCCCTCCTTTCCGGCACGCTTGCGTTTTGCGCCGGACTTCTTTTTTGTTGATGCCTTGGGTTTCGCCCTGGCGGGCACAGGCGCCGCCACGGAATCGTCCCCGTATTTGAAATGCGTTTCGATCGTTCCGTCCGCCCGATGAACAAACACCTGGCTGGGCTCACTGACCTTCGCCAGATCTCGCGCCTGGTCCATCGCATCAAACTTCCTGCGATGAATTTTTATTGCACGCCCCCCTTGACTGATTTTCACCTGCCAGCCACCGTCCGAGTGTGGCATCACCCGATATGTTTTACGTGCCATCGAACCACCTCCCTCGGCGAAGAATCTTTCCCTTGTCTCTTCACTCCGATGCGGAAATGTACACATATCAGGTCCATGTCAAGACCGCGGAGGTGTTATTCATCATTTTTTTTTCGATCTCGTCCCTGCGAGCTCTCTTTCTCTCCTGAGAGAAAAAATGCCCGAAAATTTCGGGCATGAGAAATTTCACTCGCTTGTTGGAGCTGCTTTCAGTCCTCGTCAGCCACCTCGGCGTCAACAGGCAGCACATCGCTGTCTTTCTCTCGACTGGTAGATGGCGGTGCCTCGGGATTGCTCCACGTAACCTGGACTTCGCCCTTCAAGACATCCACTGTCAACGCTGCGCCGTCGTACACCTCCCCCGCGATCAACGCACGTCCAATGCGGGTTTCGAGCTCGTGCTGGAGATAGCGTTTCAGAGGACGCGCACCGTACACCGGATCGAATCCCTGGCGCGCCACCAGCTCGCGCGCCGCATCGCTCAACGTCAACGTCATTCTGCGGTCCGCGAGCCGCCGGCGCAAATCGTCCGTCTGCAGGTCGACAATCTTCTTGATCTCCTCCAGCGTAAGCGCCTTGAAGAGAACGACGTCGTCGACACGGTTGAGGAACTCGGGGCGGAAGGACGAACGCAGTTCGCCCATCACGGCATTGCGCGCCTCCTCTTTAATCTCTCCCTTCGCGTCGAATCCTTCGAGCAGATGAACGCTGCCAATGTTGCTCGTCATGATCAGCACAGTGTTCTTGAAGTTCACCGTTCGCCCATGGCTGTCCGTGATGCGGCCGTCGTCTAGAATCTGCAGCAGCACGTTGAACACGTCCGGGTGTGCCTTCTCGATCTCGTCAAAGAGAACTACCGAATAGGGCTTGCGTCGCACCGCCTCGGTGAGCTGCCCGCCCTCATCATAGCCGATGTATCCCGGCGGCGCGCCGATCAGGCGCGACACAGCATGCTTTTCCATGTACTCCGACATGTCGATGCGGACCATGTTGTCTTCGCTGTCAAAGAGAGCTTCGGCGAGCGTTTTCGCGAGCTCCGTTTTGCCGACTCCCGTCGGGCCGAGAAATATGAAGCTGCCGATCGGACGGCGCGGATCCTTGATCCCGGCCCGGGCACGGATCACCGCATCGCTGACAAGCGTCACCGCTTCATCCTGCCCGATCACCCTCCTGTGCAGTACCTCGTCGAGCCGCAGCAGTTTCTCCCGCTCTCCCTCGACCAAGCGCATTACCGGGATCCCGGTCCAGCGGCTGACGATGTCCGCGATCTCCTCTTCGGTCACCTCTTCGCGGAGCAGTTGGTGGTCGCGCGAACGCAGCGACACCTCCGCCTCGCCTAGTTTCTTCTGCAGGTTCGGAAGCGTGCCGTGCTGCAGCTCCGCCGCACGGTTCAGGTCGTAGTCCCGCTGCGCCTTGTCGATCTGCAATTTGACGACGTCGATCTCTTCGCGAAGTCTCACCACCTGCTGAATCTCGTCTTTCTCTTTCTCCCATTGCGCGCGCATCGTCTTCATTCTGTCTCGCACCTCCGCGAGCTCTTTGCGAAGCGCCTTCAACCGCTCCGCGCTCGCCTTGTCCTTCTCCTTGGCGAGCGCTCGCTCCTCGATCTCGAGCTGCATCACCCGGCGGGTCACCTCATCGAGCTCCGCGGGCATGCTGTCGATCTCCGTGCGGATCATCGCGCACGCCTCGTCCACCAGGTCGATCGCCTTGTCTGGGAGAAAACGGTCGCTGATGTAGCGGTGCGAAAGCGTGGCCGCGGCAACGAGTGCATTGTCCTGGATGCGCACGCCGTGATGCACCTCGAACCGCTCACGCAAACCGCGCAGGATGCTAACCGTGTCCTCGACCGTCGGCGGGTCCACGATCACCGGCTGGAACCTGCGCTCAAGCGCAGCGTCCGGCTCGATGTGTTTACGATACTCGTCGAGCGTCGTCGCTCCGACACAATGCAGTTCGCCGCGGGCGAGCATCGGCTTCAGCATGTTGCCTGCGTCGAGCGCTCCCTCCGCCTTGCCCGCGCCCACGATCGTGTGCAGCTCGTCGATGAAGAGCAGGATGCGCCCCTCGGACTGCTTGATCTCCTGCAGCACCGCCTTCAACCGCTCCTCGAATTCGCCACGGAATTTCGCACCCGCCAGCAGCGCCCCCAGGTCTAGGCTGAAGATGCTCTTGTTCTTGAGACTCTCGGGAACGTCGCCGCGAACGATGCGGTGCGCCAACCCTTCAACGATGGCCGTCTTCCCGACGCCGGGCTCTCCGATCAACACCGGGTTGTTTTTCGTCTTCCGCGAGAGGATGCGGATTACGCGGCGGATCTCGCCGTCCCGGCCGATCACCGGATCCAGTTTTCCGCTGCGCGCCTCGTCCACGAGATCACGCCCATACCGTGTGAGCGCTTCATAGGTTTCTTCGGGATTTGCGCTCGCAACGCGCTGATGGCCACGAACCTGCGTCATCGCCTGCAGGAAGCGGTCACGGTCGACCTTGAATTTTTTCAGAATCGCTTTCAGCTCGACGCCTGAAGCCTTGTCGAGGATCGCGAGCACGATGTGTTCGACGCTGACGTACTCGTCGTGAAGCTGTTTCGCTTCATCTAGCGCCGCGACAAGCACCTGGTTCAAACGCTGCGTGACCGCGACCAGCGAGGGGTCCACGCCGGGACCGCTCTGGCTCGGCCGCCGGAACAACTCCTCCTGCAACGCGCGTGTGAATGCGGGAACATCCACCCCCATCCGCTCGAAGAGACGTGGGATGAGGCCGTCCTCCTGTTGCAAAAGCGCGGCAAACAGGTGCTCGACATCCACCTGCACATGGCCGCGCTCGATCGCGTCTTTCTGCGCCGCGTAGATCGCTGACTGCGATTTCTTCGTGAACTGGTTCAAATCCATGCTCTATCTCCTCCCGGCCAACCGGGGTCGATCCTCTGCTCTAAGCTCTACTATACAAGGTGCGTGCCAGCCTTTGCACAATAAATTGCACGCAATAACAATATCTTATGCAGAAGCGCTCGCGGTATGGGCCAAAGTTGCGCCGTTTTGGCAGGTCCCCGCGGCCTCTTTGGCAGACCTCCGCTGCGCACGGTCTCTGTGACTGGCCGCACTCACCATCTGGACGCGTCCCCATAAACCTGCTACACTATAAACGTACATCGTGCGGGGGCCTTCATGCGCGAGACTTATCGTCTGCTGGACCACACGGCGGACGCTGGCGCGGACATCTCCTCGCCCACTCGAGAGGGGCTCGTGCGTGCCAGCGTCCTTGCCCTCGCGGACATCCTCGGGTTGGGCGCATCAAGCGAGGACAAAACCGAGACCGGCGCTTTGCTGCTTCGCGGCCGTGGCGACGGCGAGCCGGAGCAACTTGTGGATCTGCTCAACGAATGGCTGTCACTCACGCTGAAACGCGGCGTGTGGCCCGTGGTCCACGGTGTCAGCTGGGATTCGACCGGGATCGAGGCGGCTGTTACGATTCATGAACCGGACGGCACCCGGACTCCGGTTGCGGAAGTCAAAGCCGTCACCTATCACACCGCCGCCGTCACCCCGCCCGGACGGGCGGGCGGACCGTGGACCGCCCGCTGGATCGTGGATCTGTAAACAGATTCGGGTTTGCCTATGGCCGAGCTGCCACGCCTGAAGAGACTGGACGAGTGGCGTTGGAGCATTCCACGCCGCGAGGGCTCCGGGATGCTCGTCGAGGGCCGGATCTACAGCTCCGACGACCTGATCGAATCCGTCCGCAACGACGCGAGCCTTCAGCAGGTGGCAAATGTCGCCACACTCCCGGGCATTGTCGGCGCCTCCCTCGCCATGCCCGACATCCACTGGGGGTACGGTTTCCCGATCGGAGGAGTTGCGGCCTTCGACGAGGAGCAGGGAATCATCAGCCCCGGCGGCGTCGGCTACGACATCAACTGCGGGATCAACCTTACACGCACTAACCTCACGCTCGCCGACGTTCAGCCGCGGATCGACATGCTCGCGAACATGCTCTTTGAGGGGATTCCCTGCGGTGTGGGCGTTGGCGGCGACATCCGTCTCACTACCAACAAGTTGCGAGATGTAGCGGCGATGGGCGCCCGGTGGCCGGTGAAACAGGGCTACGCCGATCCATCGGACCTCGAGAGCATGGAGGAGGGTGGGTGTCTCGCCTCCGCGAATCCCGACGCCGTCTCGGAGCAGGCGTACGAGCGGGGCACGGACCAGGTGGGCACCCTGGGCAGCGGCAACCACTTCCTCGAGGTACAGGTTGTCGAGGAGCTGTTCGATCCCGACGCCGGCCGGGTGCTCGGGTTGGAACCGGGAAGAATCGCGGTCATGGTGCATTCCGGCAGCCGGGGATTCGGGTATCAGGTCTGCCAGGAGCAGTTGAAGGGAATGGGGCGCACCTCAAGCAGGTACGGCATCTCCCTCAGCGACCGTCAGCTCGCCTGTGCACCGGTCGCCAGTCCGGAGGGGCGCGCATACGCCGGGGCGATGGCGACGGCGGCGAACATGGCCTGGGCCAACCGAATCACCCTTGTCGGGCGTGTGAGGCGCGTCTTCGAAGCCATGTTCGGGCAGCCGTGGCAATCGCTGGGAATGAACCTCGTTTTCGACGTCTCCCACAACATCGCCAAATTCGAAACCCACACGGTGGCAGGACGGGAGCGAAGGCTGGTCGTCCACCGCAAAGGCGCGACACGGGCGTTCGGCCCCGGTGACCTCCGGATCCCCGAAGCCTACCGCGCGATCGGCCAACCGGTGTTGATCCCGGGAGACATGGGCACAGGCAGCTACGTCCTCGTCGGAACGGAAAAAGCAATGGAGGAAACTTTCGGCTCGGCATGTCACGGCGCGGGACGCCTTCTTTCACGATCCGCCGCCTTGCGTTCGACGCGGGGGCGCGACCTGTTGCGTGAAATGCGTGCGCGAGGGGTCGCTGTCCGCTCTCGCAGCAAACGCACGCTCGGCGAAGAGATTCCCGAGGCGTACAAGGATGTGGACGCCGTTGTGGCCGCGGCGGAGGGGGCGGGTATCGCCCGACGGGTCGCGCGACTGCGTCCTCTCGCCGTAGTCAAAGGGTAGCCTTGGCCCGGTCTCCGGTGCGATCTTCACCCCATGCCTCTATCCTCACACGAATTGCCGCTGCTCCCTGACGAGATGTGGGAGGGTGACCGGACGCTGCTCACCTGGCCCACCGCCGCCGTGCTCAACTCCCGTCAGAGCCGGTATCCCGTCGGTGCAGACCCCTGGGTGCGTTCAACGATCGAAGCGGCGACCTGGGTGGCGCGTGAAGGAACAGCGTTGATTTCCGGTGCCGGCCTGGCGACCTGGGAGATGGGGCTTTGGGCCGCGGGCGAGGCGCTGGGTGGAGTCATTGTGCTCGCCGGAGTGCCCGGAAACGCTCCCTCCTCCGCCGTCGAAAAACAGCTCCAGGAGCTTCTGCGGGATTTCACCCTGTCGCATCAGTCAGTGCTCGTCCTTCCCTATCGGGAGTCCGCCCGATCGCCGAAGGGTCTCTGGCAGGTCCGCGACCGTTGGATCATGGAGCACGCCAAGCTTCTGCTGCCGGTTTCCATCCGCCCTGGCGGATTCTTCGAATCCACGCTTCGACGGAATGATCTCGCCCAAAAGGTTGACGCCAGGTTCCTGACAGACTATGCACCGCGGCGTAACGTTTTCCCCCGCCGCCCGCATGTCGACATCGTCCGCGCTCGCCTACGTCCAGACGACTGGCTGGGGTGGGCTATCCACTGGACAAGAACGCAGCACGGACCCTGGCCGGGCGAACGCGCCCGCTCCTTTTACCGCGATCTTGCGGCAAGCGGAAACAGCTACCCGCGCGACGCCCTTGCGACGCTGAACCGAATCCTCGAGGAACAAATAGTCCGCGGGTCGCGTAGGCACATGCCGCTGCAGAAGGCAATGATTGGTTTTACGGAGTTGCACCCGGCGGATGCGCTCGAACTGATGAGGTGGCGCAGGCGGTATGTCGAGTTTTCCTATGAGCCCTACGGCGTCGCGGTGCGCACGGCGGCACTGCTTCAACGGGGAGCAAGAATTGTGCGGTACGGAACGCCCGAAGAAAGGAAGGCGCTGCCTGTCTCCGAGCGCCCTTTTTTCCAGACGGTTTCTTCGAAGAAGGCCGACTGGCGCGCGGAGCGGGAAATTCGGTTGGAAGGGAATTTGGACCTTTCGGCGCTGAATCCTGAAGATGTGAGGATCATCATCCGTTCCGAGGCCGAAAGAGCCCGCGTGTCAAAATCCCCTTGGCCGCTGGTCGTGCTCTCGGGCGGGGTGGATACGGCTGCGGGAGCAGACTGATTCTTTCCCAGACGAGCCGTCTCCCCTCTCTACATCTCGCGAACCGCGTCCAACAGTTTCAAGACCAGGTCTCGGTTCGCCCGCACCTGCGCTCGGAAGCCTTCGCCGGAGAGCGGCTCCGCTCCCAGCCCGTGAGCGACGTTGTCGACGATCGCGACAACCGTGTGGGGAAGCTCAAGCTCCTGCGCCAGAATCGCCTCGCTCGCGCAGGTCATCCCGACTACATCCGCGATCTGAGCCAGCGCTTTCACCTCGGAAACGGTCTCGAATCTCGGTCCGGCGGTTTCAGCGTATACCCCTCCATCCACCGGTTCCAGCCCGGCCTTGCGCAGACCACTCAGCAGCGCCATGCGCCAACCTGGATCGAATCCCGGAACGGTGTAGTGAATTCGGTCGTTCCGGTAGGTGATCACCTTTCCGGGCATATAGTAATCGCTGATGACCACCAGCGATCCCGGAACGAGCTCGGGGCGCAGACTGCCGACAGAACCGACGCTGACCACGCCGCGAACGCCGAGCTGCTTCAGGGCAGCGAGGTGAGCGTGGTGATTGATCCTGTGAGGCGGGAGGTGGCCTTTGCTGCCGTGCCGGACGATCAAGGCGAGAGATCCGGCAAGGGTGACCTCGCAGCTTCCCCAGGGAGTCACCACACGTTCGACGGCCCCGCCGCCCATGACGTTCGCCTCAAGAAATGACGTTCCTGCGAGTACGCCGATCATCCCTCAGCCTCCTCGAGTCGTCTCCTTCCTTTGCGCGACACCTCACGCCAGCGAGCCACCAACGCGTCCGCCCGTTCGCGGTAACCTCGCTCGTCCTCAAGCGTCACGTGGTACTCCGCCGTTTCGCCGGAATCGAGAAACGCCACTTCGCACACCGCCTCGCGAACACCCCACGCCTTCAGCAGCGCCAGCCCGTACAGCCGAACCTGGTGGTCATAGCCATGCTCTTCCGCAACAGTTGTGGCGCGAGCCTTTCCGTCCAACCTGTTCGTTTTGTAATCGAGCACGTGCGCGACCTTGCCCTCCCGCCACGCCAGGTCGGCTTTCCCCCGCAGCACCACCGGTCCCACCCGGAGAGCGATCGGGAGCTCACGGCGAACGTTCTCTCCACCAATTCGCCGCAACTTTTCGCCGCCCTCGATCAATTTCCGCAGCCGTTCGCGCACAACAGTTTCCGCATCCCGAGGAAGCGACCAGGTTTCGAGCTCACTGTCCACTTCTTCGCGCACTTCTGTCCACGAGCAGCCGGGTCCGTGAAGTTGGTAGAGCCTGTGCACGAGATCACCGATCAGCAGCGCTTCGTCCCTGCCGACAGCGGCGGCTTCCTCCTCGCCGATCGCCTCCAGTTCGCGTGCGTCTCCCGTGTACCAGATCAGGCGCAGGGTTTCCTCGTCCGTAGGCTTCGCGAGCCACGACGTAAACGCGGTGAACGGCAGCCTCCATCGATCCGGCTCCGGAAGCGCCAGAAGACTCACCTGCGGCGGCGGTGTTTTTTCCGGAGCCGCTTTCGCCGATTCCATCTCCGCTGCCGCTTCGGCGTCAAGCGAGGAGACCTCAAACAGCAACCGCTCGCGTGTTCCCTCGATCGCGCCCTCCGGGGAGATCGCGAGCCCTAGTGCGCTCATCCACTCGCCGAGGTGTGAGTCCGGGGAGACATCAAAGAACTCTCCCCGTGTTTTATTGCGCCCTCTCTTAACGTGGCTGATCATCAGCAGATGATCGCGAGCTCTCGTCGCGGCGACATACATCAAACGCAGCCGTTCCGCCGCCTCCTCCGCCGGCGCAAAATCACGCTTCATCGCAGCATGCAGCGTTTCTACGCCCTCGCCGGCGACCTGTACACCAAGTTCCGCAAGTCCCGGGTCCGCCAAGGGCGAGTAACTTCCCTCGCCTAGCAGAAGATGCCCTCGGTTCAACTCTGCAACGCCCTGACTGCGGGACGCGGTCGCGAGGTCCGGCAGAATCACGTACGGAAACTCGAGCCCCTTGGCGGCGTGGATTGTCATCACAGCGACCCCGCCCTCGGCGATCAGCTCCGCCTCCTTCTCGCTCTCCTCGCCCGGCGACTCCATCTCCCGCTGGATCCGTTCGACAAGCCGCCGCAGAGTGAAATTGCCTTCTTCCGCGAACACTCGCACGAAATCAAGGAAGCGATAGATGTTTGCGATCCGCTGCTCGCCGCGGCCGCCCTCCGCGTACGCCGCCCAGGCACCTCCCGCCTCAAGCGCCTCCAGCAGCGTTTCCGTGGGTCCGCGGTGTTCAACGAGGGCGCGCCACTGCATCCACAGATCCCAGCTCCTGCCGATCGCCGCACGGTCATCCTCGTCCAAGGCGCTTCGTAATTCCGCGGACGGTTCGCCTTCGCGAGCCAGCGAACGCCAACCGCGATAGGGATCGTTGTCTGTGAGCATGATCGCGGCGACTGCCGCATCGGAAAGGTTGAAAATGGGGCTGCGAAGCATTCCGACGAGGGCGAGCTGGTCGCGCGGATCGGACAGTGCCGTCAGCAGATGAACAAGGTCCAACACCTCCTGCTGCTGCATAAAGCCGCGTCCGCCGGAAACACGGAACGGAATTCCGGCATCGCGGAGAGCCTTTTCCAGTAACGGTTGGCGGGTCCTCGTGCGCAGCAGGATACCCACGTCTTCCGGGCGCAGCGCACGGATTCGCTCTCCCTCCTCGTCCTCCGGGTCGGCGATCATCAGCGTCCCGAGCTCGCTCCGCAACCGCTTTGCGAGCCATGCGAAGACTTCCTCCGGTTCTCGTCCAATCCCAAGCTTCAACTCGATGGTGGGCGAAACTCCGTCCGGCGTTCGCCGTTTGGATTCCAACGCTCCCGACAGCGCCTCAAAGGGGAGTGCGTCCGCCCGGTTCTTCGGCAGCAGGCGGTCAAAGATTTCGTTCAACGGGCGCAGCACCTCCGGCACGGTGCGAAAGTTGTCGTTAAGGCGAACGAACCACTCTTCTTCCGGCCGCCCGGATCGTTCAAAGACGCGGCGCGCTGACTCAACAACGGTTACGTCCGCCGAACGAAATCCGTAGATCGACTGCTTGTCGTCGCCGACAACGAACAGGCGGTCCAGGTCAAGATCGCCGTCTTCGTTCCTGACGAGTGAACGGATCAGTCGCCACTGGCGCGTCGAGGTGTCCTGGAACTCGTCGACCAGCAGGAAGCGGATCGAATCACGAATCCGTTTCGCCGCGGCGCTGCCCTTCTCCAACAAGCGCAGTGCGTGGAACTCGATGTCGTCGAACGTCAGTTGTTTCGCCGCTTGCCCTTCCGCGCGAAGCAGTGGATCAACCACGTGCAGCAACCGGACAACAGAATCGATGAAACGCGCGTGTGCCTCGGACGACGGCGTGCCCGCGTCCAGCCGGAGACCTGCGTACCCGCGAGCATAGGCCTCGTCGAGAAACCTTGCCGCACCTTCGCGGTCGCGCTCAGCGTTCCGGATCGCAGCAACGATGTCGGGACGGTCCATTATGAGGCGCGCCAGACGCGCAACCGAAGTTCGCTTGGAAAACAGCTCGAGCATCGCGGCATAATCGGGGTCACGCTTCCAGGCGAGTCGTCTCAGCCGCTGCTGCAGCGCATCATCACGGTCGTCCGCCCGTTCACTCATCGTGAAGTCCGGATCAACCTCGGCTTCGAGCGGAAACGCCCGCAGCATCCCGGCGCAAATGCTGTGAATCGTGCCGATTCGAGCCCACGGCATCCGGTCCCGTTGCGCCCTCCAGTGTTCCTCTCTCGCGCTGTCCGTTCTCTGCCGTTGAAGCAGCGCGGCGTGGATCTTCGCCTGCAGGTTCGCGGCGGCCTTTCGACTGAAAGTCATCGCCACAAGGTCGCGGGGATGGAAATCCGAGTTCTCCAGGAGTGCGACGTACTTCTCGGTCAACACCGTTGTTTTGCCAGACCCGGCTCCCGCCAGCACCAGTTTTCCCTTTCCGGCCAGCGCCGCTTTCTGGCTTTTCGTCAGGTTACGCATCGCCCGCCTCCCCTTCCTCGCTGACAAACTGCTGGAATGAGAGACGGTAAGCGCCTTCGATGTACTCGCGCTCGAGGCGTTTCGGCCGCTGCCTAAAAATCGAGTGATCTCGCCGACAGATGTATTTGAAGGGGCAATAATTGTGCTCGAGATCTGGATTGCAGAGTTGCACGTCCGGACTCAGCGGATGATGAAACCGTCCGGCACTGATTGCCTGTTGGATGCCAACGACACGGTCTTTGAGCTCCTCAGACGCTTTGTCGTGATCCTGCTTCTTCCATCCGGTCGAGAGAGAAGCTTTCACCGGTTTCAACTGGAAGTATCGCGCGATGTCAATAGCGTGGGTGTCCGCATTGCGTGACAGCCATTCCTCCAGCGCCCATGTGTACAGAGGAAGCTGGAAGGAAAGCCCCTGGTTAATGACACGGGCCGTGGGCTGGGTGTGGGTCGAGAGCTTGTAATCGAAAATCCGCCAACCCTTCTCAGGATGAAGGTCGACGCGATCGATCCGTCCGACAAGCGATACTTGTACTCCACCCTTCTCTATACAGATGGGGCTTTCCATCAAATACGTCTGCCCTGCTTCGACCGATAGGCCAAAGGCCGCTTCCACAAACCGCACGCTGTCGCCCGTAAGCTCCTTAACGTTCTTGTCGAGCATCGCCCGCAAATGCCCTGCCGGATCGCCGGGATCGGTCAGACCCGAGAGCAGCGAGTGGGTGATAGCGTCGCCATAAAGGTTGTCGAGAACTGTCCGGGCAAGAGTATTTGTGGCAACGTTCTGCAACACCTCGGCAACCTCATCTACGTTCTCCGACAGGTCCGGGTCGCCTCCGCGGCGCGCCCGGAGCTGCTCGACGGTTCGCGCAAGGATGTCATGAACGGCTCCGCCGATCTGGCGCCGATCGATGTCATCCTCAACCTCTTCCAGCGGCGTCACCTCGAGGGCATGGCCCAGGAAAAAATGCATCGGACATTTTGCATAGCTGTCAAGCCGTGTCGCCGAGAGCGGTCGCGAGAGTACACGATCAGATACATGCTGCGCGATCGGCGTTCCCACGAGGAAGCCCTCGTGCTTCGTCAGCGTCTCCGGCTCCTGCCTCGCTCGCTCAACTTTGATTGCAACGCTCGATGACGCAGGGTCTACACCCTCGTTCGCTCTGCCGACCTCCTCCAGAAGTTGCGTCGCTTCGACTTCGTTTCCCTGTCCGTAGAGCGTACCCGCTCGCGGCAAAGCTTCGAGAACGCTGCGCAGCACATGTACATCTTCTTCGCCGTTCCGCTCCCGCACTCCCGCTGCGCGGATCTCTGCCAGCAGCGGCGACGGAGCGTTCCGCCCCTCACCTCTGCGCGGCGTTGGGGAAGAAAATGTTACGCTTTTCGAGGCGAGCAACGCCTCGAAGGTCAATGCCCTGCTCTCCGCAAGCCGGTCCACAAGCGACCAGTTCGCGCCAAAGGGGTTCGCAAGGTCTAGCTCCGGAGGCCGAGGCCAGGCATCTGCCGTCATCCCCAGAAAGACGAGTTCCTCGGCTTTCAGCCCGCGGATTTCCAAGGGTCCCGCTACCGGAACTCCCCCACGCAAACGGTTCGAGGGGCGCAGCCGGGCGGCACGAAGCGCGAAGCGAAGCGTCTCCGTGAATCTCTCGACTGGCCAACTCTGGCGCCCGTGGAAGGCGAGCGATGTGGCCACGTGTTGCAGGGTCAATTTCAAGTGTCCGATCGCGCGTACATCTTCGCCCCCGAGCTGTGGGTCGCGATGAGCGGTGCGGTTTGCCGCATCGATGACGCCTAGCTCATGAAGCATAGCGTCAAGCCATTCCAGCGCTTCCGAGACAGAGCACGGGTCTTTTAATTCGCTTATGCGCCTATCCAGCTTTTTTAGTTCCTTAAACGCATTTCGTGACTCGCGGACCTCCCGTTTAAGCCTTCTTGTTCTCGAAAGAGAAGAAACCTCCTCGTCTTCTCCTTCCTCTTCCAACTCGCGGATGATGCCTTCCCTACGGCGGATTTCCTCTTCCAGCGGCTCCTGCCAGACCTCCTCGAAGGAGCCGCCCCCGTCCCGAATGCGCGCGGAACGCGCCAGGCTGTCGAGCGCCAGAACATTGTCCTTGCGGGCGAGCGCCTTGCCCCAACGCACATAGGAGCTTAACAACAGATCGGTCGCCCGCTCCCGGGACAGGCCCTGTGCGCGAATCTCGAACAGCGAGAGCGCCACTTTCGCAACAGGATTAGTATCAAGACGTGGTCCGAGGCGGATGTCGGGCAGCAGGCCATATCGTGGGAACAGCTCGCGGACATAGGCTTCGTACTCTTCCAGCCGTGTGCAGACAACGGCCAGCGATTCCGGTTTTGCGCCGTCGTCGTGGACGCGCCGCGCCAAAAGGCGCGCCGCCGTGCGCACCTCCGCCGCCCTGTCGGGGTGGTGTGCAAACCGCACCTCCGTTTTCAGGCCAAGGGGAACGTCCTCGTCTGTGCCGGCACGCACGAAGAGATCACGCGCCAGCTGTTCGTGCGCCTCCGAGACAGAAAAACGCCGCTCTGCGATTCCTGGCACAGATCGCCAGCGCTCTCGCTGCTGCTGCAAAAGCGACAGCGATGGACTCTCGCCCTCGATGCCGTCGAGCAACACGACGGCCCGCTCCGCACTGACGGTGAAAGCTTGAACGAGTTCCATCGTAGGCTCGAGTAGGGGACCGAGCCGATCCACTACAATCAGCCGAGGAATCGAAAGCCTTTCCTGGGCGAGCAGCTCCCCTGCGATCCGGGAAAGATCCGATTCATCGATCAGGCCCGAATCCGCCAACCGGGATCTGTAGCTGTTTACGACCTGCAGCACCCAGGGATAGTGAACACGCAGGTTTTTCTCGAGCGCAACGTCTCCGGCCTGGAGGCGCAGATAGAACTCCGCGATGCGGCGAGCCCAGCCATCGGATCCTTTGACGCCCAGCTCGTTACTCCCCGCCAGGTCGTCCACCAGTTCACGGAGAACGATCTCGCGCACCTCCGTGGCAACCGTACGAATGGAAATTCCCGCCCCCTGGAGCAGGTGCAACGGGAGACGTCCGGCGACGGTTATTTCCACATCGGCGAGTGAGCCGTTCAAAGCATCCAGGAGGGCCGTTTCGACAGTCTCCGCCCGCCGCTGTGTATCGGCGATCCACCATGCGCTCTGCCCCTCGCGCACAGCATGCTGGACGAGTGCTCTCGCCTCGGCTTCACGTCCCGATCCGGGCAGTCCTGTCCACAGTTCAATTCGTGCCATCGCGGGAAAGGTACGACCGCCGTCGTGCCTGTCCGCAACGCACTTGATCAACGGGAAAAGGTATGCGCTCGCAGCACTGGTGGACCGGGCGGCCACGAACCCGTACCTTACCTGGAAACAGTCCGCACAACTGAATGAGCGCCAAAGGAAATCTGTCATGCCCGTTTCCGATTCCACGCCTTGGCGTGCCCGTATCTCCGCCCTCGCAAGCGATCGCGAGGAGGGCGCGGGAACAATTGCGCTGCTCTCCGCCCGGGCTTTAGAAGAAGGAGCCGCAGGAGGCGCACCAGCCAAACCGTTGCTTGGCGCGCTCATCGAGCTTGTTCACGGCCAACGGGCAATGGCCCCCGTGCTGCGCCTTGCCGCCGACCTCTCCGCGTCGCTAAAGGATGGATCGACGGGAAGGTTCAGGCAGCGAGCCGCGGAGTGGGTGGCGGAACTTGAGGCGGCGGGCGAAGATTTTCGCCACCATTTGCTGACGGAGATCAAGGAAGCGGGGCGGTGGGGGTTTTATTCGAGCAGCTCCACGGTGTTCGAGGGTCTCGCCGCGCTCGCCGACGCGGGCATTACAGGGGACGCGTGGGCGGGCGAATCCCGCCCCGGTGGAGAAGGGGTGCGGACAGCCCGCCGGCTGAAGAGTCTTGGATGGAAAACATCCCTGGTGCCGGACTCGCGCCTGCTCGACCTGGTGGCAGGAGGCCACATGGACCGCCTTGTGCTCGGTTGTGACGCCGCTGATGGGGAGCGATTCATCAACAAATCCGGCTCGGCCGCGCTCGCCACTCTCGCCCGTCATGCTGAAGTGCCCTGCGAGCTCTGGACAACCACCCACAAACTCGTCCCCCCTGCGACATTGGACCTGCTCCGCGCGGACGAAACTCAGGGAAGCGATCTTCATTCGGCAGGCGAAGACATTCGGATTGACCAACCGTTGTTCGGCGTCGGGAAAATGATTGACCTTGAGGTTCTGCGAACAGAGCGCGGACGGATGAGGCCTGAAGACGTTCGCGCATTCCTGGTCTCGCTGCCCGCTCTCGACACCAGCCTGCTCGAACTGAACAGCGACATCCACTGAAATCAAAACGAGGACACCCGTGAAACTGCTGATTGTCGCCCCCTATCACGTTTCGGGTACGCTCGATCTCTGGCAGCGCGAAATGCGGCGCCGCGGCCACGAGTGCCGTTATCTCACCTTGTTTCGTAATCCTTGGGGATTCAAAGAAGACATTGCGCTGGATCTTCCCCTGATGCCACGGGCTGGAAGCGTCCTTATTTCCCTCCGCCGTCTGCTGCATCGGGCGACACGCGGCCCCCTCGCGGACGATACCCCGATTCTCGAGCGGCCTCCTTTCTGGAAAAGTCCGAGTCCGCTGGCGTCCAGCTTTTTTACGTTTCGCGATCTGGTGATCGCTCCACGTGTGCTGGACGCCATACAAAAGCACAAGCTCGATGAATTCGATGTTGTCTGGCTCGATCAGGGAAGCGGTTTCTTCCGCGACGCGCGCATCGTGCGCCGATGGGCGGAAATGGGCAAACACTTGATGGCGTTCTATCACGGAAGCGACGTGCGCAACCGTGGCATCTACCCCCAGGTGGACTCCTGCCTCGGGCTGCGCTTGACGAGCGAGGTTGACCTGCTCGAGCTGGACCCGAGGCTTCGCTACCTGTTCCTGCCTTTCGACACCGCCGCGGTGACGCCTGAACAGAAGACTCCTGTCGGCGACGGTGTTCTGCGCATCGCCCACTCGGCGCGAGTGCGCGCGTTCAAGGGGACGGATGTAATTATCGATGCTATCGAACGGTTGAAGAGGCGGCTCCCGGTGGAGCTTGTCCTGATCGAGGGCATGTCCCACGATCAGTCAATGGAGGCAAAGCGCCGCTGCGACATCGCGGTGGACCAGATCACAGACATCGGCGGATGGGGATACGGAATGTCCAGCGTCGAATACCTCGCGCTCGGACTCCCTGTCTGCACCAGCATGAAACCGGAGATGCAGGCTTTTCTGCCCGATCATCCATTTGTCGCAGTTACAACTGAAACCCTGGAAACAAAACTGGAGCACCTGATTACGGACGAAAACCACCGCCGCGACGTGGGGGTGCATGGCCGTGAATGGGTTGTCCGCAACCATGACATTACACGGGTTGCGGATCAATTGTTCCGCTATTTTGAAGAAACAGGGTGGGTCTGATTTTTCACGTAATCATTCATGTTTTCCCGCTTTCTTACGCTTTCTCAAGGGTTCCTCGCCAGGGCTCCTGCCGGTGTGAACTGTCGGATTCCCGAGTCGCTTCAGCGCCTTCGCCAGAGCTTCACGGGGTCCGGAAAGCACGAGTTTGACGCGGCCCTCGTCCCACTCGCGGTCGCGGACGACCAGTTTCCCCTGAAAATCCTCAAGCAGTTTCAATTTCTCCGGTTCCACAGCCAGGTGCGCCTCGGCGGAACCCACGTAGAGCAGGCTCTCCAACCGCTCGCTGAGCTCCCAGAGGCGCAGCCCCTTCTCCGCCGAGATGAAAAGGGCCCCGGGGTATTTACCGCGCATCTTCTCCACCAGTCCCGTCGTTGGCGCAGCGTCGATCTTGTTGAAGACAAGCTGCCGGGGCTTCTCCTTCAGACCTAGTTCACGAATCACTTCTTCGGTCTGCACAATCTGCTCTTCCACGTGCGGGTGGGAGAGGTCCGCGACGTGTACCAGCACCTGCGCGTGGTGTGCTTCCTCGAGCGTCGAGCGAAACGATGCGACCAGGTGGTGCGGCAGCTTGCGGATGAAACCGACAGTGTCGATAACCAGGATCGGCCGCCCGGGCGTCGATTCAATCCGCCGCACCTTGGAGTCCAAGGTGGCGAACAGCCGGTCTTCCACGTACGCGTCGTTTGAGTTCGACAGCGCATTCAGCAGCGTGGACTTGCCGACATTCGTATAGCCGACGAGCGCCGCCGTCGGGAGTTCGCTGCGGCCGCTGCGCTGGGTCTGGCGCTGGCGGGCAATTTTGGCAAGTTCCTTCTTCAGCGAGTTGATTCGGCGTTGGACGGCTCGCCGGTCCACCTCCAGCTGGGTTTCGCCCGGGCCGCGGAACCCGATGCCGCCCTGCTGGCCGCGGAGATGAGACCACATCCGTGTCAAGCGCGGGTAATAGTATTCCATCTGCGCCATTTCAACCTGAACTTTCGCCTCCCGTGTCCTCGCCCGGCGCGCGAAAATGTCCAGAATCAGGGCGCTGCGATCGAGGACTTTCACCCTCAATTTGTTTTCGAGGTTGCGCACTTGCACGGGTGTCAAATCATCATCGAAAACGACTAGATTGGCGTTTTGCCGCCTGCAATATCCCGCAATCTCGCTGACCTTGCCCGCTCCGACGTAGGTCGCCGGATCAAGCTTCATTTTCCGCTGAAAAACCCGCTCGACGATATCCGCTCCAGCCGTATCCGCGAGTGCTGCAAGCTCCTCAAGATGGTCCTCCGCCACCCACATTGCGGTTCCGGGAAGAACAACGGCTGCAAGCACCGCACGTTCCCGCTGCTGCTCGTCAGGACGGGGAATGTCAAGCATGTCCACCCCCCTTTTCCGGCCCGCCGGGACGTTCTCGCGCCAATAGAGATTCCGCCACGAGCATCACCAACGCAAACACAAGCAGGGATACGCTGACCTCGCGCCCCACTCGTAACTGCCGGAGCGTGTCCGCGAGCCGTACTCCACCCGACACCCGAATTGCGTGCCCGGGTAACGACGACTCCGGGATTCTGTCCAGCCGGCTCTCCGCCGGGTCAAGCACGACCGAAGCTTCGCCCGTCATCTTCCCGTCCACCCAGAGTTTATAAATGCCGGGCCATCGGGTTGCGCTCGTTTCCCAAGCAATGCCCGGCTCCACCGAGGATACCGCGGGAAACCGGTTGCCCAAGGGATCTTCGACTTCCGCATCGCTTCCCGCGGCCTCAGGACGTTCCCGCCAGCGAAGTACCTGGCCGCAAAGCACCTGCTCCGCCGGGAGCTGTGCCTTACCGGCAAGATAGGTGGCCGCCACCTGAACCATCGGGGCAAACGCACCGGTGGTCGGCCAATCGGTCCATCTCCCCGACAAAGCGCAGGGAGTCCACCAGATATGGCCTTTGCCCACGCTCCTTTCGAGTAAAAACGGTCCTCCGCCAACGAGCCCGATCAGCATGTGGGTGCCTTTCCCGGGCGTCACGTCCAGTCGTTTGCCCACTCGGGGTGTCTCGAAACGGCCTTTCCCCGCGAGCAGCCCCGCCAAAGCCGGATGACTCCGGTCGAATTCACCCCAGGGAACCGAACCGGGTCGCAAAACATCAATGATCGGGCCAAATCCCGCGTCCCGAAGGAGTGTGCGCGAGAGTGCCGCGGGATCGATTTTATCCCCGGCAAACAGCCAGAGACCACCCCCATTCGCCACGAACTCAACAATCTCATGGGCCTGGGCTTCACTCATCGCTTCGGGGGCAGCCAGCATCAAAACATCCGCCTTAGCGAGGTCCTCAGCTCTGGGTGGTCCGGGCCTGACGATCACTTTCGCCGCATTGAATCCCGATCCGGGAGCCAGCGCGAGTTGAAGGGTTCGCAGCGCCGTTATGTCGCTCCCGGCTAGCAGCACCCGAGGTGGCGGCGGTACGACGAGCACAGATGTTCTTCGGTTGTCCAGCGCGAGGGCATCCTCATCCTCGATCTCAACGGACAGGGCATGAGTTCCGGCTTCCGGCATCCGCACTGGGATCACTCGGTCACTCACCTTCGACCCTTTCAGACCGACCTGCCCTTCGGCAACCTTGCGCCCGGCGAGGGTGATCACCATCAGTGTTGTCTCCGCCTCGGCGCCGGAGAGTTGAAACGAAACATCCAAGCCGTTTTCCGTCCCGGGTCGGGCGAGCGCTCCAGTCGCTCGAATGTTCTGAACGCTGACATTCTCAGGAGTCTTTTCGGGTCCCACTGGGATTCGACGGAGCACGACACCGGATGGTATCAGTGGCAAGGAGTCGGGAGCAGACCCGGTAAAGTCAGACACCCAGAGAATCTCCTTCAACGCCGCGTCGCCGTTTTTCAGGCGATTCAGCGCCCGCACCAGTCCTGCGGCAGGATCCTGCGACCTTCCGTCCGTAGCTAGCGCATCGATCCACCCCGGACTTTCATCCCCCGCGGCGGATTGAGGAATGTCTCTCGCCCCTTCCCGGTCCGCGACGATAACACCGACGGACCCTCCAGCTTTCCAGATCTCGCCGAGGGCGTCTCGCGCATGCTCCAGTGAGCTGATTGAATGACCATCCCGTGCCGCCATTGATGCCGAGAGGTCGAGAAGAACCGCCGTTTCGCTGTCCGCTGATCCCGCCGCGAGTCCACGAACAGCGGGGCGCAGGAACGCTAGCGCAAGGAAAAGGACCGCCAGCGTGCGCAGCAGGAGCAGCAGCCACTGGCGAAGACGAAGCTTTTTCGTCCGGCTGATCTGGATTTTTTCAAGGAAGGTGAGTGTGGAAAAAGGCACAGGGCGCAACCGCCGCCGCGCCAACAGGTGCAGCAGCAGCGGCACTCCCACCAGCGCCAGTCCAAACAGCAGTCCTGTGTTCAGAAACGTCATGCTCTACACTTCTTTCCGTCGCTCTCTGTGCCCTCTGTTGCAAGGTACTCGCGCGACGGCGAAGCGTACAACGAGACGCCCCTTGATCGCGAGACCCCCGTAAAGAATCACCCCGGAACATTATTGTCCGAGGCGATGTACAACGCCAGGTTTTCGCGGTCCATTACTTCTGTTTTGCGACAAGCGGTTCGAGGGTAAGGCTTTCGTCCATGATTTCGTGGCCTTCGGCTGTAATCAACACCATGTTTTCGGTTCGATACGCGCCGACCCCTTTTTTATACATCCCCGGTTCACTGGTCACAATCATCCCGGGCTCGAGCACGATGCTTGGGCCGAAGGGGATGCCAAAATCGTCCTGTCCTTCGGGTTTCATACTGACCCGCGGCAGTTCATGAACGTACGCACCTCCCGTGCCGTGGCCGGCGCCGTGGAACGGACGCTCGATACCGGCGGCCTTCATTCCCTCCACATACTTCATCCCGGCCTCCCATGCGGGCTTTCCCGGAAGCAGCTCCGCGATCACATCCTTCATCCACACGACCTGCAGGTCGCGAAGAGGAACAATCTCGGCGGGCAATTCGTCCCGCCCGAGCAGCACCATTCGGGTTAGGTCGGTGCAGACCCCCTTGTAATTGATGCCCCAATCCACAAGTATCGTCGTGCCGTCACGAAGTGGACGCGGGTTTCGGGTCATGTCGGGATGCGGCGTGTCGCCGTCGAGGTCCATCGCAACAATAGTTTCAAACGACATCCCTTCGCCGCCCATCTCGTCGCAATGGGCTTCGAACGCGTCGCGGTAGTCCATATCCGTCTTTGCCGCCATGTTCTCGGGAAGCCATTCGTTCACCGACCAGCGGAACGCGCCTATCGCGATTTCGAGCGCCTCTCGAATCAACACCAACTCGCGGGCTCCTTTGATCATACGCAGACGATCAAGAAAGCCGGAGGGTGCCTCGATGTTCTTCACGCCGAGCATTTCGGGAAGCGCGCTGTAGATATCGATCGGCAAACCCTTGACATCAACCACCAGCGTTTTCGCGCTTCCGAGCAGGTCCTTCAGCTCCGGGTAGAGGTGGAGATGTTTCGCTCCCCAGATGTAGGTCTCGACTCCCGGGATGTCGGGAACGCGGTTCTCGTAACGGCCGTCTGTAATGAACCAGGCTGACTCCGGAGTCAACAGCATCCGCGCGTCCTTCTGGAAATCGGCAGGGATCCCCGAGAGCCAGCCGACGTTCGCCGGGTCCGTAACGAGCATCGGCGCGGCGTAGCTATCGCGCAACGCACGCTGAACGCGGTCGATTCTCTCCTGAAGCAATTCAATTGGGACAGACATAACAGGCCTCCACGATGAATTCGGTCCGTGTGGGACACTGAAAATGACCTCCAGGCGTGTGGGGCGCAACCTTCCTCAGAGCCGACACACGTTCCTCGAACCGTCCCGCGTGCCGCTGTAATCACAGCCCGGCCCCAACACTTCATCCAACAAGCATACTGTTTTTTAGAAGCTAAGCCTGAAGAAATCGAGTCCGCGCGCCGATAGAGATGATGTGGGGGAGTGTGCGGTCGCCTGCGGGATTGGTGTACCTTTCGCACGAAGACATCTCCCGGACAAAGGCCTGGAACGATGCCATTGCATATCCTCATCGTCGATCTTCATCCCGGCGACATCGAGTCGCTTCAACAGCGGCTGGAACGCGCGGAGGCGAAAGTCACCGTCACGACAGACGGCGAAGAGGCGCTCTCGATCGTGAAGAGCGGAGACCTGGACAGTTTGATCACGGAGCTCCGCCTTGGGGGAAACCTGGGCGGACTCGAGCTGGTTGAACAGCTTTCGACAGCGCTGCCCGCCTTCCCGGTCTTCGTCTACACCCGGTGGGGGCGCGTGGATGACGCGTTCGCCCTCGCCCAGATGGGCGTGCGCGCCTATGCCGTCAAGGGAGAGGACATTGACAGTTTTGTCGAGACCGTGATCGCCGTCTCCCTGGGTCAACCCGCACCAGAGCAGAAAGAGCGAGACCCCCAGGCAGTAGAGGTCTCCTATACACAATACCTCTCTCGAAACGCAGAAACGGCGAACGTCTTCCGCACCGCCATCGAACGGGTGGCAAAAGCACCGTCCACCGTGCTGATCTCCGGCGAGTCGGGCACGGGGAAAGAGTTGCTGGCGAAAACCATCCACCAGCACAGTCCGCGCTCGACGAGACCGTGGATTGCAGTCAACTGCGCCGCCCTGCCTGAGAGCCTGATCGAGTCGGAACTCTTCGGCCACGAAAAAGGAGCGTTCACCGGAGCTTCGTCGCGCAGGATAGGACGTTTTGAGCAGGCGCAGAGAGGAACTTTTTTTCTCGACGAGATCGGTGATTTGTCGCTCGCCGTGCAGACGAAACTGCTTCGTGTCCTGCAGGAACGGGTGATCGAACGTGTTGGCGGAAGTCGTCAGATCGAGATCAACGTCCGCATAATCGCCGCCACCCACCGCAACCTTCGTGACCTTGTCAAAAAGGGTTCGTTCCGCGAAGACCTTTTCTATCGCGTTTCGGTAATCGCCTTAAGCCTCCCCCCACTCCGCTCGCGGCACGAGGACATTCCCGGTCTAGCAAACTTTTTCCTCGAACGGTACCGCCGTGAAAACGGCCGTGACCCGATGCTGATTACCCCTCGGGCGATGAAGGCAATGCGGAGCTATCCCTGGCCGGGCAACGTCCGCGAACTGGAAAACGTGATCGAGCGGGCTGTAGTGATGACTCCGGGCAACCGTGTCGATTTGGAAGATCTTCCGGATGAAGTTCGCAGGTCCCAACCGCTGGCGGAGCAACGCCGCAGCCTCCGTGTCGCGCGAGAGGAGTTCGAGGCTGATTTCATCGAGCGAACCCTTGAGCGGCTCCAGGGCAATGTCTCCGCAGCCGCCACTGAGCTCGAAATAGCCCGCAAGAACCTTCAGGAAAAGATCAAGCGGTACGGAATTCCCATCGACGAGATCCGCGAACAGACCGATGGCGAATCTGAACCCTCCCCGTCCTGAGGTTCGAGTACTGCGCCCCTAACACCTTATCTTAGCCTCCACCAGCCCTTCCGGGCGAAATGGCAATCCCACAGGAGTAATGGGTGAAAACTCGAAACGAGAGCACGCTGCTACTCTGGCCGGCACTGATCGCCGTGGCCGACCTGATCGCTCTGGCTGGAAGCATGATGGTCGCCTATGTCATCCGCTTCCATTCACCCTTCACACATATCGTCCCCGTGGTTTATGGAGTGCCTCCATTTCGTGTTTACGTCGTCTCCGCATTTGTCGGTGGAGTTTTCTGGGTGCTGGTGATGTCGCTGCGGGGCGTATACCGCATCCAAATGGGACAATCGATCTGGCGGGAAACCCGCGACGCGGTCGGGGGATTTCTGGTCGCCTTCGCGCTCACCTTCGCTCTCCTCTTTTTCTACCGCGGTTTTCTGTACTCGCGCGTTGCGGCTCTGTTGACGCTCGTGCTTGCATTTCCACTGCTCGCACTAGTGCGAGTGCTGTTAGGCTCCTTCCGAAGGAAACTGCTAAAGGAGCGTCCCTTTCACAGGGCGCTGCTGGTCGGCTCCCTCGCGACAACCATCAAGCAACGCCTTGCCGCGGTTAAAGAAAGCGGCATCCAAGTGCTCGCCGTGCACAAAGACAGCGGAAAAGCCGACCTGGACGAAATCCTGCGCTCTGCCGAGGAGCTCGCAGTGGACACGATTATCCTGGCGTATGGATTTGAACGATTCGCCCGTGCACGGCAGGTGATCACGGCAATGGAAGGACGACGGTTCAATTTCCTCTTTGTGCCAGATCCTCAGGCACTCGCGACAGGACGATTGCGCACTCTGAATTTCGCCGGATTGCCGATGCTCCAGCTCCGCGAAAATCCTCTCGCGGGGTGGAACGGGCTGATCAAGGAGGCATTTGACATCACCGTATCCGCCACACTGCTGCTGCTGCTATCACCTGTGATCGCCCTGATCGCATTAGGTGTCCGGCTCTCTGGGCGTGGCCCGCTGATCTACCGGCAGGTACGTGTCGGTCTTGACGGCAAATCGTTCACGATTCTCAAATTCCGTACGATGAGACCCGACGCGGAGCGTGCGACCGGTCCCGTCTGGGCAAAACCGGACGATCCACGCACAACGGCCTTTGGGCGCTTTCTCCGCCGCTGGTCACTGGACGAACTTCCGCAACTCTGGAATGTCCTGCGCCGCGACATGAGCCTCGTTGGCCCCCGCCCGGAGCGTCCTGAATTCGTCGAACAGTTCCGCGAAGTGGTGTCACGCTACACCGAACGCCACCGAGTGCGTTGCGGACTCACCGGATGGGCACAGGTGAACGGACTTCGCGGCCAGGCGCCGATTGAGGAGCGAACCCGGTATGACCTGATGTACATCGAGAATTGGTCGCTTGGCCTCGATCTCTGGATACTCGCCCGGACTGTTCTTGCGGTACTCCTTGGTCGAAATGCATATTGACAACTCGACATATGCAGATGTTCAAGATTTTCTTCCACCGAAAGAAAAATTGAAGCGCTTATGAACGTGGTAAGAAGATTTGCTGGCTACCTGAAGCCACATGCCGGACACATCGCCGCCACTCTAGCCTCGACGATGCTCTTCGTTGTGTTCTCGTCAGCGGCGTACTGGCTCGCGGCGTCTTTCCTCACGGCGTTGTTTGCCGGAGGACTGCAGGCTCCCGCCTCCAGCTCAACGATCAACGACACTCTAAAAAACTGGACCGCCTGGCTGCTCGTGGGAAGCACCCCCGGCAAAACGCTTATTAGGGCCGCACTTGCGATTGTCCTCGCGTTCTTCGGGAAAAACCTTTTCGGCTACCTACAGCTCTGGTACGTAAGCTTTGTCGAACAACGGGTAATCAAGGAAATTCGCGACGAACTGGTGGGGCACCTGCTTCGCCAGGATCTCGCCTTCTTTCAGACCGAACGCCGAGGCCACCTGATCTCGGCCGTGCTCAACGACGTTGAGCAATTGAACCTCGCCCTGAACAAGAGCTTCACCAAGTTGATCCGTGATCCGCTGAACGCGCTCGTCCTGCTTGTGCTACTCTTCGCCGTTTCCTGGAAGTTGACGCTCGCCGCACTGATCGTAGTGCCAACGGTAGGCTGGACCGTCCAGGCGCTCGCCAGGCGCATCAAGGGGCATGCGGGCAGCGTGCAAGAACTTCTAGCGCGTCTCACCGGCCAGCTCCAGGAAACGCTCACTGGAATGCGAATCGTCAAAGCCTTTACCACCGAACCTTTCGAGATCAACCGATTCAAAACGTTCACCGGCGGGCATTACCGCAGTGCCCTTGGCCAGGAACGTCTGCGCCGCCTTGTAATCCCGCTTAACGAAGTCGTCGGTGTCATCATCATCTGCGCGATCCTCTACGGCGGCGGAGAGCTTGTGCTGGTGCGGGGCAGTCTCGCCAGCGAGGATTTCATCCGCTTTCTCGTGCTGCTTTTCGCCTTGTTGAACCCGCTACTCTCGCTAACCAACCTGATGGCCAACATCCGCATTGCGGAAGCTTCCGGTGAACGGGTCTTTCGCCTGCTCGACATGGCGCCTCAATTGCCAAAGCCGTCTCAACCCCGGCCGATCAAGCATCTTGGCGACGGCTTTCGCATAGAGCGTTTGGGATTTCGATACATTCCCGACGGACCGGACGTACTGGACGAGATCACGCTCAACATTCGCGCCGGAGAAAAGCTCGCCATTGTCGGGCGCAGCGGGTCTGGCAAAACAACGTTGATCAACCTGCTGCCCCGATTCATGGACCCCACGCGGGGTCGCATCCTGCTGGGTGGCGAGGATCTTCGCGCTCTCGACCTTCGCCAGCTTCGCTCGCTATTTGGAATTGTCACCCAGCAGGTGATCTTGTTCCACGACTCGATAGCGGAGAACATCGCCTACGGACTTGAGCAGGTCGACCGCAAGAAAATTGTAGCCGCCGCCAGGGCTGCACAGGCAGACGGCTTCATTCGCACGTTGCCTCAGGGGTATGACACGCTCGCCGGCGAGCAAGGCTCGCTTTTCTCCGGAGGCCAGCGCCAGCGTATCAGCATTGCTCGCGCACTGCTCCGCAACCCGCGTGTGGTAATTCTCGACGAGGCGACCAGCTCCCTCGATTCCGAATCGGAGGACGCAGTCAACGCCGCTCTTGAAACGCTGACAAGCGGGCGGACTGTCGTTATCGTCAGTCACCGCATCGCTTCAGTGCGAAAAGCGGACCGGATCGTCCTACTCGACGAAGGGCACATCGTCGACATCGGAACGCATCGGCAGCTCCTGCGCCGTTGCACTCTATACAAGGAGCTTGCCGCTCACCAGCGGCTTGCGGAACCGACAGAGGCGGAGGTATGACCCCGCGCCGAGTGACACTGGTCTGCTCGAGCTCGGCTTGGGGCGGCACCGAAAAATGGGCACTTCGAGCGGCTGAATATCTTCAAAACCGGGGCGTCGAGATCACCTTCGCGGGCCGCTCGCCCTCCGTGTTCGCTCCTTACGCTCGTGCCGAGATGCCTTTTCTCCAGCTGCCTTTCTTGGGAGAAGCGGACGTTGTGACGATTCTCCGCCTTGCGGCTCACCTGCGCTTGCAGGACGCCGTGATTCTCACGCGGGTTCGGGATTATTGGCTTGGCGGGCTCGCGGCAAGAGCAGTGGGCATACCAGCGTTGCTGCGGCTCGGCATCGTCCGGCGGCTCCGCGACAAGTATCCCATGGACCGGCTCCGCTACGGCGTCCTCCCCTCCTCGATTCTCGTCAACGCCCAGCCTATCGCCGACAAGCTTCGGGAAACGCCCTGGATGAAATCGATGCCGATCTCCGTCGTCTCAAACGGCGTCGACGCCCCGGGACCGGCACGGGCGAACGAGAAAGAGGAGGCGCGAAAGGCGCTCGCTGTCCCTGCCAGCGAGATTCTGATCGTGGGCACCGGGCGGTTGGCGGAAGCGAAACGGTGGCACTTGCTGGTGCAGGCGGTGGCGGAATTGAAAAAGAAAAAGACCCCCGTGCGAGCCGTTGTCCTTGGGGAGGGAGACCAACGCATCTCTCTGGAAGCCAAGATCGCCGAGCAGGGGGTCGGCGATCGAATCTCCCTGCCGGGACACACCCACGATCTCGACCGCTGGCTGGCCGCTGCGGACATATTCGCTCTTCCCTCGGACAACGAGGGAATTTCGAACTCGCTGCTCGAAGCAATGGGGAGAGGGCTACCCTGCGTGATCACCACTGCGGGTGGAGCCCGGGACTACTTCAAGGATGGCAACGAGGTGCTGATGGCGGACACCGATGATGTAGATGGTTTTATCGCGCGGATTATCCGTCTTGTCGAAAACCCCGCTTCCCGTGAACAAGTTGGCAACAAGGGACTGGCAATGGTACGGAGGCAGTTTACCTGGGAACGCATGACGGACGGACTTATTGACGTTTTGAACAAGCTGAGTACGGGGCCGGAATGAACGTTGCTTTAGTGAATTCGGCGGATATTTGGGGCGGCGGAGAGAAATGGACGTTGCTCGTTGCACAAGGACTCTCGCGCCGCGGGCATAACGTTCTCCTCGTCGGACGAGAGGGCTCCCTGTTCGCAGACAAAATCGCCAAATCCGGACTGCCTAATCACACCATACGGTTCTCGTTCGACTACAATCCCTTCACCATCCTACGGCTGATGCGTCTTTTTCGAAGGCACCAGATCGAAATAGTTGTGGCTAATTTCAACAAGGACGTTCGCACTGGCGGCGTCGCCGCGAAAATCCTCGGTCTCCCCGTTGTGCATCGGAACGGTTTTCCCCTTCTGCAAAACAACCTGCGTCACTGGATTACAACACGGTTCATTGACCGCATCCTCGCTAACGCCGAGCGGATCCGGACGGCCTACTCCTCGATAAGCTGGCTGCGAACAATTCCCACGGACGTTGTCCCAAACGGGATTGAGGCCCCGGCCTCGCCAGGGAGACGAAACCCTGTACTCCTTGGATTTGAAAAAAGAAATCTCGTCGCCTCCTATGTCGGCCGCCTGTCCCAAATAAAACGTGTAGCCGACCTGTTCGCTGGTTTTGCCGCTCTTCCCGTAACTAGTTCATGGCGGCTCGCTGTAATTGGAACCGGCAGCGAGGAACCCGTCCTGCGAAAGCAGGCTTCCACAGATCCGGCGCTTACAGAACGTGTTCGTTTTCACGGCTTTGTCGAGTCCGCCGCCGATCTTGCTGGGTGCTCCGACCTTGTGCTTCTGCCCTCCGAAGAGGAGGGAATGCCGAACGCGCTGATGGAGGCGATGGCGCTCGGGGTGCCCGTCGCCGCTACGGCTGCGGGCGATGTTCCTTTTCTCCTCGATCATGGGAACGCGGGCTTCATACTCCCGTTCCGTCACCCGAAATCATGGACGTCACTGCTGCTGGAGCTTGAGGCGGACACTCGCCGAAGAAAGGCAATTGGCACCGCGGGCCGAAAGAGAATTCAGAAACGGTTTACCCTCGAGGCAATGGTTGACGGAGTCGAGCAAAGCCTGAGGGCTGCCTTGCAACGCCGCTGAAAAGCCGGAGATCGAATCCCGCGTTGAAGTGCTTGTCGCTTTGGGGTACATTCCCTCGTTCCGTGAGAAGTCTTCTCCTTAGATACGGCGGACAAATTCGACGGAAAGCGCTTCGATGACAGATTTTATCTTCTCGCGCCCCTGGTGGAGGGCGGCCGGCTTCCGTGTTCTTAGTGGAATGCTCAAGCCCCATCGCAACCGCTGGGCTCCGTTGCCCAAGAATCCCAGACGGATCCTGGTGCTGCTGCCGGTGCTCCGCGGAGACTACCTCGTCGCAACCCCGTTGATCGAAGCGTTGGGCCATGCCCGTCCGCGCGCCGAAATTGCCGTGGTCGTGACCACAGCCAGTTATGACCTCGCGGTCGTGGATCCCTGCGTAGACCGGGTGATCCTCTACGAAAAGCTCCCTGGGTGGCCGCGGTCCATCTGGCACCTGCTACGCTACCACCCGGACATCGTCGTGCTTCCAAAGGGACATCCAGCGACGACAGAAGCGGCTCTCGTTGCGCTCTCGGGCGCCCCTTTTCGTGTCGGACTCTCCCATCCCCACCACGATGCACTTTTAACGCATCCAGTTGCGCACGACTGGGACAACGAACATCGCACAGAGGCCTTCGCCCGTCTGCTGCAACCGTTCGGCCTCGACCCGGCCGCAGTCACCCGGAGACCGCACATCGGCGTGGACCCGAACGCGGAGTTGTGGGCGGAAAAGGTAATGGCGGCCGCTCCGTCGTCGATGCCACGGATCGCAATCAATCTTTCCGCCGGGCAGCTATCGCGCATCTGGCCTGCCGAAAACTGGCGAAAACTGATGGCTGCCCTGTTGGATATCTACCCCGAAGCCGGATTTGTGTTGCTCGCGTCGCCGCAGGATCGCACGATCAGCGAACAGCTCGTGCAGCAGATCCCGCTGGCCAGAACCTACACGACAAACACGATTCTCGAAGCCTCGGCTCTGGTCGCCCGCTGCACCCTGCAGATCACCTGCGACACGGGGATGGTCCATGTTGCTTCCGCGAGAAATGTCCCCCAAGTTGTTCTCTACAACGGCGACCATGACCAGTACACACGCTTTTCACCCCAGGCGGTGAGCAACCACTGTCTGCTCGCACCCCCGGGTAAGACGGTTGCCGCCCACTCTCCCGGGAATGTCGCCGAAGCCGTTCAGAGCCTGATGAAAGAGATCTCACGGGAATGATCGACTCGTCCGAAAAAAGGGGAAGTGAGTACCCCCTGTTGGTGGACGTTCCACCTCCGGTGCTCTCGGCTTTCTGGTCCACCGCCGGTTCGGTTTTGTTGATGCTGTTGGTGTTTTCCGCACTGTTTCTTCCTCCGGCGGCCTCGTGGCTGATCGCTCTGGCAATGGTGATTTCCGTTCTCGCCGCGAGGCTCTCCCGGCGCGTCCCCGTTCCACGCCGGCATCCTGCGACCTTCTGGGCGCTGCTCGCTCTGCTGCTCCCCCTGCCGTTTGCCCTGAGCGCGGGCTGGGAAATATCCGTTTTCCCCGCCCTGTTGATGATACTTGCCGTTGCGTGGAGTGCTGTCTGGCTGATTCGAACGGATTTTGCGGTTCGTCTTTCAGGCTGGGGGCTGCTGACCCTGGGTGCCGTCGCCTCGCTGCTCTCCTGGCGCGGTTTCGGGGAAGCCGGAGTGCTTTTTCCCTTCCCGGAAACGGCTCTCGCGCTGGTTCTTCTCGTTGTCGGATATTTCCCGTGGTTATTGACATTTCGCGGGAGTCACAAGGCATCGGCCTACGCTCTCTTCGCGATTTTGCTCGCTGGCGTTTTCGCTCCCGCCAACCTTGTCTCCCTGTCCGCACTGCCTAACAGAACACCTGTCATTGCCTGGCACGATGCGCTAGTTTTCGTCCCGCTGGTACTCGCCGCGTTCCTGCTCTTCCGCTCCGTCCTGAAAGAACGTCGCCGATGGCGAGCAGGAACATTTACCCGGGGAATGTTGCTCTCGATGCTCCCTCTGGCGCCTTTGCTGCCATTTATCATTGCGTTTCAGAGGGGCGGATTGGCGGGGACTGATGTTACGGTGTGTGGTGCTTTGCTTGGCCTTTCGCTGGCCGCCCGGGAACGGCTGATCCACGAGGACGCCACCAGGCACCCCCGTTCGACACCCGGTCCCTGGTGGGCGCCGCTGTCAGAGGCGTTGATTGCGGCCCGGTCGCTGGCAGCCTTTCTCTTTCGGCGGGACACTGCAATAGCGGACGAGACAACCCCCGGAACACGCCGGATTTTGGATCCGAAGAGCCCGAAAATTGTCAATCCGTATAGGGATGGCGACCCCTTGTGGGTGCCCGCAGTCATGCACCTTCATTCCAACCGTTGGGAGGGTGCGTTCTCCCCGCTCGAGGTGATTTCGCATTACACCCGCATCGGGGCGGGTTCGATCATTTTGACAGATCACAATCGGATCACACGGGTCCCGCACCCCAACGCCGGGCCCGTTTCCTACGAGCACGGGTGGGGGCCTCACAACCATCACGTCCTCGTGCTCGGCGCCAAACGGACAATCCCCGACTCCCACCCCTTCGGCGGCACGCTGTCAGGACGCCGCCTGACCCTTTCCCAGCTGCGCGCGACATCGGAGTTTCTGGTCCTTGCGCACCCGCGCAGCGGTAAAGCCTGGGGACGTGAGGATCTGGTGACTTTGGAGTACGACGCCGTCGAGCTGTTCAACAAATCCGCGGACGACACGGTTCCCTGGGACGAAGCACTGACCTCCGGGCAGCTCGTCTGGGGCACGGCGGGTGACGACTGCCATGATCTTCGCAGCCGCCACCAGACGGGAAAACGCTTTCTCTTGCTGGATTTGCGCGGAATTCCGGGTATCGACGAGGACATTCCGCCGTCCCCATCGATGGTGCTCGACGCCTTGCGTGAAGGGCGTTTTGTGGCGATCTGCCTTGCCGAACCTCCGCTCCGTCGCCGTGTAACCCGGCACCTCCCCGAACCGGACGCGCCGAGAATCACCTCCTTCACCCGGCGGAGGGACGAACTTGAGGTCTCGTTTGCGCAACCTGTCGAGGAAGCACGGGTAATCGTCGACGGCAGCAAGGTTCTCCACCAGACCGAAAACACAGCGAGCGTCCGTCTCGCCGTCCCGGAGGACCACGCCTACGCCCGGCTTGAGGTGCGTCACAAAGACTACATCCTAGCGCTGAATCCCCTCGCACGAGTTGATCCTGGAGCTGATTTACCGTGGCCTGTCGAATAATGCCGCTTGAAACCGTTCGCTCTGTCCTCGTCGGCGCCGCGAGGCCCGCTCTACCCTTCCCGCGCCCGAGACATCTACCTTAACAGGTTATGGATACATCTCCGGAACACTGTGTTTTAATCGTCGCCGACGCCCACCTCCCGCTCGACAATCGGGCGGGAGGAGACGAAGCCCGTGCGGCCTTTCAGGGCCTGTTGCGCCAGTACCGCGGTCGCGCGCAGCTGCTTGTGCTGCTCGGCGACGTCTTCGACTTCTGGTACGAGTGGCGGCATGTGGTCCCAAAACGGGCGTTCGGCATCCTCGCAGATCTGCGTGATCTCGTCGAAAGCGGCGTGGAGACACACTATTTCGCCGGGAATCATGACTTTCGACTGGCAGGATTTCTCCGCAACGAGATCGGGTTGACACTGCACATGGACGAATGGAAGGTGGAGCTGGATGGCCGCCGCTACTGGTTTCATCACGGGGACGGTCTCGCCGCCAGCGACGTGAACTACAGGAGAATGCGCCGCGTCTTCCGCAGCCGTTGGGCCCAAGTTCTTTTCGGGAGCCTTGTCCACCCGGATCTTGCAATGGGTCTCGGGCGTGTCACATCTGATGAAGGGCGTCGGAAAACCCGGCGGCGGGAATCGCTTTGGCCCCCAGTGGAGGAGTACCATGCGGCGGCACAACGGGTCCTGAAGTCAGGCTACGATGTTGTCGTCTTCGGCCACACCCATGTTGCAGAAACACTCGAACTTGATGGAGGGATCTATCACAATCCGGGCGCATTCTACATTGAACAGCGCTATGGCCTGATCGAGGGGGGGCTGCCACGCAGCGAGGTATGGGGATGAACCGTTCGATGCACCGCAACCGCCTCATGGGGGGCACCATGCCGGCCACCGGCCCGAGAAAGCCAACGGGCCGTGGTCCATCCGCCGGCGTCTTGATGATGGGCGCGCTGGCGGTTGCTCTCGCGGTGGGAGCGCTCGGCCTGGCGGTGATGCAGGCGCTCTCCACTGACCTGCCAAACCTCGAACAGCTCGAAACCTACAAACCGCGCCTGATTACAAAGGTGCTCGGGGACGATGGTTCCGTCATCAAGGAGTTCTACACCGAGCGTCGGGTGCAAGTCCCCCTGAACGAAATCTCACCATACCTGGTGGAGGCGGTGCTCGCCACCGAGGACCGGCGGTTTTACAGCCACTGGGGCATCGATCTGCTCGGCATAGGACGCGCGGTGGTGGTGAACCTCGCCACGTTCAGCCGCACCGAGGGCGCCTCGACCCTTACGCAGCAACTCGCCCGCAACCTTTACCTCCACCTGCGAAAAACCTGGAGTCGCAAGATCCGCGAAGCAATTACAGCGATCCAGATCGAGCGCACCTATGCCAAAGATGAAATTCTACAGATGTATTTCACGCAGATGTACTTTGGCCACGGTGCCTACGGCATCCAATCCGCGGCCAAGTTCTATTTCGGTGTGAACGCCTCCGAGCTGACCCTCCCCGAATCGGCATTGCTCGTCGGGCTGCTCAAGGCGCCCAACTACTACACCCCGTATCGAAACCCGAATGAAGCGCTGCGCCGCCGCAACACCGTGCTGCACAACATGATGAACTCCGGGTACATCTCGCGGGCGGAATTCCAGTGGGCGAGCCGGAGTCCGATTGAACTCGCCGAATCGAACGATGATGATCTCGGTGCCGGCCCCTACTACACGGAATGGGTGCGACGCAAACTGGAGGACATGCAAGACCAGTACGGCTTCGATTACTACCGGGATGGACTGACGGTGGAAACAACTCTTGACCCCATTGTCCAGGAGGCCGCCGAGGTTGCCGCCGACAGCCAGATGACGATGTTTCAGCGGCGGTTCAACGCCCGGTTCCGTCGCAGCGGTTTGTATGACTGGCTGGTCGAGGCATATCGCGACTCGCTCACCGAACAGGGCTTGCTGTTGGCGCAAAGCGACTCCACCGCCGAACGCACTCCGGAGGAGATAGCGCTTGAGAGTGCGATGGAGGACTCCGTGCGGGGAATCGCGCACGCGATCATGAGCGACTCGGCGGCAGTGGACAGCATCCTGCGAAAGTACTTCACGGTGCAGATGGCGTTCGTAGCAATGGATCCCAGTACCGGGGACGTGTGGGCGATGATCGGCGGGCGTGATTTCCGGAAGTCAAAATGGAACCGTGCCGTCCAGATGGAGCGTCAACCGGGGTCCGTCTTCAAGCCCTTCGTTTATACCACTGCGATCGATAACGGTATTTATGCCAATTACAAGATTCTCAACATGGTGCAGCCGCTGCTGCTCGACAACGGCACCTGGTGGCGGCCGGAGAACTACAACGTGGGCAATCGCGGCGAATATGTGACCCTCCGCTATGCGCTGAAAAAATCGCTGAACAATGTCACCGTCCGCATGGTCGCAGGCGAAGACCGCATTGTCCCCGTGCGGGAGATCATTCGCTATGCTCACCGCATGGGCATTACCAGCAGGTTGCGCGCTGTGCCCGCCATGGCGCTCGGCTCGAACGACGTCATTCCCCTCGACGTTGTGCAGGCTTTCGGGGTGCTCGACAACGGCGGCGTGCGCTGCACTCCGCGATCGATCACACGGATCGAAGACCGCAACGGCCAGGAAATCGCCACGTTCGGCGTGGAGCGCGAGGTCGTACTCTCCGAGGAATCGGCCGCGATCATGGTTGACCTGATGAAGGGCGTGATGGATGACGGCACCGGCGGTTCCGCACGCTGGCGCTGGGGCTTCCGCTATCCGGCGGCGGGCAAGACGGGAACGACCAACAACTTCAACAACGCCTGGTTTGTCGGCTTCACTCCGAAAATCGTCGCCGGCGTCTGGGTCGGCTTTGACGATCCAAAGGTCAGCCTCGGTCCCTCCATGTCCGGAGCGGTCGTCGCGCTCCCCGTTTGGGCCATCTTCATGAATGACGTGTACCGATTGAAGCGATGGCGGCCGGAGGATTTCGAGCTGCCCGTCGGCGTAGTCAAGGTACCAATTTGCGAAGACAGCGGAATGAAGGCCGGGCCCTATTGCCCCCACGTCTACGAGGAGCTGTTCCGCCGCGGAGACGAACCTACCGAACCCTGTACTATGCACAGCGCTTCGGGAGGGGGACTGTGAGCGCACTCCGCGGAATCGTCTTCGATCTCGACAATACGCTTTTTGACTTTATCGCGATGAAGGAACGTGCCGTGGAGGCGGCAGCCTGGGCGATGATCGACGCAGGACTCCCGCTAGACGTCGAGGAGCTGCAACGTCGCATTTTCAGCGTATATGAAATCGAGGGCATCGAATTCCAGAACGTGTTTGATGCAATGCTGACTGATGTGCTCGGGCACGTCGACGCCAAGATTCTGGCGGCTGGAATTGTCGCCTACCGGCGAGTGCGGGAGTCGCTGCTCGTTCCTTATCCGCACACCCGTTCTACGCTTGTCGCTTTGATCAAACGCGGACTGAAGCTCGCCGTTGTCTCCGATGCACCGAGCGTACAGGCGTGGCTGCGGCTCTGCTACCTGCAGCTCCACGACCTGTTCGACGCGGTTGTCACCTTTGATGACACCGGCGTGGCAAAACCAAGCCCGGAGCCCTTTCTCCTCGCCCTGGAGAAGCTTTCCATCCGCCCCGGCGAAGCTCTGATGATCGGCGACTGGATCGACCGCGACCTGCTCGGCGCCAAACAGCTCGGGATGCGCACGGTCCACGCACGCTACGGAGCCGAACTCCCCGCAGGAAAAACGGTTCCGCACGCGGACGCGGTGATAGACGACATCCGCGACCTGGTCACGCTCTCCGATCGCTGGAGCTGATCCTCAATACGGAGGTTGCATGCCCGACACCCGTTCGACAAACATGCCACGAGGCGTCGGCGTGGACCTCGTGCGCATCGAGCGTATCGCTGGACACATCCGGGACGAGCGCTTTCTGAAACGGTTGTTTACCGCGCGCGAACTCGAAGACGTTGGACGCGGCCCCCAGCGGGCGGCCCGCCTCGCAGCGCGTTGGGCGGCGAAAGAAGCTTTTGCGAAAGCCCTCGGGTGCGGCTTCGGCGAATCGCTCACCTGGGGCGATGTTGAGGTTGTCCGGCAGGAAAACGGCTCTCCGATCCTCCGCCTCTCGCAGCGCGCCCTCCAGCAACATGGAAACCTGGAGGCTCTGGTTTCTCTTTCGCACGACGGCGAATACGCCATCGCGGTCGTATGGCTCGGTCGGGCATCCGGGGGAACACCCGAATGAGAGGGAACTATCGTGATAAGGAGCTGTTTCGAATCTTCGCGCTGGCTTTCCTCGTCCTCTGCACCTCCTCGGCGATCGCCCAAGGTCCATTCCGCGAAGACGACTGGATCGCCTGGGGTGACGCTCGTTCGATCAACGATCTGTCTGTCGGCCAGGATGTGATCTACGTGGCGACCGGCGCCGGAATCCATCGCTACGATCGGTACGGCCAAGCCTGGCTGACCCCCTGGTTTAGCGTCCCGCTGGCGGCCAACCGCATGCTTTTGCTTCAGGATGTAGTGCTGGTCCGAGAGGATCCATTAAGCCATGAAGTCTACGCGCGCCTTCGCGACAACAGGTGGGTGCGCCGGGGTGTCACTGCGGACTACTGGGAGATTGTCGATCCCCCGGGCGAGAGCCTGCGCCTGCGGCTTTCCCGGGGTGGCGGCTCCGCTGCGACGCCGAACCAGGGTTTGATCGCGCCGCTGCCATTCCAGGTCAACCAGGATGGGAGTCTGTCCAATGTCTACGTCTCTTGGAAATTTTCGCGTGGCATTGAAGACGAATTGGGTCCCATCGTGTACGCCTGGAAGGGTTTCGGGTTCGGCACACGGGACCGGTATTCCCTGCGGGTAGACCTGTTTCCCGCAGGACCGGGACCTTCGCCTGGCATGGATGTCACGGCGGATGACATCTGGTGTGCCGGCAGGCTCGACCGGCACGGCGGCTGGGTTTGGCACCGCGACCGTTCCTCGGAATCTTGGGAATTCTTCGATCCAGATTACGTCTTCGGCCTTGAACCAGCCAACGTACAGGCGTTGAAAATAGGGCCCGACAACACCGTCTGGCTGGCCACAAGCGCCGGCGTGATGTTCTATCAGGACAGCTCATGGCAACGGCTGCGGAAAGTGGACGGGCTGCCCACCGAGCGCGTTCTTGACGTCGCTCCGTTCTCGGGAGGGGCGTGGATCGCGACGAGTTTCGGTCTCGCCAAGATTGATGGAACCCCCCCTGTGGTCTTTCGCCCCGATCCGGAGACTTCGCCGCTACCCGCAAGCAATCCTTTTACAGCGGTAGTCTTGGACAGCACGACCCTGTATGCGGCGGGAAACAACATACTTCTCCGCAAGGTAGGCGAAGGGCTGTTTGATGAACTGGACGCTCCGCCGGTCGGAACCCTTTCTGCGCTGTTCGCCCGGGATCAACGCCTTGCGGTGGGAGGAACAAACGGTTTCGCCTGGCTGGACGGAGAAATGAAGTGGTCCCAGCTCTCGTCCAACCTATGGCACGGCGGAGCGGTATTTGCCATTGACTACAACGGGGGTTTCTGGTGGCTCGGCACCGACCGCGGGCTTGTCAAGATCGACCCCAAGACCAAGGGGGCTCTTTTGTTCGGGCCACGCGAAGGGCTACCGGGGTCGGCCGTGTACAGCGTCCACGGTGAGGGTGACTGGTTATGGCTGGGGACCGACCTCGCCCTTGTGCGCTTCCGCTGGAATTCACCCATGAGGTCGGAATGAGGTGCTTGGCAAACAGAAGCCAATCGAGGCGGCCACCCTCAAAGATGATCTTTCAGATGCTTTGCGTATTCCTTTACCTGTATATTCCGATAAGCGCATCGTTTGCCCTCGAAGTGCCACCCCCTGCGGAACCGCCTGACTCCCTGCTTGAGGCTTTCACACGCCTGCTCTCCCTGGAACGGTACGACTCGGCGGCAACCCTGGAGAGGTCATTCACGCCCGGTCCGGAACACCAGCCCTGGACGGACCTGCTCCGTGCGACGCGACTTTTGACGCAAGAAGCGGATTTCGGCGACACGCTGGATTCAGGCCTCTTTTTCAGTTCGCTTGACGCCGCGCGGTCCCGTTTCTCCGAAGCCCTCGACGCCCACCCGGACACGCTGCCCGAGGTTCGGGCTTCCTGGCTGGAGGCAATGGGAACAGTCGAGGGGTTGGCCGCCCAGCGTTACCAGGAGGTCGAGGATCGCCCGCTCGCCGCGATCCGCCCGGCAAAAGAGAGCGCCAGGTATTTCCGTCAGGCATGCACACTTGACTCCACACGGCTCTCCGCCCAGGCGGGGTTTTTATTCTATGACTTCTGGCACGACCAAGCCCTGCATTTCCTCAGCTGGACCCCATTTGTTGCAGACCGGCGTGAGCAGATACTCCGGCAGCTTGAAGAAATTGTACATTCGCCGCACCGCGCCCGCTGGTCTACGGCGCCCGGGCTTCTCTGGACGCTGATCGAAGCGGGGAAGCCGAAGAAGGCCTCGAACCTGGCCGATACTCTGCTGAAGGCTCGGGGAGAGGTCCGCAACCTCCTTGAGCCCGCCGGAAAAGCATTGTTTCTTGAAGGACAGTGGGCCGGGGCCGTGGACCGGTACGAACGGCTGGTTGCGGCCATTCAGAATGCTCCACGGCGAAACCTGGTTCGAGAAATCGGTGCGCTGCACCGTCTCGGACACGCTTACGCAGCCCTGCAGCAGTGGGACCAGGTGAGGCGGGTTGTCCAGGATGTAGATTCGCTGCCCCTGGGCCGAGAACAGCGCCAACGTAAAAAAGAGGACTTAAAGCGCCTACATGCCCTCGACAAGGAAGCACGAAAGCACCTCTCCGCCGGCCGGTAAAGACCCCGGGGCCGCTGCTTCGGGATCAATCCCGCCGGAACAGTGGGTGGCTCGGGTGGGTCACCACGCCGAGGCCGAACAGTTAGCCGTCTACGCGGTCGGCGGCTACGTCCGCGATCTATTGCTCGGCGTGCCGTTCGCGGGTGAAATCGATTTTGCCGTCGCCGGAAACGCTCCCAAGTTCGCCGAAAGCTTTGCCCGGGCGCACCGTTTGCGCCGGAAAGTCCAGGTCTACCGCCGCTTCGGAACCGCCAGCCTGGCGCTGAACGACATCACTCTCGAATTCGCTTCCACCCGCCGCGAATCCTACAGCCTCGACAGCCGCAACCCGGACGTATCACCCGCGTCCTTCGAGGAGGATCTCGCCCGGCGGGACTTCACCATCAATACTCTCGCCCTGGACGCGCAGAATCCGGGAGAAATCATCGACCCGTTCAACGGCGTCCAGGACTTGAAAGCCCGGGTGGTTCGGACACCTCTCGATCCCGAAACAACGTTCCGGGACGACCCTCTTCGCATCTTGCGAGCGATTCGTTTCGCCGCACGCCTTGGCTTCACGATTGAAAAGAAGACCCTGGCGGCGCTGCGGGGCCAGCGCGCCCGTCTTGAAATTGTCGCTCGCGAGCGTATCAATGACGAGTTTTTCAAAATCCTCGAGACCGACCCTCCGTCTCGAGGGCTGTTGATACTCCACGAGAGCGGCGTGCTTGAGGTCATCTTCCCGGAGATTGAGGCGCTGCATGGAGTTGATCAGGTTGGCCGACACCATCATAAGGATGTCCTGCTGCACACCTTTCTCGTCGTGGACAAGGTGGCGGAGCAAACCGCCCGTGCGGATCTCCGTTTCGCCGCTCTGGTGCACGACATCGGGAAGCCGGCGACAAAACGGTTCGACCGAAAAGCCGGCTGGACGTTTCACGGCCATGAGCACGTCGGCGAACGGATGGTCCGGCGCATCGGAAAACTCCACCGGCTCCCCGATGAACTCACGCAAAAAACGGCCAGCCTGGTCCGCCTCCACATGCGCCCCATCAACCTCCAGGACGAGGGTGTGACGGACTCCGCCATCCGCCGTCTCGCCGTGCAGGCCGGGGACCAGCTCGACGACCTGTTGCTGCTCTGCCGCGCAGACATCACCAGCGGCAACAGGCAGAAAGTGCGCCGCTACCTGCACGCGTTCGACGGGATGGTCGCGCGAATGAAGGAAATCGACCAGAAGGATCAGCTCCGGGCGTTTCAGTCCCCACTCCGTGGAGACGAACTGATGCGCCGGACGGGGCTGGACGAGGGCCCCCGGATCGGGTTGATCAAGGCGATGATCGAGGAGGCAATTCTCGACGGACAAATCACCCACTCGCGGGAGGCGGCGGAAACTATTCTGCCGGAAATTATCGACCGCGTAGAGAAGATGGGGGACGACCGTGTGCTGGAAACGCTGCGCGGCATCATGCGTTCCCGCGCAGAGGGAACCGCTCCACCGCCACCGCTCGAAAGCACCTGACACGGCAGGAAGGCCGCCGTCCGATTGCGCAAATCGCCTGCCGATCCCACCTTCCTTGTCAGGAAGGGCGATAAAAGAGCCGCGGCAGCACCGCGGCTCTCGCTTAGTAAAAACTATTGTCCTTGCTTTATTTCCCCGCCTTCTTGGCGATCTCGCGCCTTTTTCGCTTGTACGCCCGCCCCGTCTCGATGCCGTAACGCTGAAGCTTGTTAATCAGCGCCTGGCGTGAAAGACCAAGTTGGTTGGCGGTGATTGACTGGTTGTGGTTGTTCTCTTCGAGCACTTCGATAATCAGCCGTTTCTCGACGCTGGCAACCCGTTGCTTCAGCGTACCCTGGCCGCTGTCAGCGAGCGCCGTTTGCGCCTTGCCGATCAGTTTCGGTCCCAGTGCGCCGATTTTCAGCGTTCCCTGGTCGGGCGTCCGCAGCACCGCCTTGCGCATCTCGACGTTCAGCTCCTCTACGTTCCCGGGCCACCCGTACGTCCCCAAGTGGTCATAAATATCCGCATCGAGCCCCGTGACGGTCTTTCCAAAACCGCGAGAGGACTCTTCAACGAAGTGTTCGACAAGCAGCGGCAGGTCGTCGACCCGATCGCGGAGAGGTGGCATCAGAACCGGATAGAGGTTGAGCTTAAGAAAAAAATCGCGCGACAGCGTGCCCTTCTCCTGCAGTTCGGCCGGATTGGTTTCAAGGGTGAAAATAAAACGGACGTTGAACGAATACGGGGTGGTGCCGCCGAGCCTGGTCGTCTCTGAGCGATCCATCGCTTCGACCAGCTTCTTCTGGAGATCCAAGGGAAGCCGGTCAACGTGCTGCAGCAGCAGGGTTCCTTTGTTCGCCTCTCGAATCGCTCCCCGGCGCCCCCCCGCCGTGCGGCCCGCGTTCGGCTCCGCGCCGAAGAGAAACTCTTCGATCACAGTTTCCGAGACATCTTCCAAGTTCAGCGTGCGGAAACGGCTACCGCTGCGAGGGCTCTTGTCGTGCAGAGCTTTCGCCGACAACTCCTTGCCCGTCCCCGGCTCCCCCACCAGCGTCACCGCGATATCCGTCTCCGCCACCAGGGAGAGGGCACGCCGGACACGCTCGATCGCTTCGCTCTTGCCGATCAGCGAAGCCAGGGAGATCTGCTGCTTCAGCTCGTCCTGCAGAGCGCTGTTCTGCCGCGCGAGACGGGTCAGGGAGCGTTCCAGCCCCAGCGCCCTTCCGGCGAAGGCTCCAAATTCCCGCAGCTTCGCCTTGTCAAAGTCGTCCGTGCGCAAAACACCCGCCGCACGCCCGCCAAGGTACACGGCGCCCATCGCGCGCTCCCCTTCGACGAGCGGAAAGATCGCCACGGAATGGGTCATTTTGCGGCGAACGCTTTTCCTCGCCGCCAGCTTTTGCACCTTGTCCGCAACCGGTGCGATAACGACAACATCTTCATCTTGAGGGCGGTCGGTGGCGAACTGGGCAAATATCCGCATGTCCTGGTCCAGCATCGGGTCGATGTCGCCAAAACGCGCCAGCTCCCTCAGCCCGCCAGTCGTCTCCTCAAGCTCCAACAGTAATCCATGATCGCCGCCAAACGACTCAGCGGCATAGCGCAGAAGTCCGTCCCCCAGCGCTGTCCGGTCGCCGAGCAGCGACAACGTCTCTTCCACGAATTTCAGCATCTGTCTTGATACCTTTTTTTTACAGGGGGACCAGCCCCCTCGATGCGCACTGTTTGTGATATATCGCTATTTGACGCTAGTGTAGACACGAGAATTGCGTGAAGCAAGTACCCTCCTGATTTTTTGGGTTTGATGCTCCCTGTTCTTCGAATGAGCGCCGTTTGAATCCCTCCGGAGGGCGAATCGGGCACGAAAAGAGATTCCGGCGGCCGATTGTCTCACGCAATCGACGGTTTAGCGAGCTGTTTTCCCGCTCGCGAAATCGGCAACGACCTCCTGGAGGCGGTGGCGAGACACCGTTGCCGCGCTGTTTTTCTAGATTTGCACCCAAGATCGCCCACTCTGGGGTGCGGGGTTCGGTGGTGAGAAAAAGGGGACGTGGTAAAGCCTCTTGACTCCCGGTCACCCCCCTTCTATCTTTGACCCTCGCTGCCGGGGGAGAGCCGTTTTTTCTTACCAGGCTTAGCTTTCCGGGACTTATCCACACCCGCCTGACGCCGCCAGGCGCCGTGTTTTCAAGAGGCGGGAGGATGCTGTTAGACGAGTTATCCACACTGTCCACAGACCCTTGTCCACAGGGGGTCGTAGAACGTAGAGGGACCATGGCCCCGGCTTCCGCACAACGACCGTTGCTCCCGCCGCGAACCCTCCAGGCTGAGGACGAGAGCGCACAGCAGGTCTGGCGCGCTGTCTGCGATCAAATCCGGGATGCGTTGCCGGAACAGGCGTTCCACACCTGGTTTCAGCCAATCCGCCCCTTGGAATTCAACGACGGAACGCTGACGGTCCAGGTTCCCAGCCGCTTTTACTATGATTGGATCGAGGGCCATTACGCGACGCACATCGAGAATGCGCTTGCGGGGACAATCGGCGCAGAGGGCCGGCTGACCTATGTTACGCCTGCGCACGACGAGTCCAGCAACGACGCTCCAGTCCGTGTCGCCACTCCGATGCAAACGCCCGCGCCTTCGCTGGAGCCTCCGTCACCGCGGCCGCCGAGGACTGACCACAACCTGAATCCGCGGTACAATTTCGATTCGTTCATCGAGGGCCCGCAAAACCAGTTCGCCCGTGCGGCCGGGCAGGCCGTTGCGAAAACTCCCGGCAGCACGCCTTATAACCCGCTACTGATCTATGGCGGCGCCGGGCTCGGAAAAACCCATTTGATCCAGGCGATCGGAAACGAGGTCCTTTCGCGCAACCCGAGCGCGGCGGTGCTCTACATCTCCGCCGAGCGCTTCACCCAGGATTTTATCGAACTAATCCGCCAGAACCGGGGAGTGGAATTTTCGCGACGCTTCCGTAGTGTGGACCTGTTGCTAATCGACGACATTCATTTCCTCGCCGACCGGGAGCGGACAAAGGAAGAGTTTTTCCACACGTTCAACGACCTGTACCAGGCGGGAAAGCAGATTGTGATCACTTCCGACCGTCCGCCCCGGGAACTGAAAGGGCTGGATGAACGCCTGGTTTCCCGGTTCGCCTGGGGACTCGTTTGCGACATCGCACCTCCCGACTACGACACCCGCCTCGCGATCATTCAGAAGCTGTGCGAAGAGGAAGGGGTGGATCTCGATAACCGTGTGATGGACTTTCTCGCGCGCAGCTTTACAAAGAACGTTCGGGAAATGCAGGGGGCGCTGATCCGCCTGCTCGCCCATGCCAGCCTGACAGGATCGGAAATCAGCCCCGATCTCGCGGTCCGCGCTCTTCGGGATTTGATGGGAACACGCGAACGTCACGTGGCAATCGAAACGGTACAACGCATTGTTTCCGAACACTACGGCCTGGCTCCGGATCTGCTCATGGCGAAGATCCGCACGCAGCCGATCGCGAAGGCGCGAATGGTTGCGATGGCGCTGTCCATACGTCTCACCGGAAACTCGCTGAAACGAGTGGGTTCAGCGTTCGGAAAACGCGACCATACCACCGTTTTACACGCCAGGGAAAAAGTTGCGGAATGGGAAAAAGAAGACAGTTCTTTCGCAAGTACAATCCAAACCCTCATTCGATCGATTGAGACGGCAACTGAATAGAATTTACTCTTTGATATTTTGTAAGATAATCGTGTTTCTCAGGATCATATTCAACCCCGGAAAGCAGGGTCTTTTCCTTGACCCGGAGAGGGCAACCGGGGTATATTCCACATATTTCATAGGAGTTTAGTGCGAGGAAACCAGTTATCCACAAATCTCATTCACAGGGTTGATGAGAAGCGGGGATGAGTTGTGGATGAGCTGAATTTGTTGTAGAGACAGTCTTTTGCGTGTGAATGGTGGTGTACAACCCAATAGATAATTAACTCTCTATCCACTCTATGATTTTAACTGCAAGTCTTTAAAAGAGAAGAGTTTTAAAAAATTTTTACAGTATTATTCACTAAACTCACAGCCCAACTATAAAAACAAAATAGAGATTTACTCTCTTTAGAAAACCGTAAACCGGAGGGGATATTCCCTCATTGCATGAGGATTACGATGCGTTTCACAGTAGAACAAGCTGCTCTGCGTGAAGCACTTGAACGTGTGGCGCCGGCGGTGCCATCGAAATCTCCCCTTCCCATTCTGGCGAATATTCTGCTTCGTCTGGAAGGAAACCGTCTGAATCTGGTGGCTACGGATCTTGAAGTATCAGTTGTCACAGATTTTGAAGTACAAGGCGAAAAGGATGGCAGCCTTTCTGTGCCCGCAAAGAAAATCAGTGATATTGTTCGTGAATTGGATGGAATGTCACTCGTCTGTAGTGTGGATGACAGCAATCACTTGACAGTTGAAGCAGGTGGAGGACAATACCAAGTTCCAGGAATTGCGGCTCAGGAATTTCCTTCGCTTCCTGAATTTGAGTCGGCGGCAACAATCAGCATTACGGCGGAAAAACTGGATTCGATGATTACTCGCACCATCTTTGCAGTTTCCCGTGATGAACTTCGTCCCGCGTTGACGGGAGTTTTCTTCCAGATTCGTCCTCATGAGATGAGGTGTGTTGCCACGGACGGGCATCGCCTCGTGAGAATTATAGATCAGGAATTCAAGACGGAGGGTGAGTCTCGCGAGCTGATTGTCCCGGTAAAAGCACTCGACATGATCAAACGAAACCTCCCTGCCGAGGGGAATGTGGAACTGCTGATTGGCTCCAGCCAGATTATGGCTCGGCTTGAAAGCGCGACTCTATTTTCGCGGTTGATCGAAGGAAGGTATCCACACTACGAAAGTGTGATTCCGCAGGAGAATCACAACAAGCTGGTTGTGGATGTGAACGCACTGATCGCGGCGGTTCGCCGGGCTCAGATTTTCGCCAACCCGATCAATCGCCAGATTGTGTTCAAGCTTTTCTCCGGAAAGCTGGAAATCAGCGCGGAGGATGTCGAGCTGGGCGGCAAGGGAGTGGAACAGGTTGACGCCACCTACGACGGCGAAGAGCAGACGATTGGGTACAACGCAGGATATGTCCTGGATCTTCTTCGCCAGGTAAAAACGGACAGCGTGCAATTCGATTTGGGAGGTCCTACGCAGGCAGGGATCGTCCGTCCCACGGAGCAGGAAAAAGGTGAAGATTTTCTGATGCTCGTGATGCCTGTCCGGCTTTCATAAGGCAGGGAGATGGAAAAGCGTTCCTGGGATGGTTGGGAGCGCGAGCGGATGCATAAGCAGGCGCGTCGCGACGGAGGGGGACATCGGGGGAGAGTTGTCCCTCTTTCTCAAGCTGTCGATGAGTGGGTTGACCAGCATCAGGCGAGTGGAAAACTAGGGGAGGCGGAGGTTTTCGCGCGTTGGGCCGAGTTGGTGGGGAATACCGTAGCCCAGCAGGCTGAACCGGAACGCCTCGAGAAGGGACGGCTGGTGGTGCGGGTGAAGACAAGTACCTGGCGGCACCAGCTTCTGTTTATGCGCCGCGACCTGATCGTTGCGATAAATGGCAGGATCGGCCAAAAAGTCATTCGGGAGATTGTTTTTACCGGGTAGAGTTTCAACTTGGCGGGAGAGCGACAGAACGGCTATGGCGAACAAGGCAAAAGCAACAGACAAGAGCAGTGGCTACAGCGCACAGAACATCCAGGTCCTGAAGGGTCTCGAGGCGGTGCGGAAACGCCCTGCGATGTACATCGGCGACACCAGTACCCGGGGCCTGCACCACATGATCAACGAGGTGGTCGACAACTCCGTTGACGAAGCGCTCGCAGGATTCTGCAACCAGATTCTCGTCACGTTTCAGGACGACGGCAGCGTCAGCGTCGAGGACGATGGGCGCGGTATTCCCGTGGACAACCACCCGGATTACAAAAAACCGCCGAAATCCGCTCTCGAAGTCGTAATGACTGTTCTCCATGCGGGAGGAAAGTTCTCCAAGGACAGCTACAAGGTGTCCGGCGGACTGCATGGGGTTGGCGTTTCGGTGGTTAATGCGCTCTCGGAATGGTGCGAGGTGACCTCCATTCGTGAAGGACAACCCCACACCCAACGTTACCAGCGCGGAGTTCCCGAGGGCCCGGTGAAGAAGGGAAACAAGGTCCGCAAGAAGTCCGGCACGATCACGCGGTTCATGCCGGACAGCAAGATTTTCCAGGAAACAGCTTTCAAGTTCGATACGGTGGCGACCCGTCTGCGTGAGCTGGCGTTTCTGAACAGCGGACTGAAGATCAAACTCGTGGATTTGCGCAACGGCGAAGAGGCGACGGAAGAGGACTTTTTCTACAAAGGCGGTCTTGCCGCGTTTGTCAAATATCTGGACGAGTCCCGCACGTCCCTGCTCGCGAAACCGGTTCACTTTATCAAAGAGCGTGACGGGGTGCCGGTCGAGCTCGCCTTCCAGTACAATGATTCATACCAGGAGAATCTCCACAGCTACGTCAACAACATCAACACGATCGAAGGCGGCACGCATGTCGTCGGCTTCAAGACGGCGCTGACCCGCACCCTGAACAATTATGCGACGAAGGCGGGACTGTTTAAAAAACAGGGCACCTCGCTTTCGGGGGACGATTGCCGTGAAGGCCTCACCGCGGTGATCAGCGTCAAAGTGGCCGAACCGCAATTCGAGGGGCAGACCAAGACGAAGCTCGGCAACAGCGAAGTCAAGTCGGTTGTCGAGACTCTCGTCGGCGAAATGCTCTCTGACTACCTCGAGGAAAACCCCTCGGTTGGCAGGCGGATCGTGGACAAGGCGTTGCAGGCGGCCCGTGCCCGGGAGGCGGCGCGAAAAGCCAAGGATCTTATCCGCCGTAAGGGCGCTCTGGAGTCTGGCGGGCTTCCCGGAAAACTCGCGGACTGCTCCAACCGCGACCCGAGCATGACGGAGCTGTACATCGTCGAGGGTGACTCGGCCGGAGGGTCCGCAAAACAGGGACGAGACAGGCGTTTCCAGGCGATCCTGCCGCTCCGGGGAAAGATTTTGAACGTGGAGAAGGCGCGCCTCGACAAGATCCTCTCCAATGAGGAAATTCGCACGATCATCTCCGCGCTCGGTGCCGGAATCGGCGGCGAAAACGGAGACGAGGACCGCGATCTGTTCAGCAATGGCAATGGAAGCAACGGGAACGGAAACGGCAATGGCAGCAGCTTCAATCTCGAGAAACTGCGCTATGGCAAAATCATCATCATGACGGACGCTGACGTCGATGGTGCCCACATTCGCACATTGCTGCTGACGTTCTTTTATCGCTACATGCCCGAGCTGATCAAACAGGGGCATGTCTTTATTGCGCAGCCCCCGTTGTACAAGATCAAGAAGGGCAGCAAAGAGGTTTACGCGTACGACGAGACCGAGCGCGAACGCCGGATCAAGGAGCTGGGCGGGGATGAGGGGAAGGTGAACATCCAGCGCTACAAGGGGCTCGGCGAGATGAACCCGGAACAGCTGTGGTCGACAACAATGGATCCGGAACGGAGAACGGTGATCCGCGTGACCATCGAGGAGGCTGCGGAGGCGGACCACCTGTTCAGCACACTGATGGGCGACTCCGTCGGCCCGCGCAAGGAGTTCATCGAAAAGAACGCGAAGTACGTTCGCAACCTTGATGTCTGATACGAGGAAAAACCCCATGGACGAGCCGGATAGCACGTCCAGAGAAGAACCCCAAGAGGAGCAACCTGTCTGGGAAGCTCCGGAAATTCTTGAACAGGGGCGCATCGAAGCGCGCCTGTTCAGCGACGAACCGGACCCCTGGGGTGGCCCCTGAGCCCGCATTGGCTCCGGATCGCCTGAAGGGGATGACTCGCCCCTACTGGCTACCGGTGTCCGGAAACTCGATGATCCCCAGCCTGCGTGACGGCGACCGGGTTCATGTGACCCCCTTTACAGCGAACAAAACGCCTCTGCCGGACCCCGGTGATTTGATACTCTTTCTCTCCAACGGTACACCCGTTGTCCACCGCTACGCAGGTTTTATCCACGGACACCACACCCAATCCTCGGACCATACGGGCCTGTCCGGTCCGATTGACCTGAGCGACATTCTCGGGGTCGTCACCGAGCGAAAGCGCGGCGACCGGGTTGTTCGGGTCGCGCTCCCGTTGCGTTGGCGGATTGTTCGTTGGTTGCGCCGCATTCGCGGGGAGGAAAGGTGAAGACGGAGAACCTGGATCGGCTCGCGCGCCATGTGGGAAGAGTGCTGGTCGGCCGCGAGCCGCCAGCAATCGCCGAAAACGCACTGGCGATCCTTTCGCTCTGCGCCCATCATAATCTGGTGCCGCTGCTGGGATACAGGCTGCGCCAGGCACGAGCGGAGCTGTCCGGGGCGATGACGGACGATCAGCGGGAGATGGTGAAGCGGCTGGAGCTTGAGGCGAAAGCGCGATACGCCCTCTCGCTGGAAGCGCTCGGCGACGCGCTCGCCCTGCTCGATCCATACCGGCCGGTGCTTTTCAAGGGGATTGCGGCGGCCCAGGCGTGGCCGCTTCCCGGACTGCGGGATCCGGGCGACCTTGACCTGCTCGTCCCCCTGGAGGCTTTCCCCGCCGCTAAAAAGGAACTTCTTGAAGCCGGCTGGATCGAACAGCATACGGTGCATGGGCACCTGGACGATTCGGTGGCGGAAAAATTCGGCTTCGCACGGGTTTTTCGCCATCCGGCGAAGCCTGTCGTCGTGGACCTGCACCGCGAGTTGGTGGACCGGACGGAACCCTTTCGCGTGCACTCCGGGCCCCTGTATGAAAGCGCGGTGCTGACAAAGCTGTCCGATCGAGTGGTGGTGCGGGTGCCAGGCCCGGTAGAGCACCTGTGCCTGTTGGCGCTGCACGCAGTACGCCACGGCACTTTTCGACTTCAAGGATTCGTCGATATCTACTTGTGGCTGGAGCGGTACGAGGGCGTTATTGATAATATGGAGATAAAGGAATACGCAAGACAGAATAAGATCCTTCGCGGCGTCTCCGTTGCCCTGCTCGCCGCTCACAATCTCTTCGGCGGCCTTCCGCTCGCTGTTCGCGGCCTGTTGGAGACCCCCTCTGTACGAGTGGCGGCGTCGCGGCGAAGTCCCGCGGTCCTGGCTCGCGCTCACATGACAAGGCGGGGCGGGGTGCGGCGCGTGCTGGCGCTCGTTGACCTGCTAGACAATCCGTTGCTTGTGGCGCGCTACTTGGTTCGCTTGGCCTTTCCCGCGCGCGAAATCGTGCTTTCAGGTTCTGGAAGCGGATTTGTCGTCTATTTCCGGCGGCGAATGTCTGCGTTTTTAAATTTGCTCCCGGGTTTCGAGCGTCAGGAGAAAGATTCTTGAACCTTTGCCTGCGTTTGTAGTATCGTTTTGGTATATTTCGTATCTTTTGACGTCCCCGGCGGGAGATTGCCCATGGTTTTACGTGCAGAAGCCACTATTGTTGAACAAGAGGTTGATGATGGGCTTCTTCTCTTACGTGAAACGGGCGATTATATCGTAATCAATCGCACGGGAGCGGTTCTTTGGGAGATGATCAAGGCAAACGACAGGCAGGACGACCTTGTTAAAGCGATGCTTCAACTTCCCGGTTCACCGCCGCGAGAGGAGTGTGAACGCCAGGCGATGCTGTTCCTCGAACGCTTGAAGGGCGGTGGTTTTCTTGTGGAGGTGGGTTGAAAAGGTTTCGATACGCTGGCGTTCTCGTTGAAATTCAGGCGGATGAAAGGCTCCCGGACATCGCCTTGCCCGGTGCGATGATCCTGTCGCCAGAAGCGGAGGACGCACCCGACATCACCATGTGCCTCTCCGTTGGAGCGCTCGAGGCGGAGGATATAGCGGGCCCGGTGCGGCTGTTGCGCGGGGGCATGGAGGCGCGAGGGGACCAGGACCGCTTTCTCTGGACGCATCGGGAAATGGGCCCGGTGATTGAGGTTTTTCCGCGATCCGGTTCGATCGAGATAGCCTTGCCGAGTTGGGCGTGGACTCGGGTCAGCAACCTTTTTGACCAGCTGCTGCTGCCGGGTCTATTGCCGGCGTTCGCGGCGCGGGGACTGCGGGCATTCCACGCCTCGGCCGTCGAGGTCAATGGCGTCGGGGTGTTCATTGCCGGCGCCTCTGGCAGCGGGAAGACCACGGCCGCCCTTCTGCTTATTTCGCACGGGGCGAAACTGATTGCGGATGACCTGATGTTTCTCTACCGCGAGGAGGGGGGGGCGTTGATCAGCGGCCTCGGAGACGGTGTTCGCGCCCGTGATGATGTCTGGGAGCGTTTCGGGCACCTGCGCCCGAGCTCCGAGGAGGCGTCGGGGAAAAGAAGACTCGAACACGGGAACGTTCCCTGGGTTCGTTCCGCAAAACCGAGGGTGGGGATTCTGCTTGACCCCGACGGAGCTCCGGGCAAAATTCAGGCGGCGCAAGCGCTGCCAAAGCTGCTCTCGTTGTGCTATCATGCGGGAGACGAAGAAGCGGCTCTGAAAATGCTGGCAGAGCTTTCCAACGATGTGCTGCTGTTCAGTGCCGAGAACGCGGAGGGCGCCGCGACCATTGCGGTGCAGCCGGAAGAGTCGGTATAACAGGACAGCGGCTCGGATAGAAGCCGGAGGAGAACGATGCACTGCGGGAGGTTATCCGGTTCGATGGCCAGGGGAGATCTCGGCTGGATGCTGTTTCTGGCGCTGTTGCTGACCGCGGGAAATCTTGCGGCGCAGACGGCGGGGGGCGAGATGCCGGTTTCTCCGGGCGACAAGATGACCATTCTCTATTATGAGGACACCTTCTCGTCCACAGAGCCCCAGACGGTGGAAGCGGTGGTCGATCAGCAGGGTAAGATTTTCATGCCGCTGCTCGGCGAGGTGGATGCCGCCGGAAAGACGCCCGCGCAGCTGGAAAAGGACCTAGTCCAGGACTACAGCAAGTTTGTCGAACACCCGCTGGTCTCTGTCCGTCTCGACTTTCAGCAATCGCGAGTCGCCTACCTGCTTGGGGCCGTCATCAAACAGGGCGCCTACCAGGTCGACAAGGGCACTACGCTCAGCCGGTTTTTATCGGAGCACGGGGGTGTTCTCTCCGGCGCGGATCTTTCTGCGGTGCGGATCATGCGTGGGGAGAATGAGCGCCTCGTCATCGATGTCGCACACATCTACGCTTCGTCCGATCCGAAGGAGGACATTCCGGTCATTGCGGGGGACAGGATCTTCGTCCCCGTCCGCGGGAACACGTCGCTTGACCGGGTGGCGCGGGCGATTCAAATTCTGACGATGATTCTGCAGGCGGCGATTTTTGTCGTCGTGCTCTCGAAGTAAGGAAGGAGTCGGGGAATGGCGCAGTATGATTTGAACTTGCGTGACGCCCAACGGATTCTCCGCCGGCGCTGGAAGGTGGTGGTTTTTTCTACGCTGCTTGTCGTCGGCTTCAGCTATTTCTTTGGCAAGTCACGCCAGCCCGTGTACAGCTCCACCTCGTCGGTGAAAATCGAAGAGACGAGCACCGTCGCGGGCCTGCTTCTTCAGCGCCTGACCTACAGCCGGTGGGATAACATCGCCACTGCGCAGGAGTTGATCCGGAGTTTCCCGGTGATGGAGCGTGTCGCCCGGCGGCTCGGAAAGATCGAACCCGGGCTCTCCTCGGAACAGGTCCGCTCGGACCCCGAGATCAGTGCGCGCGTCAACCGGATGATCAACCAGGTGACGACGGAACGGAACGGGCGCACGAATATCATCGACATCTCCGTCACCTCAACAGACCCGCATGAGGCGCGTAATATTGCCCAGACTCTCGCGGAAGTATTCCGAGAGGTTCACCTCGAGGATCGATCCAGCCAGGATCGTGAAACGCGGGAGTTCATCGAACGTCAGACGAAGATCGCGCGCAATGCACTGGACAAGGCGGAGGAGAACCTGCAACGGTTCCGGGAGCGGACGAAGCAACCGGTGCTTGACGATATCGTGCGCTCGAAGGTGGACGAACTCGGCGCCAAGCAGCAGTCGTTGCAGGGAATCCAGCAGCAGATCAACCAGATGGAGACCCAACTTGCACAGGTGCGTCAGCGTCAGGCGCTTGGCGTGGCGGACGTTCCGGATCTAAGCCGTCCCTCGCTGAAGCAGCTTGAAAAAAAGGGCGAGCTGCGAGTCATCGACTGGTTCGAGGTCAGCGACATGTCGTCCGCGCTGGTCAGCCTGAACGACAAGCTGATTGAACTGGAGACCAAGAAGCGGGACCTGCTTCGCCGCTTCAAGCCAAACGCCCCTGCTGTCGGCGAGGTCGAGGCGGAGATTCAGGACCTGCTCCGTGAAATCACCAAGGAAGCGAATGACAACCTGGCAAACCTTCGTCAGCAGGAGAAGGAAATCAAGGGCTCTATTACGACTCTGCAAAAAGAGCTGGAAGGCGTTCCGGAATCGCAGCGCCGCTACGCCCAACTTCAGCGTGAAGTTAAGTTGCGCGATGAACAGTACAGCATGCTTTCGCTCAAATACCAGGAAGCGCTGATTCGGGAGGCCGACCAGGCGGACGAGGTGAGCCTTGTCCGGCCCGCAATGCTAAATCCGCAGCCGATCAACGTCAACCTGAACCGGATGATCACCGTAGGCTTCGTGATCGGTCTCGCGCTCGGGCTGGTGCTCGCGTTCCTCTTTGAAACGTTCGATACCTCGATCGGCACCATCGAAGACGTTGAGGAATACCTCCAGGTGCCGGTGCTCGGGGTGATCCCGAGCATCGATATCGACGCCGTTGTCGAACACTTGGTGCGGCGAAACCCTTCGATGGAAAACAATCCGAACCTGGAGGCTTCCGCGCGTTTGATTACTCATATCGCACCGAAGGATCCGGTGGCGGAGGGGTATCGCGCGCTGCGTACGGCGATCCAGTTCCGCTCGATCAGCCATCCGATCCGGACGATTACGACCACTTCCGCATCGCTGCAGGAAGGAAAATCCACGACGCTGGTCAACTTGGCGATTACTATGGCCCAGGGTGGGACCAAGGTGTTGCTGGTTGGCTGCAACCTTCGCCGCCCGAGTCTTTATAAGGTATTCGGCATCGATCAGACGCCGGGGGTCGTTGATATCGTTCTTGGCCGCATGCCGTGGCGCGAAACGATTAAAACCGTCACCGATATCATCATGGGCGAGCTCGGCATGGACAGCGCGCTGATGACGCCCGGGATGGAAAACCTACACATCATCACCAGTGGAGGAATTCCGCCGAATCCATCGGAGATGCTGGTGTCGAAGCAGATGGCTGATTTTATCGAAGAGGCGAAGGAGGAGTTTGATGTTGTCCTTTTCGATGCACCGCCGGTGCTGCCCGTGACCGATGCTGCGATTCTGTCAAAACGCACCGATGCGACCCTGCTGATCTACCGTACGGGAAGGGTACCGCGTGCGGCGCTGAAACGGGCCAAGGTCCAGGTCGAGTCGGTGGGCGCGCGCGTGCTCGGGGTTGTCCTCAATGACCTTCGCGCGGAACTCGTTGGTTACTCCGGATCGCAGTATTACTACGGAAAGTATTACGGCGCTTCCGGGGAGAACGAGGTGCTGTCCGAGACGGAGGGCAGGGTCGGTGGCGGGTTGGGCCGCAAGCTGAAAAGCCCCTTCAGCGGCGGGCTCTTCTCGTCCAAGAAACGGCAGAAAGTATAAGTCGAAATGCTTGCCTCGTTCGGGATGGGCACACGGCGGTCGACGGTGGTTCTCGCTGTTGTGGGAATCGTGCTGACCGCGGTCACTCTCAGTTTTCTCGTGGGCCGGAACGAAGTGCTTGCGATTTATGTGGTCGCAGGGCTGGGCCTCTTCATCTTCGCTTACCTCAATACTTCCTTCGGTCTCTCCGTGCTCATTCTATCGATGCTGCTCTCCCCGGAATTCAGCATCGGTGGGGCCGGTGGGATCGGCCAGATGGCCCAGCGAAACGTGGTGATTCGGATCGACGACGTCGTGCTCGGCCTGATTACCCTCTCCTGGATGGCCCGGATGGCGGTGAACAAGGATCTGGGACTGTTCATCCGCACCCCCTTGAACACGCCGATGTACATCTACCTCGGCCTTAGCCTGATCTCGACGCTGGTCGGCATCTACCTGGGTACGGTTCGCCCACTGATCGGCCTGCTCTACATCGTCAAGTACTTCCAATACTTCCTGATTTTCCTGATGGCGGCGACGCATATCCAGACTCTGAAGCAAGCGGACCGCTTTATGCGTCTGATTTTGTTCACCGCGCTTGCCGTATCTGTGTATGCGATCATACAGATACCCTCAGGAGTACGCGTCTCCGCGCCGTTTGAAGGGGTCGCTGGCGAAGCCAACACGCTCGGTGGATACCTGGTCCTGATCATGTGTATCGTAATCGGCATCCTGACCGGGACGCGTAATCCGAAGAGAGGGCTGCTGTACCTGGTGCTGCTCGGTCTGGTTGTGCTGCCTTTCATCTATACTCTGTCGCGTTCGTCGTGGATAGCAATTATCCCCGCGATGTTTGCCTTTCTCTATTACTCGCCCTTGCGGCGCTACATCATGATCGGCATTCTCGCGATGGCGATTGTGCTCCCGCTGGTTGCTCCCCCGGAGATTTATCAGCGCATTAACGAAACATTCTCCCACCGAAACCTGTTGCGCGAGGATGTGGTTGAGCTTGGTGACACCGCCCTCGACCCGTCCACCTCGGCACGCATCCTCTCCTGGATATCGACATTGAAGCAGTTTACCAAGCGGCCGGTGCTCGGCTGGGGGGTCACCGGCGCCGGCTTCAAGGACGCGCAATATTTCCGCGTACTCGTCGAGACCGGGGTTCTGGGATTGATTGCCTTCCTATACCTGCTCTGGTCCGTGCAACGTCTCGCGAAGCGAAGCCTGAACAGCATCAGCCCCACCAAGGATCCGCGCTATCACGGCATTGTGGTGGGATACATCGCCGGGTACTGGGGGCTGCTCGTACACGCCATCGGGGCCAACACCTTCATCATCGTCCGCATTATGGAGCCGTTTTGGTTTCTCACCGCAATTGTTTGGCTGCTGCCGGAGCTGATTCGCAAGGAGAACGCCAGGCGCGACACGGAGGTCAGCATCGACCCGGAGGTTATTTCCGTTCTCGCGGGCGGTGATCCGGAAAAGAGAGAGTTGGGCGAATCGGGTCCTTGGACAGAGTGACTACGAATACTCGCGCGTGCCCGCCACGAGCTGCGGGCGGGTAAAGAACGCTGCGGCGCGGCGACACCGGAGAGTGTCAGGCGGAGGGGGTGTAGCGCAGGACCAGTACCGTACGATGGGGCAGCACGGGGAGGGTGTTGATCAGCGACCACTCTCCGGGAGACAGTTCTTTCAGCTCACGTGTTCCTTCCGGTCCTTTCCACGCCAACAGAGTGCCTTTGTCACGCAGCAGCGATGCGGCCCAGGGAGCGACCTCCTTGAGCATACCTACCGCCCGTACGACGACGGTGTCAAACGTGTGGCCGACGTGTTGCGAATACGTCTCGGCGCGGTCATGCACGACTTCCACGTTCTTCAGCTTCAACTCGTCGACCACATTGCGCAGCGCTAGGGTCTTGGCGCGGCGAGAATCCATCAGGGTGAATTGCGTTCCGGGAAGGAGAATGGCCAGGGGGATGCCCGGAAATCCTCCTCCTGTTCCGAGGTCCAGAATATGCCCGCCTGAATGCCAGGAAAGATCCCTTGCCGGCGCGAGACTCTCCCACAACGACTGGAGGAGCACCGTATCGACATCCGCGCGCGAAACGAGATTGATCTGCTCGTTCAGCTCGCGCACGAGCAGCAAATGGTCTAGCAGCTTTCCAGCCTGGCTGGTCTCTTCATCGAGACCGAGGTGGACGACGATCTCATGAATGGCGGCGCTCGATATGGCGGGTCCCCTCTCCTGCCTCGAAAGCCACCCGGGAAGCTCCATTCCCGGCACAGCGCCGAGGGAGAGGCGTTTTCGTGTTCGATGAAGGGTTTTCCTTCCGGGGGACTCCTTGCGGAAGGATCGACTCGCTCCGCTGTTCACTTCATTTCTGGAACGGCCGCTCCGTATGTCTCTCGCGCCGCTCGGTCCGTGCCTTCCTGGTTTTAAAGTCGAAGAACCCGGCGTCGAGGATCGTTGGCCGTCATGCTTTTTTCGCGCAGGGGAGACGCCGGGGGGACGCGATGGCTTCTTCCCGCGCGGGCCGTTCGGCCGAAACCGAGCTTCTTTTTTTGAAAACCCTCGAGCCATTATTTTCACCTGAACGAGATCGGGGCCGGGTCGTGAATAAAGGTGCGTTCAAGACGTTGCGGTAGGCCGTTGCCGCGTTTTGTGAAAAGGTCGCGAGAAAAGATGGGGGCGTCAAGCGGAAAGGTGCACGAGGAGAATAGCAAGATCGGCTGGGGTCACGCCCGCGATTCGGCCCGCCTGGCCCAGCGTCGCGGGTCGGTGAAGTTGGAGCTTCTGCCTTCCCTCCGCGGAGAGGGCCGCGATCGCCTCGAAATTGAAGACATCGGGAATGCGCTTCTCCTCCTGGGAGCGAATCTTTTCAATCTGCCGGCGCTCACGGTCCAGATACCCCTCGTAGCGAAGTTCGATGTCGGCGGCGCTCATCACTTTAGGATCATTCAGCGCGCCGTTGAGCGCGGATAGTTCGGGGAAATGGGCAATGTCCAGCAGGCGGACATTCGCTCGTTTCAGCAGGTGTGAGACCGGTTCGATGCGGTCGGGTCCGGGATCGTCCGGCATCACCCTACTTCTTGAGAGTAGGATGCCGCGCAGTCCCGTGACAAGATTGCGCTGCCGTTCGACGCGCTCTCGAATCGCCTCGTAACGGTCTCGGGAGATCAGGCCCGCGCGGAATGCGTCTTCATGGAGGCGCTCCTCCGCGTTGTCCTGCCGCAGTAGCAAGCGGTATTCCGCTCGGCTAGTGAACATCCGGTACGGTTCCCTGGGATGCAGAGTGATCAGGTCGTCGACAAGCACACCCGCATAGGCTTGGTCACGGCGCAGGATCAGGGACTCGCGTGAGCGGACTGCCAGGGCTGCGTTGGCGCCGGCGATCAACCCTTGAACCGCCGCCTCCTCGTACCCGGACGTTCCGTTGATCTGCCCGGCGAGGTAAAGCCCGGAGATCCGTTTTGTCTCGAGGGTAGGCCGAAGTTCGTGAGGAGGAACGACATCGTATTCCACCGCGTACCCGGGACGGCCGATCTCTGCCTCGGAGCAGCCGGGCAACGCCCGCAGTGCCTTGCGCTGAACCTCTTCGGGAAGCGAGGTGGAGAACCCGTTGAGGTAGAGCCAGGGGTGGTCAAGGCCCTCGGGTTCGAAGACCAGGGGATGCCGGTCGCGGTCGGGGAAACGCATCACCTTGTCTTCGATGGAGGGGCAATAACGGGGCCCGACGCTCTTGATCTGCCCGTTGAACATCGGGGCGTCGTCGATCCTGTCGCGGATCATCGCGTGGGCCTCCGGGGTGCTGTGGAGGCGGTAGCACGCTCGCTGCGGCAGCGACCGGGAGGTGGACTCGTAGCTGAAGTACCACAGCTCCTCGTCGCCCTCCTGCCGCTCCATGATCGAGAGGTCCACGGTGGACGCGACAACCCGCGGCGGGGTTCCTGTCTTGAACCGGTCGAGGGGAAAACCGAGGTGGGTAAGGCTCCCCGATAGACTCTCGGCGGGCGGCTCGCCGTACCGCCCGGACCGCTCCTGCCGGGAACCGACGTGGATCAGGCCGCGAAGAAAAGTTCCCGAACAGATGATTGCTGTACGGCAGGGGAGAATGCCGCATCCGGATGTTTCGACACCGACGACATGGCCGTCCGACACGGCTATCCCGATAGCCTCGTCTTCCAGGATCTCGATGTCGGGATATCGCTCTTGGAATAGTTGGTCAACGACGGCGGTGTATGTTTCGCGGTCCAGCTGTGCGCGCGGAGACCAGACGGCGGGGCCTTTGGAACGGTTCAGCATCCGGTACTGGATTGCCGAACGGTCGCTGGCAACCGCCATCAGGCCGCCGAGCGCGTCCACCTCTTTGACGAGCTGGCCCTTTGCGGTTCCGCCCATCGCGGGGTTGCAGGAGAGGCGCGCCAGCGCCCGGCGCTCACGGGTGACAAGAGCCACGTGCGAACCGATACGGCTCGCCGCTGCCGCAGCCTCAACGCCCGCGTGTCCGCCGCCGATGACCACCACGTCGTACAAGGGATACCCCACAGCCATATGATTCTCAAACGGAAGGCAAAATAAGAAGCCGCCCCGCCAGAAAGAAGCCCCAACGCACCGAAGACAGGGCCCCTAAAGCCTCGCGGCGCAGATAAAAAAGTGCTCATTGGACAAAGATCCGCGAATGCGAAGCGAGGCAACCGCTGCGGAACCACGGGCTACACCGAATTTCCGGCGGTTGCAGTCAGGGCCATTTCAAACCGTAACACGGACAGTGGGCCGGGATGTGGATTTGCACTACAAAAAAGGAGGGGAAGCCCGAGGAGAATCTGTGAGCTGCTGTTTCTATTGTCTTAACGGAGAATGTTTCACGTGAAACACCCTATTTGCCGATACAAAATCCAGCGAAAATGCGGTTCAGCAGATCTTCCGCAGTCAATGCGCCTGTAATTTCTCCGAGGGAGTGCAGCGCCGTACGGAGTTCTTCGGCGATCAACTCGTCTCCGGCCGCTTCCAGCAAGGCTTTGCGGGTGTTTTCCAGCGCAACGGCGGTTTCGGTAAGCAGTTTTGCGTGCCGTTCCTCGAGAACAAGCACCTCTCCCGGGTCGAACCCGTGACGCAACCGTGTGCCGATCGCGTCCAGTAGGTCGTTGATTCCTTCGCCGGACTTGGCGCTCAGGACGATTTGCGGGTGGAATTGGCTGTCTTTGGGGGGCAAATCGGGCAAATCTGCCTTGCCGCGCACCCAAAGACAGGTTTCACGTGAAACAAGGTCGTCGGGCGGCGGCGCGAAATCGGGCGGAGAGGAGAGCCAAACGGCAAGATCTGCGGATCCCAGGAGCTGCTGTGAACGTTGAGTTCCTTCGGCCTCGATGCTGTCCATGGCGGCGCGCAGCCCCGCTGTATCGATCAGCTGGACCCGCACACCACCGACATCCATGGAGATATCGAGATAATCGCGAGTAGTTCCGGGAATCTCGCTGACTATCGCACGCTCATACCCTGCGAGACAGTTCAGCAGGGTCGATTTTCCCACATTTGGTGGACCGGCGATGACAACCCTTGCCCCGTGACGCAGATAGCGCCCCAAACGGTACTGGTCTGCAAACGCACGCACTCGTTCTGCAAGTTCCTCGAGGCTTTTCGACACACGTTCGCGGTTGACCACGTCGAGATCTTCCTCGACGAAGTCAAGCCCGATTTCGATCAGGCCAAGAAGATCGCCGATTTCATCACGAAGGGCCCGGATCTCCCTACCGAGCCGCCCTTCCAGCAAACGCGCCGCGCTGCGCGCCGCCGCTTCCGTTCCGGCGTTGGTGACCGCGGCGACCGCTTCCGCCTGCTCGAGGGTCATTTTTCCGTTGATAAACGCCCTTCGTGTGTATTCACCCGGTTCCGCGGGACGAGCGCCAAGAGCGATCAAACGGCGAAGCACGAGGCGCAGTGTTTCCCTGCCGCCGTGACAGATGAATTCCACGAGGTCTTCGCCTGTGTAGCTGGCGGGGCCGCGCCAGGGGAGCAGCACCGCCTGGTCCAACGGCGATCCGTCACTGTCCTTGATAACGGCCACCCGTGCGCGCCGAGGCTCTGTTCTCTTCGCAAAGATCTTGTCCGTTTCAGTAAGCGCCGCGGCCGCCAGGCTCCATGCGTCGGGTCCCGAAACGCGAACGACCCCCAGGGCTCCGGCACCTTCGGGGGTCGCAATCGCGACGATTGTATCATATCGAGATGAGAGCATATGCCCCTGAAATGCTCATGTTTTTTGGAGTTGTTCTGTGTTCATCGGGTTTGGCGCCGTTTGCGCTCTTCTCTCCGCTCCTGTCGCTCTTTTTCTTTCGCCGCCTCTTCCAGCTCCTTTTCCAGCGCAGGATCGGAGACCTTCAGCAACTTCTGCTGTCCCCAGGAGAGGATGTTGAACAGGGTATAGTACAGCGTCAGCCCGCTCGGGAAGTTGTTGAACAGGAAGATGAACATGATCGGCATGAATGACGTCATGAATTTCTGATTCGGGTCGGTGGTGGTCTGGCGGGACTGTAGCCAGGTGGAGATTGCCATGACGATCGGCAACAGAGCGACATGGCTGCCGTACAGCGGTATCGAGAACGGGAGGTGAAACAGCGCGTCGGGCATTGAAAGGTCGTTGATCCAGAGGACGAACGGTTGCCCGCGCAGCTCGATGGTCGAACGGAAAACGATGAACAGTCCGTAGAGCAGCGGCATCTGGAGCAGGGTCGGCCAGCAACCGCCCATCGGGTTCACCTTGTGCTCCTTGTAAAGAGCCATCACCTCCTGCTGCATTTTCTGCGGGTTTTCCTTGTACTTCTCCTGGACAGCTTTCAGCAACGGCTGCAGTTTCTGCATCCGTTTCATCGACTTGTAGGACTTAGCGGTCAGCGGCCAGACGATCACCTTGATCAGGATGGAGAAAAGAACCAGCACGACGCCGTAGTTCGGGATCACCTTGTGCAGGTTTACCAGCGCCCAGAACACAAGCTTGCTGAACGGCTCGATGATCGCCCAACCCCAGGACATCATCTCCTCGAGCGATGGATCGAGGCGCTGGATTTTCCCCTGCTCGAGAGGGCCGGCGTATAGCGTCAGGTTGCGCCGGAATGTCTCCCCGATAACGTCGAAAACGAGCGACGTTTCGTAAAGTTTCGGGGGATACTTGCCGGTGTAGCTGCTGTCGGGCCAGGTCGCCAGCCGTGCGCCGGCGGCGGGCGGATCGGGAACCAACGCCACCATGAAATACTTCGTTCGCTGTGCAACCCACTTGGTCGGGCCGGAGGCCTCTTCCACGTCCGGCTTCGTTCCCCGGGACTTGAGCTGCTCCTTTGACTTTCCCATCAGGTAGGCGGAGCTGGTGTAGAAATGGTCCTGGGCGGTATCCGCCTCTGTGTAGCTCATTCCTCCGCCCCAGCCGAACGTCGCCGTTGCCGCACCGGTAAGCCGGTCGAGCCCATTGCTCTCAATTGTCACATCTACGATATACCGGTCCGGGTGAAACGTATAGGTTTCGCGGTACCAGACACCTCCCTCGAGCGGCAGCGTGAACGTAAGGCTTCTCGGCGCTTCGCCTTTGGTCAACACGAGACGTGTCGTGTCCACCTGGAAGTTCTTCTCCTCGGTCCGCAGCAACCCGAGTCCGCCCCGTGCGATTAGCGTCATGTTTCGGTTGGACCATCCGGGCGCCACCAGCTCCTCCGGTTCCTTCAAGTAGGGCTGTGTGGGCTTGATGACCCACGACCGGATTGAGGCGCCGCGGGTGCTGAAGATTGCCTTATACAGGGGGGTCTCAACTGTCACCCGCCGTGCGTTGTGTTCGGAGTCGGATGCGTACCAGGGTTTGCCGCGGCCGGAAAGCCGGGTTTCCACGGGGTTGGCGGCTTCCGCGATCGGCGGAGTTTCCTGGGGGGCAGCGGCGGCGGGAGGCTCGGTGATGACGCTGTCCACAACGAAGGGAGTACCAGGTTCCTCCGGAGGAGCCTTGGGTGAGATCAGCTTATAGTAGTAGGGCGTAAGCAGAATGATGATGCCTACGACGACGATCGCGAAGAGCGTCTTGCGGTCCATGATTTCCCTGCTAGTGAGCGCTGAAAGCGTCTTTTTCAGCGCGAGAGTTCAACGTAAAGAGGCAGCTTCGCCGGAAGCCACGCCGTCCTCCCCGGATGGCGCCGTTTGTTTCTCGAGCTCCGCCTCCAGCCTGCTTCCCGGGACTGGATCGACGCCGCCCGGGTGGAGGGGGTTGCATTTTGCCACACGCACAGCGGTTAGCGCAAATCCTTTAGTAAAACCATGAAGCCGGAACGCCTCTTCCGCATAGTGGCTGCAGGAAGGGTAGAAACGGCACTCGCTGCCCAGTGCGGAAAAAACTGGGGAGAGAACCGCAGTGTATCCCTTCAGCAAAGGGAGAGCGAGCCACCTCGCCGCGGCCGAGTTGACCGTCTGCAGGACCGTTGAGTGGTTTGTGCGCTCACGCTCGGTCTGGGCTGCCATTCTCGTTGCCATCTTTTTCGATCCGCTCCAGCAGTTTCGCGATTTCCCCCAGAAATCGATCCCAATCGCTTGGGGCGACGTGCAGCCGGATCAGCACATCCTTGTCTGCGGGCAGGATGCCCCGATTACGGCGTAAAAACTCGCGTAACCGGCGCCTGGCGTAATTTCGTTTTACCGCGCCGCCAAAGGGACGGAGGGGCACCATAATTCCAAAGCGACCCTGTGGCGACGGCAAAAAAAAAGGGTTACGCCTCTTCCGCGCACCCTCTGACCCTCGCGGAGGAGACGCTGAAGCGTCGATCGACCGCGGAGGATGTCCCGCTTCTTCAGCGTTTCCTTAGAACCGGCCATCGGACACGGTCAGGCGCTTGCGGCCTTTCGAACGGCGGCGTTTCAACACAAGACGTCCGCCCCGGGTGGCCATCCGTGCTCGGTACCCGTGCTTGTTGTGCCGCTTACGGTTGTGTGGCTGGTAGGTGCGCTTCATCCGTTAACTCACATGCTTGGGCGGCCGCTGGCAGCCCCCCGTAAAACCTTCCGTTCAGAACGCCCAAATATAGGTGCGACCCCCAGGGAGCGCAACTCGCCCGTGCCGGGCTATGAGGGCGCAGAGACGTTGAGCGTGCAGGAGACCCGTGCTATTTTGCCTCACAGGGTGGACTTGAGGAGAATGGATGCGGAAACGGACGAAGACGCTATTCCTGGCGCTCGCGGCGCTCCTTTTCGCTGCAGTGGCTTCCTTCGGGGCGGAAATAAGGAGACCCTGGCTCCCCGAGGGAATGATTGTGCACCAGGAAGGAGATACCCTTGCCGCGGAGCGCGAGGACAGCACCGGCTTGGCGGTCAGGATCTATCCGGTGCACGTGAAAGCGGACTCCCGGCGGGGATTCCTGAGGGGCAAGGCTGTGCAAGCTGGGGTTCCGCCCTATGTACGCATTGTAAGCGAAGACCAGCGGAAACTGGCGGGGATCGAATGGGGTGGATTCGTGCTGGGAACCGTAAACCGAGCGCTCCGAGAAGACAGTTTGAAATATGGTTCTCCTGCATATAGTGCTAATTATAAAGGAGATACGCCTGAAAGAACGACACAGGTAGAGTTTCAGGACAGCCTCTCTCTGAGTGAAAGAGATGAATTTCATCAGCCCGAAGGCCGTCTTGCTCGGCAGATTGCCATCATACTTTATATCAAGCATGGCAAGGGGTTTATCATGGAAATATCGCTGTGCGTTCCAGAGGGTGACCCGATGGAGCTGACAGATATTCAGCGTCGCTGGAAACCATAGGCGAGAAGTCCTTATTTGTTTATTCGAGCATGGAGATACTAGAGAACAGGCCAAGCGGGAAACAAAAAAGAGATTATGAATCGTCTTTTACTACAAGGAAATATTCAACACGTGCTGTTCAGCCGCATTCGTCCCGACCGGCTTGCGGAATGCGACTCTGCCGAGGCAGGTTTTTCTTTTGGCTTGGGAGCGTTAGGTGAAACCGGGAGTCTCGACCAGCTTTCCTTTGGCGAGCTGGTCACCGTACCCGGCCTTGCGGCAGTTGTCCCCGGTGACCGCCCCGGTGCGCCGCGGATCTCGCAGGAGGCGAGTCTGCGTTTGTTCACGCCGTTTCGATGTGTGCTCGCAGGGATTGCCAATCGGCCGCTGCGGAAGATCCCGCTTTCTGCGCCGGTGGGCGCGCTTGAGCTTTGGGAGCGGTTGGAGGCGATTCAGCGGGAGGGTGAGGGTGTGATTTCACCACTGCTGGGTGCGGTGCTCTTTGTCGAGTTTGAAAACCTGCACGGCGCGTATGTAAGGAAGAACCCTGTCAGCGCGAATGCGCCGGAGGGCGGCCGCCCGATCATCGATCCGGCTGTGCACGCTGAATGGTTTGGGGTGCAACCGGATGGCGGAGCCGCGTCCTCATGGGCGGTGATCGTCGGCGTTGGCTTGCGTCAGGACGAGCAGCTTCGGGAACGTCTTGGAGGCCGCGACGCATTCATCTTCTATCGACACCCCGATGCTCCTCCCGCAGCGTCGCCCATCGCGGTGCACCAGCACGCGTTGCTGTTTGAAGGGGTGAGCGCTCCGGTGGAAGGGCGCACTGCGGGGGAAACGGTGCGCGAATGGCTCGCGGCGGGAAGCGTGTTTGACGTCAAGCATGTACTGGAGGACAGCCGTATACGAAGTGTCTGGGCGGCCACGGTCCCCTTCGAGAATATTGAGCTTGATGGAAGGCAGGCTTGAAACGTCTCCAGTATAATAGCAGCGACGAAAGCAAGGTACATTTCCACCAGGAACTGAAAGCTCTGTTCTGGGAGTTGAAATGAAGGCGAAGCTCGGACCATATATGGTTTGCCCCAGCTCACGATCTTTACGCCAGCTGGTTTGGCTGGCGGTCATGCAGTGTTTGCTTCTTTCAGGCGCGGTGCAGGCGCGCGAGGTTGTCTACTTCCGTCTCGCGCAGGGAGCGAGGGGTCCCTCCGTCGGCCTCAAGCAATCCAGCCGCCTGATCGATTCGAAGCGATTCATCAGGGTTTACGCGGGAGACGACCTTGCGCCCGAATCGGCCATAGCCCGATGGCTTCGTGTCGATGCCTCAGATGCTGCCGAAGCGGACGAGATCGTCCGCGAACTCCGCCAAGATGCAGCTGTCGAGGTGGTGGAACGGATGCCGAAACGGATGACCTGCGGGTTGTCGGGTACCCGGTCGCAGCAGGGGGTCAGCCTTGACCCTTTAAACCAATTTCAGTGGTACCTCGATGCGGTGAACGCGTGGGCGGCGTGGGACCGTGTCCCGGACGCCTCTTCAGTCACGATCGCGATTCTCGACAACGGGTGCGACATGTCGCACCCGGACCTGACTTCCGCTTTCTGGACGAACAAAAGCGAGGCGGACGGCCGGTCGGGCGTGGATGACGACGGCAATGGGTACGTGGATGATGTGCACGGCTGGGATTTCTTCGAGAACGATTCCGACCCCACTGCCCCTAATGAAGGAGACGAACCAAGTCACGGCACCCATTGTGCAGGGATCGCCGGCGCGACGGTAAACAACGGAGTCGGGATCGCCGGCATCGCCCCCGGCGTGCGGCTGATGATTGTCCGCGTCGGGGAGGATCGGACGATCTACTACCCTGTGGAAGGGATGATCTACGCCGCCGAAAACGGAGCGGATGTGATCTCGATGTCGTTCTCCGGCCTGAATGCTTCTGTGTTCGAGCGTGATGCTGTCGCTTTTGCCATCTCGAAAGGGGCTGTCGTTGTTGCGGCGGCAGGGAACGACGGCTCGACGGCGCGCAATTATCCCGCCGCTTATGACAACGTGATCGCTGTGGGCGCAACGGATCCCACTGGAGCACTCGCCCATTTCAGCAACAGGGGGGATTGGGTGGACATGGCCGCGCCCGGAACCCGCATTCTGTCAACCTCTATTCAGGGATACAAATATCTGGATGGAACCTCGATGGCCACCCCGCTGGTTGCCGGTATCGCAGCGCTGGTTCGCGCGCAGCAGCCCTCTGCCGACCCACAGACGGTACGGGCGCGCCTTGGCGAAGGGGCCGTTCCGCTGGCGAATGATCCGTGGCTGGTAAATGCCGGACGGGTGGATGCCTGGCGGTCCTGTTTCGCGGGACGACCCACGGTGGTCGTTGATGGGGTAGGTTTCCAGGACGAAGATGGAAACGGAATTGTCGAACCGGGCGAGACCGTGAACGTGACCCTGGACGCGGAGCTGGCCGGGGCGTCCGCAACGTCGCTGGTGCTTGGCCTCGAGTCCGGGGATACGACCCTGACCGTGACCAGCGACGCGGCGACTCTTTCGCAGATCCCGACCGGGAGTCTCTCTTTGAACGCTTTTGGCCTTCAGGTCACTCCGAAGGCCGGCCGTGGCAACCACAACCTCTATCTGTCGATCGATGCGGATGGATGGGTGGATACGCAGCGCATCACTCTCCCTGTCGATCCTCACTGGCGCACACATGACGCGGGAGGGATGATTGCGTCGGTAACGGATTTTGGCGCCATCGGATACCGTGATCTCTACAACAATCGGGACAACGCACAGGGAATTCGTCTCGACGATGCTCCGCGTGGACTGCTGTTCCACGGAAGTGTGTTTGTCTCCGACGGATCACACTTTTCGGACTGCGCCTACGGTGACGATCAATACACCCGGTTTGATTTTCAGAATATCGACACCGACCCAATCCGGCCGGTTGGCTCTGCGGGCGGAACCCAGGTATATCGCGCGAAATACACGGATTTTGGCCATACGCCGCGCGTCGGCGTGGAAGTGACCCAAACGACAACAAGCCAGCCGGAGGGGTCGAACGTTGTGCGCATGGATTTCGATGTGCGCAAGTGGGACACCGGAACCGCGAGCTACGATGTCGGCCTGTACATGGATTGGGATATTGGAGACGCCACGGACAACGACGTTCGTTACAGCCCGGGTCTCAAGTTCTCTTACATGATCGGCAGCGAGGGGGCAGGCGGTGTAATGGTGGTGGGAAACGACCAGTATCCAACGCCGCAGGTCGTTGCCGCCGCCGCGATTTATAACCCCACGGTTCTCTACCAGAACGGGCAGGACACATTCACCGATCGCGAGAAACTGGATCTGCTCCAGGGGGGCACAACGCAGGCCGTCTCCAGTTTCAGCGGAGAGTGGTCGCATCTGATTGCCGTCCACATTTCGAATGTTACCGAGCAGGTTTCCCAGCGGGCTTCCTTCTTGATTCTTGCGGCACCCAACGAAAGCGACCTGCTTGCGCTTGCGCTCGCGGCAAGCCAGGCGGAGAGTCCTTTGAAATCCAGCGGGTCGGGCGGAAGCATCGCTCTCGCGCCGGATCGATTCACCTTATCGGCCGCTTGGCCGAATCCCTTCAACTCGGAAACAAGGATGCGCCTGATACTGCCGGAAAGCGGAACGGTCCAGGCGGCGGTCTACGACGTCCTAGGCCGTGAGGTTGCCGTATTGCACAACAGCACGATGCCGTCGGGCTCGTTCATTCTTCGTTGGGACGGCAGGGACGAGGCGGGGCAACCCGTGGCGTCTGGCATGTACATTGTGCGCGTAAGAGGGAACAGCGAACTCCAGCAACGTCGTATAACACTCGTTAGATAAAGAGTAATTTCGCCTATGCGTATAACAGTCCTGCACGAGCGGGATTGTTCCTGTTTAGTTGGCTGTGAAGATAACGACCTCAGGCAGTTACAATCACCGGGGAAAGTTTCGCTCCCCGCAATTCCTCCCGGATTGTCGCCAAGTCGATCGGGACGTCCCGGGGGTCAGCGATTTTCCCGGCGAGGGCTGAAACCGCGGCGGTGTGGGGGCTGCCGAGGAAGACTTCCGCTTCGCGGTTTCCCATGCGCCCGCGGAAGTTCCGGTTTGTCGTCGACAGGGTACGTTCGTTGTTCGCCGGGACTCCTAGGTGGTTCCCCATGCAGGGTCCGCAGCCGGGGGTCGCCAGCGTTCCTCCTGCGGACACAATCGCCTCGATGTACCCGAGGTTCATTGCGTCGAGCATCACCTTGCTGCTCGCCGGGATAACCACGAGCCGTGTGTCCGGGTGGATTTTCTTCCCGCGAAGGACATGGGCGACGATCGCCAGGTCGTCGAGCCGTGCGTTCGTGCAGGAGCCGACAAAAACCTGTTCGAGGTGCTCGCCGACCACATCGCCAACGGGTTTGACGTTGTCGACCGTGTGGGGGCAGGCGACCTGGGGCTCGAGGGCGCTCACGTCGATTTCAACGATCTCGTCGTACCTCGCGCCCTCGTCCGAATACACGGGCGTGTATTCCTTTTGGGCACGTCCTTTCAGGTAGTTGAACACCGTGTCGTCCGGAGGCACATAGCCGTTCTTGGCGCCCAGCTCCACGGCCATGTTGCAGAGGGTCATCCGTTCACTGACGGTCATCGTTGAAGCGAACGGTCCGGTGAACTCAATTGCGCGGTAAAGGGCGCCGTCCGCGCCAATTTTTCCGGCGATGGACAGCGCGACGTCCTTGACGTAAACACCACCAGGAAGTATGCCGGCGAGATCAATCCGCATTGTTTCGGGAACCCGGAACCAGATCTTGCCGGTTGCCATGATCACGGCGGTTTCGCTGCGGGTGACTCCGGTGCCGAACGCTCCGAACGCGCCGTAGGTCGTCGAGTGACTGTCGGACCCGGTCATCACCGTGCCCGGCAAACAGTGGCCGTTCTCCGCCATCACCTGGTGGCAGATGCCATTGTGGATGTCGTAGAAATGTTTGATGCCGTGCTTTTTGACGAATTCGCGGATCGTCTTGTGGTTGTTGGCGAAGGTTTCGTTCGCCGGCGGGACGCAGTGGTCGAGCACGATCAGGTGGATGTCGGGATCGTACAGTTTGTCCACGCCGATCTTTTCGAACGTCTTGGAAATCGCGGCGGTGTTGTCATGCGACATCGCAACGTCGGGAATCACCTCCACGATCTGCCCCGGCTCCACCTCGTCAAGCCCCGCCTTGGCTGCCAAAACCTTCTCGCTGAACGTCTTTCCCATAGGAATCTCCGCTCTTCAGCGGGGCCCTCGCTCGCCCCGGGTGGGGTAAGGTACGACAGTGGTCGGAAACCTTCAAACAGCCGGTTTATGCACGAGCCGGTCCCGCTGCGGACCTTAGTCGAGAAACTGCATTGAACACGTTAATCTGCTTCTATTACTGGAGATTTAACGGAGCAACTGCCGTTTTACTTGAAGACGTAAAATGGTGTTCCGGCGTGCAAACCGGCGGGCGGCTAGCGATGTGGAAAACGTTCGGGAATCCGCGATCAACCGTTTTTCAACAGCCCGATGCTGGAGAGGGTTGTCGCGGCGAGGATCAGTGCGGCCCCGCCAAGTCCGCGGATCGTCCATACGTCCCCGAGCAGCATCCACGCGAAAGTGGCGGCGAAAACCGGCTCAAGCTGGAAGAGCAGAGCTGCATGCCCGGCGGGCACATCCGGCTGAAAACGGGTTTGCATCCATACCGCCAAGACAGTTCCGAAAATTCCTGTGTACAGCACCGCGAGCATGCCCGCGCCGGAGAGATGGAAGGGGCGCCCCTCGAGCAGGCTCCAGCCGGTTGCGAGCACCGCCATCGTCGCCACCTGGGCGAGGGTCAGCGGCATCGCCTCCCCTTTGTGGCGTGAAAGGGCTTCAAGCAGCACCATCTGCAGGGCGAAGGCAAAGGCACAGCCGATCGTTAGAATGTCGCCCGCATTCAAGCCGCCGCGATCCGGTTCGGCCAGCAGATACACGCCGCAGATAGCGGGCAGAAGTGCTAGCCAGGAAGCCAATGGGGCACGGCTTGTATGCAGCAGCATCGCCAGAGGCGGGACTAGGACCACGAGCAACCCGGTGAAGAATCCGCTGCGGGAAGCCGTTGTCAGCTTCAATCCTTGCACCTGGAGAGCAAACCCGGTAAACAGCAGCAGTCCGACCAGAATTCCACGCACAGTTACTGACGGGAGACGCTCCCTGCGAAGCCGAATCCAAAACGGGTGAAGCGCCTCCGAGCCCTGTTCAACAGCAGGTGCAAGGGCTTGAGACAGTTGAGGGTCCAATTCCTCAGAAGTCTTGTCGCGTTTGATGTTTTTCCGCATGATGCGGGACAGGATCGAAAGCAAAGCGAGGCCGAGCAGAAAACGCATGGCGAGAAACTGGATCGGGTCTGTATCCGCTAGCGCCGCCTTGGTCGCGGGAAACGTCAGGCCCCACACAGCGGTCAGGAGAACCAACATGCTGGTGGCAAAGGCTCTCTGTCTTGATGCGACGGTAGGGGCACTCACGTCAGCATCCTTGTATCAAACCCATCGACGGAGGGTTTCAAGCACGAGGCGGACACCCACGCCGGTAGGAAGCTCCTTGTGGGGAACGTAACTCACGGGAACCTCTGATGCTGTTCCTGCAATGTCGAGGTGGATCCAAGGGACGTCCCCGGCGAACTCCTTCAGGAAGGCCGCCGCCGTGATAGCTCCACCTGGACGGCCACCGGTGTTCTTGATGTCTGCAATTTCGCTGAAAATCTGTTCGCTGTACTCTTCCCAGAGCGGCAACCGCCACACACGCTCCCCGGTTTCTTCGCCCGCCCGGGAAAGGATGTCCGCAAGTTTGTCGTCGGTGCCCATCATTCCGGTGGCGTGGTTGCCGAGCGCGATCCAACAGGCTCCGGTGAGTGTAGCCATGTCGATTATTGCGTCCGGCTTCACCGTTTTCGTGGCATAGGCGAGTGCGTCCGCCAGGGTCAATCTGCCCTCTGCGTCCGTGTTGTCCACCTCGATGGTTAGCCCCTTCATACTGGTCAGCACATCACCGGGGCGGTAGGCGTTGCCATCGACCATATTCTCTGCGGCGGCGATAAATCCTTCTACCCTGCAACGGGGGTTCCATTTTTCAAGCGCCTTGAATACGCCCATCACCGCCGCGGAACCAGCCATGTCGATCTTCATGTCACGCATTCCATCGGCGGGTTTGATGTCCAATCCGCCTGCGTCGAAGGTGACCCCCTTGCCGACGACTGCCAGTGTTTTGGCGTTCTTCGGAAGGTTCCCTGGATCGTAGGAGAGGTGGATCAGAACAGGCCGGTGCGCGCTTCCCTGCCCCACGGCGAGTAACGCTCCCATGCCGAGCCTTTTCAGTTCCGCTTCTTTCAGTACGCGGACCCGGACATTCTTTGAGGCGAGCTTTTTGGCGATGCGGCCGTACGCTTCGGGGTACAGGTCCATGCCGGGGGTCGCCGCTAGGTCACGGGCGTAGAAGGTGGCGTCCACGGTGACAGCTGCGGCGGATACCCCGCGTTTCAACCCTTTCATTCCCGCTGTCTCGCCGGGGATAACGATCAGGTTCTTCAGGTTTGGATACTTCTCCTTGTCGCGGCCACGGCGCACATAGCGGTAGGTTGCGAATGCAAACCCCTCGACGGCGGCGATTGTCGCGCGCGCCTCATCCTTTTGGGAAAAACCTTTCAGCGGCGGTTGCACGACCGCTTCGGTGATCTTCTGCGCCCGGGCGCGTTTTCCGGCTTCGCCGAACGCCCGGCGAATTTTCTCTGGTGTCCACTCCTTGCGTTTTCCAAGCCCGACGACAAGGATTGTCCTGGGCCCGCGTTTTTCGCCTCCGTAGAGAGACAGCACCTGCCCCTTTTCCCCGGAAAAATCGCCGTTTTTCATAGCGGTGCTAATCGGGTTCCCGAGCGAGGCATCCAACCGGCCGATGCCGTTTGCGACGGGTTTTTCCTTTTCGAAGAGGCCGACAGCGAGCAGGGGGGTAGAAGCTTCCTGCGGGGCGATGTCACGGGCTGTGATTTTCACGGGAATCTCCTTGGCGATAGTGGTTATGCCGGCAGATTGCTTTCGTCAACGAGGAGAACCTTCGGCCGGTGGCCGGTGACTTCGTCCTCGGTGAGATCGCAGTAGGTGGCTATGATGACAAGGTCGCCAACGCTGGCGAGGTGGGCCGCAGCGCCGTTGACGCCGATCGTGCCCGACCCGCGTTCTCCTTCGATGGCGTACGTGGTAAAACGCGATCCGGTGGTGACGTTGTACACGTCCACTTGCTCGTTGGTCGCGATGTCTGCTGCATCGAGTAGGTCGCGGTCCACCGTCAGGCTGCCGGTGTAGTCGAGGTCGGTCCGGGTCACACGTGCCCTGTGTATTTTAGACTTGAGGAATCGGCGCACCATGAGAGAACCTTATGAAAACCTTTGTCTCGGCGCATGAAAGTGACAAAAGGTAGGGAGGCCAAACGGACAAAGCCAGAGAATCGCGCCACCTCTCCGGGATTTGGAAGAGCTGGACTTTGAGGACTTATCCGGAAAATGTGTGGTGAGCTGTGGAGGAAACCGGGTGGAGGGAGCGCAGGGCGGTGCGCTTCGTGAAGGTCTTGAAGGGGTCTGAAGATCCCTTGATACAGCTTCCCCTCGCGCGGCCTGCGAGTTACCCGTTCGGGGTGGGGATCAACGGTGCAGCCGGTCCCGCAGCACATTGGCAAGCTGTTCGATCTTGGGGCGTTCGGGTTGTTCGAGGGTGTCGCGGTCACGGATCGTGACCGTGCCGTCCTCCAACGTCTGGTGGTCAACGGTGAAGCAGAAGGGTGTGCCCGCTTCGTCCTGGCGGCGGTAGCGGCGGCCGATGTTTCCCGTCTCGTCATAGAAAACATTGAACTCCAATTTCAGGTCGGCGACGATCTTTTTGGCGATTTCCGGCAGCCCGTCCTTTTTCAGCAGCGGGAAAACGGCGGCGGTGTAGGGAGCCGCCTTGGGGTCGAGACGGAGCACGACACGTTTTTCGCCGTTGACCTCGTCTTCGTCGTAGGCGTCCACGAGTGCGGCGAGCATCCCCCGGTTCAGACCGGCGGAGGTCTCGACGATGTACGGCAGGTACCGTTCGCGGGTCTGGTCGTCGAAGAAGGTCAGGTCTTTGCCACTGTACTCCTGGTGACGGCGGAGGTCGTAATCCGTACGGTTATGAATCCCCTCGAACTCGTTCCACCCAAACGGGAAGTTGTATTCGATGTCGAACGCGGACTTCGCGTAGTGTGCCAGTTCGTCTGGAGTGTGCTCGTGGAGGCGAAGGTTCTTCGCCTTGATCCCGACCACATCACGCCAGAACGCCATCCGCTCCTCTTTCCAGTACTTCATCGTCTCGTCTTCCTGGCCCGGTTGGATGAAGTACTGCATCTCCATCTGTTCGAATTCCCGAGTACGAAAGATGAAATTCCCGGGAGTGATCTCGTTTCGAAACGCTTTGCCGATCTGGGCGATGCCGAAGGGCGGCCGCAGTCTGCCGACAGTCTGCACCTGCGGATAGTCCACATAAATGCCCTGGGCGGTTTCCGGGCGCAGGTAGACTCCGCTCGCGTTGTCCTCCACGGGGCCGATGAAAGTCTTGAACATCAGGTTGAAGCTGCGCGGCGGAGTCAGCGTGCCGCGATTGCCGCAATTGGGACACGGGAGCTGCACGTAGCTGGGGTGGCTCGGGTCGAGATGCGCGCCGTCTGCGGTAACCGGAGGCTCATCCACCCCCTTGGCTTTCTTCGCGTGCTCGACAAGTTCATCGGCGCGGAAACGTGTTTTGCACTGGCGGCAGTCGACCAGTGGATCGACAAACCCTTCCACATGGCCGCTCGCTTCCCAGGTGCGCGGATGGTAGATGATTGCGCTGTCAATGCCGACGATGTTGTTGTGTTTGCGCACAATCTCCCGCCACCAGAGATCGGCGATTTTCATCTTCATCTCGATACCGAGCGGACCGTAATCATAGCTCGATCCGATGCCGCCGTAAATCTCGCTCGTCGGCATGATGAACCCGCGCCGTTTGGCCAGCGCGACAATAATCTCCATCAGGTTCGTCTGGGCCATGCTGGAAATCCCTTTTCAGATCGATGGGGAAGAAAGTCCGTCTCGTCGGAACGGCTCAACTCACGACCCGCGAATATAGCGGGCGTCGCGACCGTGGACAAATCCGAAAAGCGCCGGACGGCTCATTGGCGACCCGGTTCTGCGCCGGGCTCTTGCGGCGAGAACAGCTCAAACCTACTTTGCGTGCGAAACGCAGAGGACAACGATGACCTTTAAAGAGCGCCTTGAACGGGTTGCCAAGCGGAGTCGGCTGTGCGTTGGAATCGATCCGGTTCCAGAAAAACTGCCTCGCCCGCTGCGTGGCAGGCCAGACGGCGTGGTCCGCTTCATCGAAGCGATCGTTGGCGCGACGGCCGGTTGGGCAGGCGCCTACAAACCCAACCTTGCGTTCTTTGAAGCTCTTGGAAAACAGGGAGAAGAGACGCTTCGGAAGACGATTGAGGTGGTGCGGGATTCGGTACCCCACGCGCTTTTGATCGGAGACGGAAAACGCGGGGACATCGGGAATTCCGCCGAACGTTATGCTGCGTCTCTCTATGACCGGTGGGGTTTTGACGCGGTCACGGTCAACCCGTGGTTTGGGGCGGACGGAGTGAAGCCGTTCGCCGAACGGCCGGAGAAGGGCGTGTTCGTGCTCGCCGCAACCTCGAATTCCTCCTCCTCGGAAGTCCAGGATTCCACGGGAGGCGGCGACTCTCTCCCCGAGCGCATCGCGCGGCTTGCGGCGAGCGCCTGGAATGACAACGAAAACATCGGCCTTGTCGTCGGTGCGACCCGTGCGTCAACGATGGAGGCTGTCCGGAAAGCGGGACCGGACCTTCCCTGGTTGATTCCGGGCGTCGGCGCGCAGGGGGGCGACCTGGAGGCGGCGCTGCTGTATGGCCTGGGAAGCGGCGGCTTGCCGAGTATCGTTAATGCGTCGCGCAGTATCTTGTATGCGTCTGCGGACGAAGACTTCGCTGAGGCCGCGGAACGTGAAGCAGGAGCGCTCGCCGGAGCGATCCAGAAGGCGATAAAAACGCCTCTAGCCTGAGGGGATAGTACTGTGGTATTGAAAGACGATCCCAGGAAGCTGTACCTGAAAGAAAAGCTTGCATGCCGTGCGGAGGTGAAGGACCAGGTGTACACGTTCGATGTTCGCGTCGAGGACATCGATGCGAAGGGAATTATCACCTCTCGGCCTGATCTCGGGGGGCCAAAACTCGGCGTCGGAGTCGAGATCCTTGTCCGTTATTACAGGTCGGATTCGGCCTACCAGTTCCTGACCAAGGTTTTGGCCTGGGAGAAACATGCGGGGCGGTCCCGGATGCGGATCGGCTTTCCAAGCCAGATCACCCGCTACCAGAGAAGGCAGCACGTGCGCGCGGAGCTCTCGGGGTCAGTGCGGTTCTACCTGACAACGGACGAAATGCCTTCGCGGGGATTCCTGAAAGATCTTTCCGTCGGGGGAGTACAATTTCAGACGCAGCAGGTGGGGCTTTTTGCAAAATCGTTGAACCCGGTGGGACGCCGGCTGCTGGTGGACGTAATTCTTTCCGGTGGGGATGAGTTTATCGGCCTTCCCGGGGAAATTCGACGCGTGCTTCCGGACCTTCGCAACAAAGGTTTTGTCAGCGTTCAAGTCAAGTTTCGGGAACTACAGCAAAAAGTCAAACAGGCGCTGCAAGAGGTTACCGGCGAGAAGGGATGACCCTCCCCACAGCAGTGCGGTCCAGCGAGGGAAAAATCGGCTGAAGCCATGAATGATCAGGATGTTTTGGGACTGCTGAAAAAGAGCGGCGCTCTTCTGGAAGGACACTTCAAGCTTGCGAGCGGCCTTCACTCCGACCGTTATGTGGAAAAATTCCGTCTGCTCGAGCGTCCCGAGATCACCGAGGTGCTGGTTCGCGAGCTAGCGCTGAGGGTCCGCAAGTATCGGCCGGAGATTGTCGTAGGTCCGGTGACCGGAGGTGTGATTCTCTCCTACGAAATGGCCCGTAAGCTGGGGACCAGGGCGTGCTTCACCGAAAAAACCGGGGACGGCGACATGGAGCTTCGCCGGGGATTCGACGTCCGCGGAAAGCGCGTGCTGCTCGTCGAGGATATCGTGACCACCGGCGGAAGCGTGTTGAAAGCAGCCGAGGCGGTTCGTCAGGCAGGTGGCGATGTGGTTGCCTTTGCGATTCTCGTCGACCGGTCGAGTGGGCGCTTTCAACCCGAAGCTCCACTGGAGGCTCTTGTTACAATGGAGATTCAAACCTGGCATTCCGACGAAATCCCGGATCGACTCAAGGCGATACCTCTCGTTGAACCGGGGAGCAAGCATGCCGGGTAAGCAACAATCCCCGTCGCTGAACATTTGCCCTCTCGCTTCGGGCAGTAAGGGAAACGCCTACTGGATCGAGGGGGAAGGCACCACCATTCTCGTCGATGCCGGTCTTTCCATGCGCCAGCTTTCGTTCCGGGTCGAGGAGATCGGACGCAAGATCGACGAGGTCGAACATCTCTTTATTACGCACGAACACAATGACCACATCTCCGCGCTTGCGGTGTTCTTAAAAAGGCACCGTCCGGTGATCTGGGCGTCGCGGGGAACCCTGCGCGCGATTCGCAGCCGTATTCCCGACGGCGCGAAGGTTCGGATGATGGACGGACGGGTGGAAAAGGCGGGTGCGTTCTCCGTCCGTTCTCTGAAAATTCGCCACGATGCAGTTGATCCTCTCGCTTTCAGGTTTGATCTTTCAGGAGTGTCCGCCGCGATTGTCACCGATCTGGGCACCTGGGACGAAGCCGTGATGGAGGCTGTGGCGGGAGTGGATGTGCTTGTCTGCGAAGCGAACCACGATCCGCAGATGCTGGCGCATGGACCCTACCCGGCCCTGTTGAAGCGCCGGATCGCCGGCCACCTGGGCCACCTTTCCAACGAGGAGGGTGCCCGGCTTGCGGCGAAAAGCGTCGAACGGGGAACACAGGGTGTCATTTTGGGTCATCTCTCGGAAACGAACAATTTGCCCGACCTGGCGCTTGACGTCTTTGCAGAAGCCCTTACGGAGGCGGGCGTTTCGGCGAAAATTGACGTCGCGTCTCAGCGTCAGCCCGGTCCTTTTGTCAGCGTGGCAGCGCATAAGTAGGTGGCGAAAAAGGCGGAGCGCCGGAATACACAATCGTTTTGAGCGATTCGTCCTGGGAAGCAAGCGGGACGCAACGAGGAGCGAATCATGAACCGAAAGAAAATCGTGTTGCGTGGGTTGGCGGTGGGATTGCTGCTGATCGCCGCGGCGCTGGCTATCCTTGGATGCGGAGGAGGTGTGAAAAACGAAGTGGCGGTGATGCAGACGGACAAGGGTACAGTCATTCTCGGCTTCTACCCGGAAGTCGCGCCGAAAACAGTGGCTCGTTTCAAGGAATTGGCGCGTCAGGGGTTCTATGACGGCGTGCTTTTCCACCGGGTGATTCCGGGATTCGTGGTCCAGTCCGGCGACCCGAAAACAAAAGACCCGAACACGCCGCCGATGGAGTATGGAACGGGCGGAAGCGGCCAGACGATTCCTGCCGAATTCAGCGAATTGAAGCACAAGCGGGGCACGCTGGCGATGGCGCGCGCCCAGGATCCGAACTCCGCGGACAGCCAGTTCTATATTGCTCTCGAGGCACAGCCCCACCTCGATGGCAAGTACACGATTTTTGGCGAAGTCCTTAAGGGCATGGATGTTATCGATCGAATCGCTGCGGTGGAAACGGATGCAAGGGATGTACCGCGTGAGCCGATCCACATTCTTTCAATGAAGATCGTCAGCCGCGAAGAAGCGGGCCTCAGCAACTGATCGATTTGGTGTCAAGCTAAGGGCGGAGTGGGGATCATCCTTACTCCGCCTGATGTTTTTTGGGTGTTGGCCGATTTGGCACAGGCCCAGAGATATCTTCGATGGCTGAATCGTTGGCCATTGCGCGAAGTTAGGAAACCGGGAGCAGGTTGGATGGACGCTCGACGGATGGAAACCCGATGAAAAGGAATCTGCGCAGGATACTTCCGCTCTTCTTGGTTCTTCTGCTCTCCGTTTCCGCTGAAGGGTTTGAACCGCAGGCGTGGTGGATTTTCCTCCGTGACCGCCAAACGGACTCGCAGGCGTGTGAACAGGCGCTGAACTCCCTTTCCACCAAAACGCGGGAGAGGCGCCTTCGCGCCCAAGGGAAAGTCCTGTTCGATACAGATCTTCCCCCTCTGAAAAGCTCGGTAGATCGCATTTCATCAATGGTGACAAGGGTTCGAACGGTAAGCCGCTGGTTGAATGCGGTTTCCGTGGAAGCCACCCCGGAACAGGTCCGCGCGGTTGCAGCGCTGCCAGATGTCCGCGCTGTTCGCCCGGTTGCCGGATGGCGCCGTTTCAGGCCGGAGCCGGCTCCGGCTGCGGCCCCTCGGATTCGTTTCCGTACAGCAGTATCTGATTCATTGCACAGGATTTATGGCGGCGCGACGGAACAGATCGCGCAAATCAGGGTGGACAGCGTACACGCGTTGGGCTACACAGGCGAGGGGGTCGTGATCGCTTTTCTTGATGCTGGTTTCCATGGCATACGCTCTCATGTCGCCTTCAAACATCTCGATATCATCGACACACTTGATGCAGTGACCACTTCTGGGGCTGAGGATTTTTATTCAAACCACCATGGCGGGGCGGTAGTCTCGACGGTCGCTGCAACCGACACCGGTCGCATGGTTGGAGTTGCGCCTAAGGCTTCGGTGCTGCTCGCCCGGACAGAAGACGAGACAACCGACTCAACCGAGTATCCCCAAGAGGAAGACTTTTGGGTATCGGGGCTCGAATGGGCGGAAAATAAAGGTGCGGATCTTGTTTCAACGAGTCTCGGCTATCGCTGGTGGTACGACGGCGGAGGCTATACCAAGGACGATATGAACGGCGACATGGCGGTGACCACAATTGCCGCTGATGCTGCCGCGGCGCGAGGTCTGTTGGTGGTTGCCTCGGCGGGAAACGCAAGCGGCGCGGATCTGATGAACGACACTTCGATCGGCGCTCCGGCGGACGGAGATTCCGTGCTCACTGTTGGCGCTGTTGATTCAGCAGGAGTCCGCGCGTACTTCAGTTCCCAGGGGCCAACCGCGGACGGGAGGATCAAGCCGGACGTCGCGGCGAGGGGATACTACGATGCGATCGCGTACGTCTCCACCGATTCTTCGTACGGCTCGGGCAGCGGAACATCGTTTTCCTGCCCACTCGTCGCAGGAGTGGTTGCCCTGATGCTCCAGGCGAACCCGAACCTGCAGCCGATGGACATCATCAACATTCTACACCAGACCGGGAGCCAGGCGGAGAATCCAGACAATGCGCTGGGGTGGGGAATTGTGAATGCGAAAGCCGCTGTGATCCGAGCGTTGGGATATTCCATTACGAGTGTTTATCACGATTCACCCGAGCCGAAAAAATTCACCCTTGCCCCGATATGGCCGAATCCCACAAACGGCGTGGCGCGGCTAAGCGTCGAGACCACACGTGGAGGCAGCGCCAAACTTCTTCTCTATAACCTGCTTGGACGTGTGGTGCTGAGCCGGGAGACCGTGCTCAGCGCGGGCTCGAATTTTATCAGTATCAATTTCGACGGACTTGCCTCAGGTGTGTACGTGGCGCGTGTCGAAATCGGGGGCCAGACGCAGGCGCGAAGGATTGTCCTCGTTCGATAGCGGCGGGTGATGAGGCCGCGCGAGGAGAGTCTCGAGATGTCTCCCTACTGGATTTTCACGTTGTCCCGGTTTGACGCACGCCAGGGAGGTTCAGCGAGCGCGCCGCGAGCTGCCCGCAGGCGGCGGAGACGTCTCGTCCTCGGCTTTTGCGGAGTACGACGGTGCGTCCCAGGCTCGCCAACTTTGCCGCAACCCGTTCCACCGCAACCTCGCCGGCACGGTGGAAATTCCCGGCAGCCTCGTTATAGCGGAGCAGGTTCACTTTTGAAGGAAGGTCGCCGATCCAGCGGTGCAGCGCCTTGACATCCGCGTCGCTGTCGTTCAACCCGTCCGCCACCAGCAACGCAACCGTGATCCGGTGTTTTGTCGCGCGGGCGTACTCCATTAAAGCCTCGTGGTTTTCCTCGAGTGAAAAACGCCCGGCGACAGGAAGCAGCTCTTTGCGAACCTCCTCGTGTGGAGACGCGATCGAGAAAACCAGTTTGGGCGGATGTGGGTAGTTGGCGAGTTCGCGCACCTTGTTCGGCAGCCCGACAGTGGAGAGAGTGACCTTGCGCTTCGAGAGCGCGATGCCATCCGGGTCTGTCAGTGTGTCCCAGGATTTCATCACCTCGTGCAGGTTGGCGAGCGGCTCGCCCATGCCCATGAAAACGGCGTTGGTAATCGGACGGGGGGAGTGGCTGCGGACCGCGAGGAACGTGCCGACAATTTCCCCTGCGGTCATCGATCGTTTCAGGCCGAGTAGTCCCGTCGCGCAGAAGGTGCAGGCGAAAGCACATCCCACCTGTGAGGAGAGGCATACAGTCACACGATCTTCGGCGGGGATGTAAACCGCCTCCACGCGCTCGCCATCTTCGAGTTCGAAAAGGTATTTCGTCGCCGTGTCGAGACCGTCACCGGTCACGGCTTCGAGGATTTTCGGCAGACCAACGCGATAGCGTTTGGAAAGCTCGATGCGGAGATCCCGGGAAAGGTCGGTCATTTCGTCGAAATCGCCGACGGCGCGACGATGGATCCATGCATGAATCTGGCGGCCGTGGAATGGGCGCCGTCCCATCGCAACCATTAGCTCTTCCATCTCCCCGCGCGTCAGCTCGATCAGCGGTCTTGTCTCTTCTTGTCCCATCGAACTCCCCGGTGGTGAACACGGCGGCAAGATAGCGAAAGCCCGGCCGTGGCACAGGGCATCATGTGCACAACCGGGCTCCGCGTGAGAACGAAATTGTTCTTGGCGATCAGGCCGCTTTTGCCCTCCTGCCGAACACGATCCAGACCACTGGAATCGCAACAATTAAGACCATGCCGAACCATGCCGCCGGCGCGGATTTAGGGAACACGGAAAGTCCTTTTACTGCGTCCGGCAGAGATGCGAGCAACCAGGCAGACAGCGCCAGCCGTGCCACACTGCCACGGACCCAGAAATGCAGCACGGCCCATCCAAACAGCACGACGAGCGCGGACACGCAAATGGAAATGAGGAATTCACCGAACCCCACAGCGCCCGTATTCTGCAACGCGAACGCCAGCAGCACCAGAAGCAGAGCCCGCAACGCCGTTGCTTTGAACGGACCCTTCCAAAGGTGAACCGTAATCATGGCGATGGCGGCGTAAAGCCCCGTGTTCATCAGTCCGTCCCCGGCGAGGGCGAGTGCGGTCAAGGGGCCGCCGAACACGTCCGGGATCGACCACCCGTCGAAGACCGACCAGGCTGGTTTCAGATACGTCAACCACCCCTCGAGACCTGATAGCAGCGCCAGCGCGCCCAGCGCGGCGACTGCGGACGCAGCGAGATCGACGATCGAACTGTCGCGGGTTGGATGTGCTATGCCCGCTAGAGAACGCGGGAAAAGTGCGTCAGCGGCGGCGAAGAGAAGCACGAAGAAACCGTAAATGGCGATGGTAGAAATGACAATCAAGACGATGCTGGAACCGACGAAGACATTCCACGGGATTTGTGTGCTGAAGAAGTACGTCTGCTGAAGCTGATAAGCCATGTTCGGCAGTACGAGCAGGTGGAGAACCGCGGGTACCAGCGCGTAGAGGGCGGCCTTTTTCCAGCTGACGGAGCCTTTGCGCGTGCGAAGCAGCAGGATAATGAGCGCATAACCTGCTATAAGCGCCTGTAAAATGAACACAACGACACGTTTTGCGGTTCGCATGCCGGTGCTTGCCGTCCGGTCGCGCTCCCAGGATTCGGGGACTTTATCGTGGGGCGTGTTCATCACGGAGACGTAGGATCCGTCCACCGACCCACTCCAGCGCAAACGTGCCTCGCCGAGAACGCGGGGGTCGTCGGGCGGTGCCTCGTACTCGAAGGAATAATCGAGCCGCGACGGCCTTCCCTGCTGACTCTGGTCCACGACCGAAAGTCGGGAAACATCAACACCAGCGCGGATAAACGCCGATTCCACCGAGGCTAGCGCGCTGTCCATCATAAGCGAATCACTGGGCATTTCCTCGGGCAGCATCGCGGACATGTAGACCACATTTCCCGTCCTCCCGTGGACCAGGCCCCAATAGCGGAGACGGCTACCACGAGTCCAGGCGCGCACCGTCCAGCGCCCGACCCCCATCAGGGTGTCAAAACGCTGATTGAACGCTTCGACAGTGGGCAGATGTTTCAACGCCCACGCCTCTTCGCTGGCCGGGCCAGGGTTGCCACCGCCGAGGAATGGCTTGATAATCAGGGTGTCCGGATCGGCCCACCCCGACGCTCGAAGGCTGTCGGCAAAGGATCGCTCGGCAGTATTCCCGGAGACCGTGAATTTCAGGAAGCTGCCAAGTTTTTCCTTGGGTTGAACCAGGAACGCGAGCACCACGATAGCGATCGGTAACAACTTTAAAAACAGAGAAAGAGGAGGAGGTTGTACGCCTGCCTCGGTGCTCACGGCGGACGCTTCCGCCTCCAGCCCGGGAGTGGGCGGCGCTCCCTCCGCTTCTTCCGGCGACGGGGCGGAAGCTAAGTCTGCGTTGGTCAGGCCTGTTTCCGGGAGAAATGTACCGGTGCGCAGGTAAGCAGCGAGGGTCAGGATTAACGGGATTGCCACAAGCCCGGCGCCTACCGCCGCGGTCAGTACGAAGTAAAGATTTCCGCTGTCTAAAAGAAGAAATGCGGTATAGAAGGCATCTACGGTGTAGTGCCAGATAAGTGTGGCGAGGATTCCGAACCGCAGGAAAATCACGCCGACAATCACACCAGCCACTCCGACTTCAACCCCGCGGATCCAGAACGGCTGGTTGGGGTAGGTGGCATGGCCAAATCCCCAGATAAAGGCGGGGATAACCACGGCAAGCCAGGTGTACCGCCGCTTAAAGATTTTCTGCAGGAACGGGATGGAAAACATGCGGCTCATGAACTCTTCGCTGACGGCCGGCATGAAGCCGATCATCAGCACCGCGAGCCAGGGCATCGCCGTGTTGAGCAGGTTGTCGTACGGGATATCCGCCGGGCTCCACCCCCCGAACCGCTGGGCGATCAGGTAGAAGATGACCTGGTAGGCGAAGAAGAAAGCGGTCATTGTCACGCCGATCACAATGGAGATGAACGCGCCTTTTGTGCGAAGCCCGCGAAGCGTGAACATCGTCGGGAGAGAGGGAAGCTCGGGGTGAATCTCGCGAAAGATCGATTCCGCCGCAGCGGTGAGCAGCGCGATGACAACGCCAACGCCGATAGCTTGCAGCAACCCGACGAGGATTTCCTCAATCAGGAAACCGCTCCAGGAAGCGGTTGTGTCGTAGCCATAGAGGGCGTTGGGAAGTCCGTTCAAGTGGTTGGCATAAACCAGCACGACGGCGATTGCCCCGAAGATCAGGGCTGTTTTCCAGCGAACGTCCTTGGCGCGCAGCTTGAGCACAAAAATGGCGATGATCGCGACGAAGGTCAGCACGAGGAAAAGGCCGTCCACCGATCCCGCGAGTTGGTTGTAGCTGCGGAGTTTCGAATAGCTGGCCCGCCACACCTCCGGAACGTGCAGGTACTCGCGGTGGCCGCCTACCTGATCGCCGAGCAGGGTGACCTCATAGCGGTACTCGGAGCCTTCCACCGGAGTAAATCCGTTGACAAACCAGGTGAACGTCCAATCCGTGCGGTTGGGCCGCTTCTTCTGGACCCCATCGTGGAGGGTCACTGAATCAGCCTGAATTCCGAGCCTTCCGGTCAGGAACGACTCCGCGATCGCCTCAGCCTCATCACGGGAGAGGTTCGCCCCCTCGGCGTCCTCTTCGATCAGATGCTGCGCGGAGATCACCTCTCCGTCTGGAGAAACGAACACCCGCACCTCTTCCTTCTTACCGGGCACAAACCAACGGTGTCGCCAGGACCAGAGACGGATGGGGTCGCCGAAATATTCCTGCGCCTTTTTCAATCCGAGCTCTTTCTCCAGGAAAACTTTCGCCGTGTTGTCGTAGCCGAACACAGCGGCATGGTGAGCTCCTGCCGGGATCTCGATGCCGAGGCTGTCCAGCCAGGCCTCGGCGATCTGTCCCGCCTCGGACCGGGTGACGTTGAAGTCGATGGACGCTTCGGGCATCGCATCGTCAAACCAGGTGATGCCGACGAAGACGCTTGCGGCGAAGAGTACGACGCACACCAGAATCAGCAGTCCGTCGCGACGGTTCAGTCGAATCGGGTTCATCGTTCCTCCGGATAATGTTCAGACGGGAACGTAGGTCACGAAATATGCGTTTCAAAGCATACGGCGCGGGACTGCAATGAAAACAAGCTTCCGGGAGTCCTGGGACGGGTCTCCGTGTCTCCTGGAGCGGTGGTCTCGAAGAGCTCGCGGAGTTGCTCGCAATTCGGCGTTTTTCGAACTTGTGGGCGGCGCGGAGAAGCGCGTCGCTTTTTCAAGCCCCCTTCGCCAGCAACCGGAGCCGGTGGCGAGGGGGGTCCTTGTCCATAAAACGTTGCAGCAATCCGGCAGAAAGAATGACGGGTCCCCGACGGTGTTCCCGCCGCATGAACGGTAAGCTCTGAGGAGAAAGGTGCGCAGGAGTAAAGAGACGGTTAGGGATCTTGCGAGGGTGCATCCGGCGGCCACTCCGATGCGCGACCCCGTTCGTTTTCGTATGAACCGGCACCAGCAGCTCGTGCTGGCGCTGGCTTCGCTGCTGTTGTTGCTGATCGCGCTGGTTCCGCCATGGAAAGCCGGGGGCACCGACCAGTTTCTTGGATTTTACCTGATTATCGGCGCCAACGCGCAACAGGCGCTTCATTCCGGAAGCGCGAATGTTACCGTCCACACACCATTGCTGTCTCTGCTGCTTGGTTCCGTGTTGCTTGGGGCAGGGTTGCTGATCGGCGCGCTCGCGCTGACCCGTGAGGACTGGGCCGCGCTGATGACGCGAATGGCGCAGGATTCCGGAGTTCGGAACGCCGCCGAAGTCCCTGGATTGCTGTGGGCCGTTCGCGACCGTGTCGCCGACCGGGTGGAGCGGCTCCTGGCGAGTGTCGATTTCAATCTCGAGCGCGTGCGACCGGAGGATTCGCAACGGCCCGTGCGAGCGTCTGGCCTGCAGCAGCATGTGCTGCGCCGCATCAGTGACGAACTTGCACGCGGGTCGGTGGCGAAGGCGGAAGAGTTGCTGATCCGGGTGCGGAACGATGCCCAGCGGAAGCACGGCGAAAACCATCCGTTCGTCGATGAGTTGGATTTTCGATACGCCAACCTTCTTCGCGACCGTGGGGAGCTGATCCAAGCGGAGGAGCTGTACCACCGCTGCATCGGCCGCCGTGAAGCGCTTTATGGGCAGGATGACCTCCGTGTGGCGACCGCGCTGCAGAGCTATGCGCGCCTGATGTTGCTGATGCGCCGCAGAGTGCTTTCGGAGCGGCTCGAACAGCTTGCCGCGAGGATTCGCGAAAGCAACCGCCGTCCGGCGATAGACGCTTTGCCGGTATACGGGGATGGGCCGGTTCTCCCTGAAAAGATCTTGGCCTCCTCTGGGTTACTGGAAAACCAAGCAGATACGGGAAGAATGACGGGATATTCTGTCTCCTCAAATACGTCCTGAAGCTGGAGGAAATGTGCTTTAGGACACATCTTTGTCACATCGTTCCTGACGAACTTGCATAGCGTAGATGAATATCCTGTGCTGAACGGGCAGAAAATCGGGATGCTTGATTCCGATCATGTGGAAACAAGGAGAAAAAATCGGCTGGAAGCGCCAGTCATTTCAAGCGCGCTCCTTCCGTTCATAACCGTGTGCCTCTGACGTAATGTTGGGTGGCAAACTGTGAGAGGTGAGAGCATGAAAAGGCAAAGAGTGTGGGTTTTGATGACGGCGCTGCTGGCGGTGATGATGCTGTTCACTGCCTGCGATCAGCTTCTGAATCAAAACGGGAACAACGAGGGTGTTATCGGGCCGGTGGATAATGCGCTCGCTGGAAAGTGGGTGCTTTACAGCTCCACGGACAATCAATCCGTTGGGAGTGACTATTACGCGGGTATTGTGTTCAACAGTGACGGGAACGGTGTTCACTATGAGCTTACCTTTGGTAGCACAGGGAACGATTCGACCTCTGTTAATCCGTTCCAGTGGTCCGCGGAAAACAATGTGCTGCATGTCGAGCTGACCAATCCACCGGCAGGCCAGCCTTCGACGTTCGACATGTCCTATGTGGTGGATCTGAACGGCAATCGCTTAACGGTGAACGGCACGGACGGCGGGACCAGCTACACGGAAGTTTACATCAAGATCGCCACCCAGCATGACGGTGCCGTTGTCGGCGACTGGATCGTTGTCAGTCCGACGGAAGAGGCTGGGGCGAGAATCACGCTTTCCTCCGGCGGCACTGGATCCTACACGTCCGTGGACAGCTCCGATGTACAGAGCTTCACTTGGGCGACGAACAGCAACTACATCGGCATCCTGCTGTTCAACGATGTCGCAGGCTTTATCGCGGGGTATTCTGTTTCGGGTGACCAGATAACGCTCACGATGGGCGACGGCAGCACGATGGTCCTGCAACGGGACACCGGCGGTGGCGAAACAAACGATCTCAGGCTGATCGGGAGATGGGTGCTGTACAGCAGTCCTGAGTCGGCGGGCGAAGGAAGCGGAGATTATTATGCGGGACTCATGATCAATGGTGATGGAACCGGCGCTCACTACTCGGTCTATTATGACAACGAAGGGAATGAAAATACTTCGTCAGATCCGTTCCAGTGGTCCTCGGATAACGGCGTGCTGCATGTCGAACTGACCAGCCCGCCACCGGATGCACCTGCAACCATGGATATTCCCTACACGCTGGATCTGAACAGCATCCGCCTGACCCTGAACGTTCCGGACAGCAGTGGGACTTCTTCCGAGGTTTACATAAAATTCGGAACTGATCGTGACGGTGACGCTGTCGGCGATTGGATCGTTGTCAGCCCGACGGATGAGCTCGGGGCACGCATCACGCTCTCGTCTGACGGCTCCGGCTCCTACGCCTCCGCGGACGGTTCCGAGGTGACGAACTTCACCTGGGTGACAAACAGCGATTTCATCGCCCTGTTGCTCTACAACGACGTTGCGGGATTCGCCGCGGAGTATTCCGTCTCGGGTGACCAGGTAACGCTGACGATGGGGGACGGCGGCACCATGGTTCTGCAGCGGGATACGGGCGGCGGTACCATCGATACGGACCTCGTCGGTACGTGGTTCCTGTACATGATGGACACCAACACCAGTAGCACGATGACGAACCGAGGAGTGCGGATTCCGCGCGCACTCACGGGGACCAGCGACGTCGTGTACGGGATGAATGGAACGCTGATTTTGAACGACGATGGCACCGGTGTCTACAGGATGTACGAAGACGACGGCATGGGCGGCAAAACCCTCTACGAGCAGATGCTTGGCTGGGAGGTGGTTGTACCCGGCCTCCTGAGTGTCACGATCACCGATAATTCCGGAACACAGACGGCTCAAGTCGGGTATTCCGTTGACGGTGAAGAATTGACCCTGCATATCCAGGATATGGCGCAGGATCAACCCGCGGCGGACGAAACGTACATACGGTTCTCCGATGACAGCGGACACCGTCCGTCGGACTATTACGGCACCTTCATCATGTCGGATCAGCACATCATAAACGGTCCGCAACCGGATCAGATGCCCTATATGCAGATGACTCTGATCCTGAATGCGGACGATGGCACGATGTACCAACACATGGAAATGTGGGACCAGATGAACCAGCAGCCGGTCGTGCAGGATACTGTGGAGCAGTTTGTCTGGTGTGTCAGCGGAAACCATTTTCTGCAGGCGGATCCGACCACGATGGTGGGCCAGGTGGTCGATTTCACCTTTGAAGAAACACCGGGCGGCAGCGCGCACCTGGTGGGCACCACATGGGAGTGGTTCTGGGACGAGATGAACCAGACGGATATGATGCTCGAGGTGGAGACGGAGTTCTACCGGTTCTCCGGCGGCAACGACTCCAACCTCGAAGGAACGTTTGCCTCCTACTCGATGGTGAACACCTCTCAGGAAATGGTTCCGGGACCTCAGATGAACGTTACCCTGAACCTGGATGGCACGGGCACCTACATCGGGATGGAGTGGGATGAAGAGCAGCAGCGTGACGTGCTGAAGCAGGACAGCTTCCACTGGTTCACGTCGGACGGCATGTTCCTCGTCCTATCCGATCCGAACCCCTATCCTTTTGGACAGGTTTTCCCGTACGCCCTGAACGGCGACATGCTGGATCTGATCAATGCCGGCCCACAAGACGAGACGGTGTTGCTGACGATGAAAAGCGATGAGATCGACAACGACGCCGTGGGCAGCTGGGTGGAGGTGGCTCGTTACTATGATGGCATGCCGCAGGAACCCGATCCGAATGCGGCCCTGATGCTTCAATCCGACCATTCCGGCTCCTACACCGGCACTGTGCCGGAGGATTCCAGCGCAACCCACACCGATGCGTTCACGTGGTTTGTGAACCCGTCTCACACGTACGTGCTTGTGGATCTTCAGGAACCGGATCCGGATCCTCAGGTGATGTTCTACATGGCGATGGCCTATATGTACGATTCGGGCAGCGGCCATCTGTCCATCACCTCCTATGAACCGGATCAGGACGGTGCGGTACACGAAGTCATTGAGGAGTTTGCGCCAGCGCCGTAATCGATTGACTGAACGCGTCAAGCGAGAGCCCGGGCGATGCGCCCGGGCTCTTTTGTTGATGCGCCCAATTCAGATCTGCGTTCTTTAATGACCGCTGGAGGGAGAATCGCCGGATGGTTTTTGTGACCCCTTCTTGTTCCCGTTGGTGGCTCCCGGTGGAGGACCGCCGTGCCCCTGGGATGCGGCGAGTGTCACCTGGGTAGTGTGCTCTTTGCCATCACGGATATAGACGACGTCGACAACGTCGCCGGGCATGTGCTTCTTCAGGGCGAACGTAAAATCATAGATGTTGTCAACGATGACGTTGCCCATTTTGACGACGACGTCCATTGCTTGAAGCCCGGCGGCGGCGGCGGGGGTTCCGCTGCGGACTCCCTGCAGGCGAAGTCCTCGCAGCGAGTCCGGCTGGCTGAAGTCGGGAATGATGCCGAAGGTGACACGAATGCCGCGGCGCCCTCCGCCCTGCTGAGGCGGAGACTGTTTTACGTAGGCGATTTTGGTTTCGGGCTTCGCGATCTCGTCCGTGTAAGCCACGGCGAACTTCAGGACCTTGGCCATTCCCTCCGCGTTGATGAATTCGACGTCGTCCCTCGGGGTGTGGTAATCTGCGTGCAGCGCGGTGAGCAGGTGCGAAACCGGAATTCCCTTGGCGTAGAAACTGGTCTGGTCCGATGCGCCGTATCCGCCGCCCGTTGCGGTAAGGTTCAGGCCGACCTCTTTGTTTGCACGCTCGACGGCAGCGTCAAGGCCTTCGGCGCTGTGGGCGCCGTACACGGTCAGCTTGTTGTCCTCCATGCGGCCGACCATGTCGAAATTCAGCATGAAATGGACATGGTCCAGCGACTCCGGCGGGTTGTTGACAAAATGATTCGAACCCACGAGCCCCACCTCTTCGCCGGTGAAGGCGACCAGCCAGATGGTAGGCCCGGGAGGATTTTTCGCGAGCAGCTTCCCGGTTTCAATCAGCACCGAGACACCTGAGGCGTTGTCGTCCGCACCGTTGTGGACCTCGTGCACCCCGGGAGCGTTGCTCCCGATCTGGCCGTAGCCGAGATGATCGTAATGGGCTCCGAGCACGATCACTTCATCGGAGCCGGGGATCAGCGCACCCACATTACGCACCGGTACCTCGCCGTGCTTCAGGTTGACCGTGACCGTAATCGAATCGGGTCCCAACGGCATGCTGCGAGGCGCTTCGTTAAGATCAATCGAACGCTGCGCGCTCTCCAGCTTCATCTCCGGATAAAGCTTCGCAAAACCGGAATGGGTGATCTGCACGACAGGGATGCCGACGTCATGGTATGGTTCTTCGGCACGCAGCACCGGCAGCGTGTCCCCAATCTCCGTGCTGGTCCATCGCTGGACAACGATCAAACCGGCGACTCCGTGAGTCTTGGCGTTGATCGCTTTCGTGCGCAGTGTGCTGTAGTCGGTGGTGAAGGTTCCGGCGAATTTGCTGTCCTCGCGCTCGGGTGCGGGTTCCCCGGTCAGCACGACGAGGATTTTGCCCTTCGCATCGAGCTCTTCGTAATCGTCATAGCTGTATTCGGGCGCCGTGATGCCGTACCCGGCAAACAGCGCCGGTGCTGAAACCGTTCCGATTCCAGAAAACCCAAGGGGCGTAAAATCATGACCGTACTCAAGTGTTGTGCCTTCGGGATTTGAAATCGTGCACCCAGGAAGGATGTCCACGCCCCAGGACATCGTGAAGGGTTGGAAATAACTGCCATCGAATAAAGGAGTTAAACCATCCTTCTTGAACTGGTCTGCGATGTACTCCCCCGCCTGTACCAGCCCCTTCGTGCCGATTCCCCGGCCTTCACGAGCGTCGTCTGCCAGGTACTTGACATGCTGCAAAAGTAGCTCCGCCTCGCTCTCCGGCCTGGAAATTCCCTGGCCGGGAAGAACGAAGAGCAGTGCGGCGATGACGGAGATGAACAGGCAGCCGTTCAGCCTGTTTCGGTGCGTTGCCGTGCCCATGGTTTTCCCCTCGCTGTGTTGGCTTGTGCAGGGGAAGATAGGCATTGGAAGAGGGGCCGGCAGAGGCGGTGAAAACCCGGAGGCTTGAAGAAAGGGCAGCTCGTCTCCGACCCTCGGCCGAATGCAATGATTGGTTCGATGGGAAAAGGGGAGTACGCCGTCGGAAATCTAGCGGAAGAGCAGTTTATTATCTCGAAACTTCTTTATTAGAAAGGAAATAGACCGTTGTTCGAGGAAACAGGATGAAATGAAACGCTGATTCGAGGATGCCGTGGAATGTTGTGGAAGAGGTTTCGGAGGCGAATGGATGTCATAAGAATGCTGAATTTGAGGAAGGAGAAAAACGTTCGTGCCGTAGTGAAAAGTCCTGGCGGAAAACGAGATCATTTAACCGAAACGCTAAACATTTTTCCTTGCCGCTATATGCCTGGTCAGGGTCCAGCCGGATTGACTTATAGCTCCTTTTCCTGTTTTATTTGTATAGCATTTTCGTTTATTTGAATATGATATTATCGAAACGACTCCACGGTTCTTGCGCTTTATTTTGCCGCTTGATTGACTCATCAATCATCATTATTGGATCTGATAGAGACACCACTCCGCGGCGTACTGAAGCCAGAACCAGTCCGATTCGGGATCGGTCATGTCGGATCCCCATTCGGTGCCGTCCGCCGAACTGTTTTCCTCGAATTCGGGGTTGACCGCGAACAGAACAACCCGTCCGGCGCCGTAGTTAAATGCTACGCCGGCCGGCGTTTGATTCAATAGATCGAAGAAGCCGATAACCGTGGCGGGTGGATACTCGACCAGCAAGGCAGGGCCACCGCTGTAGGCGACATGCAGCGTGGTTAGCAGGGCCGGATTGAAAAGATCGTAACTGGGAGTTATGGAGACCATCGCGTGCCCGCCTGGAGGGGCGAGGGTTACCATGGGCCCGAAGGCGAGACCGTTGTAAAGTCCGAGTGGCGTACCCAGCTCTGGCAAATTCTGCCAGCTGATACTGTCGGCGGCGATGTAACTGCCAACGCCCAGACCGATGAATCCCCCGCCCCGCTCCACCAGACTCAGGATCTGGAACCGTCCGGTCGAGCCGAGCGCGGCAAGAATCTGGCGCGGATCCTCTCCCGTCATCACCAGCAGTCCGTAAACCGTCAAAGAGTCTTGAATGCCCGCCTCGTCCACCAGATTGACCTTCTGGCCATCCGCTTCCAGAGCGGCCTTGGCGGCTACAGCGCTGTCGTGCCAGCCTCCTGTGCCATCATACACCGCCACGCGGTCGCTGGGGGTTGTGTTTGGGTGTGAGTTGTTGCCGCAACCGACTGCAAAGAGTAAGCTTATCACAGCGGTAAAACAGAGGGTGTGCAGTTTGGCGGTCACGTTCCGTCTCCTGAATTCGTGAGCACCGGCAGGTCTTCCGGCAGTGCTTCGAGCAACCTGTGCAGTTCGGCCCAGCGGGAAGGCCAGTCGCTGTCAGCATCGAGGGTGAGGCGGAGTCCCAACGGTCCGCTGCCCTGAAGCTCGTAATCGAAACCGTGTACGGCGATGGTCAATTCCGCGATCCGTGTGTCGAACTCGTCGGCGCCCCAATCGTGCGCGAAATTCAAGAATGCGACATCCCGGTGCAGATCGATTTTCATCACACCGGCACGGGCGGCGAGCGTCTGGGCGAGAACGAGCGCAACCAGATGTTCCGCAACGTCGGGCAGCGGGCCGAAACGGTCGCGCAATTCGTCCCGAACCGCGAGCACCTCGCCGGCGTCTTGCGTGCGGGACAGCCTGCGGTAAAGATCCACGCGTTCCGCCGGTTCGTGAATGTACTCTGGCGGAAGAACGGCGTCCACCGGCGCATCCACGCGCACATCTCTTGCGTCGCGGCGTTTCGGTTTCAGTTCGGGGAGTGTCACTTCGCCGAGTTCGCTGATCCGGGCGACCGCCTCCTGGAGCATCTGCGTGTACAGTTCGAATCCCACCGCGTTGATAAAACCGCTCTGTTGTGGCCCGAGCAGGTTCCCGGCTCCACGGATTTCGAGGTCCCGCATGGCGATTTGAAATCCGCTGCCGAGACGGGTGTGCTCGGCGATGGTTTCCAGCCTGCGTCGGGCGTCGGGCCGCAGCAGCATCCGCGGAGGGGTCAGAAAGTAAGCGTAAGCCTGGCGGTGGCTGCGGCCGATCCGCCCGCGAAGCTGATAGAGCTGGGCAAGTCCAAACCGGTCCGCACGGTTGACGATCAGCGTGTTCACATTTGGAATGTCCAGCCCGGACTCGATGATCATCGTAGAAACAAGAACCCGGTGTCTTTCGTGGAGGAAGTCGTCCATCACCGTCTCCAGCTCATGCTCCTTCATTTGCCCGTGAGCGATGGCAAAAGAGACGTGTGGAAGCTCCCGCTCGAGCATCCGTTGTATCGCAGGGATTGTCTGCACGCGGTTGTGCACAAAATACACCTGCCCGCCTCGGGCGATCTCGCGCAGAATGGCTTCGCGGATGATGCGGGTGTCGAAAGGTACAACTTCCGTTTCAATCGGGAGCCGGTCCATCGGCGGCGTCGAAATCATCGACATGTCTCTTGCGCCGGACATCGCCATGTGAAGCGTCCGTGGGATCGGTGTGGCGGAGAGGGTAAGCACGTCAACGGTTGCCCGCAGCTTGCGGATCGCATCCTTGTGCTTGACGCCGAAGCGGTGCTCCTCGTCGATAATCAGAAGGCCAAGGTTCTTGAACTGGACGTCCTTCGAGAGCAACCGGTGGGTGCCTATCACCACGTCCACCTTGCCCGAAGCGAGCCCCTCGACGATCTCCTTTTGCTCCTTGCGGCTGCGAAAACGGGACAGCACCTCAACGCGCACGGGGTAGCGGCGGAGCCGTTCATTGAAGGTGGCAAAGTGCTGTTGTCCAAGGATTGTCGTCGGAACGAGCACCGCTACCTGTCTGCTGTCCTGGCTCGCCTTGAACGCCGCCCGGATAGCCACTTCGGTCTTGCCGAAACCCACGTCGCCGAGCAGAAGACGGTCCATGGCGATCGGATTTTCCATGTCACGCTTAATCTCTACGAGGGCGGACTCCTGGTCGGGGGTGTCTACGAATTCGAAGGCCGCCTCCATCTCGCGCTGCCAGGGTGTGTCGGCGGAAAATTCGTAGCCACCCTCAATCTGGCGCTTGGCGTAGATCTTGAGGATGTCTTGGGCCACTTCTTCGACCGCGGTCTCGGTTTTTCTGCGCGTTCGGTCCCAGTCTGCGCCGCCGATTTTCGAGAGCTTAGGCTCGCCGCTTTCTGTCCCCTGGTATTTCTGAAGCTTGCCGAACTGATCGAGGCGGACGTACACCTTAACGCCGTCCCGGAACTCGATTTGCAGGTTGTCGCGCTCGACGCCGCCGACGCGGATGCGCTTCAGCCCCAGGTACCGCCCGATACCGAATTCCGTGTGAACGACGAAATCTCCCTTCTTCAGCTCGTCAAGCGCGTGCGGGTCCGGTCTTCGCGCTTTTCTGCGGAACGATCCGGTTCGCTTGTGCCTGCCGAAAATCTCGTGATCGGTGAGGACGGCGATGTTGTCGTTTTGCAGGGTGAATCCTGCGTGAATCGGGAGCACGGCGAGGCGGGGGAGCGCGGCTTCGCCGTCATGCTCCACCAGCAAGTCTTCAATGCGGTCCGCTTGTGATTCCTGGTCGACCAACAAATGAACGTTAAAACGTTTTTTCTTGAGTGAGGCGAGAGAGTGGACCACACGCTTCAGATCGCCGAGGAACGCTTCGTGCGACTGCCCGCCGAACACCACCGCGTTTCGGGTCGGCGCTGCGGGACCGCGGTGAACGACGGAGGGGGCCGCGTCGAGTTCATTCAAAACGGCCTCGCTGCGATGGTACAATTCGTCGGGACGCGGCGTGTAGAGATCCTTCTCCAGGTCACGCATGCGCTCGAATTGGTATTCGATCTCTTCCCAATGGCGCTCAAGCTCGGACTGCAGGGCGTCGCGATCGTCGATGAAATGGACAGCGCCCACGGGCATCAATTCCCAGATGCCGAGCGAACCGACGGCACCCTCTTCCCCGGCGTAAAAAAGAACCTCGGAAACAGGTTCGCTCGAACGCTGGGTCTGCGGGTCGAACAGGCGCATACTGGTGATCTCGTCTCCCCAGAGTTCAAGCCGGACGGGATCCTCGGCAGCAGGTGGAAAAACGTCGACGACCGCCCCGCGAATCGAAAAATGCCCCGGCTCCTCGGCACGGGACTCGCGCGACATCCCGGCCTCGGACAGGACCAGCGACAGGGCATCTCGATCGATTTCGTCTCCGGTGGCGAGACGGACCAGCCGCTTCTTCTGCAGGGTGAGCTCCGCGTGACGCTCAACGAGGGCGGAAGGCGGCGCGATCAGTACGTCCACGTGGCCGGAAATCAGCCGTTCAAAGACCGCGGCGCGTTCGTCGAAGCGATAGTTCTGCCGAAGCGGATCGTAGGGAATCGCGGAGCGTGGCGGAAGCAGCACGACGCGGTCATGACCCAGCAGCGAGCGAAGATCGTCCCGGACACGTTCGGCGTTGCGGATGTCCGACGCTGCGTAGAGGACGGGTGCGTACGCCTGGGCCACAATCGCGGCCGCAACAAAAGCGGGCAGCGAACCGGGGGCTTGAACGAACTCGACATGCCCGCGCTCGCCGAGAGTATGAAGCACACTCCGGAAGGGGGCACAATCGAAAAGCGTCGCCGTAAGCTGCTTCGAAGCGTCCGCACGTGAAGGAAGATGTTCTGTCCGATCCGCTTTATGCATTCTTTTATCCGTATACCTGTATTTGTTTTTTAAACAATGACAAAATCCGGCGAGGATCGATCCCCCATCCTGCCGGTGTGCCTATCAAAGAAGACTCCGCCCGTTCAACCGAACGTGCGTTTTATGAAGACCTCTAGCCCTGCCCGATGAACTGGAACACCACCTCCCGCCGCCGGGCACGGTTGTCCCAATCCACGAGTACGATCTGTTGCCAGGTGCCGAGCAGCAGTCTTCCCTTCTGAAAGGGCACGACGAGTGCCGGACCTACCAGCGCTGCGCGGACGTGGCTGTGGCCGTTGCCATCATGCCAGGTGTTGTCGTGTTCGTAGCTATCCGCTTCGGGCGCCACGTGTTCCAGGGCTCTCGGAAAATCTTTCTTAAGACCGGGTTCGAATTCAATAGTGGTCACCGAAGCCGTGGAACCGGGCACAAAGATAGTCACCTGGCCTTCCTGTAATCCGGCGCTGGCGAGCAAGCGGCTCGCGTCCGGAGTCAGGTCGATCATCTGCCCCTGCCCTTGGGTTGCGAGATCGATCGATTGGGTAATGATCCTGATGCCTGCGCTTGACGCAGGGCGCTGAGGAAGGGGTGCTCCAGGTCGTACGTTCACCATTTTATTAACCTTCCAGGGGAATCTGCCGTGGGAGGCGGATCCCCTCACGTTTTGCGGTTTCGACCGCGAGTTCGTACCCGGCCTCGGCGTGACGCATCACACCGGAGCCAGGGTCGTTGGTCAGAACACGTTGCAGGCGGACTGCGGCCTTGTCGCTACCGTCGGCGACAATCACCTGGCCCGCGTGCAGGGCATAGCCCATTCCGACACCCCCGCCGTGGTGGAAACTAACCCAGCTGGCGCCCGAGGCTGTGTTCAAAAGAGCGTTCAGAATCGGCCAGTCGGCGACCGCATCGCTGCCGTCCTTCATCGCTTCGGTTTCCCGGTTGGGGCTGGCGACCGACCCGGCGTCCAGGTGGTCTCTGCCGATAACAATTGGCGCGGAAACCTTGCCGCTGCGTACAAGTTCGTTGAATTTCAGCCCTGCTTTCGCACGGTCACCCTGCCCAAGCCAGCAGATGCGGCTCGGCAGTCCCTGAAACGCCACCTTGTCATGGGCCATGTCAATCCATCGGTGGAGCGCGCCGTCGTCCGGAAACAGCTCCTTGATCACCTTGTCTGTTTCATGGATGTCCTTCGGGTCGCCGGAGATTGCCACCCAGCGGAAGGGTCCCTTGCCGACGCAGAAAAGGTCGCGGATGTACGCGGGAACGAAGCCCGGATAGGCGAAGGCCTGCTCGAAGCCGTGACGATGCGCCTGGCCGCGCAGGTTGTTTCCGTAGTCGAAGGCGACCGCACCGGCTTTCTGCATTTCAACGATCGCCCGGCAGTGGGTGACCATGGCGTCCATCGAACGGCGCTTGTAATCGTCCGGATCCCTCTCGCGAAGCGCCAGTGCCGCTTCGAAGGAGAGGCCGTTGGGCACGTAGCCGTAGAGTTCATCGTGAGCGCTCGTCTGGTCGGTGACGACGTCCGGGGTAAAACCGCGCGCAACGAGGTCGGGCAGCACGTCGGCCGTGTTGCCCAACAGGCCGATTGACAGAGGTTTGCCGGAGTCCGCCGCTTCACGGGCGAGCTCGATCGCCTTGTTGATGCTTTCTGTCCAGGTGTCGAGGTATTTCGTTTCGAGGCGGCGCTCGATGCGGTGTTTGTCCACTTCTACGATAATTGCGACGCCCTCGTTGAAGGTTACGGCGAGCGGTTGAGCGCCACCCATCCCGCCGAGGCCGCCGGTGAGCACGATTTTTCCCTTCAATCCATCCTGATTGAAGTGTCTGCGAGCGAGCGCGGCAAACGTCTCATACGTGCCTTGCAGAATGCCCTGGGTGCCGATGTAAATCCACGAACCGGCGGTCATCTGGCCATACATCATCAGCCCCTTCCGGTCGAGTTCGTCGAAGTGCTCCCAGGTCGCCCAGCGGGGCACGAGATTGCTGTTTGCGATCAGCACGCGCGGTGCGTCCTCATGGGTGGTGAAAACCCCCACAGGACGGCCCGACTGGACGAGCAGGGTTTCATCGTTCTCAAGGCGGTCCAGCTCGCGGATGATGTAATTCACGTCTTCCCATGTGCGTGCGGCCTTGCCCCGGCCGCCGTACACGATGAGCTGCTCAGGAAGCTCGGCGTTGTCCGGCTCCAGGTTGTGCAGCAGCATGCGTTTCGCGGCTTCTTGAATCCAGCCTTTGCTGGTACGCTCGGTTCCGCGTGGGGCGCGGACGGGATGCTGGTACTTCATCGGTCTCTCCCGTGCGATGCCCGGGACGTTGCCGGCCCGGAGCGAATGAAGAACAGGATGCGTTCCGTAACCATCAGGGATGGGGTACAGGTGCATCCACCGGCTGATGGGAACCATGAAAAGATAGGTTCGGTGCAGCAGGGCTACAAGCAACCTGAGGAGAAGGCGTCGTGGTGCCGGTTCTCTGTCCGCTCGGTTTCCATGCGGAGAGCCGCTTACGGCAGATAATAGACGTATACCTCGATCATCAGTTCCGGCGCCAATTCGGGTGCGTCGAGTGTTTCCTGAAAGGTGACCCACCCGGGAGGATCGGTGTCCAACGCGTAATAGCCTGAACGGTTTTCCGTGGCGAAGTCGTAAACGGGAACGAGTGTCTCGCCGATCGCCATGCAAGTAGTGGCGGACATGCTGTCAACGCTGACGGTCACGTGAAAGCGGTCGCCCCGGTTGAACGTTACGGTTTGCGGTATGCGAACCGAACACCATCCGAATTCGCTCAGCCCTGTTGTCGGCATCAGCATCGTTACGACCGTGTCTGTAGGAAAAACGCCGTTGCTGTGGTGAATGCCGATTCGCAACGGGCGGTCGTAATGCATAACCACGTCCGGAATGCTGTCGAGCCAGACGCGGATGGAGTCCAACCTGCAATTTCTTTCGGGAGTGAAGCGGGCGAAAAGCAGGGTGTCCGCGGCAAGCAGGGTGTCCAGGGGGTTGCGCATTGGCAAACGCCGCAATGCTAGGCTGTCGAAAGGCCCCGGAGCGAGCACATTCAGGCCCAAAGGAGGCATCGGTTGGGCGTACACCAGCATCGTGGGCGTGTCAGAGTGATTGCGCTCGATGTCGTAGGCGCGCGCCATCACGGTGTGAAAGCCCGCTTCGACCCCCATCTGGAAGAGGTCATACGTCCAGATAAACGGCGGTTGGGTCAAGTACGACCATGTCGTGTCGGTCAACTGATCGCTTCCATCGAGAAAAAAGGTTACCTCGTCGATGCCAACATTGTCTTCCGCGCGAACCGAAACACGGAGCGTGTCCTGAAGGGTGTCGCCGTAAGCTGGCTCAAGCATGGTGATCGAAGGCGGCACCGTGTCAAAAGAAGCGCCATCCTTTCCGGCGGGACCCTGGGCACCGCGGCAGCTGAGCAGAAAAAGCGGAATCATGATAAAAAGAAAAAGTGCTGAAAAATTCTGAGACGATCGAAACGCTTTTTGACGTAACTTCAGCAGAGCCCTATTATTTTCGTTCATGCGTATACTGCTATATGTTTTCATGGCTCGACCACCTGTTTAAGCCATACCGTCACCTGCGGGTAGAACACTACGGTTGTATCGATCCATGTTCCCCGCTCCCAGCGTTCGACACCCAATGCGTCCCTTGTGCTCATCCACAAAGATCCCCAATCCGCTTGGGGGTAGTCCACCTGTCTGGAGGTCATACTGAGATCGATTCCATGTGGCTGACTCCCCAGAGAATCAGGAGCACCCAGCGCGAGGAAATAATCGCCGGGTGAAACAGTCCACGCTGTCGAGTCACCGTGCCAGGCGGAAAGGTCCAGCGCCTGCGTGCCGTTCAGGTCAAAGGGGTCCGGCTGGAAAAAGAACGTGTCAAGGGGAACCCCCGGGCTGTCCGCAACGGCTGGATGCAGCGTCAGGTACAGCGGCCCCAGCGGGAGCGGGTTGGATCTTTGCGTAAGGTGGATTTCGACACTGTCAAGCGATGCCGCGACGGGGGCCGAAAATCGAAACGCCAGGGAATAAATGTCTAAAGAGAGAAGATCCGTCGAGGTCACAGCTGTTGCGGTCTGAGGCACACGGAGCGCTGCTGTTGTGCCCTGTATTTTCCAAGCGGCTAGAGAAATCGGTTGGCCGGGAGCGGTATAGAACACAAGCCGAAGCCCACTCCTCCCCACGTTTCCATTGTCATCACTCGCCGCCACACCCAGCGTCAACGAACCATAGTGAACCCCCGCAGCCTGCAGATCAACCGTGTACTGCGTCGTTGGAGGAAAGACAACTGCGCTGCCATAGCCAAGATCCGAGGTTCCGTTCACAAAAAACTCGAGGCGAACAACGTCATCACTTCCCTCCGGAAAGCCAGCCTTCAGGGTGAGCGTATCGGTGTACACAGCGGCGTTTGCTTCAGGAGAGATCAGGCGGACTTCCGGGCCGATGATGTCGGCATGCGGCGCATCGCTGCCGTCGCTGCCTGCTGGTCCCTGGCAGGATGTCAAACCGAACGGGAGCGTAGCGAGCAACATCCCGAAGATCGCGCATCGTGACGGCAACGGCATCATCAATCGACCCGCAAATCCTGGCGATGGATCGTTTCGCGCACTTCGGAGATCGCCCGGTCGAGCCCAATCAGAAAGGCGCGCGCGTAAAGGCGATGGCCGAGGGATACCTCTTCGACCGTTCCCAGCCGTGCGAACAGGCCCACGGTGCGCGCATCGAGAGATCCCTGGGCAAGCACCCGAAGGCCGAGTCGCGTTGCGCCGAGGGCAGCGGCCTCAAACTCTTCGAACGCCTCCACCGCTTCGGCAGAGCTCGCCGCCTGTGCGAGACGGGTTGAGTCAAGAGTGATGAAATCAAACTCAAGGCGACGGATCTCCTTGAGTGTGGTTACTATTGGCGCCACCAATACGCTGGCGCTTACACCGGAAGCGTGAAGCGTGCGGACGGATTCTTTCAATTCCGTGGCGTACCTGGCGACGTCGAGACCCGCGCCTCTTGCGACTTCGATGGACGGGACGAAAGTAACCTGTTCTGGCTTAACTTCAAGCGCTTGAAGAACAGCACCTTCAACCGGTTCGACTTCGACCGTCAGGTGGGTGTCGATTGCGGACCGGACAGCCGCCACGTCGCGAGCGGTGACAAAGCCGTGTTCATCGAGGCGGCAGACAACCCCATCCACTCCTACAAGGTCCGCAACAACCGCGCCTTTCAGCAGGTCTATGGTGTTTTCACCCCCGATTCTGCGCATTGCGGCGAGGGGATTCAGATGCAGTGACAGCCTCATCATGATGTTCCGTCCTTTCCCGCTCTTTCTGTTACCTGTCGTCAGTCTTTTGCAAGGCTTCCGTCAAGCGAACAAACTTGACTCCCCGCCGTTGCATCTTCGGAACTTCGCTGGAAAGCACTTCCCAGGTCTCCGGGCGCGGGTGGCCGATGACAACGATAGGCCGTGAATGGCTTCGCGCCAGACGTTCCGCGGCGGCCAGTTCGGCGCGGATCGATTGGGCGCCGTGCTCATGATCGAGGAAGATATCCCGCCGGGCCGCGGGGATTCCTGCAAGCTGTGCCTGTGCGTAAAGTACACTGGAGGCGTGAGTGATGCTATCCAAAATAAACCAACCGTTCGCCCTGCAGACGCTTACGACATACCCCATCGTTTCCGGGTCCTGCGTGGCGGCGGAGCCCATGTGGTTGTTCATCCCGACAGCGTGCGGGAGATGTAAGGCCGGGGCCAGGTTGGTTTCCACTTCCATCAGGGAGGCGCCTGGGTGAATCACAGGTACGCCAAGCCCCACGCGCCCCTGAAGCGGCTGCATCGGGACATGAGCGATTACCAGTTCGCCCTGGTCGTGCGCCGCCTTGGCGATCCGCTCGCTGTACGCCAGCCCGGGGATAATGCCCAGCGTCAAGGGGACATCCAACGTCAGTAGACCCCGCACAATCTCATTGTTCCAGCGGTTTCCGAGGTCATCGATCACCAAGGCGATGCGGGGCACGCCTGGTTCCAAAGGAAGCTCCGGCGGCGAGATATGAGTCTTAGGATAAGGCTCTTCGACGATTTCCGGGCCGGCCGCGGTGGGGCGGCGGACGTAGAAACGGCCAAGGACCAAGGCCCCGAGAAGAAGTGTGGCCAACAAGGAAAGCAGCAGGAGAATCCACAATCGCGGGGCCGGGCGGCGAGAATACTGGGGCCACATCAGAAATCATCCCGCCAGAGCACCAGGCGAAAACGGCCGTCATGTCCGGCGCGGGCCTGAAAACGGGCAAATCCTGAGACCGCCGCGACGTCGCCTGCCGTAAGTGAAAAGTTCACCGTGAATTCCACCGTTGTGTCAGCGCGCGAAAAGGTGTCCAGATCAGCGGGCAGCGGTCCCCAACGAAGGTCCAGATGGTCCACGTAGCGCATCAGCCCGCCGGTGGTGCGCAATTCGGTGTCACGATACCACTGGTCGTAACGGCCGAGGTTCGGGTCGAAATATTCGAAAACAAATTCGTCCGCGATCAGATCAGCGTAGCGCAGGCTGTCTTTCAATGTGTAGCTCGTCCGGAAGTTACGCAGCAGACCGCCCACGGTATTCTGAGTGTCCCAGATGTCGGACGAAAGACCCGCCTCTTCAGGCGCAAACGGGTTAAGACAGCCAGAGAAAATAGCCAATGCGAAGAGCAGGGCGACGACGAACATCAGGAGCAAAGAGACCCCCCTCAGCGCTTTGTCGCGCTGGGACGAAGAACTGTACTGTGTCGCGTCCGCCAGACCAACCATGGCTTTCTCGCTATACTGATGTTGCCACTAGCCAACACTCTTCTTGCAAATTATGGTTTTCCCTGCGTTGACCTCTAGAAAGATTGATTCCAGTCATAATTGTGTTTAACGTTTTATTTATCAGCCTAATGTCCTTATTCGTTCATATAGATGAAAACAATTTATCATTTATAAACCCGCTCGAAGCTGGCTCATTGTGGGTGAATCTCCGCTTGCGTCATCAAGCCAACGCCGAATCCGCCACCCTCCATCTACCCCACGGCCTATTACCATAAGAGCGACCCCTTCGTATACATCGGGCAAATCGTTGCGGATGGTATGGACCTCCAGCCTGTACCCCTGATAGGTGACCGTTGAGTCCGCACCTTCTTGTTGCTGGATTGTTTCGAGCGTCAATTCTGCCAGTGAGTCCGCCGGAATCATGCTGAATGCCAGCAAATTGCGTATAAAATTTCGCTCCTGGTTAAATGACCAATCGGCAAAATAGGTAGGTCCCGAGGCATAGGCCTGCGGAGTGCTTTCGTAACGAAATGAATCCGCGATAACGCTCAGGTAAAGGTTTGGATCATGTAGTGAAAACGCGGCGGAAAGCTGGGTTAAAGCTTCGTCTGAAGATAGTGCAAGGTCGCTGGAAGGGGTGGTATCCAAAGGCGATGCGGGCTCACGGGTGGAAAACAGACCACAGGAAACAACTCCGCTCACCGCCAGAACGGATAATATCAATTTAAATCTTTTTGGAAACGAAGAGCGGCGGCGGGATTTAGACAAGCTAGAAATCCGCCCTGCACGAGCGTCGCCCAGAATCCGCCGTCCGATACGGTTTTTTCCGATTCGCATCTTTTGGATAAGGCTTCTCATCGCTCCCCAACCAATTTAAAGGTTTCGGGCGATTTCTTCAGCGACCTCGAGGCTCGAGTTGCTTCCCCCCATATCGTACGTACGAACGTTGCCGTCTGCAATTGTTTTCGCGACCGCGTAGTTCAGTTTTTTCGCGAGATCCAGTTCGCCAAGCCAATCGAGCATCAATCCCGTCGCAATAATCATCGCCATGGGATTGACCTTGTACTGCCCGGCGTATTTCGGCGCGCTTCCGTGTGTCGGTTCGAACACCGCGTAGGAGTCTCCGATGTTGCCGGACGCGGCGAACCCCAGGCCGCCGACGAGCTGCGCCGCGAGGTCGCTGATAATGTCGCCAAACATGTTTTCCGCCACGAGCACGTCGTAATCGAACGGGTTCTTCAGCAGCCACATCGTCTGCGCGTCGATGTTCGTCTCCCACAGCTCGACCCCGGGGTAACTTTTCGCGACTTCGCGCGCGGTTCGAACCATCAGCCCGCCGGTTTCCCGCAGCACATTGGGCTTGTCCACCACTGTCACAGACCGGCGTCCGTACTTGCTGGCGTATTCGAAGGCGCGGGCAATGATGTTGCGGCACGCCTGACGGGTCATAATACGGCAGGACATTGCCATATCATCGCTGGCAACCTCTTGAAAACGCTTGGCTTTAGGTTGATGCTTCGCCATCAGGTTGATGATCTCCGACGGCACCGGGTGGAATTCGACGCCCACGTACAACCCCTCAGTGTTTTCACGAAAAATCACAAGGTCGATGCCCTCTTTGTAATTGAGAGGGTTGCCGGGGTAGGCTTTGCACGGGCGCAGGTTGGTGTAAAGGTTGAATTCCTGCCGTAGACGAACAATCGGGCTGAAATAGACATACCCCTTGTCACGGAGCGCAGGATCGAGTTCCGACGCCGCTTCGTCGCGCGGTTTCGATGTAATCGCACCGAAAAGCGCACATTCCGTGCTTTTCAGGACGTCCAGCGTCCGGTCCGGAAGAGGGTTCCCCTCGCTTTTCCAGAATTCCCACCCGATGTCGCCGTGAACATACTCCGCGTCGAACCTCAGCGCGTCGAGCACCAACCGGGCGCATTCCATCACATCATTGCCAACGCCATCGCCAGGTAGCCAGGCGATCCGATGCTTTGCCATGAATTCCTCTCGATGTGGAAGATTGTCGCGTTTGCAGGATTGTGTTTTCTCGACACCCCTCGATGCCGCCGGTGTTACCAGACCGCCCGCAGGGAAAACTGCTTGGTGTCGCCCAGGTTATCGGCGAAGGGCGAATAGCCGAAGTCAAGTCTCCATTGACGCCAGGCAAGGCCGAATCCCGCAGAAAGCGACTGCCCATCGTAACCGCTGCGCCACCCGGCCCGCAGGTCGAGCGCCCCAAGCACCCGTACTTCTCCGCCGAGCCGCACGCTCGTATCGTAGCCGGTTACTTTTGCACCTTCAATCAGCAGCGATGGCAGCGTCTTCAATAGCAGTGGCAATCGCCAGCGAAGCCCGGCCGAAACGGTCGTCGGGAGATCGTTGCTCCGCCGGTCGAGCCCTTCGATGCCGCCAAGATGGCGGACTGCCACACCGAGGTCAAGGGCTCTGGAAAACGCCTCCGGCCACAACAGCCCCGCGTCCATGGACCAGCCATTTGCATGGTAGATGTAGATGCCTTCCGAGAGGTAGCGAAGCGAGAGACCGGCGCGAAGCTTCTGATGGACGGGAAACGAGGCTGTGGCTCCAAGCGCAAAATCACGGGCGTCAAAGGTTTCGATGGGAGCGGCGGAAGGACCGTCTCTAAGCTCCATGTTCGCGACGCCGACGTGATGGACGCTGAATCCCCACCCAACCTTCCCCGTGAGAAACGTCGCCGCGATGTGTTGGGCAGTGCTGCCGTCCACCCACCAGTCCGCGTGCATCAATTCAACTCCCGCCTCGCTGATACCCGCACCGGCGGGATTCCACCAGGCGCCGGAAGGACCCTGCGGCGAAGCGACAACTGCCTCCGCGAGGGCCCCGGCGCGCGCTCCCGGACCGACTTCCAGCCATGTCGAACCAGGGCGGGCGAAAACCGGAACGGCGGCAACCAGCAGTACGATCATGACGGTGGAACGTCGCATCAAGCCCATCCTGTTCAGCGCATCAGTTGAAATCTCCAGGAAATCACTTGTGTGGCTTCCGGAGAAATGGTGTCGACAACATACGCGTAATCGAGCCGTGTTATCCCGAGGTCTCGAAGCTGCAGCTCGAGTCCGAGTCCGAACGTCGGCCGGTCGCGATCGAGGCCGGCCCGCAGCAGAACGCCGGGCAGGTTGCTCGAAGACTGCCCTATCAGCCCTGGTTCGGTGGAGCTGTTCGTCGGAAACAGGGTCAGCTCCACTCCGGACTTTAATTGGGCGAGATCCTTCAGGTTGGTCTCGACGTCGGAAAAGATCGCGATCGCATCCAAAGGCTCCCACGCGGCTCCGAAACGGTAGCGGTCAGGGTAGTAATCGTTCTTAGTGGTGCCCTGATCCCAGTATCCGGTCGTGTTCCACGTGTTTTTCGCGCCCAGTCCGAATGCCGCGGCACCCAGTGCCAGTGTCTCCAGCCTCGCGGGCATAACGCGGCCGTTGAACGGACGGAATTGCGCGCCGACGTCTGCGATGAACGTTGTCGATGTCAGTGAGCCGCTGTCGAGCAGACCGGGGATCAGCGCGTAGAGCACGCCCGCGCTTATCCCCAGGCTGATCGTGCGGTGCACGCGCACGCCGAAGGCAAACGAGAACCGATTTTCGAACCACCCGAGCGATCCGATGATATTCCCGTCGTAGTCGCGCGCGTCGATGTTGTCGGTGCCGGCGTGCGTCCAGTTGAGGGAAACAGCCGCGGGCCGCTCCTGGACGTGCAGATAGCGTGCCCTTAAAACGTCGAGAACCTCAACGCGCTCGGCGAGTTTTTTCTCGCGCGCGATTGCGGCGGCTTCACGGACCAATGGCATCAGCGAACCGGCATCGATCGGACCCTCACGAAGCGAAAGCGTCAGCGGTTGTGGAGGTTGCTCGTTCGTTGCGGCGAGGAACAGCGCGGCGTCGGCCAGGGGGGGCAGGTATTCGTTGGGGTGAACCGTCCGGATGCCGCGGGCGCGTGTTTCGTTGGGGTAGACCAGTCTCTTCGCGCCGGTCGATTTATCCTCAACGAGCAGCACAGGCCGCACGGGGCCGCTCCAGACGGAAATGCTTTTCACCTCATACAGCGCGCCGACGTGGACGAGGCGCCGATCCAGCGAGAGTTTGTGCCATGCGAACCAAAACTCGTTGCCGGGGGCGAAGGGGAGGCCCGCGGGATTGTAGCTCGCCTGTTCCACGCCGGCCGACCGTGCCACACCGGCGTCGCCGGCGGCGAGTGTCGCCGGACCGGCTCCCATCCTTAGGAACGCCCCGGCGTACCCGGAGTAACCGTCGGCCCGGAGGGTGGTGGGGATCAGCACAAAAACGAACACCAGGAACGCCGCCGAATGGATTCTTGTGCGTCGTGTCATCAGGCGGCCCCTTAGTCCAGTACCATGATTTTGTTCCAGCTCTCGCCGTCGTCGGTGACGACACGGAAAAAGTAGACGCCGTTGGCGATTGTTCTTCCCCCGGGTCCGTGTCCATCCCAGGCAGCGTCATGATCTCCTGCCGGGAGCCATTCATCCTTAAGCGGCCGGATCAGCAGTTCGAGCGCGAAGTCATAGATCTCAACGGTAACCCGTCCGGCTCGCGGAAGATGATACCGCAACCTGACGATCTCTTGCCGTGACGGTGAGAATGGATTTGGGTACGCATACACAGCCGGCGCGCCGGCGACCGCAACCGGAGCGGCGGCGCGGAGCAGGCGCCAGGAATTTCCCTCATCGCTGCTGCCCGCGATCCCTTCCAGCCCGCCCATCCAGAGGAATCTGTCGTCGTGGACAACGGCGTAGACCTCGGACAGGTAGGTGCGTTCGTGGGTCACAGAATCGTAGACGGGGCCGTAGTTGCCCCACGTTGCCCCCTCGTCGACACTCTTGAAGAGCCCGTTCTCCGTGGCGACGTAAACCGCGCTGTCCCGCACGGCGATGTTGTGGGCAATAATCGGCTCCGCGGCGGTTCCCAACATGCGCTTCCAGGTCAGGCCGAGGTCGTCGCTGACACTGACGCCGGAATATTCACCTGCCACGTCTGTCGCTCGAGTGACCGCCCAGACGCGAAAATGTCCGTTCGCGAGCGGCTGCAGGGTGATTCCTGTGACCCAGTTTCCACTAACTGTGCTCGTGTCCTGCGCGGAAAAAGAAAACCGCTGCCAGGTGCTGCCGCCGTCAAGCGAACGGTTGATGCCCGCAGAGGTCCCGACCCAGAGAGTGCTGTCGTTTGCGGTGACGCTGACGGCCAGGTGGTTCCTGTATGCGGCCGCGTCGAAGGGAAGGTTGTCCGGCGGGCGGACGATCCATTTTGGGTCCGCGGAAGCCATGTCAAAGTAGCGGAGACCTCCGCCGAAACTGGCGATCCATACGCGAGTTCCCTGGAGCGCGATGTCGTAGCTGACATTCAGCACGGCGACCGTCGTCGGTTCGTAAGAGGTCACTGTATCCGGGTCAACAGGTTGCGGCATCCAGGTCCAGCTTTGGCCGCGGTCCAGGCTGAAGCTGATTCCGCCACCGACCGCATACGTCTCGCCCTTGATCGTCGAATCGAACGCCGTAGCCGCCCAGACGACTTCACCGACGCCGTCGACGCTGTCCGCGGCGAGTCCGGAGACACTTCCCCGGCCGACCCCTTCCTTCATCCCGGCGTGAAGCCAGGAACCCTCCGCTGCATCCGAAGAAGAGATCGAAACCACGTAGCGGCCGACACCCTTGCCCGAGCCGACCCAAAGCGCACCCAGGCCGCTTTTCAGATCGATGATGATGTTCGAGGGAGGCTGCGTCGGTCCGGCGCCGGCCTCAACTTGGCGCGGTCCAAGTTTCCAGGACGTGGGGGTTGCGGTTTCAGCGTGGCTGACAATGGGCGGCGCCCAAAATGCCAGGAGCAGCAGCGGAATCATGATATATGCCGACCTGTGAATCGGGAATCTCATGGCTCGTGCTCCATGACAATCGGAACGGTCGCCGCGTCGCTGGTGTTGCCCGCTCTGTCTTCGCCGTAAAAGCGGAAAGTCCAGGATCCCGTGTTCGTGTTTGTGCTGGGGACGGAAACCCCGGCGGTCCAGATGCCGTCGTTGGCGGTCTCGTCGGGAGCCACGCCGTTGTCGGCGAAGACAAAGTCGGGACTTTCGGTGAGCACGCCCTGCGGGTCTTCCGCAGTGTAGTAGACGCGGTTCAAATCGCCCGGTCCCTGTGAATCCGTCACGCGGACCGTGAGCGTGTAGTCGTTCGCTCCGGACGAGGGGATGAAGACGGAGTCCGGAGCGCCCGGTTCGGACAGAGTCGGGGGGGTGTTTTCGATCCATACAGTTGTATCGAGCGGCTGGGAGGTTTCCCCAAAACCGTCCGTCGCGGTGAACCGAAAGAGTACGTCACCGGTGGAAATTCCGGAGCTGAACGAACTGTCCGCGCGAAGCGTCCATTGGTCGCTGCCGCTGTCCGTCAGGATCAGATTCCTCAGGACAGCATCCTGGCGAAGGATTTGCAGGTTGGCTCCGGTGACAACATCGCCGCCTTCAGCGTCCGGATCCGTGACCAGCAACACCCAGGTTTGGGTCGCGAACCCTGAGTGCAGGGAGTCGGGGAAAGTGCTGTCTTCGCCATCAAGCAACGGTGCTTGATTGACCGCCACCGATACCTCTGCCGTCAGTGAAACAGCCTCGACCCGGGAGGCGAGCTGGTCGTAGGTGGTGTCGGCTGCGTCGGCTCCGGCCGCTACGAAACGGAACTCGTAGTCGCCCTGCACTGTCGCAAATCCGCTGTTTAGACGGAGTGAATAGATAAAATCATGGGCGACAAGGTCTCCAGAGCTGGACGCCAGGAATGAAGCTGTGTCGGTGGTCGCAAATGCGCTCCCGTCGTCGGCCAGGCGAACGTCCTGCGTTTCGCCGATGGGTGGGACGATACGGAGCCACACGGCGGGTGTGGGGACGTCTCCCGCAAGGACAGCGTCGCGCATCGATTCGTCGAGGTCGAGGCGGATGGAAACGTCTCGAAATGCGTTGGATCCGTACACCCAGAGTGCGGGGGCATCCACGAGGCTGATCTGGAGGCCCTCGAGGGCATCCGGGCGCACCGGGTCAACCTCTCCGGTGTGGTCGCACCCGAGCGCGAACGTAAGAATGATTGCCAGGCAAAGCGCGAGCGTGCGGCGCAAGCCGCCGTCGGTACGCATCCGGTCTCCTCGTCGGTATCGCAGTCGGCCCCTCCGTTCGGCAGGGATGTTCAGAATGGTCGCAAAAGGTGGGAGAAACCTCGCCGGTTGATGTTCGTTTCCGCCGCTTCGTCCGAGCGTCATGCAAAATAGGAGAAATTCCGGGCTACGTTCAAGCCCCGGAGCGACGAAGTCGAACGGCCATCCATCCATCTTCGTTTAACGTTTTGTCCACTTCCAGCCCCCGCAGAGCGCATTCGTTCAGCAAAATGGCCCCTTCCTCCTCAAAGCGAACGCCTGAAAGCACCAACCAACCCTTGGGTGAAAGCATGGTCAGCCAGGGATCCAGTCCGCGCAGGATCGGAGTCAGAAAAATATTGGCGGTCAACAAGTCTGCCTGAAGAGGCATCGCAAAAGTCAGAGCGTCTGCGCGTACAACACAAAGACGATCTGCAACGGCGTGAAAAACGGCGTTTTCGCGGGTTTCGGTGACGGCCTCCTGCTCGAAGTCCACGGCTACCGCCTCCCTGGCGCCCAAAAGAAGAGCCGCGATTGACAGTATGCCGTTCCCGCACCCCAGGTCGAGCACCACCCCTCCTCGTGGCACAACCGGCTCCAGCAGCTCCAGCGACATCCGTGTCGTCGGGTGCTCTCCTGTGCCGAACGCCATGCGCGGTTCGAGACGCAGGACGATATCTCCTTCTTTCTCATTCGTGTTGATCCCCGGCGGAACGATGACGAACCGTTTTCCGGCTCGCACGGGTCCGAGTTTCATCCTCCAGCGCGCGACCCAATCCACCTCTTCCACATCTGATAGAGCGAGCGTTTGTGCCTCGATCAGGCCCTCGTGAACAAGGTTGTCCAGGAAGCGCTGCAGATGGGTAAGCAATTCCCGGGCGTTCTGTTTCGGTTGAAGGAAGATCCTGAGCGATCCCTTTACCAGTGCAATCCCCGCAACCAGGTCCTCGTCGAGGGCTCCCGAGATCAGCTCCAGGGTGGTCTCATTGCCCGCAACGGTGACCGACGTCCACGACCGGGAGGCTTCGGAAGGCATGGTTTCTCCGGAATCGACAGGCAATCGGGAGAAAAGCGGCAAACTTGTCAGACCATGGGTTCGTTTTCGGCTTTGTCCTTGTCGTCGCCCTCGTCTTCAGACGCGACAGAGCCTTCGAGTGGTTTGGTGGGATCGTGAGCTACAACTTTGTCGAAGAGTGTGCCGATATGATAGAAAATCCTGCGCTGGCTCTGGGCGCGACGCTGGGATTCGCTCAATTCTTCGTCGTCTCGCGGCCGTGCCCGGCGGTCTACATCCTCAAGTATCATCACGCCGGTTGAGTTGGTGACGTTGATCAGCTTGAAACGCCCGTCCCCGGCGTAACAGAACGAGATCATTCCCTTTGTCTCCCAGGTGACATAGAGATGCTCGACGTTGAGCAGGTTGACGACGGAGATTTGGTCGGTCTCTTTCAGCCGTTCGATTTCGACCTTCAAATTGGTGCCGAGGCCCACTTCCGACTTGGTGAGGTTGACGTTGATCGACTGGTTGGCCGAATAATCACGAAGGGCGATGCAAAAACCGTTGTCGATCGGTCGTGAGGAGGCGCTCAGCTGGCGTGTTGCCAGCGATATCATGTCCCGTATCGAGAGGCTGGGAATCTGTCCTTCCGCTTTCGGTCCTGCATTCACATCAGTCGACAGCATGCAAACTCTCCTTGTTTACCTGACGCGCGTGTTCCGGCTGCGCTGTCCGGAAACAGGCGTCTGCTGTGCGCATCACAACATACGACCACTTTTCTCCAACATGTCAATAGCGTCGATTGACAATTGCCAACCGATCAGAACGAAAGATACCGCTCCGAACGGCCGTCTGTGTTGACAATCCGAGCGTTTTCAACGGCTTCATAGCCTCGCAGATGCATTCCAAATAGCAAATGCTGCCTTTGCGAAGCACTTTGACGTCGTTCGTTGACCGGCTCCAAGGAAAATCGCCCGAAACCGAAAATCTTACCGTTTCGATGAAAATTCATTGTGACAGAATGAAAATAGGAAAGCCAATCGTCCCATACAACGTTTGCACGGTATCATGGACCGGCACGAAGGGCCATTGTCAGCGGCCGACGGAAATCACAGGGGGATGTCGAGGACCCTATATTGCGGTCCGGACAGGCATGGAGGACGCAACTGTGAGAGGATCGACGCCGGGTATTCGCAATGCGGTTGCGCTTGCCATGGTGACCGTCTTTGCGGGTTTGTTTGCCGGTTGTGCGGGCCGTGGTGAGCTGGTCAGGGCTCACCCAGAGCGCGGGAAAGACGCGCGTTTCATCGCTTCCCTGGTGAAGAGCACCTTGGTGGACACCCTGGAATCTCAGGGCGCCACCGTGGCCATCGCGATCGCTGACATCTCCGGGAAGAGCCTCTACCGTCATGACGCCGGTCGCCTGATGGTGCCTGTTTCGATTCAAAAATTGGGACTTACGGCCGACGCCTTACTGCAGCTTCCACAGGACTTTCGCTGGAAAACGCGAATCCTGGCTGCCGGCCCTGTCGAGGGTGGGGTGTTGAAAGGCGACTTGGTGCTGTTCGGGGGTTGGGATCCATCGTTGTCCGGGGCGCATCCCTACTCGGATTGGCCTTGGAAAAGATTTGACGAGGCCGCAAAACATCTTTCGGAACAGGGTATTCAGCGAATCGAGGGGAATCTCATCGGAGTCGGAAATATTTTTACGCCGGGCGGCTGGGAGGTGGGGGATCTCAGCTTCCGGTACGCCCCGTGCGTAAGCCAATTGATGTGGAACGACGGGGTTGTCACGTCTTGGGCGGGGATGTTGGACAGCACGTTGACCTTCGGACTTTGGCCGGACACAACGATGTGGAGTGAAGATTTTACCGTGGGGCGGGTTAGGCCTTTCGAGTTGCCTGCCGAAAGCTCATGGACTCCTGACCCGGAAACGCCAGCGGAGTGGCTTGGCGATCCTCTCTGGCCGGGCATGAACAAGGCCGGGTACCTTGCGGTTCCCGATCCACGTGCCCTCGCAGTGGACGCTTTTCGGATCAGTCTGCGGAAGGCGGGAATCCAAGGTGGCGACGGAACCCGAGTTGAAACGGCGGCGGGCTTCGATGCGGAAGGGTGCCGGGAGCTGCTTTCCCTGGAGAGTGCGCCGCTCGACAGCATATTGAAGGCGATGTTGGCGATTTCGAGTAACGGCTGGGCGGAGGAGATCGGTGCGTCGGTGAATGCCCTGCGACGCGGAGGCCGCCCGGCGGAACCGCACTGGCCGGAGGCCCTCGATTCGCTTGGTGTAGACCAACGCGGGTTGCGCGCCGTGGATGCCTGCGGGATGGCGAGAGCGAACAACTTGAGCGCTGCGACGCTGATGGACCTGATGCTTGCTGCCTGGAACCGCTGGGGGAACCGGTGGCTCGGGCTGTTTGTGGTCCCGGGAGAGGTGAACAGCACGCTGGAGGACAGGCTGGAGGATGTGCAGGGTCTCGTTGTCGCAAAGACCGGCAGCGTCTCCCGCAATCGCAGTCTGGCGGGCTACATTTTACAAGAGGGTGAGCCGGTGCTGGCGTTCGTGATCATGGTGAACAACAGTCCGGTTGAGCCGATACCGCTGATCGACGCGTTCGTCGCTACGCTCGCGTCGCGCTACGGCGGGAGGGAGTAAGCGATGTTGATGGGCAACCTGTTCGGGCGAAAAATCCGTCCGCGGGCCTTTACCTACACGCCCCTTTACTACGATCCCGAAAAAGACCCGGACCGAAAAGACCGTATCCGTTTTGACCAATCGCCATGGATGCGGCGCTCGCATCGGGGCAGAGTGCAAAGTCCTTGGACGTTGCTGGCGCTCACTGTAATCGTGGCGGGTTTAATTCTTTTGCTGAAATACGGCTTCGAAGACCGTTGGACGAAGGAACGGGTGACGCTGACCCCCGATGACGCCGCACAGGCCGACACAACCGAGGTAACGATTGACGTCCCCCACTGAACCATCCCGCGCTGTGCCATCCGGCGGCCCGCCTCCCGAGCCGCTGCTTCCCCGCCGGGCGATTCAAGTGCTCCCGGAGGGAGTGGCGAACCGTATTGCCGCAGGCGAGGTGGTCGAACGGCCCGCTTCGGTGGTTAAGGAACTTATTGAAAACTCGCTGGATGCGGAAGCCACACGGATTACCGTTGCGGTTAAACGGGCGGGCCTGGACGAGATTCTTGTCTCCGATGACGGGTACGGAATGGACTCTGTCGATTTGGAACTAGCGCTCCGTCGACACGCAACGTCAAAGATCCAGAGCGCCGATGATCTGGGCCATATCCTGCATTTGGGTTTTCGCGGCGAGGCCCTGCCATCGATCGCAAGTGTTGCCCGCATTGACATTTTGTCACGTCGGGAAGATCGTGATTCGGGCTTTCGCTACCGAGTCGAGGGCGGAAAAACGCAAGCGCCGGAGCCCGCAGCCAGGGAGCGAGGAACAACGGTGAAGGCCCGCTCGCTGTTCTTCAATGTACCTGCCAGACGAAAATTCCTGCGTACTCCCGCCACGGAATACGGGCGTGTGGTGTCGGTGTTTCGGCAGTATGCTCTCGCGTATCCTGAGCTGTCCTGGGAGTTGATTCGCGACGAAAAACTGGTGTGGGATCTCGCTTCCGCTGACCTGAAAAGCAGGATTGCACAGCTGTTTGGTGAGGAAACAGTGGAGCACGTGCACCCGGTGGAGAGCCGCACGGGGGAGATGTTCGTCGGAGGTGTCGTCGGCGGAGTGGACCTGTTCAAGCGCACTCGAGGCGACCAGTATCTCTTTATCAACCGCCGCCCCTTCCAGAATTCCGCCCTGCATCACGCGGTTGTCAACGGGTATGGTCCGTTGATCGAACCGGGGCAGGTGCCCTTTTATGTGCTGAACCTGAGGCTCGCCCCGGAGGAGTATGACGTTAACGTGCATCCGGCGAAACATGAGGTCCGGTTCCGTGACGAAAGCCTCGCCTACCGCTCGCTGCTGGTCGCAGTGCGTGGTGCGCTGGGACTGTCGGCGTCGACCGGAACGAGCCCGGTTTTCGCGCGGTTCGGTTCGGCGGACACCTCTCAACGTTCGCAGGATGGCCTCCGCGACCTGCAGCTGCTTTTCGGCCGGCCACCGGAACAGGGTGGGCCGACTTTCCTGTCCGCGGGCCGGTCCGCGCAGGGAGAGTCCCTTCGGCGGGGTGCCGTTCCTCCGCCCCCGGAGGCCGGAGAACGTCTTTACCAGCGCGGAAAAACGCTCCATGAGGGAGAGCGGACCGAGAGCGGTATTCATCCCCCGGGATCGACCGCTGCACTCGAAGCGAAAGGCGGTTTTGCTGAGGCGGAATCGCACACAGGCATGATTCTGCCCCACGAGGCGGAAAGCAGCCCGACGCCCCAGGCCCCTCCACCGGGCGGCGAGAGGATCAATGTCTGGCAAGTGCATCGCACCTACATCTTCAGCCAGACGAAAAGCGGCCTGGTGATCATCGATCAACACGTGGCCCACGAACGGATCCTCTTCGAAAAGGCTCTCGCGGCGATGCAGGACAAACCGTGGGCGGGGCAGGTGCTGCTGTTCCCGGTGACTGTAAGGCTCGATCCGGCGGATTCGGCGCTGCTCGAGGAGATCGCCCCCGGGCTGATGAGAATGGGGTTCCAGGTGGAACCGTTCGGGGGAAGGGACTGGGTGATCCGGGCGGTTCCCTCGCGTGTCAAGGTGCGAGGTGAGGAAAGCCTGCTGCGTGCGATTATCGCCGATTACCGCCAGGAGCACCAGATCCGTGTACAGCCCGAGGAGAGCCTGGCGGCTTCGTTCGCATGCAAGGCGGCGATCAAGGCGGGGGATTATTTGAACCTGGAGGAGATGAACGCCCTGATCGACGAGCTTTTCACCACGCAGTATCCCTTCGTCTGTCCTCATGGCAGACCGGTGGTGGTCAATTTCACCCTCTCGGAGGTCCACCGCCTCTTTGGCCGGGAGTGAATTGTGGCAAGGCAGGGTTCATTGCAGAAGCCGGTGCTTATTCTTGTCGGTCCCACGGCGTCCGGAAAAACAGCGCTGTCCCTTGAACTGGCGCATCGCACAGGCGCGGAAATCATTTCGGCAGACAGCCGCCAGGTCTACCGCTACATGGATATCGGCACCGCCAAACCGCTCCAGTCGGAGAGGGAGCAGGTGCCTCATTGGGGACTCGACGTTGCGGATCCGGACGAACGGTATAGTGCCGGAAGATACGCTGCGGAGGCGCGGCGCTGGATTTCAGACATCCAGCGGCGTGGGCACCCCGTAATCGTTGCGGGTGGCAGCGGTCTTTATTTGGAGGCGCTGGTGGAGGGCCTCTATTCGGGGGAAGACGTCAAGGATGAACAGCTGCGCCGGTCCCTGGAGAAGCGGGCAGACGCCGAAGGATTGGATGTTTTGTACAAGGAATTGCAGAGGGTCGATCCGTTATATGCCCAAAAAACAAAATCTAGGGATCGTCAGAGGATTTTGCGTGCGCTGGAGGTAAGTCTCACGGCCGGGGAGCCATTCAGTGCGCTCCACAACAGGAAACGCTCTTCAGCGGACTTTGAAACGATCTGGTTTGGCCTCGAATACCCCAGGAAAGAGCTTTACGGCCGTATTGACTCCCGGGTTGACGAGATGTTGAACCGTGGCCTGGTGCGCGAGGTTCGCGATCTTCTGGACCGCGGCTACCGGGACGTGAACGCGCTGAAAAGTGTTGGTTATCAAGAGGTTATTGAGTGGCTCGAGGGCAAATTCGAGTCGCTTGAAGAGGTGCGGAAGGCTGTCCGGAAGAACACGCGTCGCTATGCCAAGCGCCAGCTTACTTGGTTTCGCCGGTACAATTCGATCCGCTGGCTGGACGGATCGCTGCCGATCGCAGAACTTGCGGACGGAATCGTCAAGACCTGGGAGGAAGGAAATAAGCTGTGACCGGACAAACCCGGCCTATTTGGTGCCGATCAACCATTCCGCAGGCGGGATTTGCCAGGGAAAGGCAAACAAACGGGCGTTCGCTTCAGGAAACTGCAGCTCAAGCAAATCCTCCGGCCGCACCCAGCGAAAATCTGCAACCCCAAGCTTTACCGGCTTCCCTGTTGTGAAACGGGCGTGCAATCCGATCAGGGCCACCCGGAGCGACGGATAATCGTGAACCACCCGTCCGAATTCGGGTCCTGCCTCAACCCGAATTCCCAATTCCTCTTTGACTTCGCGAACCAGCGCCTGCGCTGGGATTTCTCCAGGTTCCAGTTTGCCGCCCGGCAGCTCCCACTTCCCCGCGTGGGGTCCTCCCTCGGGACGCTGCGAGACGAGCAGCAGGCCATCGCTGCGCCAGATCAATCCCGCCGCAACTGTTACGCTCGGTATCGGTTCCTGCGATGCGTTCAAGGCGCACTCCGGGTGTTATTTGCGCGCCAGAATAGCCCGCCGAACGGTCAAGCGCAAGACTGATCGGCGCATGGCTCCCGGGAGTCGGTGCAATTCTCGACAAGGGTATTGCGAAACCGTTCTTTCATACGCTAAGCTGAACACGTGTTCAGTCCCATGAAAATGAGTGCCCTCCCTTTAAACAGGCTTTTGGACGAGCAGCCAACGAACATCGGCGATCCTCCAATAGCCTCGCAATGGGTTTGGCTACGCACACGATCCGGCGGGCTTCACCGCTTTTTCCTGGTGCCGCTGGTAGAATTCACTGCAGTGGAAAAGCGGTGCCCCGGAGGTGCGTCTGGGGTTGGCGAAGAGGGGGGCGGGGAAAAATAAATGGAAGCCCGTCGTCCTGAAAGGCTTCCATTAACTCTTTAAACTATAGTCGTAACTAACGCATCTATCAGGAGATCAGCCTTCGCCGAGTTTGTTCCATTCGGCGTCTTCAATCCACTGTTGCGGGTGCTGGACGAAGTCGATGATATTTTCGAGTACGTTGTAGTGGCGTTTTTCTTCGTCCGCGATTTTCAACATCAGTTTCTGCTCGTTTTCGTTCTCCGTCTCCTCCGCTTTGTCCCGGTAGAACATCTCGGACTGTTTCTCTATGTCCTGGGCTTTGCGGTAGAACTGGGGTTGGGTGACGTCGAAGTGGAAGGGCCCCTCGCTCATCTCTGAGATTTCCTGGAAGACGTTTTTCACATCGGCGAGGAGCGTACTCTCGGGGAGTTCGCTGACCGTACCCTCTTTCAATTTCTTGAAGATGTTGTAGTGTTTGACCTCTTCGTCGGCGAGAAAAGTCAGGATCGAAGTCAGGCCGCGGTTGTTGGCTTCGGCGGCCAGTTTCCTGTAGTACGCTTCGCCATCCTGTTCCATCTTCATGGCGAAATCGAAAACATCCATGGTCGCATCTCCTGTTATACACGCGAAGTTGGAGGCGGAGAGCGATCAATTCCCCACCGTCTGATGGCTCAACCGGAGTCCGTATCGATTTAACTGCTTAAAATCTAGCCCGGCCCGTCGATGGAGTCAAGTGACCTTTTTTCCGGCTAAAGCGCTGGTTACGGGCCGTCGCTGCCCGGAAAATTATTCAACCGGTATGGACTCTCCGGCGGTGTCCGCTGGCGCCGCGTTCTCCACAGGGAGAGCTCCTGTCCCGGTTACCACCTGACCAGTGGAGTAGTCAAACGTACTCCCTCCCATGCTGTGGGGAATGGTGTACACGGCCAGGACCACGACCGCTGCGGCGACAGTCCACCAACGTCCCCGCTTTTCCCCTTTCGGGCCCCGGAGCATGATCAACGCGACCACCCAGGCGATTACAGCGGTCAGCGTCTTGTTGTCCGTGAGGTCTTCCCCGAATGGCCAGCCGGTCCAGTAGGCGCCAAAAGCGAATTTCTGGACGAGTGGGCCAAGCACGAATCCTCCGATGACGAGGACAACGAGGGTGGTGATAGCAAGAGGTCGGACTTTCTCTTTGAACAGGGCGGCCAGAGCGGCGCGCATGGAAAAGATCATCACCAGCACCATCGCCATGATGTGCGGAACGAGCACGCCGACAGGGACGGTGCCCTTGAAGCGGAGCGTAACCGTTTCTGCCGAAGCCGGGATGTCGACAACCTCGCTTCCCCTGTGCAGAGTGATGTGGTAGACCAGCTTGCCAGCCTCGGGCTGATGGGGCAACGCGGCGGCCAGTTCACGGTCCTTGCGTTCCATCGGGACAGCCGTGAAAGGTTCTTCAATGCCGAGGCGCTTGTAGTACAACGTTCCCGCCACCGCTGTATCAGGGAGGGCCAGCCGCACGATAGCGTCCAGGCTGCCGTTCTCGTCTGGAGTCAGTTCGTGTGAGCGCGACAGGCGATAGGGGTAGCTCACGCCGCCGATTGTGGTCTGGCCGTGCAGAGGATAGGTGGGGCCGGTCATCCGCTGGTAGGTCATCATCATGCTTGCGAGCAGAACCGCCAGCACCCAAAGCAGTGCCGATTTCAATACCTTCATCACTCCTCCCGTTGAGATGGACACGGCGGCTAAGGTGGCCCTGTACAACCCCGGGGGTCAAGGACATTTTCCCTGCGCATCGCCTTGGCGCTGCATCGACCTGCGGCGCCAAACAGCTTTACTTGCCATTCCACGGGACCGTATACTTGTGGGTTGCTTCCGAACGGGTCATTTCTTGATCTTACGTGGCCGAAAAACCCCTCATGCAAAAGAGAGCACAGCTGACATGCGACTGTCGAAAGCGTTCATTCCAACATTAAAAGAAGTGCCGGCGGACGCTGTTGTCATCAGCCACAAGTTGATGCTTCGAGCGGGTATGGTTCGCGGTCTGATGGCGGGTGTATATAGTTTCCTGCCCTACGGCCAGCGTGCCGCGCTGAAAGCGATAAACATCATACGTGAGGAGATGGACCGCATCGGCGGCCAGGAGGTGCTGATGCCGGCGTTGAATCCTGCGGAAATCTGGCAGGAAACAGAACGCTACGAGGATTTCGGCCCGGAAATGTTCCGCCTGCAGGATCGCAAGGAGCGGGAGCTGGTGCTCGCACCCACGCACGAGGAGGTAATTTGCTCGATTGCGCGGGGAGAGGTGCGCAGCTATAAGGAGCTTCCCCAGATCTGGTACCAGATTCAAACGAAATTTCGTGACGAGCCCCGTCCGCGGTCAGGCGAGCTGCGCACCCGTCAATTCGTGATGAAGGACTCCTACAGCCTCGACGTTGACGAGGCCGGGCTCGACAAGAGTTACCTCAAGCACGACGAAGCGTACCGGCGGATTTTCCGGCGTGCGGGGCTCGACTTTTTCGTTGTCGGTGCCTCAAGCGGGTTGATGGGCGGCAGCGGGAGCGAGGAGTTCATGGTGGCCTCGGACGCGGGGGAGGACACCTGCGCCGTCTGCGATCACTGTTCCTATGCGGCGAACCTCGAGGTAGCGACGAGCGACGTCGCCGATACTCCCACGAATGAAGATGCCCAGCCGCTGACAAAGGTTCACACGCCCGATCAGCGAACCGTGGACGAGGTGGCGGCGTTCCTCAAACTGAACCCGGACCGTTTCATCAAGTCCCTTGTTTTCATGGGTGATCAGGGGCTTGCGATGGTGCTCGTTCGCGGGGACGACGAGGTCAACGAGTCCAAGCTGCTGCGCGTTCTCGGCGCCGCGATGCGGCCTGCCTACCCGGAGGAGGTCAAGGACGCAATCGGCGCGGAAATCGGTTTCCTTGGTCCCGTGGGGCTGGAGGGGAAACTGCCGATCTACGCGGATCAGCGGCTGCGCGGCGGGCGCAATATGGCCACCGGCGCGAACGAAGATCACTACCACGTGACCGGCGTCCAGGTGGATGAGTCGTTCAAGCCGGATCAATACCATGACTTACGGACCGTCAAGGAAGGAGAACCCTGTCCGAACTGCGGATCGCCGTTGCGGGTGGTCAAAGCGATTGAGCTGGGGCACATCTTCAAACTTGGAACTAAATACAGCTCGGCGATGAACGCGACAGTGCTCGACGCGGAAGGCAGGAATGTGCCGATCGTGATGGGGTCGTACGGTATCGGTGTCGGGCGGATGATTGCAGCGGCGATCGAGAGCCACGCCGATGAGAGCGGCATCGTCTGGCCGGTGACGCTGGCCCCGTATGAGGCTGCGGTCATTGTGCTGAATGTCAAGGATGAAAAGCTGTTGAGTGCAGGAGAGGGTCTCTATTCAGAGTTGAAAAAGAGTGGATATGACGTTGCGCTAGACGACAGAGACGAGCGTCCGGGGTATAAATTCAAAGATGCTGATTTGCTCGGTTATCCTTTCCAGGTGGTGGTCAGCGAGCGTAACCTTGCTGAAGGGAAACTGGAGCTGAAGAACCGGAGCAGCGGCGAAAAGGTGGTTCTCCCGCGAACGCAGGCTCTGAAGAAGTTGAAACAGTGGTATGACGAGGCCTGGAACAGGTTGAGTCCTGAACCGACACCATAAAAAAGCCTCCGTAAACCGGGGACAGGCGCCCAGCCACAAAACGACAAGGACCGGAACGGCCCATGAAAAGAATCCGCGAGAAGGTGAAGGAGTTTACCATCGCCAGGGAGGTGACGGCGCAGGGTCTGAATCCCTATTTCCGACCCATCGAAAGCGAGCAGGGTCCTACCGTGATGATGAACGGCAAGGAAGTGATCATGATGGGGTCCAACAACTATCTCGGCCTGACAAATCACCCCGAAGTGAAAGAAGCGGCGGTCAAGGCGATCCAACGCTATGGGACCGGGTGCGCTGGGTCTCGCTTTCTCAACGGCACACTTGCGATTCATATCGAGTGCGAGGAAACACTCGCGGACTTCATGGGGTCCGAGGCGGCGCTCGTTTTTTCCACGGGATTCATGACGAACCAGGGGGTGATCAGCCACCTCGTTCCCCGGGACGGCATACTGGTTCTCGACCGCATGGTGCACGCCAGCATCATCGACGCCAGCCGCCTGACCTTCGGCAAGACAATCAAGTTCGCCCATAACGATATGGAAGACCTGGAAAAGAAGTTGAAGACGGTCAAGAACAAGATGAAACTGATCGTTGTCGACGGCGTCTTTTCCATGGAGGGCGACATCGCTCCGCTGCCAGACATTGTCCACCTTGCGGACAAGTATGGCGCGGATGTGATCGTGGACGACGCTCATTCGATCGGGGTGCTCGGTCCCGGGGGACAGGGAACCGCTGCGCATTACGCTTTAAAGGACCGGATCCTGGGCACTGTCGGCACTTTCAGCAAGTCGTTCGCGTCCATCGGCGGTTTCTTCGCCGCGGACGAGGACGTCGTTCACTACTTGAAGTTCAACAGCCGCGCGCTGATCTTCAGTGCCAGCCCCCCGCCCGCGAATATGGCCGCGGTGATCAAATCAGTCGAAATCATCCGGAGGGAACCGGAGCGGATCGAACGCCTCTGGTACCTCACCAACTACCTGAAGAAATATTTGATGGAGGCGGGATTCGAGATCGGCAAGCCGGAAACCCCGATCATCCCGGTGTACGTCGGGGAGGACATGACTTCGTTCCGGGCCTGCATCATGCTCCAGGAGGAGGGGGTGTTCGTCAATCCGGTGATCAGTCCTGCGGTTCCGCCCGGACGAGCGCTGATCCGGCTCTCGCTGATGTCGACCCTGGAGGAGTCGCACCTTGACTTCGCCGTCGAAAAGTTGATCAAGGTGGGCAAGACTATTGGCTTCCTCGGCCGCGAGAGAGCGGAGGAGATGGCGGCGGAAAAAGGCAAGGCGCGAGAGTGATGAGTGGAATCGATCGGGTCCCGTTGGGCAGTCGCGCCGGAAAACGATAGCATCAGAGCATCAAACGCCGGGTGATCCGCACCCGGCCTTTCTGTGCAGTCATGGGAGGAGACGAGGATGACGCAACGAGTGACTGTCGTTGAAGCGCAACAGGGAAAGACCTGCAAGGATTTCCTCGAAGTCCCTTTTATTATCCAGGGCAAGAATCCCATGTGGGTTCCACCGTTACGCGTGCAGGCGAAGGAGCTGTTCGACGAGAAGAAGAATCCCTGGTTCAAGCGCGGCAAGCTGCGCAAATTTGTGGCTTATGTAAATGGAAAGCCGGCTGGCCGGATAGCCGCGATCAAGGATGATGGTCACAACCAGGAACACAATGCCAACGATGCGCACTTCGGCCATTTCGAATGTGTTGACGACGAAGAGGTTGCGAAGGCTCTGTTTGCAGAGGTTGAAAAAGCGGGAAAGGAATGGGGATTCGACAAAATGGAGGGACCTTTCAATCCCCATATCAATGAAGACATTGGCTTGCTCGTCGAAGGCTTTGACCAGCCTCCTCAGATCATGATGCCTTACAACCCGCCTTACTACGAAAAGCTGATCCATGCGGCGGGATACCGGAAATCGATGGATCTCTTCACCTATAAGATCCACAAGGAGTGGATGTCCGAAAAGCTGAAGCGCGCCGCCGAGGTAATTCGGAAACGCAGCAAGGTGCGCTACCGCAAACTCAACATGAAAGCCTTCTGGGAAGACGCGGAAAGGGTGTTGAAGGTTTATCGCAAGGCCTGGGAGAAAAACTGGAACGCGGTCCCCATGACAGACGAGGAGTTCCATCACCTTGCGGTGAACCTGAAGCAGGCGGTCGATCCCGACCATGTTTTCTTTGCTGAAGATCCTGAAACCGGAGAAACGGTCGGCTTTTCCCTAGCGCTGCCGAACATCAACGAGGCGATCATCAAGATCCGGAATGGACGCCTTCTCCCCTTTGGCCTGCTCAGGCTGCTCTGGTACACGAGGCCGAAAGCGATCAAAAGCGTTCGTATCATCGTCATGGGGGTCCTGGAAGAATACCGGGGACGGGGGATCGACACGGTGTTCTACTATGACCATTTCAATGAGGCGCCGAAAAAAGGCGTTTTTGAGGGAGAGGCGGGGTGGATCCTCGAAACCAATACGATGATGAATCGTGCAGCGGAGATGATGGGCGGAAGGCGAAACAAGGTTTATCGGATGTACGCAAAACCGCTCTGACAGTTGGGCCACATACTTTTCCTTTTATGATGCGACCTTTTTCCGGCTCGAGCGGTTAGAAGGACGATGACAGGTGATTAAAGAGATGTTTTGTGATTCCTGTACGGAAAATGGTCCACGATGAATGCGAGCGTTCTCGTTACCGGTTCGAACGGATTCGTTGGGAGCCATATTGTTGATGCGCTGCTTCGCGAGGGGTATCACGTTCGCGCGGCGGTGCGCGCCACTTCCGACCTGACCTGGCTGGAGCGGAAGCCGGTCGAGAAAATAATTGCACCTCTTGATGATGCGAAGGCGCTGCGGAAAGCGGCCGACGGAGTGGACGCGGTGATCCACAACGCCGGAGTCGTCAGCCAACCCCACCGCTCTCTCTACTACCTGCACAACACGGAAGGCACCAAGACGCTTTTCAACGCCGTGGCGGATGCCGCCCCGAACCTCTCCCGCTTTGTTTTTATTTCAAGCCAAGCTGCAGGTGGGCCGACAACAGCGGGGCGGCCGCGCCGCGAGGATGACTTTGCCGTACCGCTTACTGATTATGGTCGCAGCAAACTGTTAGCCGAAGAGTGGTTGTTGCGAAAGCGCTCGCGTTTACCAGTGACCATCATCCGTCCCCCTTCGGTGTACGGCCCGCGCGACAGGGCCTTCCTTCCGCTGTTCAAGATGATCGAAAAAGGCTGGTCTCCACGGCTCGGGCGAAGCAGTGAGCTGAACCTGATTCACGTTCAGGATCTCGCCCGGCAGGTGTTGGTGCAGATGACGCACCCGGCGGCTGTAGGCGAGCTCTTCCATGCGGCTCCTTTTGCGCCGGTCACCCACGAGCAGCTCGGCGACGTTATCGCCCACGTGCTCGGAGTAAGGGCGAAAAATCTCCCGGTGCCGACCGCTCTGTTCCGCAATGGCTATCCACTGGTCTATCCGCTGCTTAATACGATTGGCCAGGCGCCGTTTCGTCCCGACAAACTGCCCGATGTGCTGAGCCCGAGATGGACTGTCTCGGGTGATAAGGCGGCGGAACGTCTTGGGTTCGAGGGCAAGCTTCCTCTGCGTGCCGGGATCGGGCAAACTGTGGAGTGGTACCGCTGGAAAAGGTGGCTGACCACTCGCCGTGACAGGATGAAGCGTGGGGGGAACGGGGGAGTTCAGATGCGCCAGACCGCTGGGGGTCCGCGCCAGTACGATCCCTCTTGCGATCTCTGCGGGCTGGTTTTCGACGAAGAGGTTAAAACCCATAAGCACTACGAGGATGACCAGATTATGATCGTCGACTGCCTCATTTGCCAGGTGCCGATGGCGGTGCTGAAGGAGCACAGGGCGGCGTTCACCGAGGACGAAAAAAGCAGGCTGGAAAAGACGTTTTTTGACCTCTTCGGCGAAGACGGGTGTCCCGATTGGGAGCAGCGAAGGATCCCCGAACACGCGCACGTGCACTTTCGTCAGTGCGGGATGCACGCCCCCTGGCAGCGGCGCCCGGAAGGGTAGTGGGACCATTGCCGGCAGTCAATCCAAACACGCATTGCGCCCTTAAACCGCTTAGCCACGATCAGGTGACCGGTGGCACGCGTGCGTCTTTCCAGCGGATGGCGGCCCGCTTTCGCAGTACGCTGATGATAAGCAGCAGGGAAGCGAGCAAACCCGCGGAGGCCGCGGCCGGGAACGCCGCGGGGTAGCCGAATTTCTCCGCGAGCACCCCGAAGAGGTAGGCCGTTGTCATTGTCGATACGTCCATCATCCCCGTCAACATCGCGATTACGGACCCTCCCGCTCCGGCCGGGGCGAGCCCGTACGCAAGCGCATTCACTGCCGGGAATGCTAGCCCGTGAGCGAGCCCCGCGAGCACGCCGGCCAGCACGACCACCCCGGTGCTGTGCGCGAGGAAAAGGGTTGTCATCGCCATTCCATACACGAAAAAGGAGGGGATCAGCACCCTCCGCAGGCCGAAGCGGTCTCCCCATTTTCGTCCCAACAGACGGATGCCCATTCCACCGGTGGCGTAGCCGGTGAAATAGAGCCCGAACCGGGCGATCTCCCGGCCTCGCGCCATCGGCCCGAGGAATGCGGGCGGCGTCGAGTAACAGGCGGAGAGGAGAAAGGCCAGGGCAAACACCAGCCACAACGGACGTGACCCCAGCAACTTGACCGCGCCCGTGAGCGTCGGCGGCTCCGATTTTTCCTCACGGGAGGGCTGCCTGGAGACCAGCGCGAGAGTGGCTCCGACCAGGCCAAAAAGAGTGACCATCAGGAAGAAAGGCCCCAGTCCGAAACGGTCAAAGACTTCCTCCCCCGCCACGGGGCCGAGCAGGTTCGCCATCAACCCGGAAAAGCCATACATCGCAATTGCTTCGTTTCTCCTTCCCTTGGGAGCGCTTTGTGCAGCCAAAGTAAAGAATGCGGAAAAGTGGGCTCCGTAGCCGAAACCATGAACGAGGCGCAACATCCAGACGGCGGGGACAAGCCCCTGGTCCAGCAACGCCCAATAGCCGAGGGAGGGAAGCGCCATGCTCAGGCTGCCGATCAGCAGCACGGGCCTGGTCCCCCAGCGGTCGAGCATCCATCCGATCAGGGGGCGGGCGACGACAGCGGCGAGGCTGGCGGTGGCCATGAAGGCTCCAACCGTCTCGGCGGTGCCGCCAGTGTGTTTGACGTAAAGCGGATAGATGGCGTTGTTGGTGAAATTCAGCGCCATGAAAAAATTGTAGCTGAATAGTACGACGAAAGATTTTGTGTAGAGTTTCTGAGGAGCCATCCCGTCCTCAATTTCGGGCGCTTCGAGATTTTCCGCCGCAGCAAGGATGAAAAATATATGTAATTGAGTTACATAAGGGAAAAGTCGGCTCCAGCGATTTTTTGGAGCTGTTCGAGTGTTCTGTTGACCTTTCCGGCCCGCTCCTCCATTTTGAGCCCACTGAACGAAAAACGGACAAGAAATTACCTCCCGAGCGTGTGCTTTGGTCTTGTGGCCGTTCCGGGTGTTCGGGCGGATTACTGAAGAAGGAGATGGCTCATGGACATGAGCGTTTACTGGGATAAGCTTCGACCGGACAGGGGGGTGTTTCCGCTCAGCGAGCTGGCCAGGCGCAGCTACGAGGCTTTCGGGGACATCCCGGTGATGCGCACCTGGAACGGAAAGGACGGATACGACGAGATCACGTATGGCACGCTGGTTGAAAGAGTGGAAGCCGTCGCACGATGGTTGATTGACCGCGGCGTCAAGTCCGGCGATCGTATCGCGGTGCTTGGTGAGAACCGCCCTGATTGGGCGACCGCCTACCTCGGGATTCAAGCGTCGGGAGCCATTACGGTTCCTTGCGACAGCCTGATGCCAGCTGCGGGAATCAGGCACATCCTCTCCGACTCGGCATCGCGCATCCTGTTTGTCTCGGGGAAATTCGCCGATATGGTCGAAGAGATGGCGTCGATCAAGACGCTGGAAGACCTTGTCTGCTTTGACGTAAAGAAGCCCTGTGTGAAAATTCCCTTTGCGGAAGTGCTCGAACTCGGCGGGAAGAGCGAGACGGAGCTGCCGAAACGCGAGCTTGACGAGATGGCCGCCATCCTCTATACGTCCGGAACCACTGGCCACAGCAAGGGAGTGATGCTCAGCCAGATGAACATCGCCTCGAACGTTGCCACCGCGAGCCGGATTCTCGATATCGGACCGGGCGACACGTTCCTTTCGGTGTTGCCTATACACCACAGCTTCGAAGCCACCGCGGGATTTCTGCTGCCGATTTATTGTGGCGCCAGCATCACTTATGCCCGCTCGCTGAAATCGGCGGAGATCGTTGAGGATATTCGGAACACAAACGTGACGTTGATGGTCGGCGTTCCGCTGTTGTATGAAAAAATGATGCAGGGGATCCAGCGCAAGCTGAAGCAGTCTGGCAAGGACAAGTTGGTAAACGCGCTGATGGGCGTTGCGAAAGCGGGCGAGACGGTCGGCCTGAAACTCGGCAAGCCGCTGTTCAAGAGCCTGCGGGACAAGGCCGGTCTCAGCTCGGTGCGCATTTTCGTCTCCGGTGGCGGTCCGCTCGATCCGCCGGTGGCCTATTTCTTCAACCGGCTCGGCCTGCTGCTCTTTCAGGGGTACGGCTTGACGGAAACCAGCCCTGTCACCCACGTGAACCTGCCGTTTAAGATCCGTCATGAGTGCGTGGGGCCGCCGGCTCCGGGAGTCGAGTGCATGCTGATCGATGTGAACGACCAGGGAGTGGGCGAGGTCTGCGTCAAGGGACCCAACATCTTTCAGGGGTACTACCGCAACGAGAAGGCGACAAAAGAGGTTTTCACCGAGGACGGCTGGTTCAAGACCGGTGACCTCGGCATCATTCACCCGGACGGATACCTTCAGATTACGGGGCGTGCGAAAAACATGCTGGTGACTTACGGTGGAAAGAACGTCTATCCGGAGGAGATTGAATTCCACCTGAACCGCAACCGCTTCATCCTTGAATCGCTGGTGCTCGGCATCCCCCGCGAAAAGGGAATGGGGGACGAGGTCGCGGCCATGATCTACCCCGATTACGAACAGCTTGACCTGTATTACGAAGAGAAGGGGTTCAAGCCGTCGGAGGAAGACGTCTTCAAATTCCTCAAGCAGCAGGTTAAGGAGGCGCAGAAAGAGTTGGCCGACTACAAAAGGATCAAGACGTTCCGGATTGTGGAAGAGGAATTCCAGAAAACGTCGACAAAGAAGATCAAACGTTTCCTGTACAGCGGCGAGATGGTGAAACTCAACTCGGAGATGGTCTGATGAACACGAATGGAAGGGGGAGGGCTGCCGTGCCGCTCGCTGTACTGGCGGTGCTGCTGCTCGCTTTTGTGTTTGTGCTGGCGGATGATTTTGTTCCTGTGGGCCGCATGGACGTTGACAAGGCGCAACAGATCGCCGATTCCACGGACGATCCCCTGGTGGCGGCCGACGCTTTGAACGAAGCCTGGCTGAACGAGGAAGCGCTGCAGCGGCTCGAGCAGTCCGGACGCACGGATGCGGAAGTGCTCTGGAGGGAATCGCGCAGCCGGGTGAACATCGGCGAAAATTTTGAAGAGAAGGATGAACGCGCGGAGCCGTACTTCCTTCAAGGGCTTGACGAGGCGGAGAAGGCCGCTGAATTGGCTCCCGGGAACGCCGATGCGGAATTGATGATTGCCATCTCCGCCGGCCGTGTCGCGCTGCTGCGCGGTCCGTTCAAGGCGGTTGGGTTGGTCAAGAAGGCGTACCACGCCGCCCATCTGGCAACGACACTCAGCGACTCGATACCGGTTGCCTACTACGTCATCGGCAGGACGCACAAGAAGCTGATGGAGAAGCCGTACATCGTGCGCAAGCTAGCCGGGCTTGGCTTCGCCTCCGCCGATTCGATCCCCATTTACTTCGAGAAGGCATTGGAGATCAGCCACGGCAACATGGTCCAGTGTCACGTCGAGTACGCGGACTACCTGTTGAACGAAAAGAAAGATGTGGATGCGGCACGGCAGCAGCTCGAGGCGGCCCTCGCCCTCCCGATCCGCGACGAGCAGGACCCGAAAGCGATCGAGCGGGCGAAGAAGATGCTCGCGGAGATGTAAACCACGCTCTTGTGGGGATGAAGAAGCCCTCGAACCGGAGTTCGAGGGCTTCTTGTTTACTTCATTGCGCGTGAAGGAGCGGATCAGGAAACAGCCCCTTTCGCGTGCGTGGTGACAATTGTTGAGATCAACCGGACGGCGTCTTCGAGCACCGGGATCCGGATGGATTCTTCGGTGGAATGAACCGCCTCCATGCCCACCCCGAGCACGAGGCAGGGAATGCCCTTGTGCGAGAGCACGCTGCCGTCTGTCCCGCCGCCTGAGATTTTAGTTTCCATCTCTCCCCAACCAAGCGCCTTGCCGGCGGCCATCGTCAGCTTTACGGGGTAGTCTTCGATCGAGAAGCGGACGGCCTTGTAATCGTCCTCCCGCACAGATTCGAAACGCGGGAGATCGGTGCCGGATTTCTTCCGCCAGGCGGCGCAAATCTCTTCAAAGCAACCGTCCATGTGTTTCACCTGCTCTTCGAGCTTCTTGGGATCGTGGCTGCGGGCTTCGGCCTTCATCATCACTTTTTCGGTGATGATGTTGGTCGCCACACCGCCCTGGATCACGCCGACGTTGGCGGTGGTCTCCTCGTCGATGCGGCCGATGTTCATTTTAGCAATTGCCTCCGAGGCAACCTTGATCGCGCTGATCCCCTTTTCCGGCTCCACTCCGGCGTGTGAGGCTTTCCCGTACACGGTGTACTCGAGGCGGACGGCGCTGGGGCTGCCGACAGTCAGGCTGTGAGGATCATGGTCATCGAGGATGAAACCGACTTTGGCGCGGAAGGCAGTGGTGTCCACGGTTTTTGCGCCGAGCAGGCCGATCTCTTCGCAGATGTGGATCGAAAATTCCAGGTCGGGACGGGGGATGTCCGGCTGTGCCTTGGCCATCCGTGCGAGCTGCAGGATGCAGGCAAGACCGGCCTTATCGTCGGAGCCGAGGATGGTGTCTCCGGAGGATCGGATTACGTCCCCATCGCGGACCGGTTTGATCCCGCGAGCCGGTTCGACTGTGTCCATGTGCGAGCTGAAGAGCAGCGGGTCGGCGCTGGTGTTGCCCTTCAGCGTGACACGGAGATTTCCCGCGTTCCCCCCAACCGTTTCGCCAGCCTTGTCTTCGCTGACGTCACAGCCCAGTTCAGTGAATTTCGCGGTCAGCCAATCGGCCATCGCGCGTTCGTCCTTGGAAGGGCTGTCGATCTGAACCATGGTCAGGAAATCGTCCAGCAGCTCGTCTTTCAAGATTGCGTAACTGTCGTTCATCCGTTTGCCTTTGCGTGTAGGAAATCATCGTTATCGTCTAAACGAATCAGTGTAACAGGGACACGGGTTCTCGGCCTGAATTTTCCTTCGGTCAGTGTCGCCCGTAAATAGGACCGGGTGTATCCGGCGCGGCCGTTCTCCTCAATCAGCAGTTCGTCTTCCGTGCCGGTCATCTCGGCAAGGTGTGCCCGTCGGCGTTTGCGCCCGGCGTCACGAAGGGCCTTTGCGCGCCGATGGATCGTTTCGCGGTCGAGCGCTCCCGGCAGCTTCGCTGCGGACGTACCCGGTCGCGGGGAAAAAGGAAACACATGAAGATAGTGCAGCGGGCCGTCATCGAGGAAACGAAGAGTTCGCTCGAATGCATCGGGGCGCTCGCCGGGAAAACCGGCGATCACATCCGCTCCAAGCGTCGCACGGGGACGCAGGCGGATCAGCTCGGCTAGGGCTTCGCGGAGCCGGCCCAGGTCAGTGGGACGGTTCATGCTCTCGAGCAGCTGGGGATCCGCGCTCTGCAAAGAAATATGCAGGTGTTCACACCAGGGCATGATCGCCGCTAGGCGTTGGATGCGCTGGGGGCTGAGTTCCCACGGTTCGAGACTCGAAACGCGGACGCGGGGGATGCCCATTTCCGCCGCCAGGGAAACCAGGTCGATGAAATCGCCACCTTTTCCGTTCAGGTCTCGCCCCCATGATGTCAGATCCACTCCGGTGAAGACAATCTCCTCGTATCCGGCTGCGATGATGCGGTGCAGGGCGGTTTTGATCTCGTCAAGCGGTGCGCTGCGGGAGGGTCCGCGGACCAAGGTGACAGCGCAATAGGCGCAGGCGCGGTCACATCCGTCCTGGACCTTCAGGAACGCCCGGGAGCGCCCGGAGACGCGTGTTCCCACCGCGGTTTTAACGCTGTTTTCGACTTCATCAATGTGGATCAGCGGTTTGTCCGGCCTTCCAGATGCGGGGATGAAGTCGAAGGGCCGGGCCTTTTCGTTGACACCGAGGATGAGGTCCGCTTCGCTTTCCAAGGCAAGCTCATTTGCATGGCTGGCGGCAAAACAGCCTGCCGCAACGACGAGGGCGCCGGGATTATCGCGGCGGGCGCGGTGAATCAACTGGCGCGAAGAGCGGTCAGCACGGCCGGTGACAGTGCAGGTGTTGATCATCACCAGCTCGGCCGTTTCGCCGAAGTCCACGATTTGCCAGCCTTTGGACAGGAATTCGTCGCGCGCTGCTTCCGCTTCGGCCTGGTTGAGACGGCAACCGACCGTGGCGAATGAAACCCGATGTTTCCCGTATGCGTTCTGATCGTTCAACATCATGTACGAACCAACGTAAGTTGTGCAGTAACCTACAACGCTACCGTAGTGGAGACAACTGCGGCGCGAGTGCGGGCGAGCGGTGCGATGAGGCGGTTTACAGTAGCCTCGTAGGGCCCCGTGTTTGCCGTTTATTTATTTGTAATTAAAAGAGATCGACATACAAATCGGGAACTCTTTAATTCTATTTTCTAATTCAACCCGGTTCGGCCGGGACTCAAGATGGCACTCTGCATCGGGACTGGACGGTTGTGCGGCAGGAGAAGAAGCACTTTTATGTGTTTTCAAGCCGCTGGGAATAGAGGAGGCTAGAGTTCAAGCAGTGTGAATGTGTGATCACCAAACTGAGCCGTTTCGCTTTGGCAACGGCTGCTCTTCTTCCCTGATGTGCAAAAAAAACCGCCGCGTAAAAACCGCAGCGGTTGTTTATACTGTTTAAGCGAAAAGCAGGATTATCCCTCGTCCTCCTTGCTCTTCTTCTTTGCCTTGGTTTCAGAAGTTTTTCCTTCGCCTTTCGCTTCCGGTTTGGGTTCGTCAGTCTTCTTCCCGGTGCCCGTCTCTTTCTTGGCACTTTTTGAAGAAGCGGTTTTAGCCTCCGCCTTTTTCGCCTTGGTCTTCGTCTCTTTCTTGGCGTCGGCTTTGGCTTCGGTTTTCGCTTCAACCTTCGCTTCCGCCTTGGCTTTCTCCTTGGGTTCGGCTTCCGCTTTCGCAGGAGCCTCCTCCTTCGCCTCGTCCTTCGCTTTGGCTTTGGCAGGCTTTTTGGCGGTTTCCTCTTCCTTGGCGGGCTCCGCTTTGGCCTTTTTCTTGGCCGTCTTCGCCTTCTTTTCTTTTGCCTTCTCCGCTGCTTTCTCCGCCTCGGCGCTCTTCATCGCCTTCAACAGCGGGCTGTCTGCGGGCAGGGTGTCGGCAATCGTTGTTGTCTTGCCGCTGCCCTTGTTCTCGGCATAGGAGGCGGACTTTGAGCTCTCCGCTTTCTTTTCCGCCTGGCTGTTCGAGAGGATGATCTTGCGCTCATCCTTGTCGAATTCGACCACGATGATGTTCAGCAGATCGCCCACCTGAAGAGTGCGCTTCTTGCCGTCGAAGTACTTTCGCGAGACCTGGCTGTTCGGCAGGAATCCCTCGATTCCGTATTTCAGCTCGATGATCACGCCTTTGTCGATGAGCCGGGTGACGTTGCCGGTGGTCCGCGTGCCTACGGGCATCTCGCGCTCGAAGTCGTCCCAAGGATTGCCTTCGATCTGTTTGATGCCGAGGGCGATGCGGCGCTCGTCGCGGTCGAAGGAGAGCACAACCACCTCCACCTCGTCGCCCTTCTTGAGGATTTCGCCGGGGTGACGGACTTTCTTCGTCCAACTCAGGTCGCTGATGTGGACGAGACCGTCGATCCCGTCTTCGAGTTCGACAAACGCACCAAAGGGAACGAGGTCGCGGACGATGCCCTTGTGACGGGTATCGACGCGGTATTTGGCTTCAAAGTTCTCCCAGGGGTCCTGCTCAACCTGCTTGAGACCCAGGGAGATCTTCTTGTTGTCTTTGTCGATGTTGAGCACCACGACCTGCACATACTCGTTTTCGTGCACCACTTGGTTCGGGTGCTTGATGTGCTGAGTCCAGCTCATCTCGCTGATGTGCACGAGGCCTTCGATGCCGGGCTCGATCTCGATGAACGCGCCGTACTTTGCGAGGCTCACCACCCGGCCCTGAATTTTCTGGCCGACCCGGTATTTCTTGTCGATCTCGGTCCAGAGGTGCTCGTAAAGCTGCTTCAGGCCGAGGCTGATGCGTTTCCGCTCCTTGTCGTAGTTCAGAACCTTTACGTGGATTTTCTGGTCGAGCTGCACAACCTCGCTTGGGTGCGAAACACGGCCCCAGCTGAGGTCAGTGATGTGCAGCAGGCCGTCCACGCCGCCGAGATCGACGAAGACACCGAAGTCGGTGATGTTTTTAACGGTTCCTTCCAGCTCCATGCCGACGTCAAGGTTGGAGAGCAGTTTTTCGCGGACCTCGTGCAGCTCCTCTTCCTTCAGCACCTTGTGGCTGACGACAATGTTCTTTCGCAGATCGTTGATCTTGAGGATCTTGAAGTCCATCTCCGTGCCGATGATCGCGTCAAAATCGCGCACCGGGCGCACGTCGATTTGGCTGCCTGGCAGGAAAGCATCCACGCCGCCGAGGTCGACCACCATGCCGCCCTTGATGCGGCGCACGCAGCGTCCGCGAATGATGCCGTCCGCGGCGTAGACATTCTTCACGCGGTCCCAGACGCGCATGAAGTCGGCTTTGCGCTTCGAGAGCTGCAGCATCCCTTCGCTGTCTTCGACGCTGTCGAGGAAAACGTCGATCTCGTCGCCCACTTTCAGCGCGGATGGATCGTCGAATTCCTCAATGTCAACAACACCTTCCGATTTGAAGCCGATGTCCACCGAGACTTCTTTTTCGGAGATCGCGATGATTTTTCCGGTGACGATTTCGCCTTCCTTGACGTCTGTCAGCGATTCCTCGTACAGCTTTTCCAGGTCGGCGTACTTGTCATGGGTCCGGGTGTCGTCTCCGAGGTCTGACTTCTTGATGAACTTCTCGCCGCCTCGCTCGACGATCTTGTCGGTTTTCAGGGTGGGGTCCAGCTCGTCCAGCGCGATCTCTTCCGCGAATTGTTCGACAGGCGCCGGCGCTTCTTCCTTCTTCTGGTCGTCCTTTTCCTGCTCGTCGGCCGCCTCTTCCGCCGCCGCTTCGGTTTCAGCCTGAACCTCTTCCTCTTTCGGTTCCTGCTCCTCCGCTTTCGGCTCTTCCGCGCTGGGGTTTTGGGTCTGTTTGTCTGCCATTTTCGTTTACCTCCTGGCACCTCTTCTGCATCCGTGCCGTAATGCGCCACGTGCAGGGTTTGTGGGGGTGCGCGGCGGGAGTAATTCGCTTGAAGAACTCCGGCGGGGAAGGTTGGCACGGCGGGGGTGCCCGCGCCCGCTATACAACGTTCCACGCGGCCTCGCCATCGGTCCGCCGAATACAGGAAAACGGCGGCCCCACCACGAGGCCCGGTCCTCACACCTTCTTGGCTGCGTGCACACGTTTCGGCTCCTGTGCCGACGGCGGATGTGCGCGATCTTTGTCCGTGTGCAACACGGACCGTCCCGGCGCCGTCCGGAACGAAAAACGGCCTCAATCGAGTCTTTTGCTGCGGGGTTTCAAAACGTCCCTCGTCCCGCGGGCAAAACAAGCAAAACGGCCATCGGCTCAATCTGCGAATGGCCGGAAAACATCAATGATGATGCTGATTACGCTTTTTCATCGCCCGGTATCTCGACGGTCAGGACCCGGACCTGCCGCATGATCTCCTCGGCGATCTTCTTGTACGTCTCCTTGCGGTCTTTGCTGTCCTCGGACAGCTCGGCGAGCGAAATCCGTTTGCCAAACTGCACCTTCACCTTGCCGGGTTTGAAAATGCTCTTTGGAACTTCTCTTGAACCGGTAATACGGATCGGGAGCAGGTCCGATTTCGCCATCAGGGCGATCATCCCCACGCCCGCCTTCGGGTCTCTGCCATTGGGGTCCAAACTACGTGTTCCCTCTGGAAAAATCAGAACGGCCTTGTCCTCTCGGAGCACTTTGATCATCGCCTTGATCGCTTCTTTGTCCGACCCGCTTCGGCGAACCGGAATCCCGTTGACATACCGGAGAAGCCGTCCTACAAATCCCTTAAAAAGTCCTACCTTCGCTGCGTAGTAGGCTTCCCGTGGGATGCAGCAACCGATGGCCGGAGGGTCGTACTCGCTGATATGGTTTGCGACGAGGATAATCCTGCCCTCGCGGGGAACATTATCCTGTCCGTAGATCTTCAATCCGAGATAGAGTTTCGCCCAGGCCATCACCGACAGGCGAAAAAAGTTGTACCCTAATCGCATCTTTCCCGGTTTCATGCATCCCCTCCAATGCCAAACCGATCGCGGGCGACATTCATCACTTCGCTGATCTGTTGTTCAAGCGTCCAGGGGTCGGTGTTCAGCACAACCGCCCCCTTAGCGACCTTCAAAGGACCCTCGCTGCGGTTGGAATCCCGCTCGTCCCGCTCGTGAATCTCTGCGACTACCTCCTCGAAACCAATCGTACGTCCTTGTTTCTCATAATCAAACAGGCGGCGCCGGGCGCGGATTTCCACTGATCCGTCCAGGTAGATCTTCAACCCGGCATCCGGGAATATTTTTGTCGTCGTGTCCCGTCCTTCAAGCACCGATGGGCGCATAAGACCCAGTTTTCGTTGAAGTTCCACCATCTGTCTGCGGATGGATGGGTGAACCGAGACGCGGCTCGAGCCCTGGGACATCTCGGGCGTGCGGATCGCCTCGGAAACATCCTCCCCGTTCGACAGCATTGCAGGCGGAAACCCGTCACCGAATGTGATTTCCGTGTGCTCCAGGGTCTTCAGTACGTCACTCTCCTTGTCCATGTTGCCCCCGGCGCGCTCCACAGCGAGGGCGAGCGCCCGGTACATCGCCCCGGTGTCGAGGTACTGCCAGCCGAGCCGCTGGGCCACGGCTCGCGCCGTGGTCGATTTCCCGGATCCGGCCGGACCGTCGATGGCGATTACTTTC
>CAZIDZ010000001.1:223748-250580 GCA_964538455.1 uncultured bacterium
TCGACGCTGTGGCGTTTCTTCTCCGGGACGCCATCGAGCAGACGATCGACGTCATCCGGAGTCAGCTTTATCGCTTCGGCCAGGCTTTTCCCTTTGGCCCATTCCGTAACGGCTGAGGCTGCGGCGATGGTGCCGCTGCAGGCGCGCGCTTTGAATTTTGCATCGGTGATTCGGTCGTCCGCAACGGCCAGAGTGATGCGCAGACGGTCGAAGCATCCCTCGCCCTGATGTTCAACATCGGCACGGGCGGAGGGGTTTTCGATCTCCCCGATGTTGCGCGGTGATTGGAAATGATCCATGTATGTAGCGCTGTAAGTCACCGATGTATCTCCGCTTATTTTCTGCGTTTGAGAGGTGTGTTCTCGGTCAGTTTGACGGTCGCCGAGGTGATCCCCGGGAGCCCCTCCAGATGTTCGCGTGTCTCCTCCTCGATATTTTCGTAATACATCTCCTCCGTTTCGCCCACCAGCAGCTCAACGTAGATCGTGGTGCCGTCGATGACGATATCGCGGATCATGTTCATCTTGACGATGTTCACCCCGGTTTCGGGATGGGTCACGCTGCGCAGCGTTTCCAGGACGTCGTCACGGGTGAGTTCCCGGTTCTCGGTGGGCATTTCGATGAGGCCGTGGTCGATTTCCCATTGCCGGATAGCGGACTTGAGGCCGTTGATCGCGAGCACGCTGCAGTGGATTTTCACCGCCGGGAGTCCGTCGAGCTTTTCGGTGACCACTTTGGGGTTCAGCTTCTTCACCTCCTCGATGGTGCGGCCCTTGGCGATTTTTGTGGCCATCGAGGCCGTGGCGATGTTCGACGCGCAGCCGTAGGAAAGAAACTTGATCTCCTCGATGATGTGTGTCTCGGGATCGATCACCAGGGAGTAGGTGATCATGTCCCCGCACGCCGCGGAGCCTTCCGTCGCCCGGGCGTTGGCGTTGTCGATGTCGCCCACATTCGCCGGATTGGTGAATTCCCGGATCACTTTCTGGCTGTACTTGATCGCCATGGTTCTCTCGTAAAAACTTGCTTTCAACAGCGATAGTTGCTTCTAAATCTGAACTGGTTAATCTACAGTGATTATTGCGGTTACGTATCGTCGTGCTTCTTGTAAAAGGTCTTCGCGTGGTCGCTCTCGCGCTCACTGTGCTCCTCGGGAACGAAGGCAGTCATCGCGCGGAGACGGTCGACCGCCGATTTCGTCTGTTCGATGGCGCGGTCCACTTCCTCTTCGGTGTTCTGACGGGCGAGGGTGTAGCGGATCGAGCCATGCGCCTCCTCGTGCAAAAGCCCGATCGCGGTGAGTACGTGGCTCGGTACGAGCGACCGCGAACTGCATGCAGAACCTGAAGATACGTATACGCCTGCATAATTCAGCGACATCAGGATCGCTTCCCCTTCAATGTAACGAAACGTGACGTTGAGGTTGCCGGGAAGACGGTCCGGGGAGCCTATCTGCGGACCATTCAGGCGGACATGTTCAATCGCGAGCACGCCGTCGGCGAGACGTTTAGTTAACGTGCCGACCCGGGGCATAACCTCGTTCAGGTCGCGAACGGCAATTTCCGCGGCTTTAACGAAACCTACAATCGCCGGCACGTTTTCCGTACCGGGCCGGAGGCTGAATTCCTGCGGACCCCCCTCCATGATGCGGCGGAGTTTTGTCCGGTTGCGCACGTAAAGCGCGCCGACGCCTTTCGGGCCGTGGGACTTATGGCCGTTGAAACTCGCCAGGTCCACGGGAAGTTTCGCGAGATCCAGAGGAATCTTGCCGAGGGATTGAGCCATGTCGCTATGAAGCAGTACACCGCGTTCGCGGCAGATACCGCCCAGTGTGTTGAGGTCTTGAATTGTGCCGATCTCATTGTTTCCGTGGATGATCGAGACAAACAGGGTATCGTCACGAATCGCGTTGCGCAGGCTGTCCGGATCAACGCGGCCTTCGCCGTCCACCTGAAGCTCCGTCAGTTCCACGTCCCCAATCTTTGCCCAGCGCTTGACAAGGTTTCGCACGCTTGCGTGCTCGATGGCACTGACCACCACGTGACGTTTGTCCGGGAATTGCGCGCGGAGGCCGGAGAGTGCGAGGTTGTTCGCTTCGGTGGCGCCGGAGGTGAAAATGATCTCTTTCGCGGTGCAACCGATTGAATTGGCCAGGGATTCGCGAGCCGTGTCCAGGGCTTCCTCGGCGTCAAGGCCGAGTTTGTGCAGCGACGCCGGGTTGCCCCAGGAAGACGTGAACCAGGGCAACATCGCCTCGACGACTTCCGGCAGCACCGGGGTGCTGTCGCCGTTATCGAAGTAGACCGGGGCGGGTGTTGATTCCGCGGCGCTGGCCATATCGTGGTCCTTATGGTGTGGCATGATGAACGGCGCCTCGTTGGACGCCGCGTTGAGTACGGAAGCGAAAGTACGAAACGGGGAGCGGAGGCTCAATTCCGGCGAATTGTTGCGGAGGCGTCAAAGAGGGACCGATTTTTCCGCTGGACGCCGAACAGGCTAGCGCCGATTGTTTCCTTTTTACAAAAACCGCTACCACCTTTGTCTTATTCCAACAGGGGCTGTGGCCTATGGAGCGTTAGTGGCCCTCGCGGGAGGCAATTCTTCCGTAGAAAAGTTGCGCCATGCGGGCGGTTTCCCGGGCCAGCTCGTCAATGTGATTGGCACGGAATTTTTCGAGGTCTTCCTGTTCAATAGGTAGCTTCATTTCCTCTTCGACATACATCTCCAGCAACGTCAGGCGCTCGAGGAAAGTCCCCGTTGCCTCGGCCAGAAGCGCGGGATGCGCGCCTTCGAACAGCGACAGCAGAATGGAACGTACAGGCGGAGTGCGGTAGGGGTCTTCATCCGACTGAAGCGCGTTTGAAAGAGGGTCGTCGCTCATTATCCCAACCCGAGCCGGTCTTTGGCGAAATCGGACATCATGTTGATGTTCCACGGCGGTTCGAAGGTGATTTCGATCAGCACATCTTTAACACCCTCAACGCCCAGTACCGCCTGTTCCGAATCCTTGGCGATTGATTCACCAAGCGGGCAGCCCATCGCCGTGAGCGTCATCAACGTGTGCACTTCGTTCTCATCATTGATCGTCACGCTGTACACGAGCCCAAGATCAACGATGTTGATATTGAGTTCAGGGTCAATGACCTGCTGGAGCGCATCCAACACCTGTTCTTCTGTCACTGTCGCAGCCATAACCAACCTCTTTATGTCTTCTCAGGAATTCTTGTCAAGTTGAATCCCGTTCCAGACCGATTGTGCGATTTTGGCGAACACGTCCCGAACAGGACCGTCTGCTGCCGCCGCGGGTTTTCCTGTGTCCGAACCCTCGCGAATTTCCGGGAGTAGCGGCACCTCGCCGAGGAAAGGCACGCGTTGCCGCAACGCCTCGCGGCGAGCCCCGCCCGAGGAAAAGATCTCGTACCGCTTTCCTGTGTCAGGCGCGAGGAAATAAGACATGTTCTCGACCAACCCAAGCACTGGAACCTCCACCTTCTGAAACATCGCAATCCCCTTGCGAGCGTCGATCAACGCCAGTTCCTGGGGAGTTGTGACGATGATCGCTCCATCCAATTTCACCTTTTGGGCGACGGTCAGCTGAATGTCACCGGTTCCGGGGGGCATGTCGAGCACGAGAATGTCCAGGTCTCCCCAGACCACATCCCGCATCAACTGTTCCACGGCGGAGGAGACCATCGGGCCGCGCCAGACGAGCGGTGTATCACTGTCCACCAGCACTCCCATGGACATCGCTTTGATGCCATAGGCTTCCATCGGTTTCAGCTTGCGGGCTTCTTCCGCCGCCTCCGGCTCGTTGCCGAGGCCGAGCAACATTTGGACGGAAGGGCCGTAGATGTCCGCGTCCAGCAAACCGGTTTTCAGTCCGAGGTTCGCGAGGGAAATGGCGAGATTGGCCGCGATGGTCGATTTGCCGACTCCGCCCTTGCCGGAGGCGACTGCGATGACGTGTTTCACAGAGGGAAGCAGGCTCTCGCCCCCCGGACCCTTCGTGGATTTTTCTTGCTGGGCTTGGGGGGTTTTATGCTCGATTTCCACGGCCACCTGTGTGATCCCGTTCTCCTTCAGAATCGCGACGATGTCGTCTTGTACCTTCGACGATATGGACTCATCGTTCGTCGAGAACTCCAGATGCACCGTGGCCTGGGTTCCCTCGGCCTGGATCGACCGTACGATGCCGAACGAGACGATGTCGCGGCTGAACCCGGGATACCTGACCTGCTTGAGTAGATCCTCGATCTGTTTTTCGTTCAGAGCCATGATGCCGGACCGCACCCCATTGTTTGTCCAAATGCCTCCATCGAAACGACCGTCGCCGGGCCTCGCCCGATGTCATCCCGTGAGCCGCTCGATGTCGCACACGTGTTTCTGAGAAAATAAGTTACCACGAACCCAGTCGTTGACAAACCGGGCAGGACTGCCCGGCGAGCCAGCAGAAGGAGGGGACAGCAAGTCCCGTTTAGCCGCTGCGGCAGCGAGCACGCGAGAACGAGATTCGCTCGTTGCATCAACCTTTCGAAGCCGCGATGAAGAACGTGCAGGTTTGCTATAGGCGCTTGAAGAATTGCTGGAGTGCGTCGGGGAAAACCGCGAGGGACAGTTCGGCGCCTGAAAACCATCTTTCTGAAGCAATGGCACCGCAAATCCACGCTTCCTTTTCATAGGATTCCTGGCCTTCCTTGCCCCCCATCGAGGGCACCCTTATCTTAGCGAACCTGAAACATTGCGGACTGGCTGGATCCGGGTGTCATTCGGGGAAGCGGGGGAAAGGGGCAACAACGGGGGCAGCAGGTTCATGAGACAAATCGTAGAGTGCGTGCCAAACATTTCGGAAGGTCGCGACCGTGCGGTGATCGACGCCTGCGCGAATGCCGCCGGTGCGGTTGACGGGTGCACCCTGCTGGACGTGGACCCGGGTGCGGATACAAACCGAACAGTCATCACTCTTGCAGGTGAACCGGACGCTGTGCTCGAGGGCGCCTTTCGGTTGATTGAGGCCTCCCACCAGTTGATTGACATGACCAAGCACAAGGGCGAACACCCGCGTGCCGGCGCAACCGACGTCTGCCCCTTTGTTCCCGTTGCGAACATGACAATGGATGACTGCGTCGAGCTGGCGAAACGGCTCGGTGAGCGGGTCGGCCGGGAGCTGGACGTCCCGGTATATCTCTATGAATACGCGGCGACCAAGGAGGAGTGGCGGAACCTGGCGGAGGTGCGCAAAGGGGAGTACGAGGCGTTGCCGCAAAAGATGAAAGATCCGGCCTGGAAACCCGATTTCGGACCGCATGAGTTTCGCCCCAAATTCGGTGCGGTTCATGTGGGCGCGCGAAAGTTCCTGGTGGCCTACAACATCAACCTGAACACCCGTTTTGCCCGCCACGCAAAAGATATCGCGCTGCGCATTCGGGAGAAGGGGTATGTTGAGCGCGACGAGAAGCGCAAGATTATCCGGGACAAGGATGGCAGGCCCGAAAAAAGAATTCCCGGCCTGTTCAAATACTGTAAAGCGTCGGGGTGGTACCTGGAGCAGTGGAAAAGGGCGCAGGTAACGATGAACCTGACCGACCCGGACGTGACAGCTCCGCATCAGGTTTTTGACACGGTGGAGGGGATCGCGCGGGAGATGGGATTGCGCGTCACCGGCAGCGAAATCGTCGGCCTGATCCCGCTGAAGCCGATGCTGGAGGCGGGACGTTTCTACCTGAGAAAGCAGAGCCGTTCAACAGCCGTGCACGAACGCGAGCTGGTTCGTGTGGCGGTCGAATCGATGGGTCTCAACGATATGACCCCTTTCGACGCGAATAAAAAGATCGTGGAGTATGCGATCGCCGCGGGGGACGTGGGCGGTAGCAGGCTGGTGGATCTCACGATCAGCGGATTTGCGGAGGAGCTTGCGAGCGAATCGCCAGCGCCGGGAGGCGGATCGGCAGCCGCTCTTGCTGGGTCGCTTGCGGCCTCTCTGGCGACGATGGTCGGCAACCTGACGTACGGAAAGTTCGAGTACGAAGACGACTGGGACGAAGTGGAACAGGCAGCGGTCAGAGGGCAGGAGTTGAAAGACCGCCTGCTGAGGGCGATCGACGATGACACGATGGCGTTCAACCGGGTGATGGCGGCGATGCGCCTTCCCAAGAAAACGGACGAGCAGTCCGCCGCGCGTGATGAGGCGCTGGACAAGGCGAACAGAGACGCGACGAGCATTCCCTTCGACGTCTGCGAAATCTCTCTTGCCACGTTTGACCTGATCGACATGATGGCCGTGAAAGGAAATCAGAACAGCATTTCGGACGCGGGTGTTGCAGCGTACTGTGCACACGCGGCGGTTCACGGCGCGGCGTTGAATGTCCGCATCAACCTGCCCGGCATTCGGGATAATGCGTTTAAAAAGAAAATGCTGGATGGGGTTGCGAAGATGACCGCGGATGCGGACAAGCGTCTGAAACAGGTTGTCGAGAGAGTGGATTCCGTGCTGGATAAACAGGCCGGGGAAGCGCCAGAAGAGGACTGAAAGAACTCCGGCCAGAAGGTTGAGCGTCCAAAAATACATCAATTGCAGCAAAGAAAATGCCATGTTCGCTCTTTTCCAAAGCGGACGTTAAAAGCGAGGAGGACACCGTGATAGATCACAGGCACGACCAGCTAGCCAAACTGTTGGTCAATTACTCCTGCGAGGTGAAGAAAGGCGAGAACGTCCTGATCGAAGCGTATGATACGCCGGTTGAATTTCTGCAATCCCTGGTGGCAGCGGTGTACCAGGTGGGCGGCTATCCGACCCTGGAAATCAAGTACAACAGGCTGCTGCGCACTCTGCTCTCGCGGGCGACGAAGGAAAGTCTGGCTGCAATGAAAAGCACCGAATTGCACCGGATGAGAAAAATGGATGTGTTCATCGGGGTACGTGGCATCGCAAATGCGAAGGAGCTGGCCGACCTTCCAGACGAGAAAAACCGGCTCTTTGCTACCGAAATATTCAAAAAGGTGCACGCCGAGGTGAGGCTGGCGAGAACAAAGTGGGTCGTACTGCGCTATCCCACGGAGTCGATGGCGATGATGTCCGGGATGTCCACCGAAGCGTTCGAGCAGTACTACTACAATGTCACCTCGGGCGTCGATTACAAGAAGATGTCCAGGGCGATGGATCCGGCCCAAAGATTCATGGAGAAAGCGGACAAGGTGCGGATTAAGGGTCCCGGCACCGATTTGAATTTCAGCATTAAGGGGATCGGCGCGGTGAAATGTGACGGCCACAAGAACATCCCCGACGGCGAAGTCTATTCCTGTCCCGTGAAAACCAGTGTAAACGGAACGATCACGTACAATTCCCCTTCTACGTACAACGGTTTCACGTTCAAGGACGTCCATTTCGAGTTCAAGAACGGGAAGATTGTCAAGGCTGCAGCCAATGACAGCCGACGCATCAACAAGCTGCTCGATACGGATGCGGGAGCGCGATATATCGGAGAATTCGCGCTCGGCTGCAACCCTTACATCACCTTCCCCATGGATGAGATTCTCTTCGACGAGAAAATCATGGGATCGTTTCATCTCACCCCGGGAAACGCCTACGACGACACGGACAATGGTAACCGTTCGGCGGTGCATTGGGATCTGGTGAACATCCAGACGAGGAAGATGGGCGGCGGCGAGATCTGGATGGATGGCAAGCTGATCCGAAAGAACGGCGTTTTTGTTCACCCCGCGTTCAAAGGCTTGAATCCGGAGAACCTGAAGAAATAGCGTGCTCCGATTTTTAATTTGAGCACATTCAACGGCCTGGTCTTTTCGTTAGACCGGGCCGTTTCTTGAAGGTGTTGGCAACGGGGAAAGGGGCGGAGCATGGGAAAAGGATGGCCGGGTGTGCTGGTCGCAAAAACGGACCGCCTTGCGCTGCTGGTGCCGGAGGTCACGGTGGCGAAAAGGATGCGGGAGTATGCCGTTCACAACAGGGAATATCACCGTCATGCGATGCCCACTCCTCCGCCGGAGTACGACACCCTCGCGTTCTGGAAACAGCGGTTGCGGGTGCGTCTCGAGGCGTATCGAAGAGGACTCGAATACGGCATTGCCCTGCTTCCGAAGGACGATCCTGGCGGACCGGTGCTGGGAGACTGCACCTTCAGCCAGGTCGTTCGTGGTTCGCTCTCCGCGGCCGTTCTGGGGTACAAACTCGCACGTGATCAGGAGGGGAAGGGGCTAATGCACGAATCGCTGGAAGCTTTGTTGGCATTCATGTTTTCCGTAGGTAAGCTTCATCGGATCGAGGCAAATGTCCGTCCGGATAACGAAAGAAGCTATCGGCTGTTGCGGAGATTGGGATTCGTTGTCGAGGGATTTTCGAAGTCCTATTTGATGCTGGATGGCGCGTGGCGCGATCACATTCGACTCGCCCGGATCAATCCCGCCCATGAGGGCGCCGGAGCACGTTCTCTGGATCTGAATTTGCTTGGGATCGAAATGCCCGCGGATTCGGTAGTTTGAGTGTGACGGAGGTGCCAATCGGGTGCAGGAAAGCGACCGCCAGGTTATAGTTTTGCCAACTCCCTGCGTGCAATCTCGATGATGCTAGCGACGGCTTCGAGCCGTGCGTCTTCGGTGTCGCCGAGCAGTATGCTTCTCGCCTGTTGTGTGATCTCGAAGTAGCCGAAGGTTCCTCCGCTACCTGCCACCTCACGCGCCCAGTTCTTCAATTCATACAGAGGGGCGCCTGGCGTCAGATGGCTACCTGCCTCGCCGAGTAGTTTCTCGAGGAATGTCCTCTTCAGAATAAGCATTGATGGGGCCGGTCGCTCTTGAACGGTTTCCTGTTCGGCGGTGTTATGGGATTCCGTTTCATCTTCGCCCGCTGCCGAGACCTCTTGGACGGAAGTGGAAGAAACAGCCTTACTGTCTGGCAGGGTTGCAGCTTGCTGCATGGGCTCTTCGCCGTGTAAGCGCCGCAGAATCTCAGCTGAGCCGGATATCTTCGGCACGAGGAGTTGTTGTGAGGCGTGATTTTCCATTATCAGAAGGCGCTGGTTCGCGACGTTTATCCAGCGGAGCTTTTCCTGCTTCTCTCCCTCGGGCTGGAGTCCGCTGGACTCTTTTTCCAGTGCAGTGATTACCTTTCGTTGAACGCCCGCGGAGAGTGACTTTAGTTGCCGGACGGCGCCGGGAGCGAATTGAACCGAATAGGCCATGATTTTACCCCCCGTAGCCGAGTTGCTGCTTCAGCTCCTCGAGCGAAACCGTGCCCGATTCCCGAGCCGCTTTCACCGCTTCGCGTGCGTCCGCCAGATCGATGTGGGCTTCCAGGTCGCGTAGCAGGGCGAGGTCCGCGATCGGAACGACTGCGGCGAGCTCTTTGCCATGACGTTGAATGATCACACGTTCGCCCCCATAGGCGACCTGGTTGACAATCTCTGAGAAATTCTGGCGAGCGTCACTTGCAGAGCGTTCAAGCATGTAACCTCCTGAAAATAAAGAGATGAAACAAAGCCGAAAAGAGCACAAATGGCTACTATTGTACAAAACTACACAACCAAAGTAGTCTGGCTGGATGAGAAGATCAAGAGGGCCTGGGTGCAAAAACAGGTTTTTCCGGGCTCCACGGCGGCGGTCGAGTGTCCTGCGCCACATTAGAATCAAGGCTGATGGTGCAAAATTGGATTGCGAATCAGATCGGTGTACGCGAGCGGATCGCTGGATTGCGAGAATCTGGTGGGAAGGATTCTGTCTGAGGACGGTAGCTGCTTATGACGCGAGGCTTACGAAACCTGATGTTGCTGGTCCTGTTGGCCGGGTTTTCAACCATCGGCCGGGAGGCTGTCGCTGCACCCAGTGAGAAGGCTGTGGGCGAACCTCTCGGTCTGCGTAAAATTCATTGGCAGGGGCAGGTTCGCTCCGCCCCGGGCGATCCGGGTACCGCCGCGCGCCGGTTTTTCGTGGAATACAGTGGCCTCCTAGCGCCGCAAATCGACGCTCTTTCCTGGCAGGTCGCCCGTGTTCGCCGCTCATCGGGTTCGACCGTGGTGGATTTGAGGCGTGAGGTTGCTGGTCTTCCCGTGTATGGTGAACAGCTCCGTGTGATCCTGAGCCGCGAGGGGATTGTTCACTCCGTGGTTGGACAGGTTGGCGGCTCAGCGGCCTCCCTGCGGAACCGGATCGTGCTCACGGAGGGCGAAGCCACTGCCATCGCTAAACGGGCGTGGGGGGCGCAAAAGCTGATCTCCGGTGCGCCGAAACCGTGGATGGCGGCGTTCGAGCGGCCGTCCGGTTGGCGCGCGGTGTGGGTGGTGGCGCTTCCCAGCGAGGTGCCTGCGGGAGACGGCCGGATTCTGGTCGATGCTGAAACGGGCGAGGTCTTGAGGGTGGCCGACATCTCCGCGAGGCACTCCGGCGAAACGACAACCGCAAAGGCCTGGGTGTTTCGGCCCGACCCCCTGACAACCGCTCACGCAGCCTATGGGGATATGGGTTTCATTGACGGTGACGACGCGGACACGCCTCAACTTGACGGGCAGCGAGTGACGGTGCTGCTCGACAGCCTCACGGTCTCCAGTGGTACGCTGCACCTGAAGGGTGCTTACGTCTGGGTGCGGGATCTGATCGGGATTGAAGCGTTACCGGCGACGGTTCAGCTCGGGGACAGCTTTGCGTACAACCGCAGCGAGTCGGGCTTTGAGGATGTGATGGCTTACTACCACCTCGACGCCTTCCAGCGCAGGCTGCAGACACTTGGCTTCGAGGACCTGCAGCGCGTTCCGATCCAGGTGGACGCTCACGCTTTTTCTGCAGACAATTCGCAATACTATCCCGACAGCAATCGCGTCTACTTCGGCGAGGGGGGCATTGACGACGCGGAGGATGCGGACGTGATCATTCACGAGTATGGGCATGCGTTGATGTACGACGCCGTGTTCAGCGTCAGCAAAGACTCCGTCGTCAGTTCTGAGTTTGGGTGGGATATGCGGTGCCTCGCGGAGGGATTCTGCGATTATTTGGCGGGCTCCTACAGCCAGACGGAAGAGAATTTCGGCTCCGATAGTGTCTTTAACTGGGATGGAAACAATCCGGAGATCGGCTGGTACGGGCGGCCATTGCAGACGGAGGACAGCTACAACGACTGGATTCCCGCCGACACGCTCTCAAGCGGTTTGTACCTGAACGGCACGATTTGGGCGGATGCGCTGTGGCGGGCGAGGGAGACGGTTGGAGCGGATACGGCAGACCGTGTCGCCATCGAAAGTCTCTATTATCTCTCCCCAAGCTTGGACATCGACGAAGCGGCGCAACAGGTGCTGCAGGCCGCGCGCGATCTCTATGAGGACACTCATATCGCTTCGATTTTTGAGCAGGCGTTCGCAGCCAAAGGTTTCCTCACCGCGGTTTCGGCGCCGGAAACGCGGATCGCCAGTCTACCCCAGCGATTCGAGGTGGAGTCTCCCTATCCGAATCCGTTCAATCCTTCCACTTCTCTGTTGCTTCATCTCCCGAACACCGCAACGGTCACCCTGAGGGTCTGGAATGTCTCGGGCAGGCTGATCGAGTCCCGCGCCCTGGGAACCCTGTCCCCTGGTTCACACCGTGTTGTCTGGCGGGCGGGGAGGGACGTCGCTTCCGGAGTCGTGCTGCTGGAGCTGAACGCTGGCAGCCACGGAAGGGTTCTGCGCAAGGCCATCCTGTTGCGGTGATTCATGCGGTATCGTACGATAAAGACAACCTGCGGTTTGAGAGAATGAACACGGGAACTGCGTGGCGGATGTCTATGGCTGAAAATGGCAATTTGTCAGACAGGCATGGATTTCTTTGGCTAAAGCGGGGAGCGGGTGATCACGCCTGAGTACAGCGGCAAACCACTACTAGATAAACTTGGAATACAAGCCGGCAATCGTGTCGTGCTGCGTGGTGTGGCGCATGATGATCAGCTTCGTCGGTTGTTGGAAGAGCGGGGAGCGGTTATCGCACTTCGGGCTCCCAGGGGGGGCGTGGAGGCGGTTGTTTTCCGTGCCGACGCCGCTTCTAAATTGATTGAAGAGTTCCGACGTGCAGCGAGGGATGTTTCTCCCGCCGGGATGATTTGGGTTTTCTGGCCGAAAAACGGAACTCTCAAGCGTGACTACATCAGGGAGATTGGTCTCACCGCCGGATTGGTGGATGTAAAAATCTGTGCTGTTGACGAGCAGATCTCCGGGTTGAAGTTTATCATCCCGCGTTCAAAGAGATCTCCGAAATGGTGACGCAACTTTTTGGCTGCAATAGGATCTAAACGAACGAAAGTGCGGTTTCATCGGTGAAGGCATGATTCTATGCTTGAAGCTGCTGAAACTGCGTACTGGATTCGGCGTGTTTAAAGTGAAGCGGACTACACTGATTTGCAGGGGGGCACGGAGATACGCGCGTGCCACTTTTCGTTTTGGAAACAGATCTTGATGATGGAGCAAACGATGGCTGAAACGACGACGACCCTGAAAGTACTCGGGATGCACTGCAACCATTGCGTGATGCACGTGACCAATGCGTTGGTGGAAGATGTGCCGGGCGTATCCAATGCAGATGTCAGCCTCGAGAAGGGTGAAGCGACGGTTACCTACGATCCCGCAAAGACCGAACTTGCGGCGATGGCGGAGGCGGTTTCCGAAGCGGGGTATACGCTGGTGTTGCCGTCCGCCGGATGACAGGTTGGTGACCGCTGTCCGGCCTTCCGGAGAGCGGGCAACCGGTCTAAAAAGCTGGAGTGTTCGTTCATGGCCCAGAAAGAGATTTCCCTTCCTGTCGTCGGAATGACGTGTGCGAATTGCGCGCTCGCCATTGAGCGCGTGCTCGCGAAGAAAACCGAGGGCGTGGTGTCCGCGTCGGTGAATCTCGCGGCGGAGAACGTGCACGTTGTGTTCGATGCCGACGTGGTGAACCTGGAGAAACTCGCGCACAACGTTGAATCCGCCGGATATCACCTCGTGCTCCCTTCCGAGGGTGAAGACGCGGAAACGGCGGCGCGAAAGGCCGAGGAACGTGCGCAACAGCGTGCCCTCTGGGTGGGAATTTCCTTCACTGTTCCGCTGTTTATCCTTTCCGCGGGGCGCAGCGCCGGCCTTTTGGGGGCATGGTCGCAGACGCCTTGGATGAACCTGCTGTTTCTGCTGCTCGCCACTCCTGTGCAGTTCTACACTGGCTGGGGCTATTACGTTGGCGCGTTCAAGAGCCTCCGCAACGGCTCTGCGAACATGGATGTCCTCGTGGCGCTCGGCTCGACGACAGCGTATGTCTATTCCCTCTACGTGCTGCTGGCCGGTGCCGGCGGGCATGTCTATTTCGAGACGTCCGCGCTGATTCTTACGCTGATCAAGGTTGGCAAGTGGCTGGAGGCGCGCGCAAAGGGAAAGACCTCCGGTGCGATTCGGGCGCTGCTGGACCTGGCGCCGAAGGTGGCGACGCGCATTCGTGAAGAAGGCACCACAGAAACCATTCCGGTCGGCATGGTGCTCGAGGGAGACCGTTTGCTCGTCGGTCCAGGGGAGGCGTTCCCCGTGGACGGCGAGGTGCTTGAAGGGCAATCGGCGGTGGACGAGTCGGCGCTGACCGGTGAATCGGTCCCGGTGGACAAGGGCCCCGGCGAGAAGGTGTACGGTGCGACGGTAAACCAGCATGGTGCGCTGACAATCACGGCCACCGAAGTCGGAGTGGATACCGTGATGGCCCGGATTGTCGATCTCGTTCGACGCGCGCAGGGTACAAAAGCGCCTGTTCAGCGCGTTGCGGACCGTGTCGCGGCAGTGTTTGTTCCCACGATTGTTGCGATCGCGCTCGTCACCTTCGGGATTTGGTACTGGATCGGCGGAGCCTTCGAGCCCGCCCTGATCCGTCTTGTCGCCGTGCTGGTGATAGCCTGTCCCTGCGCGCTGGGGCTCGCCACACCGACAGCAGTGATGGTGGGCATGGGGCTTGGCGCGCGTAACGGAGTCCTTTTCCGCGACGCGGAGGCGGTGGAGATTGCGAGCGGACTGAAAACGATGCTGCTGGACAAAACGGGGACGCTGACCTACGGGCGCCCGGAGGTTACAGATGTCTTTCCGCTGAATGGCGTGGGTGAGACGGAATTGCTGCGCATCACAGCCTGCGCTCAGGAGCCGTCCGGCCATCCGCTGGCGAAAGCTGTGGTCCGTGCCGCGCAGGAGCGTGGTCTGGACGTTAAAACCCCGGCCCGTCACACGGCGAAATCCGGAGTTGGTGTGGAGGCGGAGGTTGATGGCTCGGACATCGACGTCGGCCGTCCGGACGCTTTTGGCGAGATGCACGGCGAAATGGCGGAGTTGGCAGAGCGCCTTCGCGCGCAGGGCAAGTCCCTGATGCGGGTTTGCCGGGATGGGACCGACATCGGCCTGATCGCGACCGCCGACGAGGTCAGGGGGGACGCTCCGGCGGTGGTTAATCGGCTGAAAGCGCTCGGTGTGGAACCGGTGATGGTCACCGGCGATCATGAAGCCGCGGCGGAGGCCGTCGCCGGCCGCGTAGGCATCGAGCGCGTGATCGCGGGTGTGCTCCCCGAGGGCAAGGAGTCTGTGGTGCGTGAAGAACAGGAAGGGGGACGCCGCGTTGCGATGGTCGGCGACGGGATCAACGACGCGCCAGCCCTCGCCCGCGCTGATATCGGCATCGCCATGGGGGGCGGCACCGACGTGGCGGTGGAAACGTCCGATGTGACGCTCGTCGGGGGCGAACTTCATGGCCTGCCTCGGGTGGTTGTGCTTTCGCGCCGGATGATGCGTGGCATTCATGAAAACCTGTTCTGGGCGTTTTTCTACAACGTTGCGCTGATCCCTGTCGCCGCGGGCGTACTCGCGTCTGCGGCGTGGGCACCGCAGATCCTGCGCCATCTGCACCCTGCGCTGGCAGCCGGAGCGATGGCGTTTTCGAGCATCTCGGTTGTGCTCAACAGCCTGCGTCTCGGCAGGGTGAAGCTGTGAATAATCCTAGCGCTGTGATATTTCCTAGGTAGTGCGGACTATAGATACCGAATGCCTCTCGCTTGTTAGCCGGACTCTCCTCCTTTTCGGGCAGGCACCACCTGTTGAAGTATCTTGCCGCGTTCCCGGTCCCGGACGCGATGGGTATGCCTGATGCAGACGACGCCGTACCCCTATCTCGGTGAACTTCTTTCCCTGGCGACAGCGCTCCTCTGGGCGTTCTCGGTCATTCTCTACAAAAAGAGTGGCGAAACCGCGCACCCCCTCGCGCTGAACATCTTCAAAAGCGGTTTTGCATTTATCCTGCTGGTTCCTACGGCATTGCTGCTGGGCGTGGATCTTTTTCCTTCGCTGCCGCCGAGGGTGTACATCGTTTCCATCCTTTCGGGATTGCTGGGGATCGGCCTCGCCGACACGATCTTCTTCAAAAGCCTGAATATGCTCGGCGCGGGACGGACCGCGATTGTCGAAGCGTCCTACGCTCCATTTGTGATCCTGCTCTCGACGATCTGGCTGGGGGAACGTCTCAACGTGGGGCAGGGGTTTGGGGCGGCGATGATTGTTTTCGCCGTGCTGCTCGCCACTTACACGACCGCGGAGCGCCAGGGAACCCTGCCCCGCAGGGTGCTGGTCTACGGGGTGCTGCTCGGTCTGACGGCGAGCGGGTTGATGGCTGTCGGCATGGTGTTGATCAAGCCGGTGCTCGCAGGGCAGTCGCTCTATTGGGCAACGGTGTGGAGATTGGTCGGAGGCCTGGGCGTGCAGGGGGTGATGCTTTCGTTTCACCCGCGTAAGCGCCAGGTGCTTGGCTCGATGATGATCCGGCGAGGGTGGCCGTACATGATCGCCGGAGCGTTCTTCGGCCAGTACATCACCCTGATCACCTGGCTTGGCGGAATGAAATACACCGAGGCGAGCATCGCCGGCGCGTTGAACCAGACCAGTTCGGTTTTCACTTTCGTTTTTGCCGCTTTACTATTACGGGAACCGGTGACCCGCCGCAGGCTGGTGGCGATCGGGCTGGCGGTGGTTGGCGTGTTTGTCGTCACTTTCGCCTGAAGAGAATTCGAATATCTGCGCACGGAAATCGGCAGTCCTTATCGGGGGCACAGGGGAGAGGCGATACGATGGATCTGCACGGAATTCCCTACGCCGGCGAGATTTCAGCCCTGCTCGCCCCTCTCGCGTGGTCATTTGCGGTGATCCTGTTCCGTATTACCGGGCAGCGTGTTTCGCCGATCCCGCTGAACTTGTTTAAAAACATCCTCTCCCTGTTCCTCTTTGTCGCTACGGCGATTCTGACCGGCCAAGGAGTCGTCCGGGACGTACCATCGTCGCAGATCGTGCTCCTGGTCGCCAGCGGGGCGATTGGCATCGGAATCAGCGATACGCTTTTCTTCATGACCCTGAACCGTCTCGGAGCGGGGCTTCAGGCGATCGTCAACACCTCTTACAGCCCAAGCATCATCCTTCTTTCCGTGCTCTTTCTTGGCGAAGTGCTGACTCCCTTGCAGCTGCTCGGAGTAGCGTTCATTCTCGGCGCGGTACTCGCAGTGGCGAGGATGAAGGGTCCCTCCGGGAAGGTGGAACCCAAACAGCGGGCGCTCGGAATCCTTTTCGGCATTCTGGCGGCGTTGACCCAGGCGGTTTCGATCGTGATGATCAAGCCGATGCTCGACGACGCGCCCCTTTTCTGGGCGAATACGTGGAGGATATTCGGCGGCATTGCCACGATGCTGCTGATCTTCCCGTTCCTGCGCGGGCGGAGAAAAATGCTGAAGGAGCTGCTGGACCGTTCCGTGTGGCCGGCGATGATCCCCGCCTCGCTGATTGGAACCTACGTTTCGCTGGTTTTCTGGCTCGCGGGGATGAAATACACCCAGGCGTCCACCGCCTCCGCGCTGAACCAGACTTCAACCTTGTTCACCTTTCTGCTCGCCGCGATGCTGCTGCGTGAACCGGTGACGGCGAAGCGCATCCTGGGCGTCATCGCCGGCATGGGCGGCGTGCTGCTCGTCATCTTCGGAGGAATCGCGTGACCCAGGTGCCTTACCTGGGGGCGCTGCTGGCGATCGGGTCGGCGCTGGCCTGGGCGGCTGGCGTGGTGCTCTTCCGCCGAGCCGGGGAAACCGTACATCCGCTCGCGCTGAATTTTTTCAAGAACATCTTTTCGCTGCTGCTGCTTGTGCTCGTCGGACTGCTTCAGGGTCAGCTTCTTTCCGGCGGCATGTCCGCTTGGGATGCGTGGATTCTGGCGGCCTCGGGTGTTCTCGGGTTGGGCATTTCGGACACGCTCCTATTCGCCTCGTTAAATCGCCTTGGGGCGGGTTTGATTGCCATCCTCTGGACGCTGTACGCGCCGATGGTCATCGGTTTTTCGATGGTGTTGCTCGGGGAACGGCTGGCAACGACGCAGTGGGGCGGTGTACTTATGATCGTCGTCGCTCTCGTTCTTGTGACGTACAGGAAAAACGGTTCCGTTGGCCGTGGGCGAAAGGATTTTTGGTTTGGTGTGCTCTGGGCGGTGTCGGCGATGGTCACCCAGGCGTTGTCTGTGGTGGCAATCAAGCCGGTGCTGGAGCGGACCGCAACAATTCCCGCAACCGAACTGCGTCTTGTCGGCGGACTGCTCTTTCTGCTCCCGGTGTTGGCGTTGCGATCCGACCGGAGGCTGAATTTCGCTTCCCTCGCTCGATGGAAGAACCTGAAGGTGCTGCTGCCGGGATCCTTCACCGGGACATTCCTGGCGCTTACTCTGATGCTCGGTGCGCTGAAATACACTCTCGCGTCTACGGCGACAACCCTGAACCAGACCTCGAACCTGTTCATTTTCCTGCTCGCGGTGCTGCTGCTCGGCGAACCGGCGGGGAGCAGACGGGTTGCCGGAATCGTGTTCGGCGTCGCCGGAGCCGTGCTCGTCACTCTCGGACATTGATCTTGCTAGAATGGCGAGCTTTGGCTATCCTCATAGTCCGCTGCGAAACGTTCATCTCACGGGAGACTCCCATGCGAAAGTCCGGCTGGATGATCACACTGCTTGCGATCGTCATTGTGGCGGTTCTGGTCCCCGCAATCGCTTCGGCGCGCAAGCCGAAGCCCGTAAATGACCTGCTGATGAAGGGTGAGGAAAAGCACCTGAAGAACCTGCGGCAACTGACCTTTGGCGGAGAAAACGCCGAAGGATACTTCAGCCCTGACGGTAAGTGGTTGATTTATCAGGCGCACGAAAAGAAGGGAGAGTGCGACCAGATCTACCGGATGAACCTGGCGACAGGGGAAACGAAGATGGTCTCCACAGGCGGCGGGGTGACCACATGTTCGTTCTTCATTCCAGGCACGGACGAATTCATTTACTCCAGCACGCATGGGGCGAGCACAGAGTGTCCGTCGCCTCCGGACCCGAGCCTCGGTTACGTCTGGCCGCTGCACGAAGGATTCGATATATATCGCGCCAGGGTTGACGGAACGATCCTGCAGCGACTGACCTCGGCCGACGGCTACGACGCTGAATGTGCGGTGAGTTCCGACGGGAAGTCTTTGGTTTTCTGCTCGATACGAAGCGGCGACTTGGAATTGTACAAAATGAACATTGACGGCACCGGCCTGCAACGGCTGACGTGGACGCTGGGCTATGACGGCGGGCCGTTTTTCAGCCCGAAGGGCACCTATATCGTGTATCGTTCCAATCATCCGGTGGGCAAGGAGGAGTTGGAGCACTCGCGGTACCTCACCTCCCACGCGGTGGTCAGTCCGATGCGGCTCGAGATCATGCTGATGAAAGCGGACGGCACGCAGCAGTACCAGGTGACAGATCTAGGTGCGGCGAGCTTCGGACCGTACATGCACCCGGACGAGGACCGGATCATCTTTTCGAGCAACTACGGCGATCCCATTGCATCTAACCAGGGCAGGATTCCCAACTTCGAACTCTACCTGATCCACAAGGACGGCACCGGCCTCGAGAAGATCACGAACAGTCCGACGTTTGACGGTTTTCCGATGTTTTCCAACGATGGCAAACAGCTGGTATTCGCTTCGGACCGGGGCGGTGCGCCCGGAGAGACGAATCTTTTCCTCGCGGATTGGATCGACTGAAGCGAAATAATTCTTCCTGTGCTGGTTGCAGTGAATCTCGGAACTCCGGTTGCTAAGGGAACTTCCGAGATGCTGATGAGTATATTTGGAACTGGGCTGACGAGTGCAGAGCTGAACGGGTTGCGTGGCCGCGAGGGTGAAAAGGCTGGCGGCCTTTGAACCGGATGGAGGCAGGAGAGAGCATGACGAAACGGCTACCGTTCGCGAGGGGCGGCACGCTGCTGGGTCTGATCCTGGTCGGCCTTTTCCTGCTGGCATTTGCCGCGGGAAACGTCAGAGACCGTTCGCGGCAGGAGAAGGCTGCTGCCGACACAGCCGTTTCAGCGCTCTCCGAGCCATCCGTTGCGCACGTCGCAGTGGATGAAAACAGGGTTGCGAAACCCCCGAGACGGTCTCAGCCGGTGATCGACACGGAGTTTGAAAGTCCCTTCGTTGCGGTCGCCGACCGGCTCAAACATTCCGTGGTGAACATCACGGTCAAGAAGGAAGCGGATTTCGGCGGATTCCCCGGCTTTGAGGAGCTGTTCGGAGGGCGGTCGCACCCCCAGATCACCTCCGGAGGCTCGGGTGTTATCATCGACAGCCAGGGCCGGGTTGTGACAAATCACCATGTTGTTGAGGGTGGGAGTGAGATTACAGTGACCCTCTCGGACGGCGAGGAGCGCTCCGCCACGCTTGTTGGGGCGGACCCGGAAACGGACCTGGCGCTGCTGAATATTGGCACGGTCTCTGAGGATTGGGTCGCCACGCTGGGCAACAGCGATGACATCCGGATCGGCGATTGGGCGGTGGCGATGGGCAATCCGCTCGGGCTGGACTGGACGTTAACCGTGGGAGTGATCAGTGCGAAGGGCCGGTCAGATCTGCTTATCTCTGGAGGCGGACCTGTCTTTCAAGACTTCATTCAGACCGATGCTGCGATTAACTTTGGCAATTCCGGCGGTCCCCTGGCGAATATCCACGGTGAAGTGATCGGCATCAATTCAGCCGTAAACACTGCGGCGAACGGGATCGGTTTCGCCATACCGATCAACCTCGCGCGGGAGGTGATCGACCAGCTTCTTCAGAGCGGGGTAGTGCGCCGGGGATACCTCGGCATGGTCCCGGTCGAATTGGATCCGCTCAAGAGAGAGGCGCTTCGGCTCGATGAAGATGTAAGGGGCGTTTTCGTCGAATCGGTTTCCGAGGGGACACCGGCGGATCGCGGCGGGCTTCAGGGTTCGGATGTGATTGTCGCCATCGATGGTAATCCGGTGAAGGATGTTCAGGATTTCCGGATGCGCGTCGCCAGGCATCAGCCGGGTGAATCGGTGAAACTGACCGTACTTCGCGACGGCACCCGGCGGGAGCTGAGTTTTACCCTCGCGGACCGCAGCGAATACGTCGCCTCGGCGCGACCCGGGGTCGCCGGGGGCGCGGAGCCCTGGATGGGGATCGCGGTTGCGGGCCTCGATGGTCCTCGGGCGAAGCGGATGAGCCTCGACGTGGACGACGGTGTTGTCGTGCTCGAGGTGGAAAGCGGCAGCCCGGCCGAGGGCAAGTTGCGCACCGGGGATGTGATCACCCGGGTGGACGGGCGTTCCATCCTGTCCGTTCAGGATTGGCGGGAGGTAACATCGCGGCTGCACGGCGTGGACCGCGCAGTGCTGGTGATGTTTTACCGCCAGGGGAAAGGCAATTCTCGCTTCACAGCGTTGAAGCGGTAGACCATAAATCCTTCGGTTCGAAGGTGTAAATCACGGGAGTCACGTGAGAGCGAACCAGTCATTGGAGAAGTACCTGCAGGAAATCGGCGAGTACGATCTACTCACGACGCAGCAGGAAATCGAACTTGCGCGTTCGATCCGCAAGGGCAGCAAGGACGCCCTCGAAACGCTGACCAAGGCCAACCTTCGGTTTGTCGTTTCGGTCGCCAAGCAGTACCAGAACCAAGGGCTGAGCCTTGGCGATCTGATCAACGAGGGCAACCTCGGGTTGATCAAGGCGGCGGAACGTTTTGACGAAACGCGCGGATTCAAGTTCATTTCCTACGCGGTCTGGTGGATTCGTCAGTCGATCCTGCAGGCGTTGGCGGAGCAAAGCCGTGTGGTGCGGCTGCCTCTGAACCGTGTCGGTGCGCTGAACAAGATCGGCAAGGCCTACAGCAACCTCGAGCAGAAATTCGAGCGGGAACCAAGTCCCGAAGAAATCGCAAGTGAGCTCGAGATGACGGCCTTTGAGGTTACCGATACGCTGAAGATGAGCGGACGACACCTTTCAATGGACGCGCCATTTAACCAGGGCGAGGACAACCGCCTGCTCGACATCCTTCACAACGATCAGGAACCGCCACCTGACACGGATCTGATGAGTGGATCCCTGAAGAAGGAAATCGAGCGCGCGCTGGCGACCCTGTCGCCGCGTGAGGCGGAAGTGATCCGGCTCTATTTCGGATTGAACATCGAACAACCGCTCACCCTCGAAGAGATCGGGGAGAAGTTCAACCTGACGCGTGAACGCGTCCGTCAGATCAAGGAGAAGGCGATTCGCCGCCTGCGGCACACCTCCCGCAGCAAGGCGTTGCGTGCCTACCTTGGTTAGGAAAATCACTTTTTTCGAAAAAGGGACGGTTAACGCCGCCCCTTTTTCATTACATGTAATTGAGTAACGGACGCCTCCGTGAGAGCCGAAACAGAAAAATCCGATTAAAATTAAGTGGTTAAGAGGGCACAAATTCTTACGAGAATTCGCAAAAACCGGTCTTTGTTCGAATTGAATGTATATTTTAGTTTTGTTGAATCGGATGGAGGGTGGGTTTTGCGCTAATGAGCGGTCGATGCGCACTAACAGCGATTCACGGATGACACGGCTGTTATGGAGCCGGATTGGGGTGGCCATTGGCCACCCCCTCTGTATATCGGGGTTAGATCCGCGGTAGTGGACGGGGAATGGAACCTTCAATCGGTCCGGTTCGAGCGTTTCGAGAGACGGGTGGTGAAGAGAGGCTGATAGGTCTGATGGCACGCTTCGGATGACGCGGCGAAAAGGCCTTGATTCATCGTCAACCGTTCCCCCCGGGTCCAATCGAATTTCTTTCCCGTCAGATCGGTGGCGACGCCTCCGGTCTCCTGGACCAGCAGCACACCAGCGGCGTGATCCCAACAGAACAGCGGTCCGAACCAGCGGCTCGGTTTGCGCGCATAAATATCCGCGCGTCCCACAGCGAGGACGGCGTATTTCGCCTGGGAGTCCATCTCGAGCAACTCCAGATTCCTTTGCTTCCGGCCGATCGAGCGGGGGAGGTCCACGGTGCCGCGTCCACGTGAGGCGACCACCGCCAGCCGGCCTTCAGGAAGAGTGTGGCGTGTGGGGAGCTCTTCCCATTCACCTCCGTCGATCGGTTTGCACCGGGCGCCGCGGGCGCGTACCGCTGTGAACAGCTTGCCCGCCGCGCCGGCCAATACACCGTGATCGGTGCTTGGAACAGCGAGCCAGGAATTTTCGAGTACTCCGTCCGTTGCGCGCGCGACGGCGATTGCGTAATGCAGTCCGGTAAGAAAGCCGCGTGTGCCGTCGAGCGGGTCGATGAACCAGACGGCCCTGCTGCCTGGATTGCCACGATAGGCGATCGCCTCGAGCAACTCTCCCTTCGCAACAGGCCGTTGCCGAACCTGTTCGACGATTTCCCGCACCTGAGCGAAGAGCGCGGGATTGGGAAGCGATTCTGGAGACTCCTCCGCAAGCACTTTTTCCCCCGGGGCCAGCGATGCCACCGACTCGAGCAGAATCGCCTGGCTCGCCAGGTCGGCTGCGGTCACGGGCGTGTGGTCGGCCTTTCGCTGGCGGGCGATTCTGTCCGGCCGCTTGAGGGCAAGGCGGGTTGCCCTGGCGGCGAGCAGGACGGCGTCGTCCAGAGTTTCAAAACCGGTCACCATGCCGTTCCCTGAATCTGGGTGTGATAAAAATTTGTTCGTTTTCAAGGGTTGTCCACGCTGTTGCAGAAGGGTTCTCAAGGTCGTCCGCTGGTGCTTCCGTGAAGCGAACGGAGGGAAAGATGACGCCGGATCGGGGAAGCGGACAAGCCTCGCTTTCGTTTACATCGTTAACTGGAGTCGAAATGGCCGGGAGCGAGTCGCTCGCGGCCTCTTTGCGCTGCGACGGAGAGCGTGATACATTTCACGCCCCGGAAGAGGGGTGGAGTTGACGGGCGAGCATGAGGCGTTTTCGATGATGATTGATGGTCTTGGACAAGAAGGAACGGCGGGCACGGAACCGGTGCTGCCGGCGTCGCGGCTCGAGCGGATTCTCGGGGCGTCCCGCGCGTCCTGGACAGTGGACGACTTGATCGATTATGTCAAGGAATATCAGATCCGCGCCGTCAGCCTGATGCACATGGGGGGCGACGGGTGGTTGAAGACGCTCGATTTTGTCCCCCGCGATTTCATGCATCTCCGCGACATCCTCACCGGCGGCGAACGCGCGGATGGTTCAAGCCTGTTTGGAATGCTGGGCATTCCTGCGGGAAAATCGGATATCGTGCTTCGCCCGCGGGTGTCAAACGCGTTCTTGCATCCCTTTGCGAAGATTCCCACACTCGGACTGATGTGCGGCCACTTCGCGCAGGACGGTCTCCCGCTTCCGGAATCCCCCGATACGATGGTACGCTACGGGCACGAACGTGTTCGCAGCCGGACCGGTGTGGATCTCCACGCGCTTGGCGAGGTGGAGTATTTCCTTGGGAAACCGCCAGGCGAAGAGGACATTTATGGCGCGGACGACCGCGGTTATCACGCAACCAGTCCCTTTGTCTTCGGCGAGGAGTTGCGGCGGCAGGCGATGGTCCTGCTCGCGGAGATGGGAGTGCCGATCAAGTATGGCCACAGCGAGGTCGGTTACATCGAGGCGACGAAGGAGGATCCGACTCTCTGGGAGCAGCACGAGGTGGAGCTCGCTCTCGCGCCGCTTCCCGAGGCGGCCGACCACGTTGCGTTGACGATGTGGGTGCTGCGCAATCTGGCCCACCGGACGCAGATGCGCTGCTCGTTCAGCCCGGTCGTGCGCAAGGGGCACGCGGGCAGCGGAATGCACTTCCATCTATCGCCGGTCGTCGACGGGGAGCACATGGGAGGCGTCAACGAGAGCGGCGAGCCGCGAGATCCCGCAAAATGGCTGATCGCAGGTCTGAGCAAGATCGGCGGCGCGTTGATGGCCTTCGGCAATCGCGAGCCGAGCAGTTTCATACGACTGGTGCAGGGCAAAGAGGCGCCGAACAACGTCACCTGGGGCCGGTTCAATCGGAAAGCGTTGATTCGGCTTCCGATCGTTACGGAAGACGAGACGGGGCGCGAGGTAAGTCCCCCGACGGTGGAGTTCCGCCTGCCCGACGGGTCCGCCCATCCGCACCTTTTACTTGCCGGACTCGCCCAGGCCTTGATCGTCGGCAAGAACGTAGAAAACCTGGACGAAGTGCTCGAGAGCACCAAAGCGGGAAGCGGGCTGTCCGGGGGAGCGCCGGTCCCGAGATCGTTTAAGGCGGTCGCTGAGGAGCTTCGGAAAAACCGCGATCTTTTGACGGACGGATCGGTTTTCCCGGTTCATGTAATCGATGGGTTGATCGCGCAGCTCGAAAAGCGGTAGCGGTGGTCTCCTGGAACCGCCGGACGGCTGGCGGCGAACAGTTGCGTTCCGTATGTTGGCCCGCGAAAGAATTGGCGCGGGGATATTGTTCTCTTGCGTGACTCCGAATGGACAGCGTGGACGTTGGAAGGAACGATCGTGGAACGGACTCTTTGCATCATAAAACCGGACGCCGTGGAAAAGAAGTACATTGGAAAGGTCGTGGACCGGATCGAGCAGGAGGGATTTGCGATCCTTGGCGTCAAGCGGGCAAGACTCAGCCGGCCGACCGTGGAGGCGTTCTACGCGGTGCACCGCGAGCGGCCGTTCTATCACGATCTCTGCGACTACATGACGAGCGGTCCTGTGGTGCTGATTGCGCTCGAAGCCGAGGGTGCGGTGGAGAAATGGCGCGAGGTGATCGGCGCCACTGACTCGCGCAAAGCGGCCGAGGGCACGATCCGCAACCTCTATGGCGTGGACATGAGCCAGAACGCGGTGCACGGCAGCGATTCCCCGGAAAACGGGCGAATCGAGATCGGCATGTTTTTTTCAGAATCGGAATTGATCGAGCAGCGGTGAACGAGCGAATGCGGCTTGTTTCCCACGATCGGGGACAGGGGATGAGGCGCGGTCATGGCTGAAGAAGAAACACTGAAAGATATTCTGCGGCAGGGCGGGAGTCTTTCCACGGATGATGACACGCTCCAGCGGGTGGCCGTGGTCGGTGCTGGAACGATGGGGTTGGGAATCGCCCAGGCGGTTGCCCAGAAGAGCATGGAAGTGCTGATCGTCGAGAAAGACGAAGCCAGCCTCGAACACAGCATGCGCCAGCTCGACGTCAATCTCGACCGTGAGATCGCTCGTTGGAGTATGACCGATTCCGATAAGCGGGCGGTGCTCAGCCGGATCCGTGGCACAGTGGATCTCTCCGATGTAGAAGAGTATGCGTTGGTGATTGAGGCGGTTCCTGATGTGTTGCAGGTGAAACTCGATCTTTTCTCACGGCTCGACACCCTCGTGGATCCGGAGGCCGTTTTTGTCACGAACACTTCGGTGCTCTCGGTGACGGAGCTCGCCAAGGGAACGATCCGTCCGCAAAAAGTGATCGGCATGCACTTCCTGAACCCCGTGCCGAAACGTCCGCTGGTCGAAGTCGTACGCGGCCTGCAAACGTCCACCGATACAGTAGAGTTCGTCAAGAAGTTCGCCGAATCGATCGGGAAGACGGTGGTCGAGGTGTACGAGTCACCGGGATACGTGACCACGCGTGTTGTGCTGCCGATGTTGAACGAGGCGATGTACGCGCTGATGGAAGGTGTCGCCACCGCCGAGGGCATCGACACCGCCATCCGCCTCGGATACGATTTCGTACAGGGACCGTTGCAGCTCGCGGACCAGATGGGTCTCGATGAGGTGTGGTCCTGGCTGGATGCGATGTTCCGCGAGACAGGCGACACGAAATACCGCCCCTGTCCGCTGCTGCGCAAACTGGTGCGCGCCGGGCACCACGGTGTCAAAACGGGCAAGGGATTCTTCGAGTACGACGAAAACGGCCGCATGATCCACTCGACCGTGTAAGCAGGAAGGCAGCCCCCCAGTGAACGACTCTCCCAAAGGATGGACCCTCTGGATCACTTCTCTGTCGCGAAACGGCTATAACGAAGCCGGGCACGAGCGTCTGGCGACGGCCCTGCGCCGGTATGGCTGGGCGGTGGAGGTTTTCGACGCGGAAGCTCTGGCGCGAAACGGTTACAAAAGCGAGGACGGACAACCAGGACTTTCCCTCGGGCTCGCTTTAAAGCGGCTGAACGCGCACGGGATTATCTGTGTCGTCGCGGGGGGACGTGTACAGCCGGATCAGCTCCAATGGGGAACCGAGAGACCCGAACGATTGCTTCATCTCTGGAGCAGGGACGCTGCCGAAAATTTGCCGCAACTGGCCCTGAATGCGGAGGCTTTTTCCGGAAACGGGATTACTTCAAACGGCGACGCATTGGGCTTTGTCTTCGAGGAGCTGGAGCGCCGGGGCTGGCTTGCGGCGCTTGAGCTGGAGGAGGCGGAGGATGACCCGACGGTGCTCCCGAGGCTGCGGCGGATGGGATTGCTCTGATGGATTATCCGCTCGCTTAGCATAGTCTCTTTAATTGAATCGGAGAAGCGAGACAGACAAGCCAGTTCAAGC
>CAZIDZ010000001.1:250680-255835 GCA_964538455.1 uncultured bacterium
TTAGTTGCTATCATTGATGTATTTTGGGGTCAGTCCTTCTTGACAGGCGGTTTCTGCTGCTGTTTCGGCTCGGTTCCCATACGCACCAGGCCACGGACGAGGGTGACGTCAAAAACCTTCAATGCAGGTCCTGGGTCCTCCGTAGGGGCCTCATCCGCCCGCTTTCTCAGCTGTCTCCTTCGCACCAGGGCGACAATCAGCGGAGTCCAGGCGAGGGCAAAGAGGAGGGTGAACAGCACGAGGAATTTCAGGGGGTCTTCGGGGACTTCGAGGGGCAAAGCTGATCGCTGTAGAATCCTCCAAAAGCCGAGCGCGAGCACCAGCACCGAAGAGGAGAAAGAAAGTGCCATTCCCCAGCGAAGTTCGCGGCGCCCCTGCTCACGGAGTTCGTCGTACATCCGCACCCGGCGTTCGAGATTCTTGCGAATCCGGATCATCCGTATGACGGCCTGGTCGTCAGGGGAGCGGGCAGGAATCCTGCGAACCTGGTCAAGGGCGTTGCGCACAAGCTCGAGGTGCCGGGGCGGGAGGTTCGGGAGTTTCAGGGTCTTGTCTGCAGGTTTTGCCTTTGCCATCGTTCCGCCGGGCTAAGCAGGAGGGATGTTGTTCAGACGGTTGTCGGTGAGCTCATCCTCAAGTTTCATGATCTCCTGCTGGACGCGGGCGACGTCCGAGATCACCGATTGACCCTGCTTCTGCAGCTCCTTGAGATTTTCCAGGTCCCGCTCCAACGCCATAAGCTTCAGCTTGATCGAGGCGCTCCGGGCAACTTCCTCCGCCTTGTCGAAATCCACCGTCGTGTGGCGGTTGAGCATGGCTGAGAGCGACGCGGCGGTGTCTCGGTCCTGGAGCTGGTTGAACAGCTCAGTCTCCGTGATTGCCTCCCCCTCGATGTGGGCCGCTTCGAGCAGCTCGAATACCCGGCGGAGCGGATGTTCCTCGAGGTCGGAGGTGTGCAGCGTGCCGAAAATCGTGCTTTGATACTCCGGGTTACGGATCAGGACCAGCAACAGGCTGCGGATCAGCTCGTCCTGCTGTTTAGACGGACCGGTGGAGGAGGTGCTCCGCACGCTCGAGCTCGTGCGGGAGCTTTTCTCCAACTCTCGGCCAAGCATTCTCTCATCGACGACCAGTTTTTCCGAGACTTCGTGGAGCGCGAACTGGCGGGTGATCGGATCCTGAATGCGGCGAAGCGTTTCGAGCAGGGAGCGGGTGGCCTCGCTCTTCCCCTGCGGCGTGTTGAGCCGGCCTTGCCTGCGGAAATGGTTGATCTTGAAATCGACGAGCGGTTGGGCGGTCCCCAGCACTTGGCGGACTCCCTCTTCACCGTTTTTCCGTGCGAGGGTGTCCGGGTCCTCCCCGGCGGGGAGTAGGGCGACGTGCACCTCGAGGCCCGCTCCGATGAGCACGTCGGCTCCCCGGAACGCCGCCATATCGCCCGCGAGATCGGCGTCGTAGAGCAGGATCGCGCTCTTGGCGAAACGGAGGATCAGCGTCGCCTGTTCGTGCGTCAGCGCCGTGCCGAGTCCCGCGATCGTGTTCGTCAACCCGGCGCTGTGCATCGCGATCAGGTCTGTGTACCCTTCCACGAGGATCGCCGCTCCCTCCTGGCGCATCGCGTCGCGCGCCTGGGGAAGTCCATAGAGCAGGCGTCCCTTTTGGAAAATCGGCGTGTCAGGCGAGTTGATGTACTTCGGCTGAGATCGCTCGGGGTCCTCGCGCAGGATCCGTCCGCCGAACGCGACGGCACGTCCGCTCGCGTTGAAGATCGGGAACATCAGGCGGCCGCGGAACCAGTCGTAGTAGGTGCCGCGCTCGCCCTTTCGTGCAAGCCCCGCCTTGTCCAAGGCTTCCGGGCGGAGTTTTCCCTTGGGAGCGAATTTGAGCAGGCCGTCCCACTCCTCGGATGCGACTCCGATCATGAATTTTTCGGCGAGCTCCGGCCCGATGCCGCGATTTTCCAAGTATTGGCGCGCGTATTCCACGTCCGGCTCCTTGCCGTCGGTGAGGCGCCAGCGGTAGTACCTCGCGGCGAAGTCGCACGCGCGGTAGAGTTCCTCGTTTTCACTGCGGCGGCCATCCCGCTCCTCGTCCACCTGAATCCCCGCCCGCTGCCCGAGACGGCGGACCGCATCCGGAAATTCGATTCCCTCGATTTTCATCAGGAAGGTGTACACGTTTCCGCCTTCCCCGCAGCCGAAGCAGTGAAAGGTCTGGCGCACGGAGTGAACGGAGAACGAGGGGGTTTTCTCCTCGTGGAACGGGCAGAGTCCGAAGAAGTTGGCGCCGCCGCGTTTCTGAAGGCTGACGTACTCGCTGACGATTTCGACGATATCCGTGGACTCACGGATGCGCCGGATGGTTTCCTCGGGGATTGGCATGGTTGGAAGATAACCCGGATCGGCCTGCGGACGGGTTCGCTCGCCTCGTTCTCCTCCTCGCGGAGTACGAAGAGCCCCGATCGCGTCGGCCACCGTCAACAAACTCGCGCAGCGACAGATGGCGCCGGCGCCTGCCAACGAACTTGAAACTCAGGAGCATACGCCACCTGCTACGATGCACTTGCGGGGTGTTGCGTGGGTTCGTGCCGCAGAAGGCTGCGTTAGGACTTTAAGTTTTGTCCATTTTGAAACTTTCGTACTTTCTATACAATAGTTTTGCTCAAATTAACAAGAGGTTAGTGTATTTCAAAAGTATATCAGGGTTGATGATCGAAGACTTGGCCGGGGCCTAGGAGCAGATCCGCCAGCTCGGACCAGGACCTGACTACCCTGTCAGCCATCGAGCAGGTCTTACACTCGGCTTCGGATTTCGATCCATCGAAGCGGATGGCGGCGATTCCGATCGATTTCGCTCCGAGGATGTCGGTGGATTCGAGATCGCCAATGTGCAGCAGGCGTTGTTGCGGCACACCGAACTGTTGTACGGCGGCCAGATAGGCCTTGGGGTCCGGTTTCGCGGCACCCGTGTTTTCGGAATAGACTCGGACGGGGAAATAGGACAGCAGGTCCCACTGTTCGAGCAACCAGTCGAGGCTCTTCGGTCCGCTGATCGCTGTGTCGCTGATGATCCCGAGTTTGATTCCCCGACCGGCGAGCTCTGCCAGCACCTCGCCTGCGCCCTCCATGATCTTAGGCGGGATCTCTTTCAAGGTATCGTCCAGCTTCCGGGCGAACTCGACGACCTGATCCTCTCCGGCGTCGAGGCCGAATTTTTCAGCGATGTAACGGACAATGTGGAGCGCGCCGTGGGTTACCCGCCGTTTCAACCAGTCCTCGTGCCAGAGATCGTGATACTGTTTCAACACGGCGAGCAGCTCGTCTCGGGTGGCGGGACGGCCGAGGCTGTTGATCCACTCCAGCATGTACTCGGCCCGCCGCTCCCGTCTTTGCTGAAGGGTGTGGTCAAGCGCGATCGTACCCCAGAAATCGATGGTGATCGCTTCCAGGTTCCTGCCGTCCAGTGTAAAGGTTGTCGCGGGCATCTGTCGGTTTCCGAGAAAAGTGCTGTGCACGTTGGATGCGCTCATCCATGATTTGTTGCCCGCCAAGTGCGGGCAACGGGGCGCGCGTCAGGCGCGGAGCAGCACCCGTGTGATAACGTAGGCCGCATAGATCGCCAGCAGAACCGCGCCCCAGGCCCGGGAGAGACGTTTGCGGACCAGCATCACGACCACGGCGAGTACGCTGATCCCGGCGAAAAGGATGAGATCGAAGTGAATGTTGACCTTGACGGTTACCGGCCGGATGGTCGCGCCGGTGCCGAGCACAAAAAAGGTGTTGAACAGGTTGGACCCGATGACGTTTCCGACGGCGAGGTCTCCCCGGCCACGCCACGCAGCAACAACGGACGCTGCGACCTCCGGGGTTGACGTGCCCACGGCGACAATCAGGGCGCCGATCACCCAATGGGGCACGCCGAACGCCTCGGCGATCCGGCTCGCGCCCGCCACCATGAATTGGCCGCCGAAATAGAGCAGCGCCAGACCAACCAGCAGCATCGGGACAGCGATGACCGTTTTGTACTGCTGGAGCTTGTTGTCGTGGATGCCAAGGGAGCGCGCCCGCTGCGCTCCACGAACAGTGTGGATCAGCGCATACGCCATGCCGGCGAGCAGAAGGATCCCTTCCAGACGGCTGATGCTCCTGTCCCATCCGAAAAAGACGAGCAGGAGGATCACACCCCCGATGATCCAGAGCTCATCCTTGAGGCTTTCGACGGGAGCGATTACCGGGCGAAGCAGCGCGGCGAGGCCCAGGATCAGGCCGAGGTTGGCGATGTTGCTGCCGACGATGTTGCCGAGCGCAAGGCCCGGAGCGTCCCGCAACGCCGCGGTCACAGTCACCGACAGTTCCGGTGCGGAAGTGCCGAAAGCCACGACGGTCGCACCGATCAAGTACTCCGGGACACGCAGCCGCGCCGCAACGGAGGTCCCACCCCGTACGATCCCCTCTCCGCCCGCCAACAGCAGGACGACGCCAGCCAGAATCAGCAACAGCGAAACGACCATCCGCCATGCCTCACGGTGAGATCAACGCCGGAAAGTGAAAGGATTCCAAAACCGGCTCTCCGGGTTCGTGACACTCTCTACCCACGGAACCCGCAAACATAGCAACAAAGGCGTTCTCTACAAAATAAAATGAGGGCACCGCGAGGGAACTCCAGTCGGCAGGTCGGCGTTCATCACGGATTATTGGACAGCCGGGGCGGGATAGTAAGCCAAACGCCCGATCCCAATGGGGTCGGGCGCTCGGCTCAGCGATTTGCATTCGCCTAAAGCTTGACGATGCAGGGATCGTCTTCTTCGTGCACCGGGCAAACCACACGGCATTGGGGCTCATCGTTGTAGCCTTCGCACTCAACGCAAACATCGGGGTCGATGATGTAAATGTCGTCGCCCTCGCTGATTGCGTTGACGGGGCACTCGGGTTCACACGCGCCGCAGTTGATGCACTTTTCGTTGATGGTCAGAGCCATTCCAGGCCTCCCAATCGAACCAACGTTTTTGTCACGGGACGATCCCGACGACGGCACAAGGTAAAACCCGCCATGCAACCTGTCAAAGAGTACGCAGAGTCGATAGGGGTCCTGTGAAAGGGCCCTTTTTGCTTGTAAACAATGATCTTGCGAATGACTAACGGGCACGAGTTTGATT
>CAZIDZ010000002.1:0-171494 GCA_964538455.1 uncultured bacterium
CCCCAGCGACCACCGAGCAGATCGCGCTCACCTTGACGATGTCGTCCGCGCTGCAACCCCGCGAGAGGTCGTAGAACGGTTTCGCCAGCCCTTGCACAATCGGTCCGATCGCCTGCGCCCCCGCGAGCCGTTCGGTCAGCTTGTAGGCGATGTTGCCTGCGTTCAGGTCGGGAAAGATGAGCACATTCGCCTTGCCCGCCACCGGGCTGCCCGGCGCCTTTCGCGAACCCACCGATTCGACGATCGCCGTATCGACCTGCAGTTCGCCGTCCACCTTCAGGTCGGGCCGTTTCTCCTTCACCAGCTTTGTCGCCGCGATCACATTTTCCAGCAGTTCGTGCTCCGCGCTCCCCTTGGTTGAGAACGAGAGCATCGCAACCGTAGGCTCCTCGCCGGTCAACGCTTTGTGGGTTCCCGCTGAGGCGATCGCAATGCTGGCGAGCTGTTCGGTGTCGGGCTGGGGTACGATCGCGCAGTCGCCGAAACTGAACGCGCGTCCGTCCGGCATCACCATCAGGAAGATCGAGGAGACGATGCTGATTCCCGGCGCCATACCGATCGACTGGATCGCCGCGCGCATCACGTCGCCGGTTGTGTGCGCCGCGCCGGTGACCCCGCCGTCCGCCTCGCCCATGCGCACCATCATCGCGCCGTAATAGAGCATGTCCTTCAACGTTTCTCGGGCCTGCTCGATCGTCATTCCCTTTTTCGCGCGGATCTTCGCGAACTCCTGGGCGTAGGCTTCCCGTTTCTCGGCGGTGGCCGGATCGATGACGGGAATCCCGTCCCCGGGAACACCGGCGCTGCTCAATCCCTTCTCGATTTCCGCGGGCGAACCGAGCACTATGGGTTTTGCGATTTTTTCGTCCACGAGGCGCCGTGCCGCCTGCCAGGTGCGTGGGTCGCTGCCCTCGGGGAAAACGATGGTGTGAAGAGTCTGCTTCGCCTGCTCGACGATGCGTGTCACTGGGTCCATGGCCGGAGGTCCTGTGCTGTGGAATTATCGGGTAATCCCGAATTTTTCAAAGAGGCGCCGTTCGACACCCGGGGGGACGAAATGCCGGATATCTCCGCCGTGCCGGGCAACGCCCTTGATGATCGTGCTTGAGAGGTAGGTGTACTCGGACTTGGGCATCATGTACACAGTTTGCAGGTTGGGAGCGAGATGCCGGTTCATCAGCGCCATCTGGAATTCATACTCGAAATCGGAAACAGCCCGCAGTCCGCGAACAAGCGCAATCGCTCCGAACTTTTCCGCACCTTCGACCGCCAATCCTTCCAGCACCTCGACAGTGATTCTGCCGTCGAAGTCGTTCTCGTCGATCACCTCGCGAACCATCGCCAGCCGCTCCTCGAGGGAGAATAGCGGCTCCTTCGCGGGATTTTTCGCGAGCGCTACGATCACCCTGTCGAAAATATCGAGGCAGCGCGTGAGGATGTCGATGTGCCCGTAGGTGATCGGATCGAACGTTCCCGGGTAGATCGCAACTCGGGGCTTCTCCATGGCCTCCCCACTCCCGCTGGTGCAATCGCTCGCAGGCGATTTTCGTGATAGTGCGCACTCCGCTGCACAGTCGCCGGAAATATAGCGGAGCCCGCGTAGGGTTCCAAGGTCCCCGCGAGATGGCGGCGGCGGCCGGGACAAGAAAAACGCCCCGCGAAACCGTTCACGGGGCGAAAAGTCAAGCGTGGGGCCGGGATCAGCTCTTCTTTTTCTCGTCCTTCTTGGCAAGGATCTCCTTGCGCATGTCGACGACGATTCGGTCGTGTGTGGTCTTCGGCACAAAGAAGATCGTCGGTTCATCGTTGCGCTTGGCGTAGAAGCGGTTCTCGTCCGCCTTCATGAAGTGGATTCGCTGGGTAACCCCGTTCACAGACTCCACTTCAAGAAAGTCCTTGGAGCGTTTCCAGTCGATTTTTGCCGCTTCGTCGTCCGGAACGAAGCCCGTGGCGGAAAGGCGTGCCACGCTGTCGAAGCGCCGGTCCAGAACCGGGGAGTCCACGGAATCGTTGGCGACGGGGAAAGTGAGCTGCCAGGGCTGCCCCTGGCTGCGCCGCATCTCCAGCCCAGGCATTGCAAAACGGACAATCTGGTCCCCGGGAATCGTCACGATGGAGCGGTCCCGCCAGAGATCGGCCTTGCGCGAGAAGGTGGCTTTGGGATTGCCCCGCACCTGGTATATCGTGCTGTCTTCCGCGAGCCGGGCGTAGGAGTTGCTGCTGCCCGAGTGCGGGTTGCCGAGAACCAGGTTCACCGTCTTCTTGCCGGTGTCGAGCGTTACCTGCAGTCCGCTCCCGTCCACGCCGTACTCCTCGAAACGGTCCGGGTTGGAGGTCACCTCCGATTCGATCTGCATTTCCGCGATCTGCCGCAACGCCTGCTTGACATAGATGTGGTTCGCGGGCCAATCGACCGGCTGGGTCAGTTTCCACCCATTGTCCGTCCGTTCGAGCCGGACCGTGTCGTTCTTGTCGATCGTGGTGATCGCCGCAACATCGGCGGTGTCCACCTGCGGGAGGGTGGTCTCCTGCGCGATCGGGATGCTGGTGCTCCGCACGACGAAATAGAGGATCCCGAGCACGATCACCGCTCCGGCAAGCCAGATCAGTTGACGCGTGTTCATCTCATGCCTCCCGGTTGCGACGGCGGCGTCGCAGTTGCCAGTACACGATACCGATCAGAATCGAGACGAGTGGCGGCGCGAACCAGTTGAAGTATTTCCACACGGAACGCTGGCTGTCGCTGATTTCCGCGAGCGGACGCATCGCCACCTCGCGGGAACGCAACTGGATCAGGTCTGTGTCCCCGGCGAGCCAGTCCACCGTGTTGAGCACGAAGTAAAGGTTGGCCGGAGTGGTCATATAGGCGTCACGCATGAAATTGCCGTCGCCGACGACCACCATCCGCGCTCCTGGAAGCGATTCCTTGAGCAGCGAATCCTTCTTCACCGCCCAGGTGGCCTGAACCGGACGGTCTTTCCACGCGCTGAGGAAGGGTCCATCTACTGCCACCGCGAGCACCCGCGAGGAATCCGTAAACTGGCCCGGCGTCCACTTGTTGTCGACATTGATGTTGAACCGCCGCACCTGCACCATCGAACGGTCGCTTGACATCATCAGCGGTGTGATCGTCGTATGGACGTCCTTGGAGCGGAGCGAAGTGTCGATTTGTGAGGCGAAGAAAAGGCTGACCAGGTCGAGGTTGGACACAATCGGCTGGTCCTTGGTGAACAGCGAGATGTTGGGGAAGAAGGGGTAGCTGATCGTGTTCTGAATCGTGAAGAAACCTCTGCGCTCCTGGATGTTGATCATGTTCGCGTTCTGATCGGCCACGAGGTTCGCCATGATCGCAACGCCGTAGGGGGCGGTCAGGCGGCCGAGTGTGAAGCCGCGGGGGACTGCGTACCCTCGCTGCAGGTCCGTATTGACCGGGCTGAAGAAAATGCCGAGCCCGCCTCCCTGCATCAGGTACTGGTCGAGCAGTACGAGATGGCTGTCAGGAACCTCGGTGGTCGGGGCGACCAGCAGCAGCGCGTCGTATTTGCCGGCATCGGGAATCCCCGCTGTCAGGTCCACCGTCTCCACCTGGTAATTGCTGCGCAGCAGTTGCGAGAGCTGGCCCATGTCCTTGTCAATCGTCGGCTCGCCGTGGCCGGTGACAAATCCCACCGTGCGATCCTGCTGATGGGTCATTCGCTTGATGATCGAGGTGATGTTGTATTCCAGCGCGTTGGTCGACTGAATCGTGGAAATGGCCTGCTGCTTGTCCTTGTACAGCATCACGAGGCCGAGGTAGACACGCTTCAGCTCAAGCTTGTCCTTGTTCCAGACGTTTTCCTGGAATGGAGGAATACGGTAGCGTTGGGCTTCTTTTTCGAGCTTTTCGTCCGAACCCGGATCGATGAACGCATAGCGAAATTTGCCGTGCCCGTACGTTCGGTAATCGGAGAGAAGGTCGTTGAGGTATCGTTTTACGTCGTTCAGCTGGGGCGAGAGGTTCTTGCTCGCGTACACCTTCACCGTCAGCGGTTCGTCCAGGCTGCCGACAACCTTCTTCGAGGCTTTCGACAGGCTATAAATCTTGCCGTCGGTCAGATCCAGCCGCACGAAAGCGGAGTTGGCGATCAGGTTCACCAGCACCAGCACCGCCACGATCAGCAGGATGCCGACAGTCGATAGAATGCTCGTTCGTTTCATCGCTCGGCTCCCTCAGAGGAACTTTCGTTGCAGTGTCGCGCGGCTTGCCAGCAGCAGGCTCAGGAAAATGACACTCAGGTAATAGATCACGTTTCGGCTGTCGATCACGCCGCGGGCGATGTTCTCGAAGTGGTAGGTCGTCGAGAGGTACTGCACGACATCCGCCAGCGCTCCCGGGATCAGCGGGGTGACCATCGAGAGGATCGCCAGCACGCCGCTGATCAGAAACGAGAGAATGAAGGCGACAATCTGGCTGTCAGTCAGGGCGCTGCCGAGAACGCCGATTGACAGATACGTGCCGCCCAGCAGCAGCAGGCCGAAATATCCTGCCGCGATGCTGCCGCCGTCCGCGTCGCCAAGCATCGAAATCGTGAACGGATAGCTGAAGGTCAACACCAGCGCGACCGCCCACAGGGTCACTGCCGCGAGCCACTTGCCGGCGACAACGTCGAAATCGCGCACCGGCATCGTCACCAGAAGCTCCATCGTTCCGCTGCGACGCTCCTCGCTGATCAGCCGCATGCTGATCGCAGGGGCGAAAATCACCAGCAGGAAGGGAAGCAGGTCGAAAACACTGCGCAGCGACGCCGTGTTTTCCTTGAACAGGTTCAGGGTGAAGATCCAGCCCGTGATCGTCAGGAACACCGCGAGCACGATGTACGCTGCCGGACTGCCGAAATAGCTCTTCATTTCCCTGCGCCAGATCGCGGAAACAATCGACCAGTTCATGCGGCCTCCTCCCCGCTCGCGTGCTGAGCGTCACCGGTTGTCAGCTGGGCGAAGATGTTCTCGAGGCTCTGCACTTCGCGGTTCATCCCGAGCAGGATCCATTTCTGCCGGACACACAGTTTGAACAGCTCCTCGCGGGGATCCGTCTCGATGTCGGTGACAACCCGCAGTGCGATCGCGCCGGAATCAAGAGCGGAAAGCCGTTCCACTGAGGACACCCCGGCGATCTTCTTGATCGCCTCGACCCCCCCGTCTTCCTTCCCGCCGAACTTGACCTCGAGGTCAATCACTGGCTGCCCGCGGAATTTGTGCTGCAGCTCCTCGGGGGTGCCGTCCGCAACCAGCAGCCCGCGGTTGATGATCACCACGCGGTCGCAGGTCGCCTGCACTTCCGGGAGAATGTGTGTCGAAAGGATCACCGTCTTCTCCCGGCCGATTTTCTTGATCAGGCTGCGGATCTCGACGATCTGGTTCGGATCGAGGCCGATCGTCGGCTCGTCGAGGATCAATATCTTCGGGTTGTGCAGCATCGCCTGGGCGAGGCCCACCCGCTGGCGGTAGCCCTTGGAAAGCTCGTGAATCGGCTGTTCGAGCCGGTCGGAAAGTCCAGTCAACTCAGTGATCTCCGGAATTCGTTCCGCGCGCTTTTCCTTGTCGATCTGCCGCAGTTCCGCAATATGCTCGAGGTACTCACGGACGGTCAGTTCGGTGTACAGCGGGTTGGATTCCGGGAGATAGCCGATCAGGCCACGGGTGGTAAGACTATCGGTGACCACATCGTGGCCGTCGATGTTCACACTCCCCTCGGTGGGGGGATAATACCCGGTGATCACCTTCATCGTGGTCGTTTTGCCCGCGCCATTGGGGCCGAGAAACCCCAGAATTTCACCGGCTTTGACCTCGAAGGTGATCCCGTCCACCGCGGGGAAAGAACCGTAATACTTCTTCAGATTCTCAATCCGAATCATCGGAAGACCCCTGTTGGTGTAGGATACGTCTTGGTATTCAGTCCAGATAACGATTGAAAAGGCAAAGGGTTCCCGGAATCTCTCCGAGTCCTCCACTCCTGTCCCTCGTGGAGGCCGAGTGCCGGAAGCGGGGAGAAGGTAGGTCGTCTGCACGAACCGGTCAAGGCGGCTTTCTATCGAGATCTTTGTGAAGGAGAATAGAATGCCAAATAATGTGCTCGGCGGCGGGTTGCGGCGGGTTGTTTCGCTGGGTAGCTTGGAATGCCCTTCAGGTTCTTTCGACCGGACTGGGAGTCCGGACTGTAATTCCTGCGCGGCTGGACGGCCTGCGTCGCTTAAGCATTCTTGACTGGCCACAAGAAACATCATCTCAGGGCAGACGGGTTGACTGTGATCGCAGTCCTGCTGCCGGGATCGGTTGCTTCATCAGAGGAGGTAGCGATGATGCGAATCGATCGTCTATTGCCCGCCCTAATTCCTCTTGTTGTCCTGTTTCTTGTTGGTTGTGAAGAGAAATCGAAGTCCACCACGGGGCCGGAGAGCGAGCATTGGGTGCTAACCTACGTTGGAGCCGGAGAGGGTTCCATAATCAATATCGCCGTCGGTGACGGAGATGGGAATGGTTCACTTGATCTCTATGCCAGCGACAATGCGTATTCCGTCTATCAATTCGAGTGGACCGGTTCCGGGTGGGACAGGGAGGAAATCGGCTCCTGCGAAAACAGAATCAACGATGTAGCTGTAGGAGACGGAGATGGAGATGGAGTGGCGGAAGTCTACGTTGCGACCCATGACTTTCATCTCTACCAGTTTAAATGGAACGGTTCTTCATGGGAGAAAACGGATGTCGGTTCAGGCCGGGGAGTCATGGCTGCTGTGGCCGTTGGAGATGGCAATGGTGATGGTGTGCCCGAGGTCTATGGAGGCAGTGGCGATAATTACATCTATCAGTTCATCTGGTCGGATACGGAGTGGGTCAAATCACCGGTAGATTCTCTCGGACTAAGCGTGGATGGAGTTTCAGTAATTGAAGTGGGCGATGGCAACGGGAACGGTTTGGCGGAAGTGTATGGTGCATACACCGATGGCAGCTTATATCAATTCACCTGGTCGGGCTCCGAATGGACAGTGACGGATGTGGGGTATGGTGGAGCGTTGGCAATAGGGGATGGGGACGGGGATGGCGCGTCCGAACCCTATGCATGTTCTCATCGTGCTTACGTCCAGGATGATGTCTATTGCACCGATTACTACATCAGCAAATTCATCTGGACGGGTAGTCGGTGGGGTATTGAGGAATTCTTGGGAACCATTACACGCCAGGCGCCGAGTATACCCCCATTTCCTTCCTATAATGATGTTTCCATTGGAGATGCGAACGGGGATGGTTCGCCTGAAATCTATGGGGCAAACGAGGACGGTTGCGTCTATCAGATAAAGTGGAATGGTGCCAGTTGGATAAAAACGGCTGTTAGCAGCGAACTCGAAGCGTTGAGCGGGATCGACATGGGTGATGCGGACGGAGATGGCCTGGAGGAAGTTTTCTGCCTACCCGCCGGCGGAAGGAGGATTTATCAGTTGGAGGTTGATTGAACCTGCTTCAGTGTTACGTTAATCGTTTCCAATATCGAGGTAGTGTGGCCCGGCCAGCTTGATGGCCGGGTTTCCAATATGTCGTTTTCTTTTCTCTGTTCCTCGTTCACAGACGGGGTGGCCCGGGTTGTGCCGTCAGTTTGGCACTACCCGGGTTTCATAATTCTCGCTGATCGTGTCATTGCTATTAACCGATGTGTGGCCCGGTCGGGTGGCCCGGGACTTCAGTCCCGGGTTTCATAATGAACATGCTCATCTTCCATCACTATGTCATTCCCGCGAAGGCGGGAATCCATTTTGATGTTTTCTTTGTTCCGTCAGACGGGTGGCCCGGGTGGTCCTGTCCGCCCATCGGTGGATTGCCCACCCGGATTTCACAACGTCCCTCATCAAAATGTCATCCCCCGGCTTGACCGGAGGATCCAGTTCAGTAGCCCGGATTCTTGAATCCAGCGATCATTCTCAATTCAGAAAATCAGCCTGACCCCCAGGTTGACATTTCGCATGCCGCCCTTGTCTGGTGCGGAAGGCGGCGGAAAGCTGTAGGCCTGCAACCACAACACAGGTTCGCCCGATAGCTCTTCCTCAACGTTGTTCAGCTTGAGCAACTGGTACTGCGAATAAATCTCCAGATGGCTGAAAGGCCGGTATCCGAATCCCGCTTCGGCGAACAGACCGGTATGCCTCCTTTGGATTTGAAATTCCTCGTCACGGCTGTTCACCCTGAGCTCGCGGCTTTCGGCGATCCCGCAGCCAAGCCAGAGACGGCTGTGCATCGCAAGTTTGTAAGACCCCCGCAGTCCAACCCGGAAGATGCTTTCCGTCCAATGCAAATCGGTCGCTGAGTACCACGGTTCCAAGGATGCTTTGCCATTAAATCTGCGCTGGATGCGGTCGAAACCAAAAGTCAGCGAGATGAGGAAATTTCGTTTGCCGTCAAACGTCAACTCGCCGTCGAGATTCCACATGCTCGGCGATGTCTCTTGGTAGGAGTATGTGCCCGGGTGGGTCTGATGCGTCAGCAGGATGCCGAACGAGCCGCCGAGGCTGACGTGAGGGCGCTGACTCTCGACTGCAAAGGTGGGAGTTGAAAGAAACAGCGCCGCAAGGGTGATCAACGGCAGTTTTCGTATGTCCATGATCCCTCCCCCTGTCTTATTGTTTCGCCGGAGACGCTTTCATGCGTCGATGTCGCCAATCAGGAATCCCGCACAGCTGCATACCGTGTTCCTGCAGGTAGTTTACATACAATTTTCCGCTTGGGGAATAGTGGGTGTGTAGCTCGAATCCGTTTCTCTCTTGAAATTCTCAATTTCGTTTCATGCATTTTAGTTGCCCGGCTCGGCTGGCTACGGCGGGTAAATCGAACTGAAGTCCCTTGCACAGGATCATGTTCTCTCGCATCTTGCGCCCATGCGCATCGAACCTGAACTGCAGCACGTGATCGACCGCCTGAAGGCCCGGTTTGAGTCTGAAGGGTGGTTGCTCGAGATCGAACCGATCGAGTACGGGGTCAAACTCTCTCTCGACACCGGCGGCCCAAGAGCCATAGGAAACCTTTATTTTTCAAAGAAAAAACATAGATTTTCCTGGGTCGCCAACAGCAATGGTGATAAATCGGTGGCTCGCCTGCTCGCGGATGCCGTCTATGAACAGATCGGCGAAAAAAACGCCGCCGCCCCGCACAAAAACGGCGAACACGCGGCAACATCCTCCGAATTGAAGCTGAAGGTCTGGATTGGCACGGATGAGGCGGGCAAAGGAGATCTTTTCGGCCCGCTTGTCGCCGCCGGATTCATCAGCGATAAAGCGGTTGCCCTCGAACTGGCGAAAATGGGTGTGAAGGATTCCAAGGAATTGAAAAATCAGATGATACGAAGGCTTGCCGGGGAGATTCGGAAACGCTGGCCGGACCGTTTCTCGATTGTCGAGATTGGATCGAAACGCTACAACGAAATGTACCGCGATTTCCAACGTCGGGGTGGAATTAATGGTATCCTCGGTTGGGCGCATGCCAAAGTTATTGCTGAACTTGCGGAAAGCAAACACAAGCCGGAAGCCGCCGTTGTGGACCGGTTTTCGTCCCGGGACCGTGTAGAACGGCTCCTAGGAAATATCACAGGAATCCGTGGAAATATCACAGGAATCCGTGTTATTCAACGGCCGGGCGGTGAATCGAACGTGGCGGTGGCGGCTGCCTCGATCCTCGCCCGGGATCGTTTCAACCGTGCCATAGCGAAAATCGGCGAAACCCTCGGCTGGCCGGTGCATCCCGGCAGCGGCTCTCCCGCGGTGCACGACCTGGAGCGTCTGCTGCGCGAGCGGCGGCCGGAAATCGCGAACTTTGTGAAAGCCCATTTCGCGCCGGTTCGTTCGCGGGGAATTCTCTAGATGAACGTTTTCTGGGTGGCCGGAGAGAGCAGCGGAGACCGTCACGCCGCGCACCTGATACGTGAGCTGCGAAAAGCCGCACCCGGCTGGAAGCACGCCGGGATGGGCGGGGACGCGATGCGTGAAGCGGGATGCGAACTCACGGCCGACCTTTCGGAAGCCTCCCTGATGGGATTCACTGAAGTGGTTCGCCATCTGCCGCAGCTGCTCAGACTGCAACAGCATCTCCTGGACGAAATTTCGCAGCGGAAATGCGAGCTCGTGGTTTTCGTCGATTTTCCGGATTTCAACCTCAGGCTCGCGAAAAAGCTCCGCAAACGTTTCGGGCGTCAAGTCACGCTGTTCTACTATGTCAGCCCGCAGGTCTGGGCGTGGCGGAAGGGACGGGCGAAGGGTATCGCGAAACTTGTCGATGCGATGGCGGTGCTGTTTCCCTTCGAAGTGGACGTGTACAGGAAATACGGCCTCGAGACGGTCTTTTTCGGCCACCCGCTCGTTGGGGAAGTCACTGGCTCGGGGGATGCGGAAAAGCTGCGAACGAAATTCAAGCTTGCCACCGACGAGGAGGCGGTTGCTGTTCTTCCCGGCAGCCGGGCGCATGAAGTGGAGCGCTTGCTCCCACAGCAGCTCGCCGCGATCCGGGAGCTTCGTACGACCCGGGAGGAAAAGATCCGTGCTCTGGTCGCGCGGGCGGGAACGGTATCGCGCGAACAGCTTGAGCGTCATCTCAATGGTTTCGAAGGAGCGGATATTGTCGAGGGCGCTACGTACGACGCCCTCGCGGTGAGCCGCGTGGCGCTTGTCAAATCCGGGACATCGACAATCGAAGCGGCCCTGGTCGGGACACCATATGTCGTCGTTTACAGGGTGTCGCCGCTCACTTTCCGCCTCGCAAAGTTGCTGGTTCGGGGGGTCCGGCATATCGCCATGGTCAATGTGCTCGCTGGGCGTGAGGTGGTGCGCGAACGTCTTCAGAACGAAGCGCGCGGGGACATCCTCGCGGGCGATCTGCTGGCGATCTGGGCGGGGCCAAAGCGCTCCGAAGTCATCGAGGGTTTGCGGGAAGTGTCTTCACAACTGGGAAAACCGGGCATGGCGAAGCGTCTCGCTGCGTGGATGGTGGACCGTTTTGGGGGCGAACAGTGAGTGAACCTCCGAACAAGGACCGTCTGCTGCCGTCGGTGCTGGGGTATTTGGGTTCGCGAGTGATCCTCGCACTTGGCTCCTTGATGCGGATTCGCGTCGTTGGGGAAGAGCGCGAACGCGAGCTCGAAGCGACGAAGAGCAACTGGATCCTGGCGGTGCTGCACGGAAGGATGGTGGTCCCGCTGTATACCCACCGTAAACGCGGCATCACCGGCTTGACCTCTCCCAGCAGGGATGGAGAGATCATCACCAGTCTCGTCCAAAAGCTGGGATACAAGACGGTGCGAGGTTCGAGTCGGGAGAGTGCGGCTGCGGGGCTGCGCGGAATGATCCGTGTCGCAAAATCCTCCGTGGTGGCCAACATGGTAGACGGTCCCACCGGTCCCCGCGAAGACCCCAAGCTCGGGACGGTTGCGATCGCCAAGGCCGCGGGAATCCCGATTGTGCCGCTGATCGGCGCGGCCGCTCCAGCCTGGGAGTTTGAACGCTCCTGGGACCGTTTCCAGGTCCCCTGGCCCTTCTCCCGCGGCGTAGTGATCGTCGGTGAGCCGATGACAATCCCTGCGGAGGAGAAGGCCGACGACCTGGAGAAATGGCGGCTCGAACTGAAACGGAGGATGATCTCCCTGCGCGAGCAGGCGGACGGGCTGGTGTGGCGCGAGGGGGTCAAGCCGGGATTGCTTTCGCCGATTTCCGCGCTCTGGTCTCTCGGGGCGAAGCTTCGCGGGGCGCTGTACGACGCCGGAATCAAACGGGCTGTTCGCTCTCCGGTTCCTGTGGTGTCCGTGGGCAACTTGACGGTGGGGGGCAGCGGAAAATCCCCTGCCGTTCTCGAGGTGATCCGCAAGCTGAAAACGATCGCACCCAACAGCAAGCCCGCGATCGTCAGCCGTGGGTACAAGCGGAAGACAAAGGGTCTGGTGGTCGTTTCGGACGGGAGCGGCCATGTCGCAGCTCCCCGGGAGGGGGGCGACGAACCGGTGATGCTGGCGAAGGCGGCGCCGGATGTGCCGGTAATCGTGGCGGAAAGACGAGCAGCAGGGATCCGGTACGCGGCAGAGCAGCTTGGGGCTACGGTGGTGGTGCTCGACGACGGTTTTCAACACCGGGGCGCCGGCCGCGATCTGGACGTGGTGCTGCTGGACGCCTCCACGCCGTCCTGGCACTGGCGACCCCTGCCCGCGGGTAGGATGCGTGAAGGTTTCTCCGCCCTGAAGCGCGCTCAGCTTGTGCTACTCACCGGCCACGCACCCGAACCGGTTGTCGCCGAGCTGCGAAAAAAAGTGAGTGAGTACATCGATGTGCCCCTGGCGAGGGGAGCGATCGAACCGGCCTTCCTGAAATCATTACAGGAGGACAAGCGGCTGCCGGCGTCCACATTGAAGGGCAGAAGGGTGGCTCTTGCGGCGGGGATTGCCCGTCCAAGACGGTTTTTCGATTCCGTGGAAGCGCTGGGCGCCACGGCAGCGCTGTACAGCACCTGGCCGGATCACGCGGCGATTCCACGGCAGGAGGTAGACCGGTTGATGAAAAAGGCCCGTGACCGGCAGTCCGAATTCGTGCTGATCACGATGAAAGACGCGGTGAAATGGCCTCGCGCCAAGCCGGGCGACGTGGAAGTATTCGTACTCGAAACGGAGTGGCGCTGGCGGGAGGGGGAAGGACTTCTTGAAAACGAGTTGAAAAAGCTTGTGGGGGAGCCGACGAATTCATAAGCCTTGCTCTGCCCCGGTCATTCCTTTACTTTCTGGGTTGCCGCCTTAGGCGGCAAGCCAGCCAGCATTCGCTACCGGGCCCATAGCTCAGTGGTTAGAGCCGCGGACTCATAATCCGTTGGTCCCAGGTTCGAATCCTGGTGGGCCCACCACCTGGATTGAGACGTGGAACTTGCAGGCGCGATTTTCGTGAATTCCAGGGGGAGAAGCAGGGAAATGTTCTGCCGTGGAAAATCAGGCAATACGCGGGCGGACGAAGCGAAAGGAGGCACGGTGATCTTGTTTCCTGCCCTGTCCGCCGGTCCTCAGGCGGGGTCCGGCGTGTTGCGTCCTCAAGGACATTGATGATCGTGCTGCGCTATCCCGGCTTGGCACGATCTTTTATATCAGGCCATTCGGCCCACAGTGAAGGAAGCATCGGATGACGGCTATTGACGTTCGCCGGGAGCTGGAGATGGTGGCGCGACTCCAGGAAGTGGATGCCCAGCTGAGGGATTTGGAGCTGGAAAAGGGTGATTTGCCGGCATTGGTGAAAAAGTTGCAAGGCGAGATCGAGAAAAAAGAGGAAGAGGAGAAGGAACTCGAACAACGTCTTGCGGACATCTCCAAACAGCAACGGTCCAATGACGGTCAGATTCAGCTTACGCGTGTGAAGCTTGAGAAGTACAAGGAGCAGCTTTACACGGTGACCACAAACCGTGAGTACGACGCGATCAACCAGGAGATTGACCACCTTCGTGGCCAGATTGAGTCAGTCGGGAGCAGCCAGGAGGCCCTGAAGGAGGAAGAGGAGACTCTCGGCGGCCAGATCGAGGAGTTCAACGCACGTCTCGAGGAGATGAACAACGAGCTGAAGGAGCGCCAGGGCGAGCTTGGCAGCAAGCAGGGCGAATCCGAGGAGGAAGAGAACCATCTCCACTCGGAGCGGGAAAAACTGATCGTACAGATCAAGAAACCGATCGTCGCCCACTATGAGCGTATTCGCAACCTGCGCCAGGTCGGTTCCGCCCGCCTTTACGCAGGCGCCTGCGGGGCTTGTTTCGCGGTTGTGCCTCCTCAACGCCAGGCGGAGATCCGCAAAACGGAAGACGTTATCCTCTGCGAGTCATGCGGCGTCATCCTGTTGCCCGAGGAAGAATACCTCGGCGCGGCGAAATAACCCACAGCTTTTCCTTCACATCGCTTCGGCGAATCGATTGGGCCGATCGTGGCCACCAGGCGTTTCGATCCGAAACGCAGCGAGGCAGCCGGACGGTCGCCTTTCCCGCTTCACGGTGGGAAGGGAGGAAAGTCCGAACTCCCCAGGGCAGGATGCCGGCTAACAGCCGGGCGTCGCAAGACGACGGAAAGTGCCACAGAGAACAGACCGCCGATGGATCGGTCGCAAGACGGATCACAGGCAAGGGTGAAACGGCGGGGTAAGAGCCCACCGCGCGGACGGCAACGGACGCGGCACGGTAAACCCCATCCGGAGCAAGGTCAAATAGGCGGGGAGAGGCGTGAAACGGCGGACATTAGTCCGTGCGTCAGGTCCCCGGGGCGGCCCGTCCCGGAAAACGATACCCGTGGGTAGGCCGCTTGAGCCGGATCGCAAGATTCGGCCCAGATCAATGACCGTCGTCCCGATTCGTCGGGATACAGAATTCGGCTTACAGGCTGCCTCGTTGCGTTGCGGATCCCAGGAATGATTGTCACGTAAAACCACATAGAAGAAGTGCATGGAAAAGCAATGGGAGCTTGTTACCCGAGAAGAAGGACGTAGCGTTGAAGATTTTGCGAAGGAGGCCGGGGTTCGCGCAGTGATCGCCCGCTTGCTGTTGCAGCGGGGAATCACCAGCGTGGCCGCGGCCCGAGAATTCTTCAAACCCGATCGCAACGCACTTCACGATCCATTCCTCTTCAGGGACATGCGTGATGCCGTCGATCGCATTACCGCGGCGCTGACAAGGCGGGAAAAAATCTTTGTCTTCGGCGATTACGACGTGGACGGCATCACTTCCGCCAGCCTGCTGTACCTCTTTTTCCGTGACCTGGGAGGGGACGTTCGCTACTACATCCCCGACCGGCAATCCGAAGGGTACGGCCTCTCGGTCGAGGGCATCGAAACTGCCGCCCGCGAGGGGGCGAGGCTGATCGTTACGGTCGACTGCGGAATTACCGCAATCGACGAGGTCTCCCGCGCCACCGAGCTCGGTCTTGATGTCATCGTCTCGGACCATCACCAGCCGAGCGATTCGATTCCCAAGGCGCTTGCGGTGATCAATCCGAAGCGAACGGACAGTACCTATCCCTTTGGGGATCTCGCCGGCGTGGGAGTTGCCTACAAGGTGGCGCAGGGTGTAGCAGTGACGCTGAACCTGGATCACTCCTACCTGGAGAAATACCTCGATCTGGTGGCAGTCGGCACCGCGGCGGATATCGTTCCGCTGATCGACGAGAACCGAATCTTCGTTCGCATGGGACTCGAGAAGCTCAACCGCGATCCGCAAATCGGCATCCGCGCGTTGATCGAAACCGCCCGCCTGCGCCTGGGCCGGACCGATGTCGGGCAGATCATCTACGGTCTCGCTCCGAGGATCAACGCCGTGGGCCGTCTCGGCAGCGCCAACCGTGCGGTGGACCTGATGATCACCTCGAACGAGCAACGGGCACGGCACCTCTCCCAGGAACTGGAACACGAAAACCAGGAACGCCGCCGGATTGACACCACAACCCTCGAGGAGGCGATCGCCGAGGTCGAGGAGAGCTTCGATCCGTTGCGAGACCGCGCACTGGTGCTCGCCCGGGAATCCTGGCACGGAGGAGTGATCGGCATCGTCGCCAGCAGGCTGATCGAACGCTACTACCGGCCGACGGTGATGATCTCCATCGAGGACGGGATGGGCAAGGGGTCGGCGCGCTCGATTCCCGGATTCGACATCTACGAAGCGCTGGGGAAGTGCAGCGACCTGCTCGAACAATTCGGCGGACATACCTACGCCGCAGGCCTCTCGCTCCCGGCGGAGAACATCGAAAAGTTCAGACAGCGTCTAAACGAGGTCGCCGCCTCGATGATTTCGGAAAAAGACCTTGTTCCGAAACTGAATATCGACGCGGAGCTCGATGTCAACGAGATCGACGACGACCTGTTGAGCCAACTCAAGCAGTTCTCGCCGTTCGGCCCGTCCAATCCGCTTCCGATCTTTGTCAGCCGCAATGTTTCGCTCTCGGGGTATCCTCGCGTGGTCGGGTCGAATCACTTGAAGTTCAAAGTCCGCACGAACAACGGGCTGCTTGACTGCATCGGATTCAACCTCGGGGAACGTATCCAGCGCATGGACCCCAACCGTCCGGCGAACCAGATTGTGTACACGATCGAAGAGAACGAGTGGATGGGCTCGGTGTACCTGCAGCTGCGGATCATCGACGTGCGGGGAGCGGACGGAAACGGGTGACGACAGCTTGAGACTGGATGGACAGGATAGATTATACAGAAATTAAAAAGGGGACACTTTACTTTTAATTTCACTGGAATTGCTTATGCTCAGCAGTGTTGGCTTAGAAATTAAAAGTAAAGTGTCCCCATTTTAATTTCCCCGACACTATCTCCAGAACCTGCGGCTGGCGAGCAGCAGGATCGGGAAAATTTCGAGACGGCCTGTGATCATCACGCCCGAGAGCAGCAGCTTGGCTACATCGGGCAGCGACGCGTAGTTCCCCATCGATCCTACCTTGCCGAGTCCGGGGCCGACATTCCCCATGCAGGCGATGGTCCCGCTGGCCGCCTCGACGAGCGAGACGCCGGTCAACGAGACAGCCAGAGAAGCGACGAGCACACCCGCGAGATAAGCGACGACGAAGAACATCGCATCGCGCGCCGCCTCTTCGGGAATGCGCCGTCCCTCGAGACGGATCGGAGCGATGCCTTCCGGATGCCCCAGCGTGTAGAGCCGGGCGCGGACAAGCTTGGCGAACAGGACGATGCGGTCCACCTTGATGCCCCCCGACGTGGAACCGGCGGAAGCGCAGATCAGCGCCAACAGCATCAGCATCGCCTGGGAACCGCCCGGCCAGATCGAGGAATCCGCGCTGGCAAATCCGCTGGAGGTACCGATGGACGTGACCTGAAACGCCCCGTAACGCAAAGCGTTTGCCCACCCGATGTGAAGCCTCGCCTGGAGATCGAGCGTAACCGCGACGGTGCCGATGGCAAGCAGACTGAGATAGGTGAAGGCGGTTGTCGTCCCGCCCCGCGGACGTCCCTTGGTGATCACGAGTCCGTAAAGCAATGCGAAATTCGTCCCCGAGAGGATCATGAAGACGATGACGATGACCTCGACGGCCACGCTGTGGTAGTAGGCGATGGATCCGTCCCGCACCGAGAATCCCCCCGTCGCGATGGTTCCGAAAGCGGTGGTCGATGCGTCGTAGGCAGAGAGTCCTGCGATCACCAGCGCAATCGTCTCGAGTAAAGTCAATCCGACGTACACGAAAAGCACGACCCGTGCGACCTCACGGGCACGGGCAACCTTGGGTCCGAGGGCGACAGGCGAAACCTCCGCGCGCATCAGGCTGTGGCCCACGGTGGAGAGGGAGGGGAAGATCGCCAGCGCGAGCACGATGATCCCGACGCCGCCGATCCAGTGCGTCATGCTTCGCCAGAATAAGATTCCCGCGGGGAGTACCTGGATTTTGACCAGGATGGACGATCCGGTAGTGGTGAAACCGGAGACGCTCTCGAAAAGTGCGTTGATGAAATTGAACGGTGCGCCGTAGAGCAGATAGGGAAGAGTGCCGGCGAAGGACATGGCGATCCAGCCGAGCGCCACAGTTGCAAGACTCTCGCGGGGTGTCATCTCCCGCACGCGGGGGACGAAGACCATTGGGAAGGCGCCGAAACAGGCGACGAGCACAGCGGAGATGGCAAGAGTAGCCGCAGCCTGCCCATCCATGGCCCAGCCGACGAGAGCGCTGGTCATCATCCCCACGGCTCCGATCAGGAGGATCAACCCGACGTACCGCGCGACAACGGTCGGTCTCACCGCCTTTCCCTCCCGGTGAAGGTGCGCTCGACGAGTTCGAGCGATTCCGCAAGCTCTTCGATCTCGTCACCCGTCAGGATGTCAGGCTGGCGGTAATGACCGGTGGAAGGCCATAGTTTGACCGCGTGCAGCAACTTGCCGAGCGGCTTGACGGTGTGCGCACTCAACAGCCAGGCGAAGAGCAGGGAGAAGAGGATCGCGGCGATCACGAGAATCGTTCCGGGCAGCGTCGCCCGGTACGCCTGATCCGCGATCTTCAGTGCCTGATCGTACATCTCCTGGTGGTTCACCAGTCGAAGCCGGTCGATCGCATGCTTGGTGCGAAGGAACGCGGGCATCGCCTGCTGCTGATAGGCGTTCAACTGGCGGTTATCACGGAGAGCAGCTTCGATGGTCCTGAAGTCGCCATAGTACTGTTGAACGGTATCCAGGATCGCGGGTTCGCTGAGGATCGTGATATTGTTCAGCGCGACCTTCAGCGAGCTGTCGAACACGGCAACCGCGTTCCTGTCGAGCGTGTCCGCGGTGGCGGTTTCGCCCATCATTCGCAGCAGCATGGCGCTGTCCATCCGCTCCAGCGCCACGGTCATTTCACGCGCCGCCTGGATGCTCTGATCGTTTTCCACGAGCATCGCCTGAACGCGATTGGAAAGATGATGGAAACGTGCCCAGGACCAGACGCCTGATGCGAGCAGCATCAGCACCGGGATGAAAAACCCCAGCAGCAATTTCTTGCCGAGAGACATGGCGTACTCCGGATTGTAGTGTTGCGTAAAGATACGCTTGTTGCGATCCGAATGGGCATCTCGACCTGCATGAAAAGGAACGGTGCCCATCCCGGGCGCAACCGGGGCACAATCCACTCTACTGGGAAACATCAAAGACTCAGAGGGTTTCTCCGGCGTCGAAGTAGAACAGTCCAGCGCCGCCGGGAGTGAATCCAAGGTCGAAGGTGAAAACCAGCTCCGGTGGAAGGACGAAACGGAAACCGAGCCCATACCCCACACGAGTGCGCTTCCAGCCGCCGTAGTCCGGGTCGCCTACGGCGCCAATATCGGCGAAAGGCGCGAGCTCCAGATCGAGATGCCACGTTGGGAAGAATGGCAGAAAGACGTGGGCGATGTCGGTGAACAGGGTGACATCACTCGCCACACGGCAGGGTGCCTGGAAGCGAGCGGCGATCAGCCGGCGTCCGTAATCGCGGTTGAAGTACTGCCCGCGGAGAGTGGACTCGCCGCCTAGGGAATAGCGAACGCTGGTGGGTGCTTCGCTCTGTATGTCGAAGCGGATTCGCCCGTAGAGACGCAGCCTGTCCGTCACCGGTTTCGCGTAGGCGGCCCACAGGTTTACGGCGACGGTGGTGCGGGGGGAGTTGTATTCGACTCCGTCCGCCCGCCCGGCCCGCACAGCGCCGTCGAGAACGACGCCGTCGGTGGGCCGTGTCGCACTTGTCGTGCGCCAGCGCGCGCGGATTCCGGCCATTGCGACGGACCCCGATCGGAACCGGGGAAAGGTGTTCACGTCCAGAGGATCTCCGTCCGTTGTCCTGGGATCGATCCCCTGGTCGAACTCGAACCAGATGTCGGGTCCGATTTCGAGGTCGGAGGTTAGTCTGCGGAGCGCGGACAGTTTTACTTCCATTCTCTGCAGCAGCGCTTCCGCCACAGGATCCGGCAGCGCGCCCGCGTCCGGGTAGATCCCGGCCGGATTCAGCCACTCACGGAAGATGAATACGTAGGTCATCGTTCTGCTGCCGGTTTCCCCTTTGAACGTCATTCCCGATTGCTTCTTCGAGGAGACGGCTCCGTGGATCAGCATCGATGTCCAGGGCTGCTTCTGCAAACCGAGACCGACGCCGAAGACAACGCCGAAATCGGGGTCGACAGTGACATACGGTGCGCCGAGGAATTCCCAGGGGAAGCGGCTCACCGTCGTTGAGTCCTCCGTCGCCGAAAATCCGGCGAGCGGAAAAAGCAACAGGAACAGCACAGTGGTCAACTGCAGGCGCATTTGAAGTCCCCGGCGAAAGTAGATTTGATGTTGCAAAAGATAGTTGCGTTCTTGGGGCGACGAAGTGACCGTAGGAGACAGCCGCGAAGGAAGTGGAGCCGCAGGGAATGGGATCTTCCACGGTCAGACTTGACTTCGATGGATGCTGGATCGCAATTCCCGGAACGCGCTGAAGCGAGCGGGGAGGAAGCGGCCGACTTCGGATGCATGTATCTTAGACAACAATTGACTCGTGGAAACCGCCGAAGTTTTGGTGGATTTCCGAACAGCTTTCGAGGGCGCTCAGCGCCGACGCCGGATTTAGAGAGATGATCGCGAAAAAGAATGACCGCACGCGCAAGAAAAGCGCGCCGAAAAAGAACACCGCGAAGGCAAAGCCAACCGCTGGAAAGAGCCGGGGCCGTTCCGCAGGGGCCGCGGGAGGAAAAACATCGTCGGCGAAGACCCGGAACGTCACGCGAGTAAAAAAACGACTATCTCCCAGTCGATCCGCAGCGAAGCCCAAAACTCAGAAACCGGTGTTGACTCGTGAGCGACTGACCGGATGGGGGCGGCACGACAGGGCATGGACTCTCGGATTTTCGCCGGGAGGGCAGCAGGCTCTCTCGTCCGCGGCGCGGATGAAGGAACCGGAGCACAGGATCGCACGGGCGCGCGGACGTGCCTATGGCGACGCCGCGATGAACGACGGGGGGCTGACCGTACACTTCGACCGCCTCGACCGCGTGGCCGATTTCGACGTTCAGAAGGGCCTGTTGATTGCCGAAGCGGGAATGACGTTGATCGAGATTCTCCGTCTTGCGGTTCCTCGCGGCTGGTTTCTGCCCGTTACCCCCGGCACGGCGTTCCCTTCCCTCGGTGGTTCGATCGCCTGTGACGTGCACGGCAAGAACCACCACCGGGCGGGCACGATCGGAGCCCATCTCGAATGGATCGAGTTGATCACGGCGGACGGCGAGTTGGTGCGCTGCGGACCGAAGCGAAACAAGGCGCTATTCCGCGCGACGGTCGGCGGTATGGGATTGACCGGTTTGATTTACCGTGCGGCGCTGAATCTGCTGAAGATCGAGACATCCTACATCGTCGAGGAGTCGATCCGGGTTGGAAACCTGCGCGAGATGATGGAGCGTCTTTCGGTCTCGGACGCCACCCATCCGTACACGGTTGCCTGGATGGACGCAGCAGCGTCCGGCGCCCGTCTTGGACAGGGACATGTGCTACTCGGGCGCCACGCGAAACTGACCGATCTGCCGGTGAAATCGCTGCGAGATCCGCTGGTTGCCGGGGATGGTCGAGCGCTGCCCGTTCCCGCCGTGCCGCCGTTTTCGTTCGTCAACAACGTATCGATTCGTACCTTCAATACACTGCGCCTGCAAATGGCTCCCCGCGGCGGAAAAACGAGGATCGTCCCTTACACGCCGTTTTTCTACCCTCTGGATGCGGCTTCGGACTGGAACCGCATCTATGGCCCGCGTGGATTTTACCAGTACCAGTACGTGGTTCCCTTCGACGGGGCGGAGGAGGTTCTCCGTGAAACCCTCATCCGCTTGCAGAAAGCTGGAACGCTGCCGTCACTGGTCGTGCTGAAACGTTTCGGCGAGGAGGGGGAAGGGCTGCTTTCTTTCCCGAAGGCCGGATGGACCATTGCCCTTGATATTCCAGTCTCCGCGAAACTTGATAGCGTGCTCGACGAGTTGGATGCGTTGCTGCTCGAAGCGAAGGGCAGGATCTATCTCGCCAAGGATGCCCGGCTGAAACCGGAATCATTCCGAAACATGTATCCGCGTTTCGAGGAGTGGCTGAAGGTGAAACGTGAAATCGATCCGCAGTGGCGGTTTTCGTCCAACCTGTCGCGGCGCTTGAAAATGGAGGAGAGAGTATGAGCACCTGGTTGATCGCCGGAGCGGCGGGGGGCATCGCGTCCGCCACGGCCCGTGAGCTCGGGGCGCGAGGCCACTGGCTCGTTCTCGCGGACCGGCCGGAGACCGAGCAGCGCCTCAAGGAGAACGCCAAGGATCTCCAGGTCCGCTACGGAATCGAGGTGACGACATTCCTGTTCGACGCCACGGATGGGAATAAACACCAGACGCTGCTGGATGACATCGAAAAAAAGGCGGGCGCGCTCGACGGGGTGGTCTGGACGGTGGGGGTGATGTGGCCGCAGGACGAACTGGCTGCGGACAGCGCGAAGGCCGCCCGTCATCACGAGATCAATTATGTTTCCGCGATGGGCTTTCTCGGCCTCGTGGCGAACCGTTTTGAACAGCGGAAGAGCGGATCGATCGTGGCGATCAGCAGTCCCGCGGGCGACCGGGGGCGTGCTTCGAATTACCTCTACGGCGCTGACAAGGCGGCGCTCCAGGTTTTCATGCAGGGACTTCGCCAACGGCTGGCTCCTGCGGGCGTCCACGTGCTGACGATCAAACCCGGTCCGACACGGACGCCGATGACCGCCGGGATGGAAAACCTGCCGCTGCCCTCCTCACCGGAAACCGTGGCCAAAGGAATTGCACGGGCGATCGAGAAGAAGCGCGAGGTCGCGTACGTACCCGGCATCTGGCGTCTGATCATGCTGGTCCTGCGCCACATCCCGGAGGTGGTGTTCAAGAAGTTGAAGCTTTGAGGGAACGAAGCGAAGCAGTCTTGAGGTTGAACGCTATTTAATTCTTGCAGTCCCAGTTCCACCATTTGCAAATGCATTCTCTGCAGCTTCGCGAAGCGCTGTCCCTGTGGTCGTGGCGCCGCTGACGGCGTCGACATCCACACGGTTGTCCCGTACCATTTTCCGCAAAGTCAACTCCGCAAGACGCGAATAGAAGGTGTCCCGGTTCTTCAGCGCCTTGGCGTCGATGATTCTGCCCCCGGCAACCGTAACCTCGACCTGATAGGGAAAGCCGAGATACGCAGACCCTGTATAGGTCCCGTCGGGGATGCTGGAGATTTCGACGGGGGCGGCCGGCAGGCGGCGGATCGCAGCGATTTGCGCATTGCCCCAGACGAGAATCAGGGCCACGATCAGCAGCAGGGCACTGACGATGATGCGTCTGCGCAGAGGCGACTTTTCGGAGGCAGGATTCACGCCTTTTCGCATGCCCCAGGGTTTCAGCGTGGAGAGCAGGAAAAGCCCCGCCGCGACGACAAAGGCTCCGAGAAGAATAATCAGCTCACGGGTCTCGAAGGCTGCATAGCTGTTCCATCCTGTTCCGTCCCCAGCTGCGAGAGTATCGCTCAACGCGGACATGCCTGAAAGAGTCGGCGCGAGAACATACACCGCGAGAATAAAAAGAAGAGCGGCCAGCAACCATTTTCCGATCACCCACCAGAATTGGAAGAATCCCCACTTCGTGTAGAGAGCCATCAGGAACGCGGTCAGCAGGACAGCGTAGAAGCCCAATTGAATCAGATGGTCGAACAGTTGCACGGAAACGCCATCCAGGATGGCAGCGCCCGCAGGCCACCACCGCTCAGACATCTTCATCGCTCGCAGAGTGAGCAACGCCACAAGTCCACCAACCGTGATTCCGACGGAGGCAATGTGCGCGGCTTTGAGAATTTTACGGGCCGCTGTTGGCAGGTTCATCGTCGATTCCCTTCCGAATTGCATGAACCTTGGAAAGATGGTGTAAATCAGTCTCCCGTGGGGAATCACCGGGGCGGTATTCGTGATTCCCCTGCGCCTCGCCGGAGACGGTTTCGTTGCCGCCTCGATGGGGCGTTGAGCCTTATCTTCGGGCATGATCAAGCAACCGAAACGGGCTCTCGTCTCGGCGTGTCTGCTCGGGGTGCGTTGCCGTTTCGACGGCGGTCATGCCCGCGCGAAGACAATCGACGAACTCGCATCAGACACCGAAGTGATCCCTGTCTGCCCGGAACAGTTCGGGGGCTTGCCCACACCCCGTCCAGCCGTTCAGCTCTCGGGGGGTGACGGCGGGGATGTGCTCGACGGTACGGCGCGGGTGCTCGGTGTTGAGGACGGAGAAGATCGTACGGCTAACCTGCTGCGGGGTGCGGAAACAATCCTTGATCTGGCGCGATACTACGGGGCGGAACTGGCGTACCTGAAAGGTCGAAGCCCCTCCTGCGGGTGCGGCACGGTGTGGCGCGATGGAGAGCTGACGGAAGGCGACGGTGTGACCACCGCCCTGTTGAAGCGCCACGGGATTGCCGTCCGGGAGATCAACCGATGACCGAGTCCCTTCTGCGAGTGACGATCGTCGGGTACGGCCGCGTCGGGCGTTCCCTTGCGAAAGCGCTTCACGGCGCCGGGGCGAAGATCGTCAACATCGGCGAGCACCCGGACAGTCGGCACGTGGCCCGGGCGGTCGACGATGGATTCCGGGTTTTCCCGACGGAGCACGTGGACACGGATGTCGATCTGCTGGTGGTGGCCGTGCCGGATGACCGCATTTCGGAGGTTGCGGGAGTGCTCGCGGAGAGCGCGGGGGCAGCGTCCCGGAAACGAAAACGGCGTCAGGAGCGTGGCAGCGAAGGGGAAGCGCATCCAACGGCGATGCACCTTTCGGGAAGACTGGGTCTCGAACCGCTGGATACTCTGGCGGCAGTCGGATTTTCCCGGCTCGCCTGGCACCCGGTCCAGACGTTTCCACCGGACGCGGACGAAACGCGTTTTCGGGGAATCACCGCGGGTGTGACGGCAGACGCTGAAGCGTTGCCCATCGCCAGGACGTTGTGCCGGATGCTGAACGTCCGGATGCTCGATGTCCCTGAAGATCGGCGAACGGACTATCACCTCGCGTCCGTCTTGGCGTCGAATTTTCTCCCGCTGTTGCTCGACCTGGGAGCGGATCGGTTGCGAGGCATCGCTCCCGATCGTGAAACTGCCGTTCGCACCCTTTGGCCTCTTGTTTCCGGGATGACCGACAGTCTGGAGACGCACGCTCCGGAAGCGGCAATGACCGGGCCGGTTGTCCGCGACGATCTGGACGCGGTGAAGGCGCACCTGGCGGCCTTGCCGCCGGATCTGCGCAGTTTGTACGCCGCCTTGACCCTGGCGCTCGCCGACCTCGCGCACCGGGGAGGGCTGATCGACGATGAGCAGGTGGAGCGCTGGGTGCGCGAGTTGGGAAAAGGAAACGGAAGGAGTTGACTAAAACCGTGGCACAGAAACGCCGAATTCTCTGGGCGGACGATGAAATAGAAATGCTGCGCCCACATGTCCTGTTTCTTGAGAAGCGCGGCTATGCCGTGAAAACGGTGGCATCGGGCGAGGACGCTGTCAGCTCGGTGGCCCGCGAACGTTTTGACGCCGTGCTGCTCGACGAACAGATGACCGGACTCGATGGGATCGCCACACTCAAACGGGTCAAACGAATCCGCCCAGCACTCCCCGTTGTGATGATTACAAAAAGCGAGGAAGAGTCGTTGATGGAGGAGGCGATCGGACGCAGAATCGACGATTACCTGACGAAACCCGTAAACCCGAGCCAGATCCTCTCCGCCTTAAAGCGGCTGCTTGAAACGAAGGAGATCAACCAGCAGCGCCTCGCGCAGGAATATGTCATCGAGTTCAACAGGATCAACGACGAGCTGAATGAGGGACTGAGCTGGGAGGATTGGCTCGATCTGCACCAGAGGCTCAGCCGCTGGGCAATCGATCTTTCTTCGGACCGAAACACGGAGTTGCTGAGCCTGCTGGATCAGCAGATCCTCGAGGCAAACGGCCGCTTCCATCGCTACATCGAGGCGGAATATCCACGCTGGATGAAAGTGGACCGTGACGCCCGCCCTCCGTTGAGCCACGATCTCGTACGGGAATGGGTGGCGCCCCTGGTGTCGCGAAAAGAGCCGGTTCTTCTCCTTGTGCTCGATTGCCTGCGTCTCGATCACTGGCTGGCGCTGGAGCCGATGCTCCAGGACGATTTCGACATTGAGACGGATCTTTATTTCTCGATCCTGCCCACGGCGACACCGTTTTCCCGGAACAGCATTTTCAGCGGCATTCTTCCCCGTGACTTTCCCGAGGAATATCCCGATTTGTACTCTCAGTTGAAGTGGGAGGACGAGCTGAATGTCAACCGGTTCGAACGGCAGTTGCTCGACCGTCAACTGACGAAACAGGGGCTGCAGATTACGCCGGAACCGAAGTACGCGAAGATCCTCGACCCGGAGGAAGCGCAGCGTGTCGCGAGGAAAGTCTCGGATTACTTCGACCAACCGCTGGTTTCGATGGTGTTCAATTTCGTGGACATCGTCGCCCACCACCGGAGCACCGAAGAGGTGATTCAGACACTGATTCCCGACGAGGCCGCCTACCGCAGCGTTGTCCGTTCCTGGTTCGAACACGCTCCCCTGCGGGACATCATCACGGCATTCGGCAAGCGGGGTGTGACGATTGTGCTGACGACCGACCACGGAAGCATTCGTGTGAAGAATCCGGTGCAGGTGATTGGCGATCGCGAGGCCACCACCAACCTTCGCTTCAAGCTGGGCCGCAATCTGAAAGTCGACCCCAAGCATGCGATCAAGATCAAGAATCCCGAGAGCTGGGGAATCCCGTCTCCCACAATCAACACCGATCTGGTGCTCGCCAGGGAGAACAACTACTTCATCTATCCAACGGGATTCCACAAATTCGCCGAGAAGTTCAACGACAGTTTCCTGCACGGCGGCGTATCGCTCGACGAGATGGCGCTGCCGGTGGCGACGCTGCGCTGGCGGAATCCGTGACCTGCGAGGTTGAGGTGAGCTGGAGGGTGGTGCGGAAAGAGCGAACAGCCGGTCCCGAGGAGACGCGTGAATTGGCCGGATGGCTTGCCGCGCAACTCAGGATGGGGGAGGCCGTCGCCCTGGTTGGCGAGCTCGCAGCGGGCAAGACCACCTTCGTTCGTGGTCTCGCCGGCGCGTTGGGCTATTCCGGACGCGTCCGCAGCCCCAGCTTTACGCTGATGCAGAAGTATCCCACTGACCCGGCGCTCATCCACGCCGACCTCTATCGGCTCGTTCACGAGGAGGAGCTGATTGCCCTGAATCTTGCCGGTTACCGTGAGCACGGCATTCTCGTCGTCGAATGGGCGGACCGTCTGGGGGGCGTGTGGGGAACGGCGGACTGGCGGATTGAGTTCGCCATCAACGAGGAGACGGACAGTAGCAGCCTCAGGGACATTGTCATTCTCTGCTCGCGGGAGAAAAACCGGTGAGGCTGCTCGCGATCGACACTTCAGGAGCTCGTGCTCTCTGGGCGGGAGTGGAGGAGGCGTTGCCGGTAGATCCAACTTTCGCCCAGGCTGGTACGGCGCACGATGAAGCGTTGGGCGAAGGCGTCCGCGCCTGGCTCGATCGGAACCGTTGGAACACATTTGATGCGGTCGCTGTTGTCGTCGGTCCCGGAGGATTCACCGGGTTGCGTGTCGGTGTGGCGTTTGCCGCGGGATTGGCGGAAGCGTTCGGGATTCCTGTCGTCCCGGTATCGGCCTATGAGCGCCTCGCGGCCGGGGTGGAAGGGGGCGTGGTCTGGGCTCTTCCCATCGCCTCGCGCGGCGAAATTCGCGGCCGTTGGATGCGCGGGGGGGAGACCCCGGAAGCCCTTTCAGATATTGATGTTTTTTCAGTTGAGCACATCCCGGATATTCCCCTGGAGGGCCCAGTGATTCCTCTCGGGGAGGGGTATCGGAAAGAGCGGGCCTCCATCGATGCATTCCTCGGTGAGCGGAAGGCGACGGGTGAGGAGCTCGCGCCCGCGGAATCCCTGGCGCGAGCTGCCGCGGCGGCCTGGCGTCGCGGAGCACGGATCGCGCCCGACGCGCTGGACGTCGATTACGGTGCTGAATTCAATCCGACGCCAAGGAGGAGGGACTGACCTTTTTGATGTGACTCCGTAAAGGCAACGGGTGAGCCGAACAGGAGCTGCGATGATTCGCTTTTCTGCTCCCTCCTGTTACCTTACCTTTCACGCATTGTCACCGGCGGCATTCTTTCGAGGAAGGACGTGGAACTCTTCCGCATCGGATTCTTGACGGTCACCTTGATGGACGTGATCGACATCCTGCTGGTCTCGTACGTCTTCTACAAGCTGTACGAGATTATGCGCGGTACCCGCGGTTCCCAGATGTTCCTCGGGTTGATGCTGATCCTGATTGTCAGCTTTGTGGTCGGCGCGCTGGGGATGAAGGGGATGTCCTGGCTGGTGGGTTCGGTGGCGCAGGTGTGGGTGATCGCGTTTGTGATCCTGTTCCAGCCAGAACTCCGGAGGCTGCTGATCCAACTCGGTCAGGCGAGGATCGTGCGACGCCTCTTCCGCGTGGCACCCACGCGGGTGATCGATGAAATCTGCAAGGCGGCCGTGGAACTCTCCCAGAAACGGTACGGCGGCCTGTTTGTCCTGCAGCGGGACATGGGGATGCGCTCGATCATTGAAACGGGTGTGAAGATCCAGGCGGACGCCCGGTCGGAGCTGATTGTAAGCATCTTTTACCCGCGTACACCGCTGCACGACGGCGCGCTGGTGATCAACGGCAATCTGATCGAGGCGGCGGGGTGCATCCTGCCACTCTCGGAAAATCCCAACATCGATCCCAGTCTCGGCACACGGCACCGCGCGGCGCTCGGAGTCACCGAAGAGTTCGACGCCGCGGTGGTGGTGGTCAGTGAAGAAACCGGCCAGATCTCCCTCGCCTACCGAGGAGAATTTCTCGAGCGGGGGATCACCGGCGACAGGCTTCGCGACTTGCTCGAGCAGATCTTTGAGCGCGTTCATGGTGTCGAGGAAAGCGAGGAGCGCGTTTGAACGATTGGCAGTTTCGATTCACGCGATCTTCCCCGCTGAAGTGATCCCTGAAGATGGAGACCGTCCCCGATGGCAAATCGTTCTGATCAGAGCTTTCCAAAGAGCCGGATCACCGGAAACTGGAGAGCGGACGTATTGGCTTTGCTGGCACTGTATGTAATCACCTTCCTGCTGTTCTTCCCCGTGATCGAGAGAGATTCCAAAATATCGCCCTCCATGGATCTTGTGACCGCGAAGGCGATGAATGACGCCGCAGAGGAAATCGCGCGAACTGAACCGGGTCCGGTGGCCCTCTGGAATCCCTACATCTTTCTCGGGATGCCGATGTACGCCTCACTCTCCTACAACGCGGGTGCGCTGCTGAACCCCATGGAACGTATCGCGTCGGTCGGAGAGTACCTCTTTGGCTGGGACAAGGACCGGATGCGTCACGAGGTGTTCTTTTACTTTTTCAGCGGCGTGGCGATGTATCTCTTCGCGCGAGGCGTGGGATTGCCGGCGTGGGCGGCGCTGCTCGCCGGACTGACCTTCCTGCTCAATCCCTACAACATCAGCCTGCTCGAAGCGGGGCACGGCGGAAAACACTGGACGATCAGCATGCTGCCGCTGGTTTTTCTGATGACCCACTGGACTTTGACGCGCCGGCGGTTGCTTGATGTGGCGCTGCTCGCACTGGCGGTCGGGTCGATGCTGCTGATGCACCACCCGCAGGTGGCCTATTACGGATTGCTGGTGATCGCTGTCTATGCGCTCGTCTGGGCCGTTGGGGAGTGGCTCCGTAAGCGGCCCGCGTCGGCTGCGAAGGGGATCGGTTTGGCAGCGGCTGGCGGCCTGTTCGGACTCGCGGTCTCGGCCTATCTCTACCTGCCAGTCTGGAGGTACATGAAGCACTCAATCCGCGGTGCCGCCCCGCTGTTCGAGAAGGCTGGAACCGCGTCGGGATTGGATTGGAGTTATGCCACGGCGTGGTCGCTGCATCCCCTCGAGGCTTTGCAATTCCTGGTTCCGGGCCTTTTCGGGCTCGGCGGAAGCGCGGCTCCGGACCGGATGCTTAGCCTGCACAACGTTGTCAATTACAACCTCTACTGGGGGTGGATGCCGTTTACGCAGAGCTCGCTCTACATGGGCATCCTGCCGTTGATCCTTGCGGTGGTCGGGGGAGTGATGTACTGGAAGCGCAGCGTCCCGGTGCGTTGGATGGTGGTGGCATCACTCGCAGCGCTCGTGGTCAGCTTTGGTCGCTTTCTGCCGGTGTTCTACGGACCGTTGTACTATCTCCTGCCCTATTTCGACAAATTCCGTGTGCCATCGATGATTCTGGTGGTCACCGCGGTCGGTGTGTCCCTACTCGCTGCGTACGGGCTTGTTGCGATTGTCACGCTGTTCCGGGAGCCGCCGGATGCGAAAAGAGTAAAACGGTGGCGGACGCTGTTCGGCGTCCTCGCGGGGGTGGCCGTGCTGGGATTGCTCATCGGCGCCGCAGGCGGCCGGGGTCCCTCCGCACAGTCCGGCTGGTTCATCCGGCCTCAGGAGTTGCAGGCCTATGGGCGCCAGGCGCAGGCGTTGGTGGCGCTGCGGTATGCGATCTTCACGAAAACCCTCACGACGACTTCGTTGATTCTGCTGTTTTTCTCGCTTGCAGCCCTGGGAATGACCGCTTTGAAAAGCGCGGGCAGGACCTTGACAAACCTGCTGGCGGGTCTGGTGCTGCTGCTCACAGTTGTGGATCTGATGGTGCTGGACAAGCGTTTCATCCATCCCGTGCAGCCCCGGGAGATGAGCAAGTTGCTCGCCAGCAGGCCGACCGTCGACTGGCTTAAACAGCGCATGGCGGACAGCGCGGAACCGTTCCGCATCTTCCCGATGGGCAACGATTTTCAGACGGATTACTGGATGTATCACCGTATCCAGTCCATCGGCGGCTACTCTGCGGTCAAGCTTCGGGTCTACCAGGATATGCTGGATTATGCGCTGCTGACGAAAGGCCAGACTGCGGAACCGAACTGGACGGTTGCAGGAATGATGAACGCGCGGTTCATTCTGTCAACGAAGCGTATGCCGGATCAATTCGAAACCGTGTATTCGGAGCCGGGCGGCGGCATGAATGTCTACCGGAATCCGAAAGCGATGCCGCGGGCGTGGTTCGTTGAGAATGTGCGGCAGGTGACTGACCCGAAGGAAACGATGGGTATCGTCGGTTCGCCCGGTTTCAACCCAAAGGCGTTGGCGCTGATCGATCAGCCCGTCGATTTCCCATTTGAAGGCGCCGATTCGCTGTCGAAGGCCATCGTGCCGGCAAACACCTACCAGGCGTTCAGTTTTGTCATCCATACCTCGTCCGTGAAGAATGGCTTCCTCGTTGTCAGCGAGATCTGGTACCCCACGGGGTGGACAGCAACCGTGGACGGCTCCCCGGCGCCAGTGATCCGTACCGATTACGGACTGCGCGGCATGCCCGTTCCGGCCGGAGAGCACACAATCCGTTTCGAGTACCGTTCACGGGCGATCCAGGCTGGTTTCCTGATCAGTGAATTTGCCCTCGCTGCCATTGCGGTAGTGCTGTTGCTGGAACTGGTTCGCTGGCTTCGTTCCCGGCGAAGTGGCGCAGGTTCGGAAAGCGATGCGGCGTGACACCCCCCGTCCACGAACGCAAGGATTTGAGTGTCCATTCAGGTCTCGCCACCGGCGACATTCGGGGCGTTCGGGCGTCCGGATTGGCAGCGGTTGCACGTGACCTGCTAACCTCGATCGGCTACGCTGTCGGCGTGCTGCGCAGCCTTTTCACCCACCACAAGCGGATCCTGCTCGCGTGTGAAAACCTGTTGGAAGCGGATTACCTGAAAACGGTGTGGAACGTTCTCGCCCGCGACACCCGGCTGCGGGGCTGCGTGATGCCGGGCCGCCGTGAGGAGCACCCCGGCGAGAGAGACCAGATCCTGAGCAGGCTTCAGCTTCCGGGCATTTCCCTGTTTGCATCTCTCTTTGTCCGCTGGGATATGGTCCTTGTCGCGGCACATGGGCTGCGCATTCTCACGCGGCCGGACAGATGGCCGGTTGTGCATGTTCCCCACGGACCGGGTGACAAAACCTGGGGCGATCCGCAGCTGATGCACACCTACGGGCGTCTCTGTTTTGACGAGAAGGACCGTCTTCGTTACACCGTGATGTTGGAGGGCAGCGAACAGCGCCGCCGGTTGGTTGAAGCGAGAGACAGGCGGTTTGCGGGGAAAATTGCGGTTGTGGGCAATCCGCTATATGACGAGCTGTTGGAAAAAAGCGGGGAGCGGGAGCGGATCCGGAAAGAGCTGGGAATTCAGCCCTCACAGACGCTCGTGTTCGTGATGGGAACGTTTCGCGAGGATTCCCTTTTCGAGGCGCACGGGGACGTACTTCTCGAGGCGGCTCGTCCTCTGATCGGAGAGTATCAATTCGTGCTCTCCGCCCATCCTCAGCTCTACCGCAGAGTGCCCGGCAAGCGGGACTGGAAGGCGTTCCTTCACGAGCAGAAGAACTACGGCTTTTTCGTTCGCGATCCCGAGCAGGATTTCATTCCCTGGATGATCGCGTCGGACATCCTGCTGACCGACCACACGGGACTCTGCATCTACGGAGCGCTGCTGGGCAAACCGGCGGTTTTTGTGACCGTTCCGGATTCCGCGATTTTGAGAGATTCGCCAACCTGGCGCTACCGCGAGATCTCACTCGAGTTGGACGATCCTTCGCGGTTGGAATCGGTCCTGTCCTCCGCGCTAAAGCACTATCCACATGGTCAACTGCGATCGCTTGCGGATGAAATCCATCCCTATCGAGGAGAGAGTGCACGCCGCGTCCGGGACGTCCTCTATCCCCTGCTGCATGTTGACCTCCCGCGAGCTGTCGAGGAGCACCAGCCGTGAGCTATGACGTTTCCGAACTGAAAACTCGCGGACTGCGGGGAACACGGTGGCAAGTGATCGCCAGTGTGCTCGGACTTCCACTCGCCTATTTCACAACCCTGCTGCTCGGGCGGACGAGTCCCTCGGCGTTGGGGGCGTACGCGTTGAGCCAGATGTTTGTCGGGATTGTGATGACCTTCGCCATCATCGGCGGGGAAATGCCCCTGCGTAATTTCGTGCCGAAGCTGAAGGAACCCGGCGAGCGAGGTCAGCTCTACCTTTCCTACCTCGCTTCGGCCCTGATCGCCGGGGCCATCCTTGCAGTGGTGATGACACATCCGAAGGTGATCTACGCGCTGCTGGGCGGGGAGCAGATTCGACTCCCCTGGTCGGTGCTGCTCTTCTTCGGGCTGCTGGTCGTGCTCGGTGAGTCGTTGATGGGGTTGGTGGCGGGTCTGCTGCATCTTAAAACCATCGCACTTGCCCGGCAGGTGATCCGTTATGTCACGTTTCCGACGGTCGCCGCGGTCCTCATCTTCAGGCCGTCCCTGCTGCGGGATCATCCCATCCCCGTCGTTTTCGGCGCGGCCATCGCATCCTACCTGTTGATTGTGCTGGTTCTCGCACGGGAGTCGCTGCGCGATCCCGCTTTCAGACTGCGGTTCAAATGGGGACTGCCGAAGGGATTCATCGCTTTCACCCTGACCAATCAGGTTTCGGCGCTTGCGGTCTTTCTCAATACTCAGTTTGACCGGTTGGCCGTCTTCCGCCTGCAGGATCTTGCCGGTCTGGGCGTCTATCAGGCGACGATCAGCCTTGTCGTACTCATCGACTACATTCCGAGAATGATCAGCCATTCGACGCTCCCGCTTTTCTCGTCCCTGCACGCCCAGGGGAAGAACGAGGAGCTGCGTCGAGGTTACCAGTACCTCCACCGCATGGGATCGATTGGAATGACCTTGATCTCCCTACTCGTCATTTGTTACAGCGCACCGCTGCTCGATCTCTTCGGCAAGGGCTATTCCGTCTATTTCGGTCTGTTGGCGGCCTATGCGGCGACGACGGTAATCACTTCCCCCTACCTGGTAAATACCCCGATTCTCTGGACGCTGGAGCGCAACGGTGTCCGACTCGGGGTGAGCGGTTCTCAGTTCGCGATCCAGCTCGGGGGAACATTCGCCCTGATCGGTCCGTTCGGAGTTGTCGGCGTCGCCGCTGCAAAAATGGCAAGCGTGATTCTTTCCCAGCTTTACGCGCTTTTCTACGTGCGTTTCAGGCTGCATTTGGGGCTCCGTCTTTCCCGCGCCTACTTTGCCGGCGTGGCGGCCGCACTGCTCGCAGCGGCGCTCCGGATTCTCGCGGTGCCGACGGGGTTGATCGCGTCCACGGCGCTGTTCGCGGGCACAGTACTCTCGTTTGCCCTCACAGCGGGAATTACCCCGGCGGAAGTCGTGGAAACCTTTCTTGTGCTTGTGGGGCGGAAACGGCCGCTACTCGAAGGAAGGGAATCGCGATGAGGTCTCTCCGCATCCTGCACGTCGTTCATTTATTTCTCCCGCGCCACTGGCACGGTACGGAACTCGTCGTATACGAGCTCGCGCAGCAGCAGCGGGATCGCGGGCACACGGTGGCGGTATTTGCCGGAGAACGCGGGATCTCACTTCGGGAAACCCGCTTGCGCCATGATCGAGTGGACGGCATCGAAGTGGATCGCCTCTTCTTCAGTCCACGCAGCGACCAGGCATGGCTGAACCATCCCGCGCCGGGAAAGGAACTGCGCCGGGTGCTGAAAAAGTTTTCGCCGGACATCGTTCATGTGCATCACCTGGCCGGGCTTTCGCTCTCTTTGCTTGACGCGCTGCATGAGCTGGCCGTTCCCACCGTGATGACGCTGCATGACTATTCCCTGCTTTGTGCGCGGAGCGTCATGTTCAGGGGGGACGGGAGCTTCTGCACCGGCAGCGATCTCGAACAGGATTGCGCCCGCTGCCTCGCCGATGATTCCGCGTACCCGAAACCGGGCCTGGTGGATTGGGCCGTGCTCGCTGGAAAGCTGGCCAAATCGTCCTCCGGCTGGAAGCGCGGCGCCGAACGGGTGGGGCAGGTTCTGCTTGGAGTCAAGCCATTGATGCGGTGGCGCGGAGTCGAAATCCTGCGCGAACGCAACCGGGCTGTGCTCGAGCGACTCGATCGTTTGCAGCTTCTGCTTGCGCCCAGCGAGGACCTCGCCCGCCGCTTCGAGACACTGGCCGGGTTTGACCGGGGGAGGATTCATGCGATTCCGCTCGCCGTGTCGCTGCCGGAAAGAACGGGACAGGCGATCCCGCAGGGCCGCCCGTTGCGACTGGGCTATGTGGGCAAAATCACACCGATAAAAGGGCTTCATGTGCTCGTCGAAGCTCTTGCGGGACTGCCGCGAGAGTATGCGACTCTGGAAGTGTTCGGCGAACCCACCTGGACGGATGCACGGGAGGTCGCGTACTGGCGGTCTCTGCGCAAGCGATCGCGGAACCTTCCGGTGATTTTCTGGGGCGGTTTTCCGCACCGGGAAGTGCTGAGGGTGATGAACCGTTTCCACCTCCTGGCCGTCCCAAGCCTTTGCGCCGAATCGTTCGGGAGGATGGTTCAGGAGGCGTTCGCTGCGGGAGTACCGGTTCTCTGCAGCAACGTCGGCGGGGTTGTCGACCAGGTCGAGCATGGTGTGTCCGGCCTGCACATCCCGGTTGGTGATATTTCCGCGTGGAAACACAAACTCCGTGCGCTCTGCGAAGATTCCAATCTCCTGTCTCGATTGCGCGAGGGAGTCCCCGCACCGAATGATTTAATTCGGTATGTTGAGCAAGTTGAAGCGGAGTACCGCGACGTGCTGGCTTCTCGCGGCGGGGAGACGCAGCGATGAATGAGACATCCACAACCGAGCGTATCGTTCGGGGAGCGACCTTCCGGCGGGTAGGGTTGTACAAGGGACTGCTGTTCCTCGGCGCGGTGCTGCTCGCGGCAGCTGTCTTTATCGCGACTAATGTCCTCGTCTCCGAGGTGCGAAAATCGGCTCGCACCGCCATGAATCTTTCCGTGGAATACTATCGCAGCCTGCTCCTTTCCGACAACCCCGAGCTCGCCTGGGAGGCGATCCAGGCGATGCCGTTTCCGATTGTCGTGACTGACGAGGACGGGAATCCGACCTCGTGGCGAAACATGGCGATCGCACCTGACGACACTTCGCCAGAGGCGATGGATAGACTCCGCAGGTTTGTGGCGGATACGCACAGGCACGGCAATCCTCCGATCTCAGTTGAAATCGTCCCCGACCGGATTCTCTATTTTCACTACGGCGATCCATCCCTGGTCAGCCTGCTCCGCTGGGTGTCGGTGCTGAGCGCTCTTGCGGTGACACTCTACGTATTGATCGGATACGTCGGTTTTCGAACGATTCGGAAGGCGGAGGAGCGGTCCGTCTGGGTGGGCATGGCACGCGAGACCGCTCATCAGCTGGGGACGCCAATCTCGTCGTTGATGGGGTGGCTGGACATTCTTGAGAGCGGAAGCGAATCCTCCCGGAGTGACGCACTGCCGGCAATGCGTCAAGACATCTCGCGCCTTGAAAAGATTTCCGTGCGCTTTGGGAAGATTGGCGCGGCGGAGAAGTTGCACCAAGTGCCTCTCGCCGAGATCGTGGAGGAAACCGTCCGCTACATGCGGACCCGTGTCGGGACGGCGGTGTCGATCGAGGTTCAGGATCAGGATGCAGGGGAGGCTCCGCTGCAGCCGGAATTGATTAGCTGGGTGCTGGAAAATCTGCTGCGCAACGCCGCCCAGGCAATGTCGGGCAAGGGAAAGATTGCTGTCACACTTTCCCGGCTTCCTGCGGGCGTGGTTGTCGACATCATGGACACTGGTGTCGGCATCGCGTCGCGAAACTACGAGTCCATTTTCCGCCCAGGTTTTACGACCAAAACGCGCGGGTGGGGGCTGGGGCTTTCGCTCAGCCGGCGAATCGTGGAAGAGATGCATCGAGGCAAGCTGTTTGTGCTGAACAGTCGTCCGGGTGAAGGGACGACAATACGGATGGTGCTGCCAACGTGAGTGATCAGACTGTTGACGTACTGGTGATCGGTTCGGGCATCGCCGGACTGACATTCGCCCTGCAAATGGCGGAGACGGCCAGTGTGATGGTCGTGACCAAGAAAGACCGCGCCGAGTCGGCAACGAACTACGCCCAGGGTGGCATTGCGGCCGCAATCGGCGACGATGACTCGGTGGAGGCTCATGTGCACGACACCCTCGAGGCGGGAGCGGGGTTATGCAATGAAAACGTCGTCCGCATTGTCGCCGAAGAGGGGCCGACCCGGATCCACAACCTGATCGAATGGGGCGTCCATTTTACCCGTGAGGGAGGAAAGCTGGCTCTGGGACGTGAGGGCGGCCACAGCGCCAACCGCATCGTCCACAAGGATGATCACACGGGGCGTGAGGTGGAGCACGCACTGATTTCGGCTCTCAAGCAACACCCTCAGGTTGAGATGTGGGAAAACGCCCTCGCGGTGGACCTGGTCACCGACCGCCACATCGTTTCCTCCGTCAGGGCTCACAGCCATCGTTGCTACGGCGCGTACGTGCTGAACAGCGAAACGAACAGGGTCGATCTGATTCGTGCAAAACTGACCCTGCTCGCGACGGGGGGGATGGGGTGCGTCTGGCTGAACACAACCAACCCGGGGATCGCCACGGGGGACGGCGTTGCGATGGCGTGGCGGACCGGGGCACGGATCGCCAATCTCGAATTCATGCAGTTCCACCCAACCTCGCTGTGGCACTCCGGCGGAGAGGGCCGGGCGTTCCTGATCACCGAGGCCGTCCGTGGTTTTGGGGGCATCCTGATCAACGACCGCGGCGAACGGTTCATGGATGGTGTGCATCCACGCGCCGAGCTCGCTCCCCGCGATGTCGTCGCCCGCGCCATCGACTCGGAGCGGAAGAAGTGGGGCATCGAGCATGTCTGGCTCGATGTCTCCCACAAGCCCGCGGAAGCGATCCGGGAACACTTTCCGATGATCCACAAGACCCTTCTGGATGAGTACGGCATCGACATGACGTCGGAACCGATCCCGGTGGTGCCCGCGGCGCATTATCAGTGCGGAGGAGTGGTGACCGACATGCACGGCCGTTCGACACTGCAGGGACTTTTTGCCGCTGGCGAGGTGGCGCAGACCGGCCTTCACGGGGCAAACCGTCTCGCTTCCAACAGCCTGCTCGAAGCGGTTGTCTTTGCTGCCCGCGCCGCGGAGGAGGGGAAGCGCGTGCTCGCGTCGTCCGAAGCCGGTCAGCTCCCCGAACTTCCCGCATGGAATGATTTCGGCACCTACGACCAGGAGGAGTGGGTGCTGATCCGCCATGACAAGCGTGAAATCCAGGTGCTGATGGAGGACTACGTCGGCATCGTCCGCAGCGATTTGCGCCTCGAACGCGCCGCGCGCCGCCTTGCGTTGATCGCCCGTGAAGTGGAGGACTACTACCGTCGTACTACGGTCACGCCGGAACTCGTGGAATTGCGCAATATGGCCCAGACCGCCCGCCTGATCGTCAAATGCGCACGTTCGCGAAAAGAGAGCCGCGGCCTGCACTTTACCACGGACTACCCGGAGATGGACAACATCCTTGGCGCACGGGATTCGGTTATCTGAGCATGGTTGCCAGCGCGTGCATTCAATCACGGTCCCGCGGTGGACATTGTTGCCGCAGCGCCACAATGTGATGCTAAGTAAACTGAATCGTCGTCATTGAGAGTTTGATGGGCGTATGAAATTCAAACAATTGCATTCTGGCCTTCCGTTTGCCCTGTGCAGGTTGACTGTGAACCCAGGGAGGATTCCATCGATGAGGATCGCAGGGGGGATTTTCACGCTGATTTTGGCTCTCGCCGTCTTTTGCGGGTCCGCGCGGGCGACGCAGCCCGAAAAGGTTCCCGGAGCGTGGCTCGATTCGCTTCGGGCGAACCTGTGGCGGATGAACACCGATTCGCTCGGTTATTCCTTCAACACCTTCACCATTCAGCACCGATTGGACAAGAATGGAAACATCAAGAGTTCCGACACGGTTTGGACGCGGATGACCTTCGACGGCCAGGGAAACCGTCTCGTGCAGGAGCTGGATGACAGTGGAGCGGTGAAATCGTCGCGCGTTCAGGAGCGCCAGGAGGAAAGCGACGAGACACAGGTGAAGGATGAGGAGTCGGACGGAAAACGCAGCGTGCAGATTTCAATGAATCCGTTCTCCACGTTCAAACCTGAGCGCCGTGGGAATTTCAGTTTCACCCTGCTCGCGCCCGATGCGGAGGGGCACCCGCGTTTCAGCGTCGCGACTTTGAATGACAATCCCGGCTTTGTCGGCGAGTATACGGTGGACACAACCCGCTGGGTGCCATTGCACATCACAGGCCACCCTACCGAACCGCCCAAGCACGTCAAACGTCTCGAGATGGATATGGTTTTTGAGCCGGACTCCGACGGCGCAAATCTGATTCGCCACGCTACTTCACAGATCGAGGCGTCTTTCCTGCTGCTGAAATTCTACATGCGCGTCGAGCAGGAATTCAGTGATTATCAGCTGACGGAATAGAAGAACGGAGTTGTAGTCACTCTTTTTTCGCTCCGTTCTTCTTCGCCAGTTCGTGCGGGCGGATCATGTTCTCCGGTTTCAACAGCTCGTTCAATTCCTCTTCCGTCATCAGCTTCTTCTCGAGCACCAGGTCGTAGAGGCTGCGGTCGGTTTCGAGAGCTTCCTTGGCCAGTTCGGTGCAGGTTTCGTAGCCGAGTGCCGGGTTCAGCGCGGTCACCAGGCCGATGCTGTTCAGCGCCAGTTCGCGGCACCGCTTTTCATTCGCGGTGATTCCCTCGACGCAACGTGTGCGAAGGGTAACCATCGCGTTCGAGAGCATGTCGATGGACTCGAACAGGCTCTGCACGATCACCGGTTCCATCACGTTCAGCTCGAGCTGTCCCGCCTCGGCGGCCATCGTCACCGTCAGGTCGTTCCCGATCACCTTGAACGCCACCTGATTTACCACTTCCGGGATCACCGGATTGACCTTGCCGGGCATGATCGAGGAGCCCGGTTGCCTTTTCGGCAGGTTGATCTCGCCGATCCCCGCGCGTGGACCGCTCGAAAGCAATCGGAGGTCGTTCGAAATTTTCGAGAGCTTCACCGCCATCCGTTTCAGCGCGCTGGAGAACATGACAAAAGCGCCTGTGTCCTGGGTGGCCTCGACGAGGTTTGGCGCGAGTTTCAAATCGAGCCCGGTTACCGCGCTCAGGTGGCGCAGCACCGCAGGCGGGTAGGTGGGGTCGGCGTTGATCCCGGTTCCGATCGCGGTGCCGCCCATGTTGATCTCGAGGAACAGGGCGGCGTTCTGCTCCAGCCGGTCGATCTCCTCGGAGAGGGTTGCAGCCCAGGCGTCGAACTCCTGTCCGAGGGTCATCGGCACCGCATCCTGAAGCTGGGTCCGGCCCATCTTAATCACGTGGGCAAACTCCTCTCCTTTACTCCGGAAGGCGTCGATCAGTTCACGGAGAACATCAACCAGATTCCGGCTGCTGGAGATGAGGGCGATCTTCATCGCGGTGGGGTAGGCGTCGTTGGTGGACTGCGAGAGGTTGACGTGGCTGTTCGGGTGGCAGTGCTCGTAGTCACCTTTCACGAAGCCGAGGATTTCGAGCGCGCGGTTTGCGATCACCTCGTTGGCGTTCATGTTGGTGCTCGTCCCCGCTCCGCCCTGGATAAGGTCGACGGTGAAATGGGTGTGGAAACGTCCGCCGATGATCTCCCCGCAAGCCCGGACGATCGCGTCCTTGACTTTTCCATCGAGCAGCCCGAGGTCATGGTTGGCCAACGCGGCGGCCTGTTTTACCCGAGCGAGCGCGTCGATCAGGCAGGGATGATGCGAGAGCGGGATGCCGCTGATGGAAAAATTCTCCATCGCGCGCAGCGTTTGCACGCCGTAATAGGCCTCGTAGGGTACCTGGCGTTCACCGAGCAGGTCATGTTCGCTGCGGGTGCGGCCGGAGACGTATTGTGCGGCAGCGTTGACCACCTGGGCACTCGCCTGGCGCATGCGGCGGCTGATGACACGGGCGATGCTGGAGAGGATGCGCCCAGCGGTATCAGGCCGTTCCCCGAAAAGCCGTTGAAAATCCTCGCGGGGAATGGTAAGCAGGTTGGTTTTTTCAAGTGTGCGAGCGGACGTGTTGTGAGGATAGTCATCCATCAGCGACCCCTCGCCGAGGAAATCACCGGGGCCGAAGATCGCGAGACGTTTTTCCTCTCCGTCCGAGCCGGTCTTGAATAGTTCCACCTGGCCGTCGCGGATCAGGAACAGGCTGCGGCGGGGTGTGTTTTCTTCAAAGAGCAGTTCATCCGGCGAGACGGTACGTTCGGTCAGCCGCTCAGCGATCCAGGACAGTTCCTCCTGTCCCAAGTCGCGGAAAAGCTCGATGTCAGATATAAACGGGAGACGGGTGTTGTCGTCCATGGGTCCTCCAGGGGGTTCGTCCGGCTTCCCGCCGGGAGTGGGTAACGTAGCGTTTGTGCATGCGGCGGACAAGGTCCGTGGCGGGAGACAAAAAGCCCCGCTTTGATGCGGGGCTTTGGCGATGCCGGAAAAACCCGCTCAGTTACCGGCCGATCCCGGTGTTGTCCCGGATGTCTTCCGCGTTTATCCCGGATGTCGACCCGGATGCGGACTGTACGAAAAGCTCACGCGCACGCCATCCGGGGGCGTAAATCTCATCGTGTTTCGTCGAATGGACCAGGGTGTAGAGCCCGAGGTCGTTGCGGTCGACAAACACGAAAATGACCCCACCTTCGATGTTCGGGTATTCCCAGATCTGGTACGCGTGAGCCTTCGCGGGTTCAATGCCGTGGTCCTCGATGTAGTCCGGCGGCCCGTATTTCAGGTATACCCGCCCACGGTCGCGCTTCCATCCGGGTTGCCCGCGCACCTTGCCGTAGAATTCCTTGACATGCGCCAGTCGTTGCAGGAATCGGCGGCGGAATTCATTGCTCGTCGAAGAGGAATCCCGGTTCAGTGCGGTGTAAATCTGGGTGAGCAGGATTCGCTGCTTGGAGGGATCGTAGATTCCCCGCATGATTTTCTGCTGCGCGTTGGGAAGCAGGTATTGAATCGCCTGGTATTCCAGCGCCACTTCCATGTCGCCGGTGGAATCCGGGGTCAACCCGGCGCGTTTCATCGATGCCAGATCCTCCCTGTATTCGAACCGTTTGATCGTCAGTGGGCGTGAGACCGTTGCCGAATCCCCACTGGCCTTGTCGACAACAAGGATTTGCAGCTTGTAGTCGCCGGCGGCGATCCCCGTCAAATCCATCTCGTCCCAGACGGAGAGATCGGACTCGGAATTTATTCCGGTTATTGTCGGCGGGCGGAGTTTGACCACTCCCTTGCTGTCGAGCAGCACCGGTTGCACGACGTGATAGGCTTTTCTGTCACGCTGAAGGTTGTAGATTTCCAGGTACCATTGAAGATGTTCACGGCCGTCACCGTACACCTTTTCCGCGTCCGGAATGACGCACATGCCGCGAAGGTTATACTCCTCCTGCTTCGGCGTCGACGGATCGATGTGCGAAGCGAACAGGATATCACTTAGCTGAAGGCCGACATTGGTGTAGTACCCCAGCGAAACCTTTTTCGTCACCTCCTCGACGCGGTGTCCGACGAGATCCACCACACGGACCCGGACCGTGTATTCGCCCGGTGGCACGCCGTAACGGGCGATTTCCGGAATGCGCACATTGGATTTTCTCTTTTCCGCGCTCTTCGACCAATCGCGCCGTTTCCAGCAGTCCTGTGCGAGCTGGCGGCCGCCCTGGATAACGCTGAAGGCGATTTCATAGACGGCCTCGATACCGCTCTTGCCGTCCGGTTGAGTGACGAGCGCGTCGCGTTCGACGAGGGCGTCGATTTGCAGCAGGCCGAGAAATTCGTCGTGCTTCATCAGCACCGCGTCAAACAGCACCAGTCCGTTCACTTTGGCAAATCCCGTGGTGTCGACCAGTGTGCCTTGTTCATCGTTTCCGGGTCCGGAGGCAGGTTGCGTCGCGTATGTCCGCTGTGCAAAGAGCAGGGCGGCGAGCAGCGCCAAAGAAATCAAACAGCGGGTACTCATGACATCCCCCCACGAGCTTGATCGAAGTGTGCACCAGCAAGATATAAACAAAAGCCGCACCGTGTAGAGCGCGTGGTAGCTGGCTGATTGAATCAATGTTTTATAAGTGATTATTCGTACCACAGCGCCTCTGCGGGATTGGTCAGTGTCGTGCGCCAGGTAACGGCGACGAGCACCATCCACACGAGGACAAGCCGAGGATGTTCAGCAGCGTGTACCCCTTCTGGCGAATCAAATTCCGGACGCTGATGCGGAGATAGCATAAAAACACGGTTCCCTCGCCATGTTGGCCGCCAATGAAGTTATTGGGAAATCCCGGTAATGATTTTTACTATTTGCAGTATCTGACTAAAACACAAGGCATTAGCTCGCGGACTCTCAATCGTCGGTTTGATAGTGTTGCCGCCGCTGGCGGAGAGCGCTGATGCAACCGGCGCAGCCCGCCGCCTTCCGGTTCCACAGGTCTTGCTCTGTGTGATCCCTCAGTTCACGCACAAGATCTGTGCCGCAAACGAGCGAACATAAGCTTCTGATATTTAAAGAAAAAACAAAATCACTCCAAAAGAGGTAACGTGGTGTTGTTCACATTCGTACACTCGATGGTTCGAGCACGAACATGTTCACTGTTCGCCTCTTCGGTATATTTTACATGCGGGTGGGTCCAGGCCACCACTTTCCGGGAGGTTGGATGCGGGCTCAAGCCAGAATAATCCTGCTGGCAGTAGTGCTGCTCAGCGGCTGCGGTAAGAAGAGCGTTTTGAGGCATCCCGCCCCGTATCCCTGGGAAAAGGGTTTGGCCCCGGGGCAGGTCCAGATGCTCGGTCCATCGGTGCTATCCACCGGAAAATTCGAGCTGAATGCGAGCCTCAACCAGGACGGCCGGGAGGTCTGGATCACCCGCGCGGGAGGGGGCTCCTTTGACGATGAGATGACCATTCTCTCCTCCGCCTGGCGCGATTCCGGCGGGTGGAGCACACCTGTAGTCGCGCCTTTTTCGGGCAGGTTCATCGATGCCGACCCGTTCCTGACCCGGGACGGCAAGCGGCTTTACTTCGCCTCCAAGCGCACGGAAGACGGAAAACCCAAGAGCGATTTCGACATCTGGTACGTGGATCGAACGAAAGGCGGCTGGGGGGAGCCGGTTCGCCTTCCGGAACCGGTCAATTCCGATGAGCATGATGTCTCGCCGTGGGTGGTGGACGACGGCACCCTCTGGTTCGCGTCCCGGCGTGATGGGGGCGAGGGGGAGTACGATATCTGGTACGCTCCAAAGCGGGGGGACGGCTTTGGCGATCCGGTGAACGCAGGACCCGCAATCAACACCATCGGCACCGAAGTGGATGTTTCCCTGTCGCGCAATGGCACTCTGCTGATCTTTGCGTCTCAGGATCAGCCGATCCACTTTGGTTCCGGAGACCTCTACCTGATGGTGCTGGGCAGCGACGGGAGCTGGGTGGGTCCCTATAACCTGGGGCAGCCGGTGAACAGCAGCGGGATGGAATGCTGTCCGGCACTGGGCCCCAACGACCGCATTCTGCTGTTCACGAGTACGCGTTCGCTGGGGCACGGTTTTACGCCGCGAACGGGCGGGGAAGGGATGGAAGTGGAAGGGCTTCCCGACATTCCCGGAAACGGGCTCGGCGACATCTACTTCGTTGATCTGTTGACCCTGCCGGTGATTCAGGAAATCGGATGGTCACCCTGATCGCTGGTGAACGGCGTTGATCGTCCGGATCAGCTCTTCGTACGTGTACGGCTTTTGCAGGAAGGCGGTCAGCCCCTGCTCGTCGAAACGGCTCTGTGCCTCTTTCTCGTTATACCCGCTGCTGAGGATGATCGGCGCAGTGCACCCCAGCTGAATCAACTTGCGGGCGACTTCATCCCCGTTCATCCGGGGCATCATCAGGTCAAGCAGGATTGCGGTGAAGTGTTTGTCGCGTGTGATGATGCGGATGGCTTCCTCGCCTTCGCCGGCGATGACCACGGAGTGTCCAGCGCGCTCCAGCAGGGCTTTTGCGACCGAACGCACCGCCTCTTCATCATCGACGATCAGGATTCGCCCCGACTCTCCCGCGGCCGTATCGGGGGGCTCGGGAGCAGCGGTTCGACCGGATACGGGAGTCGATACTGCGGGGAAGAGAATGCGGAACCGTGTCCCGCGCCCGAACGAACTTTCGACTTCAAGCGCGGCGTGCAGGCTTCTGACGATTCCGAAAACGACCGCGAGCCCGAGCCCGCGCCCCGTAAATTTTGTCGTGAAAAAGGGATCGAATATGCGGTTGAGAGTGGTTTCATCCATTCCGATCCCCGTGTCCTCAGCAATCATCTCGACGTAGCTGCCGGGTTTGGCGTTTTCTCCGAATTTCATCCTGCCGAATTCGTCTCGATCCACCGATCTTTTTCTCAATTGCAGCGTTACCGTGCCAACGTCATCGCCCAGCGCCTCGGCGGCGTTGATCACCAGGTTCATCACAAGCTGGTTGATCTGAGCCACATCCGCCTCGATCATCGGGAGATCCGGCTCAAGATCGAGAACAAACCGCCCCTTCTTGGGCAGGCTGGACTCGAGCAGGTTGGCCATCTCGCGCACCGTGGCCGCGAGATCGATCTGCTCTACGTGAAAATGACCCTTGCCCACATAGGCGAGCATCTGATGCGTCAGGTCAGCCGCGCGTTTTGCCGAACGGAAGATGGTTCCCACGGATTCGCGCATCGGCGAGTCCTCGGGGAGTTCTTCGAGCAGCAGCGATGACGTGCCGAGGATGCCGACGAGCAGGTTGTTGAAATCGTGTGCAATGCCACCCGCCAGCAGACCCAGGCTTTCGAGCTTCTGCGATTCGCGAAGCTGTTCTTCCAGCTCTTTCTTTTCCTGCTCAGCGCGCTTGCGGTCGCGAATGTCGCGTGTCACTGAAAGGATGACTTTACGGTTTTGGATGCTGAACAGGTGAGCGTTGATCTCGACGGGAATGGTTTCGCCGGATTTTGACCGGTGGACCATTTCAAAGGTGGCCCGGCCGCTTTTCGCCAGCTTTTGCATCACCGCCGGGATCCGTCCTGCCATCTCCGCGGTCTCCAGGTCGCGGGGAGTCATCTTCAGCATTTCACTTCGTGAATAACCCGTCATCCGCAACGCAACGTCGTTCACTTCAATGCAACGGGCCGGGTTGCCGTCCGAGTCGACTTCCCAGAGGTAAACTGCATCGGAAGTGTTGTGGAAAAGGCGCCTGTACCGGTCTTCACTGAGGGCGATCACCTCTTCCGCGCGTTTGATTTCCGTAAGGTCGGAGAGCACGCCCCGTGCGCCTTGGAAGGTTTCTCCCTGGATCAGGGACTGGATGCTTGCACGCACCCAACGCCGCTCGCCGCCCCGAATTCGTATCCGGAAGATGGCGGGAGAAATGCGCTCACCACGGCTCAGCCGGTCGAAGCGGCGGTGGACCTCGGGCCGGTCTTCGTGGAGGATAAAACGAAGAAACGGGTGATTCAGAAAGATATCGGGTTCGTAACCGGAGAGCGTGCGAACGGCGCCGCTCAAATAGCGGATGATCCCATTGTTGTCGAGAACGAAGACCGTCTCCTGGAGGGAGTCGAGCAGGGTTTCGGGTGAGACAAGATGGGCATAATTCGTCTCTTCCGTCGGAGCGACAGCGGTGCTATCGATTGTTGCCGCAGAGCCGCGTGACGCCGCTTTCCGCCTGGTGCCACCTGATTTCATCTGTTCCCCGCGCCGTTCCATCGTCGTCATTCCAAGTCATGAAAGATTGGAAACGGAATGTCGGGGATCAAGGAATAAAGGGATATTTTGCCCGTCCGGTTGCGGACAGCCTCTGCGTTGCCGATCGCGCCAACCTAGAGCGCCAGCGTGCCGGATAACGCGCCCTCATGCTCCAGCAGCCATTTCTTGCGTTTCAGCCCGCTGGCGTAACCGATGAGAGCACCGGACGCTCCGATGACACGGTGGCAGGGAATGACAATTGCGATCGGGTTGGCGCCATTGGCGGCTCCCACCGCGCGGGTAGCCCGAGGGGAGCCCATGCGGCGCGCCTGCTCCCCGTAACTGATCGTCTCTCCGAAGGGAATCGTCAACAGTGCGGCCCACACCCTGCGCTGGAACTCGGTGCCTTCAGGAGCCACTTCGAGGTCGAATTCCCGCCGCCGGCCCGCAAAATACTCCTCCAGTTGGCGTACAACGTGAGCGCAGCGGCTGTCATCGCGGGCCGCAGCCCCGGTGTCGGGCTGGTTGCTGCTCCGCGTGGCCGAAAAATCCAGATTCTTGAGGCATCCCTGTTCGTCAACGACGATGACCAGGGATCCGAGGGGTGAATCCATGCTTGTCCAGTAGGTCATGGGGCATCTCCGAGCGACATCCAATGATGCATCACGGCGAAACTGCGGTACGGCGCGAAAGGTGCAAGCAGTTCGAGGGTCTCCCGCGGGGACGGCCGCCGTTGCAGTCGATGAAACCGCTTCAACGCCTCTCCCAGGCCCGAATCCCCGACCGGCACGCTGTCGGTGAGCGCAAGCGACCTCATCAGCAGGTAGTGCACGGACCAGGGGCCAAGTCCGGTTCGCCGCAGCAGCGCGCGCTCGACCCGGACTGCGGAGTTTGCGGAGAGGGTTTGCGCGTCCAGCTCTCCGCTGGCGACGGCTGCGGCGAGCGCGGACAGCGTGCGGGCCTTAGTTCCCGACATTCCCAACGAGACGAGGGTTTTCTCGCTCTCTCCGGCAACGCGGTCGGGGGAAGGCAATGCGTTCAGACCGCCGGGCGCTTTCTCTCCCAGGCGTTCGATCAACCGGCTGCGCACCGCCCGAGCCGCGGCAAGGCTGACCGCCTGGCCCACCACCACCCAGACGAGCCCATCCCAGAAATCAAGCGTCTGCGAGATCCGCAGTCCCCTTCGCGGGCCGAGCAACGACTTTCCCCGGGGGCTCGACAGCGCGCGGCGTTCGAACGGGTTCGGGTCGACAACCAGTCCGAGGAGTCGCAGGGCTGCGTCGTGAACCTGGATGGATTCTTCCGGTTGGAGCTTGCGGTCCGCGTGAACCCGCAAATGGATCCGGTCGTTGAAGTTGAGCTCGAGTGTCACCGGACCACGCGGAAGCAGCATCGCCCGCAGCAGCCTGTTCCCTTCGCGGTGTTGGTCCGGTCCCGCACCGTCCCACAGGCTCTGTCTCCGGGCGAGGTCAATGCGGAAATTGCGGGGAGGGTGGAGGAGGATCTCCCTGTCGCGTATCCATTTGCGAACGTCGCCCGGCCGTACGGCTTTCCAGCGAAGAAACGCGGCGTGGAAGGTGGAGGGGCTCTCGAATCCACCCTCGAGCGCTGTTTCGAGGATTTTCCGGCCGTTCAGCGCAAGGTCTCGCATCACGTGTTCCACGCGCTCCCGGGTGAGCATCGCCGAGGGGGTCCGGTGGAAATGGCGCAGCGTTAGGCGGTTCAGTGTGGTCTGTCCGGTTCCGGCTCGCCTGGCGAGCTCGGCAGCGCTGCGGATGCCGCCCACATCCTTCCGAATCAGCGCGGCGATTTCCGAAGCGAGGGTCTCTTCGGGGTCCATGTTCTTGTAAAACAGGTCAGGACGACAGCGTTTGCAGGGACGGAGCCCGGCCTCGCGGGCGTGCTGCTCCGCCTCGAAGAAGCGTACGTTCTCAGCCTTGGGATTTCGCGCGGGACAGGAGGGAAGACAGTAAATCCCGGTGGAGAGAACGCCCGTCAGGAAAAGGCCGTCGTATCGGGAGTCCCGTCTCATCGCGGCGCGCAGCATCTGTGTCCTTGTGTACTTCATACAGCAAGTATAGGAGCTATCGAGCTCCGGTTCCTCCTGATTTTTTCGTTCGAATCTGGAGACCCCGGAGAGCAATTTCCTGCCTCTCTTCGAGTTTTGTTGAGTCCATCCATCGAGTTGCCCCACTCCGGAGTGATTCTCTACTCTTCACCATTCGCGAGGGCGCAGTATTTTTTGTTTTACTGCGTCTTCGAATCTGAAAGGCACTGTCACAGGAGGTTCCCATGAACGGACATAAGGTGTTGATAACAAGCATGGTAGCGTTGCTCTTCCTGGCGTTCGGGGGAGCCGTTTTTGCGCAGGAGATGGGGATGTCTTCGGGAAAGACGGTGATGGGCGTTGAGGGTCATGGGCTGGGGTGCACGTGTGACGGTTGTGTGACGCACGCGATGGAGAAGGCGGGGTTCAAAAACGTCGACGTCATGCCGCAACATTATGTCGGAATACAGTACACAATGCCCAAAGGAGGGGACCCCGAAAGCATCGGCAAAAATATGGGCGAAGTGATGGGCAAGTTGATGGGCCTCGTCAACGATGGCACGGTCGAAATGGCGGGTCCGCCGTTCTCAATCTACTACGGCGAGGTGGAAGGCGGATGGGATATGCTGACCGGCATTCCCGTCAAGAAAGAAGCGGAGGTGGAGGGGGAGTTCACCAGCGGCACGCTGCCCGGCGGCAAAGCTTTGCAGGCGACCCATTACGGTCCTTACGAGGGATTGGCGACAACTTACGCGGCCTGGGATCGGTACGTGGCGGATAACAAGATCGCGGCCACCGGAGCGATGTGGGAGGTATACGTAGACGATCCCGAAAAGGTGAAGGATGTCTCCCAGATGCGTACGGAGATCTACCAGCTCGTTCAATAGCTGAGGCCAAAGGGCTTCAACAGTCTATGAGATAGCCGGGTTCGCCTAACCCGGCTTTTTTTAGTCCGTGTTTGCGAGAAACATTATTCGTTGCGCAACGCCACGACGGCGTCCACATGAGCGGCCCGGGCGGCGGGGTAGAGGCCCGCGGCGAGGCTGACAGCCAGCCCGAACAGGATTGCGACTGCGATCAGCCAGAGCGGGAGCGAGAATAGCTCCACGAAGGGGAGATCTTCTTTTGCGATGATAATCCGGGCGACAGTCATCGCTACCCGGGTGATCAGCCAGCCGAATGCAATTCCGATCGCGGAACCGGCAAATCCGATAACAGCCGATTCCACGAGGAAAATACCGCGGATGTCGCCTTCCTCGGCCCCAAGCGTCTTCAACACGCCGATCTCACGGTAGCGTTCGAGGATTGACATGATCATCGTGTTGACGATGCCGAGCGCGGCGACGGTGAGCGCAATGAAACCGACGGCGCCGAGCGCCGTGTTGAACAGGACGAAGAAACGGAGCATCTCGCTGAACTGCTCCGCGTAGCTGAACGAGCGCAGCCCCCACGCCCTCGCCGAATCCGCAATCGCTTTCGCGTTGGCATAGGGGTCCAGCTCCAGTGTCACCCTCCCGTACTCCCCCTCGACTCCCTTCTCTTCATGAAGCGGAACGCGCCCCTGTTGCAGCGAAGCGTAAATCGCCATGGGATCGTCCAGGGATGCACCCGCGGCGAACGGTTCCGCGATTTCCTGCGGAAGCAGCAGGTGCTTCATCCGCAGCGCGTGGAGGTCCCGTGCCGCCAGTACGCCGACGAGGGTAAGCGTGTCGGAGAGGAGTGTGCGGTCATCGAAGTAGCCTTTTGTAAAACTCCCCGCCGCGTCGGACAACTGCCGGCGCACCCGTGCCCTCATATAGCCGGGGCTGCGAACGGAATCGAGATTCACGCTCCTTATCAGGGAACCCAGCGGAGGGAGGTCGTGGAGCACACGCGCGAAACCGCTGTCGATGGAGCTTATCCGGCGCTGGATCACAAGCTGCTTGCCAAGTGCGGAGTCGGGTGCGAGGTGGATACGTTTCAGCCAGGAGTCGAGCACAACCGCTTCGCGAGCGTCCGCCGACCGAAACATCCGCCCGGCGAGCGGATGCTGGAACATCTTCGTCTCCATCGCCGGGCCTGTGATCGACTGCGCCTCGGTTTTTATCGCGGTGTCTCCCAATGCGGCGGTTACTTCAAAACTTTCGAGCGGGAATGCGAACAGCACACCGGGGAGCGCCGCGAGCCGTTCGATCATTGCGTCATCCAACCGCACGGGCAGGCTGTCCGCCGGTACGCCGTTTCTGTCGGGGGGAAACACCTGCACCTTGGTCAGCAGACCCAGTCTTTCGAATTCGCGCCGGAAGTTCGTCTGCATCCCGGCCCCGAAACTGACCATTGCCGTGAAGGCTGCAATCGCGATCACCACGCCAGCCGTTGTCAGCGAGGTCCGCAACTTCATCCTCCACAGGTTGCCTGAGGCCAGGGACAGGGTGTCGCGCAGTTTCATCGCGCATCCTCCCCGGCAGCCACGCGGCCGTAATGGAGGCGGACAACCCGCTGCGTCAACGATCCCGCCAGTTCCATGTCATGCGTGACGAGAACGACGGTCAGCCCTTCCGAGTGCAGGTTTCGCAGGAGAGCCGCGATTTCGTTGGTATTTTCCTGGTCCAGATTGCCGGTCGGCTCATCGGCGAACAGCAAGTCGGGTTCGGTGACGAGCGCCCGTGCGAGCGCCACCCGCTGCTGCTCCCCTCCGGAGAGGTCGGCAGGGCGGTGTTCAAGCCGGTCGCCGAGACCGAGCCGCTGAAGGATCGCCGTGGAACGCGGCCTGCGTTGCGAACGCGGAAGGTCAGTGAAATACAGGCCGAGCTCCACGTTCTGCAGCGCTGTACGGTGGCCGATCAGGTTAAAGGTTTGGAACACCATGCCGACGCGCAGCGCACGATAGCGGGCGAGCTCGCGGCGCGACATCGCGGACAGCCTGCGCCCTTCAATCTCGATGGATCCGGAGGTGGGGGTGTCAAGTCCCGCGAGCAGGTTCAACAGCGTCGATTTTCCAGAGCCGGAAGAGCCGACAACACTAAGAAACTCTCCCTTTCCAATGTCCAGATCGATCCCATCAAGAGCGTGAACCTCCTGATGACCGCGCATGTACACTCGCTTGAGACCTTGAACGCGAATCCCTCCAGGTTCCATCGAATTCTCCGTTGTTCGTGCAAAAGCATCTTGAAAGGGACAGGGGAAGTGCCGGAAAGTTACATTCAATTGTGCGAAAATACGGCATTGGCATCAGAAAGACAGTAGCGTCCGGACACAAACAAAAAACCCGCCGGATAGCGGGTTTCAATTCCGGAAATTTCGTTCTTATTCCGCTGGTGGCGGAGGTGGAGCTGCCGCTTCGGCTTCCTTTGGCTTGGTGCTGAATTTGAAAGGCAAATACACCGGGCACCAGGCAAACGCCGCGGTCAACAGGAAAATCAGACTCACCAAACCCCACCAGCTGTGAAAATAGAGGCCAAGGGCAATGATGATGATACCGATGAAGAGACGGATGATACGGTCCGCACCGCCCATGTTGGTCTTCATGTTAGAACCCTCCAGGTTTTGTCTTTCCACTCAGGACAAATCTCCCCCGGAAATCTCGTGGTTGCAAAGGGAATCCGCCAGAAAAATCAAATAAATAGTGAAGTGGAGGAGAGACATCGGCTACTGCGTTGCAATAATGCCGTCGCATTCCACGAAAGCATAAACGCCATAAACAGCGAATCAAGGGAAGGTGTGGCGGTGGATGACCCACTCTAATGCGTAAGATCCAATTCCATTTCCACCTGGCTCAGCAGGCCGGGCTGAAATCCGCATTTTCGGAAAAACTCCGGCGAGAGATCTTCTGGAACGGTTGCGGAGATGGTCCAAGCCCGCCCCGGATAGTGTGCGAAAAGTGCTTTCATCAGGCGCCGGCCCCATCCTCCACGGCGTTTTGCCCGCGGAACAAGAAACGCGTCGATGTACGCCGAGTGATCCGTGATCCGGCTGACCACGGCGAAGGCGTTGCCTTCGAGTGTGTAGGCGCGCGAAGGGGGCTGAATGCTGAACATGGAATCGCCCGATCTCTGCCATGGGAGGTCCGCATCCCCCTCGTGAACGATCGCCCGGGCGACCTCCCGGGGATCGATCTCGGTGAGTTTGTCGTCGCACTCGTTGTCGCCCTCGTGGACGGGACGGTCCCATCCGACAAGCTGGCGGCGCGGTTGGAAACCAAGGTGCTGATACAAGGCCATGGCGGCGGCGTTGCCCTCAATCACCTCGAGCAGCATTCGGCGGTAGCCGAGCCGTTTTGCGTTGGAGATGCAGGCTTCGAGCATCGCCCGCCCGATTCCCTTGCCGCGGAAGTCGGGGAGCACACCCATCGCCGCAACCCGTTGGGATAGGCCACGGCTGGAGATGAAGATGAATCCCACGTGGTCATCCTCCACGCGGACGACGCGGCTTGCGGCGAGGTCGATCGACTGCGTCACCACGATCCACGATAGCATTTCGGAGGACATGTGAACCGGATAGAAATAATCCACATACGTGCGGCTGAAGAGATCGGCGAGCCCCACCAGGGAATAGTCCGAGGCGGGTCTCAGTTTGAACTGTGACTGTGGACTTTCCGCTTTTGCACTCATTGGAGCTCCTCTCGTCGCTGTCTCAATTTTCTGCTGTTCCGTCAGATCCTCACATCTGACGGAACATACTTGTGTCAGGTCTACGCTGCGCTGAGGACCTAACACAACAGATGAATCAAGAGGACGGCCTTGACAAATTAGAATAGACCCTGTTTGCAAGCAAACAGGGGCACATAAAGAAAGAAAGCTAAAAAGCGAAATTGCTTCGCTTCGCTCGCAATGACAGAAAATGGATTCCCACCTTCGCGGGAATGACAGATTGACAGTTACGTAGCCCGGAATTTTGATTCCGAGAATATCCTTTGTTGCAGGTGCCGAAATCCGTGGATTCGATCATCCGGGCTACAATTCCCGATTGTACGGATTCAGGTTTTCTATTCCTTTACCGGCGACCACTCACCCACGGCTTCGGCGTGTACTTTCACCGGCCCCTTGCTGGTCCAGCGCTGGTCGTAGTTGTAGTTCCATCCTAGATATTCCGATGCCCCTCCGCTTTCGGTGGTGATCAGGAAGCGGTTGGAGAGGTGGCCGATGGATTCCGCGACCTTGGACGGAGTATCCTTATCGCCGCCCTGCGGATCCACCATCATCCAGCCGATGTCCGGCAGGTATACCTGGCTCCAGCGGTGGAAGTAGAGATCGGTTGAAGCTTCGTCGCCGCGGACCACCACCGAACCCACATAGCGCGCCGGAATCCCCGCTGCGCGGCACATCGAGATGAAGACGAACGTGTATTCGCTGCAGGAGCCGTTTCCCCGTTCGAGCACCCGGGGCGCGACGTTCCAGCCGCCCGCGAGCTCGTAATAGAGATGGTCGCGGACGTACTTGTGGATCTTGCGCATCATCCAGTAGGGATTGGTCTCGTCTCCGATAGCCGTCTTTACCGCCTTCTGGATCACCGGGTCGTTGATCCGGTACTTGTCCTCATCCACGAGGTAAAGCTTGCGGATGTCCTTTGGGATGTCTTTCAGTTTGCCGACGTGATGCGGGAAGACGAATTGCCGCGCATCGTACAGGTCGGTGGTCGCGGACATGGTAATCCTGTTACGCTCCGTGAGCTTTGGGTCTTCGATTCGAAAATGGGCGACGCGCTGCCCCCAGCGGTCCTGCAGGAATTCCAGCGGTTCAGGGGAAAAGACCGGTTCGCCGTGCAGCACCTGATTCGGCATGTCGTGCGGAACGGCGATGTAGACGTCCAGCGCCGGCACATCTCCCGGGCCGTAGTTGCGAAACTCGTAGAGTAGTTTCACCGCGAGCGTGCGCCCCTTGCTCTGCTGGACAGATTCGCCGTCGTCCATCGCGAGCCGGTAGATGCTGTCGGTCTGGTAGTCGACGCAGAACAGGTTGTCGCCCGCGACCGCAAGGCCTTGTGCGTGGGGAGCGGGTGCGTCCACGCTGAGCACGACTTCGCCGTCGTGGTCCGGAGCGACCAGGTAGATTCGGTCGTCCACACGGTCGGCGCACCACAGGTAGCCGTTCCACCAGGCAAGCCCGGTTGAGTTGCCGGAGGGTGCCTTGAACTCCGTGATCGTCGTGCCGTCGTCCGTGGAAATCTTCGCGAGAATATCGGACGTGGGATCAACAATCCACAGGTAACTGCCGTCCCAGGCGAGATCGGCCGGCATCGGCAGCGGTGAGTCAAAACTGTAGGTTGTCAATCCGGTGCTGACATCCACGCGGGAAATCCGGTTCTCCTCGGTATCCATGCACCACAGCTGCTCACCGTCCCACGCCAGTCCCGTGACCACATAGCCGGGTGCCGGAAGCGCGGCTCTCACATCCCCTGTGGCGGGATCGATCGCGTATAACGTGTCCGAGAGACGGTCCGCCATCCAGAGGTTGGTGCCGTCAAAGGCGAGCCCCGTGGGCATTGTTCCGGGGGAGGCGAGGCTGTCGAGGATGCTGCCGGGAATCGCAAGGGATGGCGCGGCAGCAAGCAGAAGAACCAGCACAGCCAAAAGCGGGAAACGTAATCGCATGGCAATCTCCTCGCTGATGAGTTTTTGTGATGGGGGAGAAAGATACGGAAGGACCGAACGTTTCGCTGAGTGAGAGAGTCCCCGCTCGGACAACGACGAAGCGCTTCCGAAGGAGATAAGGCCTGTTCAAGATTGGGTGATGCTGGCCTTACTCTTCGCCGTTCCTCATTACCGGCGGAGGAGTCGATCCATTCACGTTGAAACCGCGGCGAATCGCCCACGGGTGGAGAAACCGTTTTTCAACTTGGGTGAGCAGGATCAGGATTCCGGCGGATACCAGCGCCACAAAAAGTCCGAAACCGACTTCTCCGTACCCGATTACCAGGCCGATAGCGGCAGCGATCCAGATAGTCGCAGCGGTGGTCAGCCCGAGCACCTTGTTCCGATTGGTGATGATCGCCCCGGCACCTAGGAAGCCGACGCCGCTGACAATCTGGGCGGCAACACGCGCCGAGTCGGCAAACCGGGGGCCGATGGTGATGATTTCGCTCCCGATCATGAACATTGCGGAGCCCATCGTGATCAGGACAATGGTTCTCAATCCCGCGGCTTTCCCGCGAAGTTCCCGTTCCAGTCCGATCATCGCGCCCGCGACAAATGCGGCGAGCAGACGTTCGATCCAGACAAGTGCGATTTTCCACTCCATGTTGTTTTCCTCAGTTAACCGTAAAGAGCAGGCAAGATACAAGTGAGAACAACGCAGGAAGCGGCTGGTTCGAACTCAAGTGCTCTGCGTGTCAGCGAGACAAAACGCCCGGGCGCGATCTCCCGGGCGTGCAACGTTTTTCATCAGTCGTACGTCACCCGACCGCTTTGAACCACGTCCACTTCAAACGCAGCGTGCGGTCGGCGCGGATATACCCGAAGCGGGCATCCGTTGGACGGCCCTCGTCATAAACGAGATACATCCAGCTTCCTGGCGACCAGTTCCAGGCGAACAGGAGATTCGTTCCGATCCGTTTATCCTCCTGCACCATCTGGATAGTCCCACGTACCGAAATAGCCAAGGTCGGCGACCAGCGGATTCGGAGCCGGCTGACGACATAGTCCTTGCCCGCCCCATCCTCAACCCTGCGCGCGCCCTCGATGTGAGTCCAATCCACGCTGCTGGAGAACTCCAGGTTCGGCGCGGGCCTCCATTCGAGGCTGGGATAGATCCCGAAGCCTTTTCCTTCCCGGAACGTGTAACGTTCATTGTGGACCGAGAAGGTCACCGGTTTCCGGTCATCGGTCTCGAACCCAAGCCACTGGGAATAGTACGGGTGGAATTCGGGATAAAAGGGGCCGAAGTTGTCGGTGTATTTCGGATCCCATGCGATGGTCGTGTCGATTTGTGATCGCTCACGGAACCACCCCGATCCCCATGACATGCCGCTCCAGACCTCCCAGTTCGAACGGAGCGCGATGTCGGTGTTCCAGTTCCCGCTGCGTTCAAAGAGACCGTACCCGATGGGCATCATCTCGTAGTAAAAATTCAGGTTAAACCACCACGATTCAATAAATCCCTGCTGGGGGTTCAGCATGTATTGGGTCCAGAACCATTGATCTATGCGGTTCGAGTATCCCGTGAATCCCAGGTCGTTCACGTTGAAATCCCTGCCCAAGTAATGAACACCGGTTGCATAGTGGATATGCTTCTCATCGAACAGAATCACCTCTGTGTTGAACCCCAGAGGCTGCTCTTTGCCTTCCGAGCGATCCACAGCGGCGATCTGGGAATTCCACTCGTTTTCCTTTTTCCAGCGTACGTGTGCGTCAAGATCCGCGGTGTTCGCATGGAAACCTGAATCAACGGAGAGGGTAGTCGTGGTAAATCCTGCCGTGCTGGTTCCGCTGAGGTTGTAGACACCTCGAGCTGCCGAGACGATTCGTCTTTCCCCCTCCGGGCCGTTATCCCTGACAACCAGCGCGCTGCCGCGAAGCGGACCCCACTGACCGGTAACACGGGAGCCAATATCCGGATTCGTAATCTTCCGTGTGTACAGCATCTGGAATTCCGTTTCGTTGAAGATGTCGAGCCCTTCGAGGAAGAACGGCCGTTTCTCCGACAGGTAGACCGGGTAGTCCGAGAGGTTGATCACCTCATCGTCCACATCCACCTGGGCGAAGTCGGGTTGGAACGTGACATCCATCGTCCAGGAGGCGCTCGGGACGAGTTTCAGATCGAGTCCGAAGTTGTCCCAGGAATTCCGGCCGGAATAGGTCGTTGCGCCGTCCGGGGCATCCCATCTTCCCACGGCGTGGGGAAGTATTTCGAGATGCGCTCCACCCTGGATTCCCTCCAGCCCCTGCATCTCGCCCCACTGGCTGGCACGGTGGCCGAGAGCGCGTGATTGCGGGCGCCAATAGCTCACTTCGTTAAGGTGGTGCACGTACCGTTCGAAGTTGAGGCCCCACGTGTTTGACTTGGAATTGTTGTTGCTGTGGCGGAATGAGCTGAACGGGATGCGCATCTCCGCAATCCAGCCCGTGTCCGTTCTGCGCACGGCGGATTCCCAGATGCCGTCCCAGCTTTCGTCGTAGTTGGCTTCATCGGACACAGTGCCGTCGACCTGGACGCCGCCCGCGGTGACGCCGAAGAAGTAGCCCGTGCGCTGGTCATGAAAGGGATCGAGAAAGACCTCAACATGATCCGAATTGTCGTACTGGTCGCGCCGCTGGATGCGTCCTGCAATAGCTTTCGGGTTCGGATCGCGGCAGTCGAAAGCCAGCAGAAGAGCCTCTGGAGTGTAGCGAACGTAGGCGTAGGTTTCGGCCTGGGCGGGCAATCCCTCCGACGGCCGCAACTGGGTGAAATGATCCACCGGGGGAACAGTCCGCCAGGCGTCTTCGATCACACCGTCGATCACGATGTGATCAACAGGCTTAATCAGCAGAAGGTGGTCCGGATTCGCATGGCAGAGAACGGCGGCGAAAAGGAACAACAGCACAGTCACAGTAGCGCGACGGATCACCATAGAGAATCCCGTGGCAATGCCGCGAAATATGCGGCTATTCTGCCCGGCTCGGGAATGTGTTTCTTTTCAAGACTGGATCTGTGCTTCGGATGATCCTCGATCATCGGCGTACCCCGGGCTGGCGTCCGGGCCCTAACCGCACGATGACGTTGGTTCGTCCAGGAAAGGTTCCTGTGTTGAAAAAATATAGAACAAACACACTCCTTGCGTACGCTTTGCAAGCCATCGATAAAAAGGAGTGGAGACTTCCTGCTAACTCTAGAAAGTATAAAATAAAGCGAGTCTGAATACGAACGTCGCGCGCCTCCGTAGAGTCAGGCAATGGAAAGCCCGGGATCGTCCGTGAAAACGGCGTCGACCCCCAGATTCCCCATCCAGGCCAATTCCTCGGGATGATTAACCGTGTACACCCGGAATTCGAGCCCTCGTTGATGCGCATCGGTGATGAACGCAGGATCGACAAACTCAATGCTGGCGTGCACAGCGTCGCAGCCCAGCTCTTCGGCGAACGCGGCGTACCCTTCCGGAACGGCCATGGTCAGCGCCGCCCGCGAAAATTCCGGCGCGATCTCGCCAAAATACCGCAGTTCGCGATGGAAGAATGATGAGACAATAAATTGGTCGGCGGGCCATCCCTGGAGCACCGCCTGCCGCAAGACCTTTGCGGTCCGCTCTGCCGTCCCGGGCCCTTTCAGCTCGACGTTAAGTCCCGCTCGGCGATTGACTGCCTCCAGCGCCTCTTCGAGAAGGGGGATTTTTTCGCCGTTGCCGGCGTCCAGGGCGCGCAGCTCCTCCAGCGAATGGTCCCAGAGAAAACCTTGGCCGTTTGTTGTGCGCTCGAGCCGGTCGTCGTGGATGATCACCAGGGCGTTGTCGATCAGGTGAACATCCAGTTCCACCCAGGGAGCGCCCATCTCCACGGCGAGCGAAAAGGCGGCCAGGGTGTTCTCGGGAGCATAGGCTTTCGCGCCACGGTGGGCGAAAAATGGGATCGCTGGCATGCGGCCTCCGGCGTAAAGGTTGATTGTATGAAAGATATGCGTTTCAGGGCGTCCTTGTGCCGAGGGTAGCCCGATCCCGGACCATCGGGGTCGGACCACTCAGCTGAACGGCCCCACGAGCCCCCGGGAATCACTGGCAATAGCGGGTACGCTTCAGTATGTTTCCGCCCGAATCGCGTGAGGCCCGGACAGAGCCGTCCGGGTCTCTCGGTTTCTTAGGAGAACACGATGTCCATTCGTACCCGGGACAACATTCGCAACGTCGCTATCATCGCCCACGTCGACCACGGGAAAACCACCCTGGTGGACGCCATGCTGCACCAGTCCGGCCTCTTCCGTGAGAACGAACAGGTCGCCGAGCGCGTCCTCGACGGACTCGACCTCGAGCGCGAAAAGGGCATCACGATCATGGCGAAGAACACCGCGGTGCCCTACCGGGGAACGACGATCAACATCGTGGACACGCCCGGACACGCCGATTTCGGCGGAGAGGTCCAGCGGATCCTGAAAATGGTGGACGGCTGCCTGCTGCTGGTGGACGCTTCCGAGGGTCCGCTTCCCCAGACACGGTATGTGCTCTCGAACGCGCTCGCGAACGGGCTGAGTCCGATCGTCGTGATCAACAAGATCGACCGCCCCGACGCGAGGATCGCCGAGGTCGTCGACGAAGTGCTCGAGCTGTTCCTCGATCTGGACGCCAGCGAAGAGCAATGCGATTTCCCGGTGCTCTACACTGTCGCAAAACAAGGCACGGCGACCACGGATCTCAACGTACCCGGGACCGATCTGCGCCCCCTATTTAACATGATCCTCGAGAAGGTTCCCGCGCCCACGTACAAAGAAGGCCATCCACTCCAGCTGCAAATCACCACCTTGGACTATAGCGACTACCTGGGGCGGATCGGGATCGGCCGTGTGACCAACGGTGTGTTGAACGTTGGCGACTGGGTGTTGATGACCGAAGGGAACGGCGGCGAGAAAGCAAAGGTGACAAAACTTTATGGGTTCCAGGGTTTGAAACGGAATGAGATCACGCGCGCGGAACCGGGTGACATCGTCGCTATCGCGGGCATCGAGGGCATCCACCTCGGCTGGACCCTCACCGACCCTGAGACTCCGAAACCGCTTTCGCAGCTCCGGATCGACGAGCCCTCGCTGGAGATGTATTTCAGCATCAATACCTCGCCATTTGCAGGCAGAGAGGGAAAATTCGTCACCAGCCGCCAGCTTCGAGACCGTCTCTTCAAGGAGATTCAGGGCAACCCGAGCCTGAAGGTCGAGGTGACCGAATCGGCTGACACCTTCCGGGTGCTCGGGCGCGGGGAACTGCAATTTGCCATTCTCCTCGAAACCATGCGCCGCGAGGGTTTTGAAATCTCCGTGTCCAAACCCCGCGTGCTGATGCACCGAGACGAAAACGGAGTGTTGCTGGAACCGTGGGAGCACCTGATTCTGGATGTTCCCGAAGAACATATCGGCACGATTACCCAATCGATGGGACCGCGCAAGGGGAAGATGGTAAAGATGGTCAACCACGCCTCTGGATGGGTGCGGCTGGAGTTTGAGGTGCCGATGCGCGGCCTGATCGGACTGCGCAGCCTGCTGCTTGTCGAGACAAGGGGTACGGCGATCCTCAACCACATTTTCCTCGGCTGGCGCGACTACGCTGGAGATGTGCCGCACCGCACTTCCGGCGTGCTCATCGCCGACCGGACGGGGAGGGCCAACGCCTATGCCCTGCAAAACCTGCAGGAGCGGGGCCGGATGTTCATCGCGCCGGGAGAGGAGCTGTACAGCGGCATGGTCGTTGGTGAAAACTCCCGTTCGGGTGACATGTGGGTCAATCCCTCCAAGGAGAAAAAACTGACCAACATGCGTGCGGCGGGATCCGATGACAACTATATGCTGCACCCTCCGCGAATTCTTTCGCTGGAAAATTCTCTGGAATTTATCGCGGAGGACGAACTCGTTGAGATTACTCCCACCGCGCTCCGCCTGCGCAAACGTCATTTGACCGAGGAAGCCACGCGTAAGGCCCTGCGAACGGCTTCCGCCTCCTGAGCCTGCGAAACACCTGACAGTCCCGGAATCCCGTCTCCACCTCAACTTCGCCGCGCCGTCACGGTGGCTGTCAGCAAGCATGACATGTCCTCTGGCAGGATATTCGATTCAGGCTGGTGGTGATCCCGTCCACTTAACCACCCAATTCGGCATTTTTTGCTTTTTGTACCAATGGTGTTTCGCGTGTCAAAAGATATTTGTATCATCTCCATAGTATTCAACGATTCACTTTTCCCCTGCCATAATGAGTGAAACAGGGGCTTCTTTCTGGTGAAGCAAGTACTCCTTGGAAATACGATCAGAGACAGCATGACGGGGACGTGAGCCTCATCACTGGATTGGGCTTATCATCGGAGTACTTTGTAGCGATGCTGCGTGATGTCATGATTATCAACCGTTGCAAAAGCGGCTTCCGTAACACATATATTCATTAACAGCTTGGCTGAAAACCAGTGATGAAATGATGATCGCAAGTGTGATTCATAGGCACTCTTAGAAGTGCTTGTTTTTTTAAACCTTAAACAAAATTGGACAAGGCATGGAGATAAAAGGATCTTTGGACAAGAAACACAAGCCGCAAAAATACCGAAAGTTTCTTCCCCACGTTGTGCTGATCGTTATGCTTTTCGCGACCGTTTATTACTGGCGGTATTGGAAAGCGGCCGAAGCGGCGAAAGCACGGCAAAGATACAATGAATATACCAGTCAGATTGTCTTCGACGTCAAGGACCGACTTCATACGTACATGATGCCCCTTCAGGGTGGCGCGGGGCTCTTTGTTGCAAGCGATAACGTGACAAGGGATGACTGGCGGGCATATTATGAATACAGGCAAATCAGCACCTTTTTCCCGGGCGTCCAGGGCATCGGGTTTTCCAAGGTCATTCGACCTTCGGAACTGGCAAGGCATATTCAGGGTATCAGAGCGGAAGGATTTCCCGGCTACAGGGTTTGGCCCGAAGGCAAACGCGATGTGTACACTGCCATCGTCTACCTGGAACCGTTTGACGCGAGGAACCAGCGAGCTTTTGGCTATGACATGTTCAGCGAGCCGGTGCGGCGGGCCGCCATGGAGCGGGCGCGGGATGCCGGGGCGATCTCGATAACGGGGAAGGTGACGCTGATCCAGGAGGTGGACGAGGACGTTCAGGCGGGATTCCTGATGTACGTCCCCATTTACAAGAAGGGCATGCCGCGGGGCAGCGTCGAAGAGCGAAGGGAGGCTATTGAGGGATATGTTTACAGCCCGTTCCGCATGAATGATCTCATGCGGGGGATGTTTACCGACTCCACGCATGAAGTTGAGTTCAAAATATATGATGGCGCCGAAGTCGCTGCTGCGGGCTTGATGTATGATAGCGATAATCCTCGCAACGCTTTGGATGCGAGATACAAGCCTGCGTTTACCAGCCAGAAAACCCTTGATCTTTACGGTCATCAATGGACGCTGGCCTTTGAGGCCGGTTCGATTTTCGGGGATGCAGTCGATCCACGGACCTCTTTGGAATACCTCGCCGCTGGGTTTGCCATCAGCCTGCTGACCTTCCTCTTCATCAAGACACAGGAGAGCACCACGGAGAGGGCGCTATCTCTGGCCGAGAAGATGACCGCTGCCCTGCGGGAAAGCGAATCCCGCTTCAGAACACTGTTCAGCAACGCGCCCGACGGTATCATCATCGTTGACCAAAGCGGCATGATCAACGCCGTGAACCCGATTGCAGAGAGTCTGTTTGGTTATTCCCCGGGGGAAATGGCGGGTATGGACGTCGAGGAGCTGATACCATCCCGTTTCACGGATCATGCTGCTTACCGCGCGGAATATATGCGGAGTGGGGTGACTCGCCCGATGGGCCGTGGACTTGAGCTCCTGGCGCGCCGCAAGGATGGCGGTGAATTTCCGGTAGAGATCCTTCTCAGTTCGCTGGAAACCGAGGGAGATAGACAGGGTGTGGCGACAATTCGCGACATCACCGAGCGCAAGCGCGCCGAGGAGGACCTGAAAATTCTCAGCGACGGCGTCAAAACTTCAGTCACCGCATTTGCGATGTGTGACATGGATGGCCGTTTGACGTACGTCAATCTCGCCTTTCTCGACTTATGGGGCTATACCGACAGCCGAGACGTCCTCGGGCGACCGTATATGGATTTCGTGGAGGATTTGGACGCGGCGCAATCCGGATTTCGAATGGTGGCCGAAACTGGCCAGTGGATAGGTGAGTTGTGGATGAAACATTCCAATGGCCCTCCCTTCCTGGGGGAGACATCAGCCGTTGTTGTGAAAGACACGGCGGGCGCGCCTTTAACAATTGCGGTCACTTTCTCTGATATCACCAAGCGCAAGCAGGCGGAGGAGGAACTTCGCCGGACACAGCACGAGACCGCGCTGATCCTGGAAGTTGCCGGGGAGGGTATTTACGGTGTGGACCCGGAGGGCAAGGTAACCTTCATCAACCCTGAAGCCGCCCGCCTGCTGGGGTACGAACGGGAGGAGTTACTCGGTCAAATGCAGCACGCTGTCATTCACCACACGCGTCCCGATGGCACCCCTTATCCTCTCGAAGAGTGCCCAGTCTACGCCGCCTTCAAAGAAGGTATTGCGCAGAGTGTCAGCGACGATGTGTTCTGGCGCAAAGATGGCTCCAGCTTCCCGGTGGAATACGCGAGCACACCCGCGCTTGGCCAAGACAACCGACCGACTGGCGCGGTCGTCGTGTTCCGCGACATCACCGAACGCAAGCGGGCGGAGAATGAAAACCAAAAATTGAAAGAACAATACCGATTCACTCTCAACCAGATGTTGGAAGGATGCCAGATTTTAGGACATGATTGGCGCTACCTTTATCTCAATGCGGCTGCGGAGAAGCATAATCGCAGGCCCAACGAGGAATTGTTGGGCAAGAAATATACGGATGCATGGCCCGGCATTGAAGCTACTGAAGTCTTTTCGGTGATTAAGCTTTGCATGGATGAAGGAACTTCCCACAAAATGGAAAATGAATTCGTCTTCCCAGATGGAACATCAGGCTGGTTCGATCTCAATATTCAGTCCGTACCTGAGGGCGTTATCATTCTTTCTCAGGACATCACAGAGCGCAAGCGGGTGGAAGAGGAGCAGATTGCCCGTAAGGCGGCTGAAGAAGCCAGTCGAGCCAAGAGCAATTTCGTGGCCAACATGAGTCATGAAATCCGCACGCCCCTGAACGCCATCATGGGATTTGCCCAGATCCTGGAGCGCGACCCCTCGCTGACACCCCAGCAGATCAAACAAATCAAGACCATCACCCACAGTGGTGCGCACTTGCTGATGCTGATCAACGACATACTGGACATGTCCAAAATAGAAGCTGGGCGGATCACGCTCAACCCGGTCGCATTCAGCCTCTATGACTTCCTTGGCGACCTGGAGTTGATGTTCCGCTCCCGCGCCGCGGCCAAAGGACTGCAGTTCATTGTGGAGCGTGACTGCAGCGGAGTGCGCTATATCCTCGCCGATGAGGGCAAGCTGCGGCAGGTATTCGTCAACCTGATTGGAAACGCAATCAAGTTCACGAAAACGGGCGGGGTAGCCGTGAGGGTGCGCACTGAAGCGGTCGAAAGTGAAGTCGCGGAGGGCAAAGAACCCATACGCATGGTAGCCGAGGTCGAAGACACCGGGCCGGGAATCCCCGAAGAGGACCTGGACTTGATCTTCAATGCGTTTCACCAGTTAAACACCGGCATGCAGGGCGGCGGCACCGGCCTCGGGCTGGCCATCAGCCGCAGGTTCGTCGAAATGATGGGCGGTGAACTCACGGTCACGAGCCAGGTGGGCAAGGGCAGTTGTTTCCGTTTTGACGTAATGCTGCAGCCGGCTGAGGAGGTTGATAAACCGGAAAAACCGGAATCGCGTCACGTCGTCGGCCTGGCGCCAGACACCGGGCGATTTCGAATCCTGGTGGTGGACGACATGGCGGACAACCGCTTCCTGCTGTGCGAATTACTGCGACCCGTTGGCTTCGAAGTCAGAGAAGCGAACAATGGCGCTGAAGCCTTGGAGGTCTTTGCCCAGTGGCCGCCCCATGCGGTGCTCATGGATATGCGGATGCCGGTAATGGATGGCTACGAGGCTACTCGGCGGCTCAAGTCCACGGAACCGGGACGCGCAATACCCATCATCGCCGTTACAGCCAGCGCCTTTGAAGACTCCAGGAAACAGGTGATGGCTACCGGCGTGGATGGCTACCTGCGCAAGCCCTTCCAGCCGGATGATCTCTATGACTTGCTCGGCAAACTGCTGGGATTACGCTATATCTATGCAGATGAGTTGGATAGAACCCCGGATCATCCGAAACCTGCGACGATCACGCAGGAATCTCTGGCTGCCCTGCCAAAGGAGCTGATCCAGGCGATGGGACAGGCCGTGGCCGGGGGCGACATGTCCCGCTTGGTGGAGTTGATCGGAGAGGTGGAATCCCTGGACAGCGCTGTTGCCCACGAGCTGCAGACCCTGGCCGAACGGTACGACTACGAAAAGATCAGTGACTGGCTCGCGAGAGGAGAAAGCAAGGATGGATAGCAAACAGGACAGGGCAACCATCATGGTGGTGGACGATACCCCGGCCAATCTGATGCTGCTTGATGACATGTTGAGCGCCAAGGGGTATCGAGTACTCACAATGCCCCGAGGGGATCTTGCCCTGAAAGCAGTAACGATCAACCCGCCCGATCTCATCCTGCTGGACATTAACATGCCTGGCATGAATGGTTTTGAAGTCTGCAAACGCCTGAAGGAAGACGAGAATATGAATGACACCCCCGTCCTTTTTATCAGTGCTTATACAGAGACAGTAGAGAAAATAAAAGCGTTCAGTGCTGGTGGAGTGGACTATATCACCAAACCGTTTCAGGAAGAAGAGGTGACTGCACGTGTAGAAACTCACCTTGAAATACATCGTCAAAAACGTGAGATTGCAAAAAATTATCGAGAACTGAAAGAACTCATCGGATTGCGTGATAACCTCACTCAAATGATCGTGCACGATTTACGCTCTCCCCTGACCGCAATTTATGGCTCACTTGAAGTACTGAATTTGACGTTCAATGATGAATTGTCGGAACAGGCAAATCAACTCATCCGGAATGCTCGAAATAATGCCAGCAAGATGATAGAAATGGTCAGTTCTTTGCTTGACTTAGATCGTCTGGAATCTGGAGAATTGCAACTTAACATAGAAGAAGTTGATGTAAATATGATGATTGAAGATTCCCTGGCAATGTTTAAAGATTCAGCGAAACATATACATTTTGATGTTAAAGTGTCCTCGAAATCGCTTAAATCTTCATTTGATAAAGAGTTAATCCGTCGTGTACTGATAAATTTAACAGAAAATGCAGTGAAATTTTCTCCGGACAGGAGTGTAATTACCATCTCTGCATCTGAGACCGAAAAAGAACTTAAATTCAGCGTCACTGATAAAGGCCCCGGCATACCTTTGGAAAGCCATGAGTTCATTTTCAAAAAATATGGCCAGTTGGCATCTAAACGTTTTGGATATTCGTCTGGCATCGGGCTTGCGTTTTGCAAGCTGGCCGTGGAAGCTCATCATGGTACAATAGGTGTCGAAAGCGAGGTTGGCAGCGGTAGTACATTTATGTTTACCCTGCCAAAGTCGTAAACCAGATCGGCGAGGAAAGCATCGCCCGCCTTTCAGGAAATGGAGTTCCGATGGAGGAATCCTCAAAAGCTTTTGAAGGTGTTGATATTCCTAAATCAAAGTGGCCCATACTGCTTGAAGAGATACTGAAATACTCGCCTGAAATCAGGCTCGAGTACGCAGGCACTGTAATGAAATCAAAGTTGCTGGCTCGTCGAACGAAGGAGGACCGGTTTTCAACGACGTTCGTCATTGAACTTCCAACACCGGATTTATCCAAAGAAATTCTCGGCAAACGTCAAGTAATCAGATTCTTCGTCTTATATCTTGGTGATGGGGAGCAGCATTATGTGCACAGTGATGCCTCCCTCGAGCGCTTCATCATCTATTATGGTTATCCTGCATTGGTAATGACCATGATTCCACCGATAAAGCACTACTCGCAAGCCGCCGTTTCTTATCCGTCAGAAGACAAGCCGGTCCATATCAGCATCCCTGCAGAGGGAAAACCAGCCGAAATCCGTGCAACTGAAGTTTCTGCGAATAAGATTGTAACTGAAACGGTTAAGCAAAAAGGAATGTCTATTCAAACGGGGTCTGTAGAGGGAATGACCCTGAAACTCCCGAGCAATAATAACGTTAGTGCAGCCGGTAATGTAATAAAGACAAATGATGATAGGCTTATGATTAACCTGAAAGATATTGACGAAACGGATAAGGAAACTTTGAATAATTATTTATATGACGACTTTAAATCTACCTATGATTCAAGGATAAGCTATTTGATGAGAATAAAGAAGGATAAAGATAGTAATATTAATGAAATAAGTAGTAAAAAAATATCTTTAATATTAATTATAGATGATGAGGTTGATTCACATTTAGCATTGACAATTCTGTTGGAAAAACGTGGCTATCGTTATGAGTTTGCTGAGAATGGTGCCGAAGGAATAAGAAAAGCAAGGATAATAAATCCCGATCTTATTTTATTAGACATAAATATGCCACAATTGAATGGATTGGAAACATTAAAACTATTAAGGATGTTTTTGGAGGTCAAAGAAGTGCCTGTCATTATGCTGACCGGAAATACTAATCTTGAGACAGTTGCTAAATCAAGTGAATATGGAATATCAGGCTATGTGAGTAAACCCTATGATCCAATTGAAGTGGTTCAACGTATTGAAAATATCCTTAAATGATAGTATTGAAGAATTTTAGCGTAATATTCCGGAAGACCTTCAGCTCCGAGCCGACACCCCTCGAAGACGGGCTCGCGCGAACAATCGCCTGGTACCGCGATCAGAGTAAGACCTGATTGAATCTCCTCTCCTGTGCTCAGACCTCGCTACAATCCCGTTTTCCCGGTTTTTTGCTTGCTGTAACCTTGACTACCCACGATCTTTTGTTCGGATTGCCAAACTTCAACGTTTGTGCATCCTGTGGCTGTTTTTACTGGAGGGACAGGATTCATGAGAAAACTATCGATACTTCTGATCGTCGCGGCGCTGCCGTTATTTGCGGTGATGGCAAAAGCGCAACCTGGGGGCATGGGAACGGCCCAGGGAAAAACGGGACCGATGCCCACGGTGACCAGGGCGGTCGCTGTGCTCCATCCGACGGAGGGAAACACCGTGCATGGCATGGTCACCTTTGAACAGGTTGAAGGTGGAATTCACGTCGTCGCAGAGGTATATGGTCTTAAGCCGGGCACAAAGCACGGTTTCCACATCCATCAGTACGGGGATTGCTCAGCTCTCGACGGCACCTCGGCGGGTGGGCATTTCAACCCGACCGGAAAGAAGCACGGCGGGCCCATGGCCGCTGAGCGTCACGTCGGTGATATGGGAAACCTCGTGGTCGGCGACGACGGGGTTGGCCGCGTGGACTACGTGGACACCGTAATGTCGTTCTCCGGGCTCAATTCCATCATCGGTCGCGGCGTCATCGTGCACGCTGGCGAGGACGATCTGACCAGCCAGCCGACCGGTGCGGCGGGGGCGCGCGTCGCCTGCGGAGTGATCGGTATCGCTGCCCCCAAATAGGGAGCAACGGGAAGTAAACCGATCACCCCCGGTGGCGAGATCTGGTCACCGGGGTTTTTCCTGGAACGGGGAAAGAGACAACGTTGAGCTTAGGTTGCCCCGCCTCTATCTTGGATGAACTGTAAATCCGTAGGGAGCCTGCGGATTTGTGAGGGGACAGAGCAGGAAAGAAGTGGAATTGCCAGGGCAATCAACTCGGAGAGCTGCGAATGAACAGGCGTGAAAGGATCGCTGCGGTCACGCTCTGGTCGCTGTCCGGATTGCTTCTCGCAGGATCTTGGATTGTTGCGGAAATCAATCATCCCGGGCGCACCTGGGGTCTGGACGGCTTCAGGTTTCTCGGAATGCCGCTCCGCCTGACGCTCACCGGCGGTGGAGTTGCGCTCGCCGTTGTTGTGGCGCTGATCGCCCTTCAGGCGAAGGGGGTGCTCGCCCGCTTCATTCCCTGGATGATCCTCGCCGGGTTCTTCCTCGCAATGCTGCTGTTTCCCCCTGCGACTTTCTTGCGCGGCGACGGGCAGCTTCTTATCGATGCTGTGCGTTCGCATAGGTTGCTCCCGCTGCGTGCTCCGCTGACCAGCCTGATCACCGATGGATTGAGCCGTATCCCGGCCTTCGGCGACCATCCGGAACGTGTGTTCCGTGGGCTTGGTTTGCTCGGGGGGCTGCTCCACCTCTGGGCGATCGTTTTGATCCTGCGGGATTGGAAGAATGTTGCCGGAAAAATTGCTGCGGCACTCCTGCTCACCCGAACGGGGGCGCTGCTGTTATACGTGGGGCTGGCGGAATACTACGCGCTCGTCGCCGGAGCCGTGGTGCTAGCCATGGCGTTGTCGCTTCGTCCGCTTCGGGAAGGGCGGTTTCCACGGGCCGGGTTTCTCGTCGCGATTCTTGCCTCGTTTTTTCACATCATGGGGGTTGTGCTGCTGCCCGCGTTCGTGCTGGCCCTCACTCCACGCTTGGGCAGACGGTGGTCTCGACTTCTGTTTGCACTCGTGGCTGTTCTCGGAATGGCTGTTGCTCTGGTTTTCGCACGGGCGCACATGATGGCTCCCTTCGGGCCGGCGCTGCACGGATCAGCATTCGCTGCCTGGGGCCGCCGGTTGCTCGATGACGTAAACCTGCTTTTTTGGATGGCGCCGGGGGCGGCGGTTTTGCTGCCTGCCTGGCTGTTGCTGCGCAGGGAGCAGAACGTCGCAACGGAGGAGCGCAGCACCCGGGAATTCCTCGTCGGGGCATTTCTGGGCACAGTGGGATTCCTGCTCCTGTTCAAACCCGATTTGGGAGCGGCGCGAGATGCGGACCTGTACGTTGTATTCGGACTGATGCTTCTGCTTCTCACGCTGGAGCTCTTTCGCGGTGCCGACAGGCGTATTCTGGCGCACGCTTCCGGCGCGATCCTGCTCGCGGGCATTGTCACCGTTGGAGCGCAGCTGATGGTCCAGGCGAATGAGAGCGAGTCAATCCAACGACATCGGCGGCTTCTCGAGCTCGATCCGACTGCGAATGTGGCGTACGGTTGGGAATTCCTCGGACAGCACTACCTGGAACAGGGCAGATACCCGGAGGCCCGCCAGGCGTACACCCAAGCCTGGGAGGCTTCCAAGAACCCGCGCTACACCATTGCCCTCTCGACGCTCGCACTCCAATTTCACCGCGCGGATCAGGCAGAGCAGTGGGCGCGCATCGCCGTGAAGGCGTTTCCCGGGAACGCTGAGGCGCAGGCGTCTCTGGGTGCCGCTCTCTATGCACAGGGAAAAATTGCGGACAGCGCGGAACCGTTGGAGAAGGCCCTTCGTGGAGGGCTCGCCGACCCGACACTGGTCCTGCTTCTGGGGGACGCTTGGGTTCGGGTTGGAAGGGCGGCGGACGCCGTTCAGCTGCTCGACAGCGCGTTCCGTTCCGGGCTGCACGCGACGGGAAACCTGTTGACGGTAATGGCTCAGGCTCAGGAAGCGCTGGACCACGAGGAGCTCGCCGCGAAACTGTACGATCAGGCGTTGCAGTTGCATGTGCAGGAGCCGTTCCGCAGCCGTGCCCGTGAGGGGCGGAGCAGGCTTGGCTCTCTGCTGCGCTCCACCCCCTCGAATCCGTAGAATGTAGGGATTCGCAAGCGTGGGGAATGCTGAGCGCATCCGTACGCGACGAGGAGGCCGGGTCAGGTGGAGATGCGGGCGGGCAACAGCAAAATGCGAACGCTCCCTGCCTTTCAACACGGGTTTTCCGACTGGTGCAACCACGACACGGATATCCGATGAGTGAGCTTCCAAAAACGTGGACCGATCACTATCAGGTGCGGTCCTATGAGGTGGGGCCGGATGGCTGCGCTTCGCTGGCCGCAGTGGCCAACTATTTGCAGGAAACCGCAGGGCATCACGCCAGCGCGCTGCACCTGGGTCCGGACGATCTGATCCCAAAGGGCATTTTCTGGGTGCTGGCGAGGCTGCGCCTGCGAATGACTTCGCTCCTCTCCGCGCAGGAGAACCTGGACATCTTGACCTGGCCTTCCGCGCGCGACCGCCACGTCGCAAGCAGGGATTTTCGCATTATGAACGCCGAAGGCGACGTCATCGGCGAGGCGACGACAGCCTGGTTGATTTTCGATCTTGAGACGCGAAAGACAGTTGACATCCCGGAGTGGGTAACCCGCGATTTGCCCAAGGCCCCGCCGCGAAACCTCGATTTCGAGACTCGGCTGATTCCTAAAGTGAAAGAGGCGTCGTGTGAATCGAGCCTTTGCGTGAGACGTGCGGACCTGGACATGCTCGCGCACGTAAACAATGTGCATTACCTCGAGTGGGTGCTCGAGGCTACGCCTGAAGAATGGTGGAACGGGTATTCACCGGTTGAGGTGGATATTCAGTTTCGGTCCGAGGCTCATTCGGGAGACCGGATCCTTTCGCGATGCGCCGAGAAGGGAGACGGGGCGGGTCTGCTCCACAGCTTGGTGCAGGAGAATAATGAAGTCGAAGTGGTGAGGGCAGCGACCCGATGGAGACCTCGCGCCTGAAACGCCTAGACGGGCATGCAAAAGAAAGAAGTTCACTGTGGTTGCCAAGCCAGCAAGATCGATTGCGCGGCGCATCGCAGAGTAGAGTTCGGCAATAATCCCCATCCCGGACGAATTACCTCACAGGATTCTGAAGTTTTTCCCTCGCTCGTCGATAAGCCGCTTCAGCCTCCTCCTTCAACGGAGACGGGATTGCTTTACCGGAGGTGTTCTCGTAGAGGCGCAAGGCGGCTGAACTCTTTCCGAGGCGTTCCTCAACGATCGTGAAGACGGCGTAATAGAGCCCGTCGAGCTGTTGTGCATGCCGGGACGCGAGCACCAGAAGCTGCTCAGCCTGGAGATAATCCTTCTCTTCGGTGAGCAGATATGCGAGCATCGAATACGGTGTAACAAGGGTGCTGTTTCGATTGATCGATTCCTGTAGCAGGCGTTTTCCCTCGTCATGATGTCCCAGCTGCACGTTCAGGCTGCCGAGCAGCCAGTACCCGTCCGGCAGGTCCGGGTGATCGCGAATCAGTATCTCGGCATAGCTGCGCGCCGTCGAAAAATCTCTATGATTCAACGTGATGGTCGCAATCTGGTAGGCATATCGCCAGTTGGGGGTCAGCTTCCACGCTTCCTTGTATGCCTGGAGTTCGCCGAATGTATCTCCTCTCCAGCGGAGGAAAATGGCGAGGGATTCCCAGCCGTAGGGCGAACGGTAGCTGTCGCGGCGAAGCATGCGGACAAACCGCTGGGCGCTTGGAATATCATGAGCGTGGAGATAGAGCTGAGCGGCGGGTCCGATCAGGGCGACGAACAGGGCAGCGGAGGCGATGTTCCGCGAGATTCCGGCGTTTTCCCGGGCCAACAGGTGAATTGCCAGAAGTGTGCCGGGGACGGCGACGAAACCGATCAGATCGGCGTCCCGCGCCATCCCCAAGTCGGGGGAAAAGATCAGCGCAAAGGCCAACGTTCCCAACGTTGCGCCCGCGAGGAAGAGGAATTCGGTCTCGCTCTTCAGGAGCTTGCCACCGAGGAGCAGGCAGGGAACCAGGACGAAGAAGGCGACAGGGAGCGCCCAACCGAGCAGATTGAACAGGTCCGCCCAATGGCGCATCGACCAAATCGTGTAGCCGTCGCCCGGGAGAGGGCCGAGCGGGTACAGCAGGTTATGCCTCATCAGCGCGGTAAACGCCGCCAGGCCCGCGAGTCCAAGAACCGCGAACAGGATCATCGTTCGCCGCCGACCCCAGCGCGGGGCCAACGTCAGAATCACGGCCGGGAGCATCGTTGCGGCGACGAGGTGAAACCCGGTGGCCAGAAGCAGCAGGAGCGTGCCCTTCCAGGGAAAACGAGAACGTTCGATCTCCCCAAGTGCTGTGACAAGGCCCAGGGCCGCAGTGGCGTACGCGAACGCGTAATATTCTACGAGCCCTCCGGAGGCGAGCATCGCGCCGGAAAAACCGAGTGCGATCGCAGCGATGATTTTCGCGGAGGATCCGGAAAGCCGTCGAATCAGGATCCAGGCTGCGGTGAGGTAGAGGAGGAAGGCGAAAGCGTCGCAGACTCGGAAAAAGGGTTTCACCGGGAGCGTACCGCCACGGATCGCGAAAGAACCGCGAATGAGGAGCATCATCAGCGGAGCGCGAAGTCGGGGTATTTTTCCCGCCGAAATGTCGCTGCTGAGGAGAATTCCATCTCCGCGAAGCGATGTCGCGTCCGCCAGAAGCACGCTGGCGAACAGCGCTGCGGCGAGGATCAGGACGGGGAGCAGGCTCCCGGAGAACCCCGGGCCGCGGCGCAAAGTCCAGTAAAGAAGCAACGAGATGAGCAGCGCCGCTGCCGGCCAGATCCATCGAGCGGAAGTGGGCAGGTAGGCGAGTCCGTCGAATCCCCACAACCGCCAACCGGAGGGAGCGAACGCCGAAACCAGGGCCAGTACCGCGAACAGGCCGGCGCCTGTCCACGCCGCTATGGATTGCCGGACCGTGGTGTCCCCGGAACCGGATTCCGAATCTTGTTGTGTCACAGGCTTTTCCATTGGGTGAAGGCAGGCTACAAACAATGGAGGCATTTGCGCAACCTGCGAATGGCCTAAAACGCTTGCCCAATTGACAAATAGAGCTGGCCCGGCCGCTCCTTGCCCCGTGGATTTGGATTGAATCCGTATTCGATTCTCCCCAGTCCGATAGCTGTGTTTGCGCGCAATCCGATCCCGGGAGACCATCGCAACTCGGATGGTCGAAAATGGGAGGCTCGCGACCAGACATTTCCGACATCGAGAAAGGCGGCGAAACCAACAGCTTTGTACAGAGTCTGACGGACTTCGACGGGGTGGAGCACGATACGTAATCTGCCTCCGCTCGGCGTGCCAGCGGAATCCAGAGGACCGAGTTGTTGGTACGCGAATCCGCGAACGGAATTCGGGCCGCCCGCATACAGCCGTTCGTTAAGCGGGATTGATGCAAGGCCAAGTTCAGCGTCCATCCATCCAATTTCAAAGCCTGAGGCAATGACGGTTAGCGGAGACACGGAAAGGCAGCCGGAAAAGTAAAAGCTGGAGCGTGTGAACTTGCTTGAGGCAGGGAAGAGGAGTCCGGCGAGTTCATTGGACCACTCGATAAATAGTCCACCGGTTGGTATGAATATATTATCCCGCGTGTCAAACGTAAATCCGAGGCCAAGAAGTCCCAAAAGACCGCTCGTCTCCGTTCCCTCATCAAGAACACGGATATTGCGAAGATTCACTTTTTCCAGTCGATAGCTCGTTGTGATACCACTGTTCCGCTGAAGTCTATGCCCGAACGACACCAAACCGCCGGTTCGGAACAGATCATAACCTGGTTCCTCACGATAGGTTGTAAACAATTGGGCGTCGGTGCGCCAGGGTGACCCGAGGGTCCAAGGTTCCGAGAATGCCAGTTCCAGGCTTCGACCGATAAAGCTGAGTTGAATTCGCAACGAAGCCCGCCGACCCATTCCGCCAAGATTACCGTAAATCGTTTCGAATCCGCCGCGCAATTTCTCCACTGAGTTATAACCAGCGCGAAAGTTGATTTCCTTATCGAGAGATTCACGCACGTCAATGCGAATCGTGCGCATCGAATCATCCATCGATTGCCGTTGGTCAGGTTTGACAAAGACGGATTCAAAAAGTCCCGTCAGGTAGAGCTGACGCTGGCTCTCGAGCAGTTTCGAATAGCGGACGACTTCACCAGGGTGGAATCTCAACTCTCTCATGATGACAAGGGGCAGGGTTTGCTCTATTCCTGAAATGTCAATTTGTCCGACGTAATACTTTCGTCCTTCGTCGATCATGAAGTCGACGAGGGCAAGATGGCGGTCGGAGTCGACGCGGATATCGGGACGGATACGTGTTTCGAGATAACCCTCCTCCGCGTAAAGATGGAGAAGGTCATAAACGGACTTGTCTGCGTCCTGGCGTTTCAGCGGTTCGCCGATTGTCATTAGGATTGTGCTGCGGAGCTTTTCTTTTGAGAACAGATTGTTGCCGAAGACGGATATGCCTTCGATGCGTGTGATCGGGCCTTCTTCGATCTGGATGATAATGGAGACCCGATTCTGCTGCTGGTTTTCTTTCACCTGGTGGCTGGCAACGCGAGCCTGGAGGAAACCTTGGGAATGATAGAACAGCTCAATCTGTCGCAGGTCGTCCTTCAACAGTTCTGGGTAATAGTAGGAGGGTCGGAAAAGCGAAGATGGCCGCGAGATCATCAGTTGCCGCAGGTTTCTGCTTTTAACGTGCGAATTTCCTGTGAATGAAACGGATTCGATTTTCGGTTCAGCCGGGTGGGATCGCGCGTCCACCGCAGTCAGCGGAATGCCGAGCAGAAAAACAAAACCCAATGCCAGAAGGCCCTTGCCACCTGCCGACCATCCTGCTCTTTTGAGTGCAGTTCTGTTCATTTAAACTTCACCCGGTATTTTATATCCACACCGGTACCGCCCTGTTGATCGGCTTGGCTTTCAATTGACCACCGGTTTGTGAATTCGTAGTCAAGTCGAATGCCCTGTTCGTTGAGATGACCTACGCGAGTGGAATAAATGATGCGGGTCCGATCGCCAACCTGTTTGGATGCAAGGAGTTGGGGTCCCCAATTGTCACTGAAGCTGAACAGGTTGCCTTCAATGCTCATTTCCTCAAGTCCGAAAAAGCTTCCAACTCGGTTGGAGATGTACCCGCTGATGCGTTCGCTGGAGAGATTTTCAGCACGCAGTTGCAGTGCGGAGACCAATGTGTTGCCCTCGGTGAGGGTAATATTACTCGTCAATTGTTGACGCGTTGATCCGAGGATCAGCAGCGCCATGATGTCCGATCTGTCGAGCGGTGGATCGCTCCGGAGATCTATCTGCGCCTGGTCGAGGGGACCCTGCGCGGTGAATGTGATCCTATAAGCCTTCCGGTCTCGAGTCTGATAGCTTTTCAGGTTCGACACGGCGGTCAGGGAGACAATTGGATTAATCCGGCGCGGATCGGCGAAGTCAAGAATACCTGTGGAGATTTCAAATTTCCGATCGAAATAGATGAGGTACCCTTCCTGCACAGCCACACGTCCGGAAAAGCTGGGTTGCAGGAGTGGACCTGTGATATCAAGGTTTACTCGCTGACGAATCCGGGCAAGATTGTTATTCACCCAGAACTGATCGTTGTTGACGACACGAACGTTAAGAGTCGTTTTTTGAAAGAGTGGAGGGTACTCAGGTTTCGGTCGCTCGGCCTGTCGTGCCAGGTCCAGCAATTCTTGTATGGGTAGATTGGCGAGGATACGTGTATCGCCGAATGCCACTAGTCCGGAAAGTCTGTGCAGATCCCCGTTCTGCCGTTCGTAGGTGAGTTCAGCGCTGTCGATGGTGGCAGTGAAAATTTTTGGGCGCTCGTACTGGATGTTGTTCAAACGTGCGTCAAAGGTCGCGCTTTGAATTTGGCGAGCGAATAGATATGCGTCGCCGTTAACCAGCAGTTGCCCCCCGTTGAGTCTTGCACGCAGGGTGTCGACCGCGACATGATGGCTTTCGAACCGCACCCTTGCGGAACCGCCGGAAAGATGCAGCCCCAGCTTCTCACGCTTGACCTCGAGTTCATGAGCGGACAACCATCCCGTAATGGAGGGATTCTGCCAGGGTCCTTCGAATCGCATATTCGTCGTTACGTAACCCCCGATCTCCTCAAGACCTAAAAGCAATGGGGCGATGCTGCTCAAATTCAGGACACGTGAGTTTAGTGTGGCGGCGACACTATCACGTGTTGTAGTGCCCGCGATGTCTAAAACGTCTTCCCCGCTGATCGCGAGGTTAAAGTCCGCAGCCAGAACACCCAAACCGTCGAAAAGTCCTTTTCCCCGCAGTGCGAAGGGGAGCTCGTGCGAATACCCCGAGAAGTTCTTTAGAACAAAAGATTTATTGGCAAAACTCATCATCAGTTGCATCTTTTCCAGTGGGCGGGTGTTGCCGCCGGCTAGGTAGTATCCCTCGGTCAGGCGAACAGTTCCTTGCGCTTGAGGGTTGGCTACGGTACCGCTTAGTTGCAGTTGCCATGCGATAAATCCGCGCAACACGGTCGAGGCGGGAAGAAGCGGAGCAAGAACGCGCAGATCCATTCCTTGTGCATCGGTATTTAGGCTGAGACGGCTTTTTTTCAGCCGATCCGATTTGACCACGGATGAGGGCGGTAATTCCAGAGTCCCGGAGGCACGAAGGCAAGAGTCGCCTTTGACAAGGTTCAGGGTATCCAGGCGAATCAATGCCGGATTCAGACTCATTCGCAAAGAGAATGAATCCATTTGTACTGAAGCCAGTGCAGGGTGTTGTACGTCAATCTTGATGTAGGAGCGGGTACCTTTTTCGCTGCGTTCGGCATCCACCACAAGATTAAGCATGCCGTTAAGCGTTCGCAGCTGAGGCACAAAGGGTGCGATTATTTGAAGGTTGACGTTTTCTCCTCGCGCGTGCACGGCGAAAGTTTTATTACCGAACAAACGAGTCTGGAGGCGGAACAGCCCGAGAGAGCCCGAAGAGCCTGTGTCGAACGGGCTGATACCGTAGTGGGATGCCTTAAGAGCTTCTCTTCCCATCAGTCCGGGAGAAGTGTAGACCGAGGCAAGCGCCTCACCACTCTTGGCATCGATATCCCACTCACCATACATCTGCAGACCAACAGCTCCGCGCCGGACCAGCAATGACAGGAGGTGTATCTTTTGCCCATCCAGATCAAGCATGCATTGTACTTCATCAAGTGTCGTTCCACCCCAGGAGGGTTTTTGGAATCGGGCCTGAAGTCTGCCTTGAGGGTGATCGAGAGATCCTGCCAGCCGCAGAGACCATTGGTATTGCCCGCTGAGCGATGCAATTCCAAATGGCGGGCGCAATGTGTCAATCGACTGCATTCGAAGCTCCGCCCACGAGCTGTCTAGGGTAATTTCAGATCCCGATATGCGAAGGAAAGCCGCAAGCGTGTCGACTGGGAAGTCCCGGTACGAAAGCGAGGAGGCTCGAATTGAGACTTTCGCGTCAGGACGTGGAAAAGAACCGGTAACCAGGCCTTCGATCTCCGCCTTTCCTTCAACGTCTTTCAAATTGGCCAAGTGTGTAAAGGGAGCGATGGAAGGGAACGTTGCCCGAAACGAGCCTCCAACGCGCTTCTGCCGAGTCCATCCTTCAGCCACCAGTGCTGCTTCACCCTGAACCATGCGGAGCGACGCGCGCCCGTCTTGCAAAGTCCCGTCAAGTGACAGGGGTGGAAGTTCTTTTCCGTGGAACCGTGAGGAATCTCCTTGGAAGTGAAAGTTCACGGCCACTTGTGAAAGCTCAGCGAGAGGTCCGCTGGAGGTCAGACTGCCGTTGATGATTCCTGCGAACGGGGACGGCACCCCGTACCCCGCTTTCCACAACTGCGCCGCGTCGATTCTGGACAGTGCAAGCTGCAGACTATGATCGTACGGAGAGGCAAGTTGCATTCTCCCTTGGCCGCGCAACGCGCCGTCAAGTGCTCTGACCGATACGCTGTCAACGTACACGGTAGTTCCGCGAAGTCCACCGAGGATCTCCATCCTCTCCACGGTGAAATCCGGAGTCACCTTAAGTTGATCCGCGCGCATCCATCCGCTGACATCGGGATGGGCCACTTTTCCCCTGATCCATGTCTGGAATGCAATTTCGCCGTCGAGGCTACCAAGTTTTTGCGGCAGGTTCTGCCTGTCGAGCGCCGCAAGGGCGGCGAGCGTGCCGGCACCCCCGGCCCTCAATATCACCGTTGCCTGTTGACGGGAGAAGTCAAGTTCCCCTGACAAGCCGATTTTTATGCCGGGGATAGTGACCGTCGCGCTGTCAAGCGTGGCGACGTTTCCCACGATGTTGCCACTACCAGAGACGTGGGTGAGGGGAAGCCTCCAGCTTTCGCGCTTCAACCGCAAGGTGTCAAGTTGAAAGCTTGTGTCGAAGCCTCGTTCGCGGGCTTGGAATGTTGCGTCGAGCCCATCAAGATCGAGATCCAGTGCGACCGTTTTTTCGCGAAACGTCAACGAAGCGTTGGTCAGCTTTACCTTTCCAAAGTGAATTGAAGGAGCCCGGGCTTTTCTCGCGGAGGGAGAGGCTGCCGTAAGGTGGCGCAGGAAAGGAAGGTCTTTGATCCCAGTACTGTCAGACGTTAGCGAGAGGGCGAGAGAGTCAAGCGCCACGCTGCGAAATGATAATTTTCCGCTGATTACCTCCGAAAGACGATAACGAATCATTGCGCGCTGCAGCAGGAGCGGCGGCTGGCCCGCGACAGTTTGGGAAGAGTGCAGAACGATGCCGTAAAGGTCAAGCCTCGTGAAAAGATTCGTTTCCAGCGAATCGACGGAAAGGGGTTGGCCCAGAGATTTCGTCAGCTGGGCCTCAAGCATTTTCCGGACCCATCTCTCGCCGGGACGATGAGTCAGCCAGACGGTTGCGCCGCTAATGAATAAAAGAAGCGCTAGCGCAACGACCGGGATGAATCGCAGAGTTCTGAGGAACGAGCGTTTCTTCATGCGACAGCTTTCCAGTATGCTGATCGCCCGCATGATTGGCCGCGTATTCAAAATAACTATAGTTCACCCTGCCGCGAGCCATAAGATTGAAGCCGGTCGTCCGCAACCCTACCTTTCGATTTCTGGGGTGGGGACCCTCGATGATGGGAGCCATGAACGATGCGACGGTTGCGCTACCTTGCCGCAGTCATAACTCTGTTCGCTTTAGCTTTCGAGCTCATCCGTCTCGCCTTGCTGATCCGTTACGCGGCGATGGCGCGGGGAATTCCTGCGAGTGTGCTGTGTCAATCCTTCCTCGTCGGATTACGCTTTGATCTCACGGTTACTGGTTACATCGTCGCGCCAGTCGCACTGTTTGGAATGCTCCCCTGGATCGGATGGACGTCCTCCCGGATCACGCGCCTCGCCGGCCGCATCTGGATGATCGTTTTCGGCAGCATCGCCCTGCTCGCTGGAATCGCAGATATGGAGTTCTTCGGCCAATTCAATTCCAGGCTGAACCATATCGTCTTCGGTTGGTCGGATACGCCGATGATGTCGCTGAAGATCGTCTGGGAAAACGCTCCGGTTGTTGTTTATCTCGCCGGGTGGCTCGTGGTTGCGGCGTTGTTCTCGGTTGCCCTGATCCGTCTCGAACGTCTTCTCGACGGTCCGGAGCAGCGGGAGCCGCTCTGGCGCTCGGGCGCAGTGTGGTTGCTGGCGATGGCGCTGATGGTGCTGATCATTCGCGGCCGTGTGTCGGAAAAAGCGCCGATCAACTGGTCCGTGGCGTATTTCAGCAGCTACAACTTTGCCAACCAGCTCGCGCTCAACAGCGGCTACACCTTCGTCCAGGATGCCATCGTTGACCAGGACGAGCGGAATGAGGCGAACGTCCTCGGCGACCTGATGCCCGAACAGGAGGCGCTTGAACGGACGCGCAGCCTGCTCGGCGTCTCGGATTCCGCCCTGGTTTCAGGCAGCCCGATCGCGCGCATCGAGTGGGACGGTCCCGAGCACCGCTACAACGTCGTCCTGGTGATCTGTGAATCGCTCGCGAGCGTGTTCATTCAGTCGATGGGCGGCGTCGAGGACCTCGCTCCCGAGCTGGAACGGATTGCCGCCAATTCGATCCTCTTCGACAATTTCTTTTCCTCCGGCAGCCACACCTTCACCGGCATTTTTTCGACCACGACCGGGTACCCGTCGCCGCTGGGAAAGTCGCTGATGAAACGATCCGAGGGGCAGCAGGACTTCGGCGGACTCGCCAGCGTGCTCAGGCATCGCGGTTATACATGCTGGTTCTATGTCCCCCACGATCCCCACTTTGACAACATGCAGGGTTTTCTCCACATCAACGGGTACGAGAAGGTTGTCGGCCAGCCCGATTATCCGGCGGGCGAAGTCCTCTCCACGCTGGGTGTGCCCGACCATGTCATGTTCGACCGGGCGATCCAGGATATGCGCTCGCTCCCCAAACCTTTCTTCGTTACGCTGCTGACCAGCACGAATCACGGACCTTTCCGGATTCCGGACGGTGTTCCCTCGCCGCGCGTTCCGCCTGGATCGAAGTACGAGAAACGGTTCAACGCCGCCTTCTACGCCGATTGGGCGTTGGGACGGTTTGTCGATCAACTCGCGGCAAGTGACTGGGGAGACAGCACGATCGTCGTGATCCTTGGCGACCACGGTGTAAACTGGAGTCCGAAAGTGAGCATCGATCCCAGCCTCTTCCGCATCCCGCTAGTGATTCACGCCCCGGGACTGCACGCGCCGGAGGTGCTGCACCGGGTGGGGTGCCAGGTGGATGTCACCGCGACCGTGATGGACCTGCTGGGCGGCTCCTGGGTGAACGCCTCTTTCGGAACCAGCTTGCTGCGTCCGAACCATCACCGCGCGCTGATGGTCAAGGACGTGGAGGAAGGATTGATCGAGGGAAACCGCCTGATGATTCGCAACCGCGCCGGAAAGCTGGACATGTATTCCTATCCCGGGCTTGAACCCGTTGAGGGCGAGGAAAAGCAGCGGGAGCGGTTGCTGCAGGATGCACGGGCTTTGCTGTCCGCGTCGCATCACCTCATTGCGCTGCGGGTTGTCGGCGATCCCACGAAATAGGAGTGGTGAGCGAGAAACAGATATACAATGATCGCTACCTCAGTTTTTCAACCGTGTCGCCTGTCAGTGTCCACCGGATGCGGTCAGAGCTGACTGGGAGGGCGAGCGGGGCGATCTATGGATGTGATGCAAAATGATCTCTCCGTGGCTTGTTCCAAAAATGAAAACATGCTACTCTGAAGTGCCTGAGCCGGCCTTGGCAGAAATCGGGGAAGCGTCATGAAGACGTCGAATTGCAGCATTCGCCGGTCTTCCCGTGCTCTGACTTTCATCCTGCTGCTTTTTTCCTTTGCGCTGTTGTTTTGCGTAACCGCTTGCAATTCCGAGAATTGTAACAACTCAGACCCCGTAATCCCTGATAGCCTGGGATTTGATCAGGAAGCGCTTCTCCGCCTTGAGCAGGAGGTCAGCAGTGGAGGACTCGGCAATATCAGTTCGATCCTGATTCAATGCCATGAACAGACGGTTTTTGAGTGGTACGGTGTCCGCGCTGGTGCGGAGATTCCGCATTCTGTCTACTCTGTCACAAAAAGCGTGATCTCTTTGCTGGTCGGGATGGCCTTCGATGAAGGGATACTGATGAGCCTTGACGATTCCGTGACTACGCTGCTCCCACAATATGCATACCTGGTCGAAAATGACGAGTTGAAGAGTGGAATTACATTACGTCACCTGTTGACGATGCGTGCCGGATTCTCCTGGAACGAATTAGGCATTCCCTATTTAAATCCGAACAATCCGGTCAACGATCTGGAAAACAGTACCGATTGGGTCGCTTTCGTCTTGAACCGTCCAATGTCCGCCACGCCGGGAACGGTATTCAGCTACAACAGCGGTGTATCAACAGTGGTGTCAGCGATCTTCCAGGAAGCCGCAGGGATACGGGCCGATCTATACGCGAGTCAACATCTTTTCGTGCCCTTGGGGATCACTGACTGGACCTGGAGTTTGTGCCCCACTGGAATTACGATCGGTGGATGGGGATTGAAACTTCGTTCCCGGGACATGGCGAAAATCGGAACGCTCGTTCTTGGAAACGGCGTCTATCATGATCAACGGATCGTATCCGAGGAGTGGCTGAGTCAGTCGTTCCAACCGGCGTCTCTTTTTTCGCGCGGGAACGGTTATGGTTTTCAATGGTGGTTGGAACCGGTTACAGAATTTTCGGGTGTGCAACGAGCGCCGGCGGCGTATGGATGGGGTGGGCAGGCAATCTACATCATCCGAGAGTTGGACCTTGTCGTTGTCGTCACAGCAGAGGAATATGATACTGCACCATTTCCACCCGAAGTCATCCTCCACGATTACGTGCTTCCATCAATCATCGACATGAGAGAAACTTCCTCATCCAATGCGGTTACCAGAACCAGCCGACAATACCAGCCGTCGCAATCAGGAGAATAATCGACAGAACGCGGACGTTCGAATACCACGGCAGCTCACGTAGAGAAATGGTCTCCAGGTGCCACAACTGCCGGTTCCATGTCAGGCCGACGGTTCTGATCTCGGGCGGAGCAGCCGTTGCAAGGCTGACACCGATCTGGACTGTGGCGCTGAAAAGGAACAGAACCATCGCCACGTGCAGGAAATGCACCTCTGGCAGCAGTCCCAACACTTTGCCCGCCAGCAGCAGGATCGAGACCCCAAGCCCGGTGAGCAGCGCGGTGATTGCCCCCGCGGCGTTGGCTCGCCTCCAGAACAGGCCCACGAGAAACACCGCGACCACCGGCGGCACAAGATAGGCGAGCACATTCTGCAGGTACTGGAACAGGGAGCCGAACCGGGCGATTTGAGGCGCCCAGATAGCGGCCAGCAGCATGAAGCCGAAGGTCACCCAGCGACCTGTTTTCAGCAGGGCACGGTCGCCGAGGCTGGGTTTCCAACGCCGGATGAAGTCCATGGTCACAAGTGTCGATGCTGAATTCAGGGTGCTGTCGATCTGGCTCATCAGCGCGGCGATAAAACCCGCGAGCACAAGCCCCAGCAGCCCGGTCGGCAGCATATCGAACATCAGCGTCGGGTAAACCAGGTCAGGGTTGGAGAGGTTGGGGTAGAGCACGCGCGCCATCGTTCCCGGCAGCACCATGAGGAACAGCACGGGCAGTTTCAGCGCGCCGGCGAACAGCGCACCGAGGCGGCCGTGCTGCACGTTCTTCGCCGAGAGCACACGCTGTACCATGAACTGATTCGTGCACCAGAAATAGAATCCCAACAACGGTACGCCGAGCACAAGACCTGTCCAAGGCATGGTCGGATCGTTCGCGGGACGGACGAGCGAGAGCATGTCATGCCCGGTAATGGCTGTCACCTTCGACCAGTGGCCGCCGATGTCGATAAACGCGGAGATCGCGATGATAATCGCACCCACCTGCAGCAGAATCGCCTGCGCCGCGTCCGTCAGGATCACCGCTCGCAGACCGCCGGCGATGGTGTAGATGCCGGAGAGCAGTGCGAGCACCGCGATGGTTTCCCAGATCGGCAGGTTGGGGAAAATCATGCGCAGGACGAGCGCGCCCGCATACAGCGATCCGGCGGTGTCGACGATGATATTGCCGAACAGGGTAACAATCGAGAAGTAGGTGCGGCTGCGCCCGTCATACCTCTTCTCGAGGAACTGCGGCATCGTATAGACTCGGCTGTTCAGGTAAAAGGGGAGCACGAAAAGGGCGAAGAACACGAGCACCACCGCCGCCATCCACTCGTAGTTGAACACGCTGATGCCGGTCCCGTAGGCGCTCCCCGCGAGGCCGACGAGTGTCGTCGAGGAGATGTTCGAGGCGTACAGCGACGCCCCGACCAATGGCCAGGTCATCGAACGCCCGGCGAGGAAATAGTCGTCGGCGTTCTCATGTTTCCCGGAGAGATGCAGTCCGTGCCAGAGGATAAACGCGGCGTATGCAACGAGCATCACGATGTCGACAGGGGCAAGCGCGAAACGGTCGTGCATCAAATGAACTCCGCTTGGTGAACAGAATGCACGGTCACGTTCTGAAAGTAGGGCAACGTCTTGCGGTGGGATCAAGCGCGATCGCCGATTGACAACGCAACGGGGAGGAGTGTAATCGCAGGGGAGAAGTCAGGAAAAATGGCAACAGCTACTGGATGCGGAATCACCGGTTTCGAGAACCAAACGTCCGGTATCGTGCGGCACCTGCTGCCATTTTTCCCATTTGTTGTACCCGGTAGGGGAATTGAACCCCTGTTACCGGCGTGAGAGGCCGGCGTCCTAACCGCTAGACGAACCGGGCATGAATCGCCGACGGCAGTACTTGCCCGCGACGGGACGAGAAGATAGAGCGCGGCCGCGGGCTGTGCAAGTGGCACCGCCGCACCGTCGAGTCGGCCGTTGACAGCGTTAATGAACAAGGATTTCTTGAGCCGGGCGAACACGTCGTGCGAGTACCGGCGTGATGCGAACGGGACTTGCGAAAGGTACATACGCGGGCGAGGCGCCGGCCGCTGATGCTCATATCATCACGGTGCGCTGTGGGTGGCGTTGTACTCCCGGATGCGGTCGGCAAGGGTGATGATACAGTCCACGTACTCCTCGGAATGGTTGTAATGCCACACCGCTTTCCGTCGTTTTTTCGGGACGTCGTCGCGGTACCCGTGGATTTGCAGGTAGTGGGCGATCGACGCAACGGCATCGGGCAGCGAGTTCAGGTTGACGACCCCATCCCCGTCCCCGTCCCGTCCGTACGCATTCGCGGACGTCGGGATGAACTGCGGCAGGCCGTAGGCGCCGGCCCAAGACGCTTTCACGTCGAGCGGATCAAAATGGCCGTCCTCGGCCATGTTCAACAGCGCCTTCAATTCCCGGTAAGCCCAGCGGGCTTTGGAGGCGGCGCGCTTCCGCGCGTTCATTTTGACCGCGCTCTGTTCGCTCGCCGGAACGCCGTCGAGCACGTCCGTCCAGAACCCGGGAATGAGGTCCGTGATCGGATCGGTGTTCAGCAGGGTCAAACTCGCGAACACGTTCATCAACGGGTATGTTCCCTTATACGTGCCAAGGCTCGACTCCACGTTCAGGATCGCGACGACGATTTCCGGACTCACCGGACCGCCCGCGAGCGCTCTTTCGATTTCGGCGCGGTTGATCTCAAGGAACGCCGAGGCTGTGCGCACACTCGCGTCGCCGAGGAAACGCTGGTACCCTTCGGTGCCGCTGGGTTGACGGATGTTGAGGCGCAGCAGGCTGGGGATCACCTCGAACCGGGAGTCCTCGAAATAGCGGTTGACGACGATCGGATCCACACCATCGTCGATCAATCTCGTTCTAAGATCCCGGAGCAGGCTGCTGGGGTGTTCCGAATCGATGGCCACGGAGGTGGAAGCGGGAGTGAGCAGCGATAAGCACACCAGCAGCCCAGGCAGGAAACCACGCATCTTTCGCCCACTCGACTTCATCACTTTTCTCCCGTTGTTGTGCGCCCTACCCGAGGCTTCCAGAAAATGTACGTGGATGAATGAGCGTGTTGGAAATGGAAGCGATCGCCCGCAAAATCAGGCGGAGCCCGTGCTCGACCTACGTGGATTGTAGAGCATCTCGATCAGGAATAGCACGGCGCGCAACACGATTTGGAATGCACGCCGGCTGTTGAATGTTTTCACCGGGCCCTCTTTAATCTGGCCGTGCACGATCAGATTCCGGTACTCGGTGAGTTGCGTTAGTTCCTCGGCGAAGCCCGGAGGCCAATCACCCAGCTTCTCCGCAATGTATTTCAACTTGGCGCGTTTTTCGTTCATTCCGGGACGACGACCCTTTCGGCGGATCACCTCGTAGGGAATGCCGAGCCGTTCGAGGATGTGGTCATAAAAGAAATCCAAGGACATCATCAACATTACGATCGCGGCAATATCCTCCTGCTCCCGAACGAGGTCTGCGGAGTTTTGCAGGTAATTCAGCCACAACGGCCGTTCCCAGTTGCCGGTCTCTCCAATCGCCACCCAGGTCAACGCGGTCGGTTTGGCCTTCCGCGACTTGTCCAGGCTCCGCGAAAAGAGAATAAAATTCTCCTCGACGATCGACAGCGGAAGCAACACCTGGTTGTCGCGCATGATCTGCCGTGCGGACTTGCCCGATCCCTCGTTGTCGTACAGGAAAAAGACTTCGGGAGGACGGTTGTACGTCATTCCAAAATCGACGACCAGCAGGTCGTCCGGCAGCGACATCACCCGCCCGGAAGTTGAATAGCCCGGTACGAGAGGCAGCGCATGCACCGGGTCCATGAAGATTTCAATGTACTCCTTATAGTAATTCAAATAGCCGTAAACGTAAGGGATCTGCGCGCCGCATTGCGGACAGGTCACCTCGTTCATCAGACCTTCACAGTTCTGCTCGAATTTCGAGTCGCACTTGGGGCAGCGGAGATTCCGGATCGCCAGCGATTTCGGCGGCTTCATCTCCGCTTCGGCGTGAGAGGACGTCTCCCGGATGCGGCGAGAGGGCTCACGGGCGGCTTCGGGAGAGGTCGGTTCGTTCGCAGCGTTCTGTGGTGTTTCGCTCACGTGTCGCCTCGATGGATCGTTTGTGGCGGCCGCCAGATCAGGCCCACCGCCCAACTTTTGGATTCCGGAGGTTCACTTGGTGCGTCGAGACGGTGTTCGACATTCGCCCGCAGCACTGCCTCCAATCCGGGGAAGGGAGATGCGCGAAGTCGAAACGCCAAGCGAAGCCTGCGGCCAGATAGATTGATCACGGTCAGTTCGCCCGGGAGCACCGGTTCGATCACAAGTATGCTCTCCCCGCTTCCGGATGTCGCAAAGTACGTTCCCGTCACCGAAAATGCCAAAACGCGCCCCAGTCTGTGATCTCCGCCCAGCGAAGCGCCCCAACCGTCGCCCTCCCTTCCGCGCCTGCCCTGCAAACGGAGATCGAACCGGCTGTGGCGATCCTCCACGAAATAGTGGAGACGCAGCAATCGGTCGTCTTTGGCCGTTGCGCCGCGCTCCCATGTTCGCCGTACCCTGGCACGCAGCTCGAAATGGGAGAGGGCACCGATCCGCACCAGCAGGGAGGAGCTGGCCGATGCGTCGCGGGTTTCCGGGTTGTTCTCGCGTGCTTCACGGAGCTCTCCCGATCCGGTCAACGTCCAGCGTGCGCCTGACGGAAAAGCGTCGAGAAGGCCGATCTGGATTCCGGACCGTCCAGCGGGATCGCTTCCCGAAGGGATCCAGGGACGTGCGTGGAGCGGGGCGAAATCCACTGTCGCCCGCCAAAGGGAGGCAACCAGGCGGGCCCTTTGGTAGGATGGCAGCGAGGCGACGATCCCTCCGCCCCAGGCGCCCAGGTCCTGCCGGCTCACTTCGGCGCTCAGCGAGTGTTTACGAGGGCCGCCCCACTTCATCGCCAGCCCCGACGCCCCGAAGCTTTCGCGGGCAAACCGGAATCGTGCGGGTTGATCCGCACTCGAGAGCGGTGCGTTGAACCTGCTGATCAGCCGCGACGCTTCCACCCGAACGCCCGCGACCGGCACCTCGAGCGCGGTCCCCAAATGCGTTTCTTTCACCGTCACCAGCTTGTTCAGCCTGTCGGGGGAGTGATTTCCCTGCTCGGCATAAAGCACCACCCCACCCTCCTCGGAGTGGGCGTCGTAACTAGCGCTGCCGCCCCAGGCGAGAAGCCGCGCCGGTTGATCGGGGGCCGGGGCGAGAGAAACGGCAATCCCGCGCCATCCGCGGCCTTCTTCGCTTGAAAGCTGGGGGCGGATGCCTCGGCCGGAATTTCTCAAAGGCGCGGCGGGATCGAAAGAGGAGGGGAACGCGGGTGTCGCGCCCAGCGTCCACCCGATCCCGAGACCGACACGGAAGTCGCCGCCGATCAGCTCCAGGTACCGTGTGTCCGCCCGGATCGCGAGCCGCTGGAGGTCGGCGATGTTCTGTTCGCCGCGATCGCGTTGCAGACGGCCGCCGAACCAGAGATCGCCCCCGTTCGCTTCAAACCGAACATCTTGTGCGGGGTGGTCATTTATACCCGGATTGACCAGCCGGCTGCGCAGGTAGGTTCGCATGGACTGGGGGCGGGTGGCGATGGCGCCGAGCACGGGAACTCCCTCGACGGCTTGCCACCAGGAGGTGGTTTCTTCATCGCTGCCGTCCAGCAGCTCTTGGACAACCTGGGTGCTGTCGCTGTCGAAGACGGAAAGGTCCGTGGTGTTTTCCTGCGCGTGGGCCGCTGCCGACGCGCCCAAAACGAGTGCGAGATAGAATGCCGGGTTACGGGAGCAGGCCATGATCCGGCTCCCAGAGAATACCGGCGCCCTGGCTCCACCCGAGATAGGGGTGGTGATCCCAGGCTGTGTTCGCCGACCAGTTTCCGACCCCGACGCCAAGGCCGATAGCAAGTTGCTGCGTCTGTCCGTTCCAACCGGTCCGGAGCTGAATCGGACCGTACACCCGGATTTCAAGACCGGCGCGAAGGGCGCCCGGTTCGTCACCTGACCACAGGTAATCCATGAGGATACGCGCCCCCTCGTCCAGCGGGAGTGCGAATCCAAAGGCTATGCGGCGGGGAACGGCGCTCCCGCCAAAGCGGTCCAGGGTCCCGGAGATCAGGTTCGATCCCGCAAGGCCGAAATCGGCGAAACGGTGACGGAAGGTGATCCCTGCGTCCAGTGAGACCGCGCCGTCGCTGCCATACCGGTCGATACGGACGCCGGACCAGGAGAAACCGATTCCCACGGCGAAGGTGTTTCCGGCAGCTTTTGAAAGGGCCAAGCCGGCGGCCCGTTCCTCGTAGGCGGCTCCGCCAAGGCCCATTCCCCAGGCGCCCGCCGACCAGCCTCCCCCAAGCGGCCCGGAGACATCGACTCGCATCTGCGAAAGTTCAGCGAGGCCGAAACGGTTGGCCCAGGCGGCGTGCAGCCCCCACGCCTTGCGCCAGGATCCCGAGGAGGGATTGAGCGACCGGGAGGTGAAGGCGAGGGCGTCGCCGGCCTGTGCTCCCCCCACTCCTGTGGACACCGGAACCGGACCACGATCTTCAAAAGCAGCGTATGCGACCGGGTGTGCGGCTCCGATCGTCAGGAGCGCTAGCAGTGCCGGGACGATCCCTTTCCGGCGTTGTATATTTGGCATCCGACGCATTGACGAAAAGGTAACACGGCTTGTCGAAAAGAGCAGTCTCCATGCGTTCAATCGTACCTTTTTCCATGGATCGTCGAATAGCCGCCGTCATCATCGCCACCGCCTTCCTGGTGGTGGTTTTACCCCTCTCTGCCTCGGGCCTTTTTCTCCGGAGCCATCTAGTTCGGATCGCCTGCTTTGTCGCGCTCGGCGGGCTCGGTCTGACCATCCTGATGATTCGCGGCGTTCAGTGGAATCTGGCGCGCACGCCCCTGCTGGCCGTAGCGTTGCTCGGCATCGGGTACGTGCTCGGGGCGGGACGGTCGCCCGCCGCGAGCACCTCCCTGCTCGGTCTCTCCCATAAAGGTGCGATGTTCGCGCTGGCGTTGACGGTTGCCGTTCTCGCGGGAGAGCGTGATGGACGAAAAACGCTCGCCCGGCTGACGGCCCTGTTTCTAACGGCTCTTTCGGCGATCGCCCTGGTATTCGGTAGCATCCAGGGCCGTCTCCCGCTGACGGGTACGCCCGGCCACGCGAACGTGCTCGCCTACCTGATCGTCGTGCTCATTCCGCTCGCCGAATTCAACGCCAGGGAATCGGAACGGCCGTGGGAAAAGAGGGCGATGTGGGGGGCCGTGGTGCTCTCGCTGCTGGTCGTTCTTCTCACATTCTCGGCGGGTGCGCTGCTCGCGCTGGCCGTGGGATGGGGGCCGACCTTTCTCTTTGTGCGCAACAATCGGAAACGGTTGGGGACGGTTCTCGCGGCGGGGGCACTGCTGCTCGCGCTCGCATCCGCCGGGCTGCTGATTGCCGGGCACGCCGTCGCTATCTTGCCGCGAGTGCATTTAATCCAGGCCGGGCTGCGCGCCGTGAAAGAAGCGCCGGTGACCGGACAAGGCATCTACTCCTTCGAGTATCGGCTGCCGGAGCTGCGCAACGTCGATATGCTTTCATTTCCGGATGTTTGCGCCCAACGCCCCATCGACAACGTCCATGTAGAGCCGCTGAACACCCTGGTGGAAGGAGGAGTCATTGCGGCCGCGGGGATCGTTCTGCTGGCGATGTGGTTGCTGCTCACGGCGGGGAAAGCGGCGCGCGACCGGGGACGGTGGGGGAGAACGGTCTGGCGGATGACCGTGGCGGCGATGGTGCAAGGCGCAGTTTCGCTGGCTCCCGCACGAGAGGGAGCCGTGGCGCTCGCAGTCGTTCTCGGTGTCGTAATTTCGCTCCCCACCGGTACGCCGAGGCAGCTTCCGCGAAGTCTTCCCGCTCTGCTGGCGCTGGCGTTGATCGCTTCATTTCCGCTGCAATGGAAACGGGTCTCGGCGGATCGGGCTCTCCGTCTCGGGCGGGATCCCAACGTCTATTACGGCGCGCGGGATGTGGCCGCCCTGCAACAAGCCGCCCGACTCTGGCCGGAGGACTTGGAAGCGCCGACGCTGCTTACGGTTACGCTCTATCGTCAGGCCATGCAATCCGGTGTCGATCAGCAGGAAAAAACGAGGTTGCTGCATCGGGCGCTTGCCTGGTCACGCCATGTGCAGCGCCTCGCCCGGCAATTCTTCAAGGAGCCGATCCTCGCCGCGCGGATCCGCCTCGCACTGGGGGATCCATCTGGCGCCTTGCAGGAGCTGGATCGTGGGGATCGCTTCGTGACCGACCATGAATGGCAGGACGTGCGGACTGAAGCAATGAATTCTTTGAAAAACAATAAATAGGCGGGGAAAAGCCTATATGCATTGAGATGACTCTGGAAAAGTCCTCACGGCGGTTTCCATTCCTTGCCAGTCCAAGGGGTGCCACATTGTCTGGAGACCCTGACGTGAAGGGCAATTTCGAGGGCAACTGGCGGACTGATTGCCGCTTGGGTGATCGACTTTCTCTCGCGATTCGAAAAATGTTCGTCTCGCCATTGCATCGGGATTTCTTGACTCCGAGACCGAGTTGAGCTAACGTTCGCCCTATGGATTTTTGGGGATACCGCCGCGCCAGCACGCTGCTCGCTTCCGGGGCCAGCCTGCTGGTTGCACTCGTTTTGCTGCTGCTGCTGGACGGCGTCTGGCCCGGGTTGCGGGGGCATTTCGGCATTCCGGTCAAACGCGACCTCGACCGCATTGTCGCCTCCGACACCTTGCGTGTCATCTCCCGCAACCACCCCCTCTCCTACTACCTCTACCGTGGCACCCGGCGGGGCTTTGATTTCGAACTGCTCCAGCGTTTCGCCGAGGAGCAGGGCATCCATATCGAGGTGGTGCTCCCGCCAACCTGGAACGACATGATCTCCTGGCTGTACCAGGGCAAGGGGGATGTGATCGCAGCCCAGCTGACGATTACTCCCGAGCGCAAACGGTTCGTCGACTTCACCGATCCCTATCTGCAGGTGCAGCAGGTGACGGTGGGTACGGACGAGATGCCCCCGCCGAGGAGCTACCAGCAGCTTACGGGGGAGACCGTGCTGGTCCGCCGTGGCTCCAGTTACGAAGAGCGCTTGCGCCAGTTGCAGCGCGCCGGGCTGGACGTTCGCCTCGACTACCTGGACGAAACGGTGGAGGAGAACGATCCGGTGCAGCTCGTGGCACAGGGACGGTATCCGCTGACCGTGGTCGACAACACCCTTGCGCGTCTTGAGCAGCATTTCTATCCGGGTCTTGAGATCGGGATGACCCTCTCGGACCCGCAGAACATCGCCTGGGCGGTGCGTCCCAACAGTCCGAAACTACGTGAGGCGCTGAACGATTTTCTGCGCCGCCATCAGCGACAAACATTCTTCAACGTGCTCAAGAGCCGCTATTTTGACGATCCCGACCGATTCCTGAAGCATCGCAGTGCCCAACTCAGCCTCGCGCGGCGCGGGCGGATATCCGACTACGATCGCTATTTCCGCGAGGCGGGCAGGATCACCGGCTTCGACTGGCGTTTGCTGGCCGCGCAATCCTACCACGAGAGCCGGTTCCGTCCGAACAAGGTCTCCTGGGCGGGAGCAGTCGGATTGATGCAGGTGATGCCGCGCACCGCACACGAAATGGGGATCAAGAACGTCTGGAATCCCTACCAGAACATTCTCGCCGGGGCGCGGTATATGCGGCGTCTTTACAATCTCTACAAGGATTCCGCGAGCGATGACGACCGCATCCGGATGACCCTTGCCGCCTACAACGCTGGAATCGGCCACATCGCCAACGCCAGACGGCTCGCTGCGGAAACGGGCGGAGACTCAACCGCGTGGAGCGACGTCTCGGTGGCGCTCATTCGGTTGGAACGGCCGGAGTATTACCAGAAAGACGGCTACGCGTTTGTCCGGGGGCACACCGTGCAACGCTATGTGACGGATGTCATCGGCCGCTACCGGATCTTTCGGGATTTGATGCCCGCCAGCGAGGACACGCTTTCCGTGATGGTCGAGAACCGCTGATTCCGACTCCCTCCGGCTATTCCATCAGTTGCGCTTTTTAGATTACTGGATGTACCTTTTTCACGCCTGCCGGAACTCTCCCCGACAGGCAGACTGAGCTGCCAGAATGACAGGCGACCTTGATCTCGCCCGGACAGTTCCCCGACAGCCGATCTGATCGATTTCATCCAACTCTATGATTTGAAAAAAGATGGATTGGGTGAAACAGGTAGAAAGCAGAGATTCTGTTTCGGCACGCGAGTTGCTTTTATATGTGCAGTCGGCCGGATGCTGTGAGGCCGTTGGCGGGAGGTGATGACGATGCCGACCTATACGTACCGCTGCACCAAGTGCGGCCATGAATTCGAGCTTTTCCACTCGATGAGTGATGCCAGCAGCAAGAAGTGTGAGAAATGCGGCTCTCCGGCGAAGCGGATGATCGGCGCGGGCGCCGGACTCGTCTTCAAGGGTTCCGGTTTCTACGTCACGGATTACAAAAACGGCCATAGCACGGCCCCGGGCAATGGAACCGGCAGCCACCCTTCGAATGGCAACGGGACTGAGCCGAATCAGGACAAGGCAGCGAAGGACTTCGGGGCGGACAGGCCGAAAAAAAGCGAAGCCAAGACGAAGGAATAGAGTATTTAGTTCGATTTGCTCGCGCTGGTTATGGAAGTGTCGTGACAGTTTCGATTTTCGCGCCATGAGCAGGAAACTCGAAGCTGTCACGACATTTTTTATGCCTCCACAGCAGCAGTCTGAGTAGGCATGAAATGAGTTCTCAGTCCCGATCTTGGAGCTGGAGATGAAACGCCGGGGATAGCGAGGCTCCGTGCATTCCATGGAGAGAACATCTGAAAACGTTTGTCTTTCCATATTCACGGAGTCCAAAAATCGGATAAGTCTTTCATTATCTTGTTTTGAACCCACACTGTGATTGGCTCTCATCGCACCGCGTGGCGGGATCCAAAGCCGTGCACAGGGGGTACCGGCTATGAGGCTTGACCGTCCGCTGTTCCCATCGATGGTGCTGCTGATTTCAATCCTGTTTTTTCTGTTTTTTCCGTCCCAGTCGATCTGTCAGCCTGCCGAACTGGTGCATCTCGCAGTACTCGATCTTCAACTCGGCGGCAACATCCCTCAGAACTTTCAGTTGCCCTTGTCCGACCGTCTTCGCCATGAGTTGGTCAGCACCGGACGTTACCTCGTTGTTGAACGCGGTCAGATGGAAAACATCCTGAAGGAACAGGGCTTCCAACTTTCCGGATGCACCAGCACCGAGTGCGCCGTCGAGGCCGGCCGTTTGCTTGGCGTCCAACAGATGCTGGCGGGATCGATCAGCAAGGTCGGACAGACGCATATGATCATTCTTCGCCTGATCGACGTTGAAACCGGAGTGATTGTCCGGACGCAAAACGTGGACTGCATGTGCACCATCGATGAGGTGTTGTCCGTTCGTATCCGCGAGGCGGCGCGACGAATTACGGGACTGCCTGTTGAAGCGAGCGCCCCGGGTAGACCCGTAGAAACAGCTACTCCAGCGGCAGGGTACGGCGATGTGTATATCAAAACGGAACCGCCAGGCGCAACTGTCGATGTGGACGGCGAGCGGCGCCAGGGGCAAACCCCACTTTTTCTTGAACAGCTAAGCGCGGGCAGGCACGAGATCCGCCTGGTGAAGGAAAATCTCGTCGGCGTGGAGTCGGTTTTTGTCACTCCCGGCCAGACCGAGCACCTGGATATCACCCTCATGCCTGGAATCGCATCTCTGATAGTGCTCTCCGAACCGTTCGAAGCGCAGGTGGAGGTTGATGGCCGCGGCGTGGGTAACACACCCCTGACCTTGAACTCCATCTCCGCGGGCGCACATCGAGTGCGCCTGCTTCAAGCGGGGTACGAGCCTTCGGTACACGACGTCATAATTGCCGTTGGAGAGCAGAAGCGGATCGAGGTCAATCTTATTCCGATAGAAGGCAGGCTGAACGTCAGCTCGAATATTGAGCGGGGAACGTTGATCGTCGACGGCACGGCGAATGAGGTCTCCTTTCCGATAGCGCATATGCTCTCGGCCGGAACGCACACCGTTGAGGTGCGAGCACCGTATCACGATCCGTTTACAAAGACGATAGCGGTCAATCAGTCGGGAGACATTCCTCTGCACGCCGATTTGGTCAGGCAGCGCGGGATACTGCGCCTGTCCGGCCTGCCCGCCGGCACGCGCGTTTTCCTGGACGGAGAGTTGCTTGGTGTGACGCCAATGCCCGACTTGCAGCAGGATGCTGGCGTGTACCAGATCCGTCTGGAAAAACCGGGCTATGAAAAAGGGAAGCAAAATGCAGTTGCGGTTCAATCCGGAGCCGCGACTCCGCTTGCGTTCGATCTGAAGCAGAAAACGAGACAGGGCGCGATCTGGCGTTCGCTGGTGTTGCCGGGTTGGGGGCAGAGGTATGCCGATCGAACGCGTATTGGGACCGCGTACACGGTGACGGAAGTTGCCGCATTGGCTTTCGCCGTTATTGCCTGGAATGACTATCAAGGCAAGACGGATACCTACACCCGGGCGCGTGACGCCTACGACAACGCCGATTACGGTGACAACCTGCTCCAGCTGTACGATCACCGGATGGCCGCCTATGACGACGCTGACGCCGCGAAATCGACACTGACGATGGTGGCTGGGATCGCAATTGCTGTCTACGTGTGGAATGTCGCCGATGTGCTCCTCTGGGGAGACCCATCCGGCGGCGGTTCCTCGGGACAGGCGGCCGTTCCCGTCTCGCGGAATTCGGCGGGTGAACAGAGTGCAGGTACATATTTTGGCCCATCGATCATGGTTGATTCCCGTGGAAGTCCTGTGGCTGGCGTTTCGTTGTCGCTACAGTTTGGAAGCCGGGGAGGTGAACGATGATTCCTCGGAAACGAATAGCCACTGGTCGAATGATCCGGGAGATCTTCCTGTTTGCCGGAACATGCGTGGTTCTGCTTGTTCTGGGTTGCACGAACCTGCCCACGGATTCGGGTGAACACAACCATCCTATGGATCCCTACAATCCAACCTACTTGGGCATCTATGTCGACGTGGAAGACACCTATGAGTTCACGGGACATTCCTGGGGCGTGTACGATCTTGCGTTGAATTACAACGGATTTCTCCTGGCGAGTGCGGGTTCGGACGGAACCGTAAAACTGTGGGTGATGACTGACGGATACAGAGAGGAGCAAACCACTTTTACCGGACACACAGGTACGGTTTATGCCGTGCTGTTTCATCCCTACGCCTCACTGACTCTAAGCGGTGGATCGGATGGCAAGATCCTCGTGTGGAGGAATCTGGATGGAACTCTCATTACGGAAATTGATATTGGCGGCGAAATCCGCGACCTGGCGAGCTGGACCGAATGGTATGAAGGGTGGTACAATCCATCGAGGGATCCGGATGTGCTCGTCGCCTGCGCCAACAGCAACGGGAATGTGGATGTTTACAGATATGTTGACGCGGGGGATACGGTCTACTTCGCTAGAACGAAACGCTACGAAGCTTCATCGGGAACTGCAAGGTCGGTCGCGCTTGGCCCCGAAGGCGAGCTGTTGGCCGCGGGCGGCGACGGGGCCTTTCAGGTCTGGAGGATTACGGAAGACCGGGTGGAATTCTCGTCTGACAGCTATCAAGGGATAATCCAGTCTGTTGCCTTCAATCCGGATGGCACCGTTCTGGCGGTTGGATTGCAGGACGGCACGATCGAGCTCTGGGATGTCGAACGTGGCACATTGCAGCGAACCTTGACGGGCCATAGACAAAGCGTGACTTGCCTGGATTTCAACTGGGACGGCCAGGTCCTGGCCAGTGCGAGTAGCGATTCGACGATCGGTCTCTGGTACGTGCCAAACGGGGTAATGCTCAACCGGCTCGAGGGTCATCAGGGAGGGGTGACGTCTGCACTCTTCCATCCTGACGCCGAAGCCGATTATTACCCGACGCTGGTCAGCGCGGCGTGGGACAACACGATCAGGCTCTGGGAATAAATGTCGTTAATAAATTTCTTGAATTTTAAGAAGATAGGTTTGCCACCACGGTGCACAGCACCTTAATGATGAAAGCAATATGACAGTGCACATTATTTTGCCGTACGGTACCCTGTAAGTCTAAGTTCCATAAAGGTCTGGAGCGGGGTGATCCAAATCGCAGTGCCCCCGCAACGGAACCGCATATTTTCGTTGAACGGCCGCTTGAAAAAGCGGCAATGAACCGAGGAGCCTTCCGATGCAGGTCATCTTCATCATCGCCGGGCTTGCCGCTGTGTCGTTTGCCGTTTGGGCGTGGATTGGAAACCGGGGTAGAGAGTAAGCGATTAATTTCCTGTGAATTAGAGAGAGTTTTATGCAGCAATTCTGTCCGCACGCAATACTCTCTGCAACCCCGGCTCCAACTTGTACGGGCCCTCTCAGGGTAGCTTGACACGCCGCTTCTCCGCCCCTACGTTCCCCTCACGAAAATCGGATCAATTTCCGTGGTCGCAAGGAATAGGGGTATGCCCGGAAGCCTGATCCGGTGTGCTTTGCGGTTACTCGTGGATCGCAGTTCTGGAAGTCGCACAATCGGGAAGTTTGAAGCCATTTTGAGGTGAACTCAGATGAAATTCTTCGAGCAGTTGGGTATTCAGCCGGTGAACTCCGGTGCGAGCTGGAGCGCCAAAGGCTGGATCGGGACCAAAGGCCGCGATGAATTGGTGAGCATCAATCCAACGACGGGCAAGCCGATCGCCAGCGTAATGCAGGCAAATGAGAGTGATTATGAAACCGTAGTCAAAAAGGCGACGGAAGCGTTCAAGAAATTCCGCATGGTCCCTGCGCCGGTCCGCGGGCAGATGATTCGCGACCTTGGTGACGCCCTGCGCGAAAAGAAAGAGGAGCTGGGCCGCCTGGTCAGCCTCGAAATGGGCAAAATCCTTCCCGAAGGGCTCGGGGAAGTCCAGGAGATGATCGACATCTGCGACTTCGCCGTCGGGCAGAGCCGCCAACTTTACGGAAAGACGATACCATCGGAACGTGTCCGCCACCGGATGATGGAGCAGTGGCACCCGCTCGGTCCGGTGGGGATTATCACCGCCTTTAATTTTCCGGTGGCTGTCTGGTCGTGGAACACCGCGCTCGCCGTGGTTTGTGGCGACCCGGTGATCTGGAAACCCTCCAGTGAGACCCCGTTGACGGCGATTGCGGTGCAGCACATTGCCAACGAGGTGCAGAAAGCGCACGGTTACGAGGGCATTTTCAATCTGGTCGTCGGGCGCGGACGAAGTGTCGGGGAACGGTTGATCGGTGATCCGCGCATTCCTCTGGTTTCATTCACGGGCTCGACGGCGATGGGCAAACGTGTCAGTGAAGTTGTTGCCAAGCGCCTCGGCCGCACCATCCTTGAACTCGGGGGCAACAACGCGGTCATCGTAACTCCGTCTGCCGACCTGAACATGGCGGTGCGAACAGTGCTGTTCGGAGCGGTGGGCACCAGCGGGCAGCGTTGCACTTCCACGCGCCGGGTGATTATCCAAAAGGATGTGAAAGAGGAATTCCTCAAACGCCTGACGAAGGCGTACAAGCAGGTGACGATCGGCGATCCGTTGAAGAAAGGTGTCGTGATGGGCCCGCTGGTGAACGAAGCGGCGCTCGAGGACATGAAAGTGGCGCTCGAGCGGGTAAAAGAAGCCGGCGGCGAAATCGTGTACGGTGGCGGCCAACCGAGGATGACCGGTGTCATTTCCAAGGGCTACTGGGCCGAGCCGACGATTGTCGAGGCGAAAAACGATTGGGAGATCGTGCAGCAGGAGACCTTCGCGCCGATCCTTTATATCATCGAGTACAACGATTTCGAAAAGGAAGCACTGGCGTATCATAACAACGTGCCGCAGGGGCTCTCATCGGCGATTTTCACCAATGACACGATCGAAGCGGAAACGTTTCTCTCCCCGATCGGAAGCGATTGCGGGATCGCGAATGTCAACCTAGGCACGAGCGGCGCGGAAATCGGCGGAGCGTTCGGCGGTGAGAAGGAAACCGGCGGTGGACGTGAGTCCGGGTCGGACGCCTGGAAGGCATATATGCGCCGCCAGACCAACACGGTCAACTACAGCCACGACCTGCCGCTGGCCCAGGGCATCAAGTTCGGGGAGTAGCGGAGGCACGTGCGCACCAAACGGCGCACGGATGCTTGAGCGGCGGAGGACGGGAAACTGACGCCCGGGGTGCGAACGGCCTCCGGGTGTTTTTCTTGACCCTGTCGATTCGCAAGGCGGATCTCGCCCCGTGAAATGCGATGTGCCGCTTGAGGAAGATTGCAATCGCGGCGTGAAGGCCCTCGCCGCTGTGGGGAAAGCGAGCCGTCTCAATGTACTCCGCGCCCGGAAGCGTCAATCGGTGTATCTTGTGTATCCTGGCGATCCTGCATATCCTGTTTCGAGCGTTGTTGTGGCTAGCGGATGGATGATGAACACTCCCGAGATCAGGAACAAGAAGGCGTTTCACGATTACGAGATCATCGATTCGCTCGAGGCGGGCATCGTCCTGACCGGGCCGGAGGTGAAGTCTGTCCGGGAAGGCCGCGTTTCGCTTCGTGATACTCACGTAAGTTTCGAGAGTGGGCAGCCTGAACTGATCGGAATGCAGGTTTCCGCTTACAAAAACGCCGGGTACCGGGAGCAGCACCCGATCCGTCCCCGTCGGTTGCTGATGCACAAGCGCGAGCTGAAAAAATGGGCGCGGCGGGCGTTTGAAAAGGGGTTCACCGTGGTGCCGCTCAAAGTGTATTTCAATGATCGCGGGTACGCCAAGGTTGAGATCGCGCTGGCTCGGGGCAAACGTGAGTACGACAAGCGCAAGGCGATTGCCGAGCGGGAAGTGAAGCGGGATCTTGCGCGGGCGAAGAAGGAGGCGAACCGGTGAGTACCGTATCCCTGCCTGTGGCCCGCCCAATGAAAGCGAAAGAGATCACAGCCCCGGTGGCCGATGATCTGAAAGCGTTCTATCGCCAGTACTCGAAGATGCTTCGCAGCGGCGTCTGGGTGATCGACAGGGTATCGGCCTACCTGGTCAAGTCGCGCGGCAAGGGGTTGCGTCCGACGCTGACGCTGCTCGCCGCCCGTGCCTCGGGAGCCCGGGGCGGACTCCCGGAAAAGACGTTCGTCGCCGCGCTCGTCGTCGAGGTGCTTCACACCGCAACGCTCGTTCACGACGACGTTGTCGACCGTGCCACCGAAAGGCGAGGACGCCCTACGTTGAACCTCGTGTTCAACAACAAGGTGGCCGTGCTTTTCGGCGACTATCTGCTCTCCAAATCCCTGCAGGGGATGCTCGCTCAGCGAAGCCTGGAAGTTCTTGACCTGTTCAGCGACTGTTCCATCCGCCTCGCCAAGGGAGAACTGGTCGAGGCGATCGGCGCCCGCAAACTCGATCTGGATAAATCTCAGTACCTGCAGATGGTTTCGGACAAAACTGCTTCGCTGATTTCAGCCGCCTGCCAGATGGGACCGATCTCCCTGGGACGGCCCGCGGAAATCGTACAGCCCCTCGGCGTGTACGGCGAGATGGCGGGCATTGCGTTTCAGATTCGGGACGACCTGCTCGACCTGGGGGATGGGGGCAACCGGATCGGCAAACCGGTGGGCATCGACCTCACGCAGGCGAAACTGACGATGCCGCTGATCCACGCGCTGGAGCAAGTGTCGGAATCCGAACGGAAGGAGGTGCTGCGCACGCTGCGTCGTGCGAAACGGGCGTGGAAACGGGGCAAGAAAGCGGACGTGGACGGCGTGATCGGATTGATCCGTGAAAAACGGGGAATCGAGTACTCCCGCGAAATTGCCCTCGAATACGCCGAGAAGGCAGAGAAAGCCCTTGACGCGCTACCCGACCAGAATGACTACGTTGTTCACCTGCGCCGCTTCGCGCGGTATGCTGCAACCCGCAACAAATGATTTCGGATACCCCGCCATGAACCGATCCTTGCATTGCCTTTTCGCCGCATCAGCCCTGGTCCTCCTGGGCGTTTTTTCCGGCTGCACGCCTCGCCCGCAGACGTGGAGCCGTTCGATGATGGGCACCGAAGTGGCGATTACGATCCACAACGGTCCCGGTTGGTGGACGGGGAAACGGTGGAAAGCGGCGGCGGACTCCGCATTCGCCGAGATGCACCGTGTCGAGGTGATGGCATGGTCGGGGGAACTTGCCACGTTGAACGATTCCTCCGCGGCAGGCTGGCCGGCGAAAATCTCCGACGAACTGTACGGCCTGATCGATCACGCCTACGAGATCTCGGAGATCACCGACGAAGCATTCACTCCGTCGATCGGCCCGCTGGTCAAGGCGTGGGGGATCTCGATCGGGCAACCGAGAGTCCCACGCCCCGGCGAGATCGACACGCTGAAGCGGATCGTTCAGCACACGGTGATGACCCGCACCAACGATGGGGAGGTCTGGCTTAAACCGCGCGGCGCCGCAATCGAGCTCGGGGGAATCGCCAAGGGCTATGCCGTGGATCGCGCCGTTGAAGTGCTGCAGGAGCAGGGGATCACCGCCGGGATGGTCTGGGCTGGAGGCGATCTCCGGGTGTTCGGAAGCAAACCCGGCGGCAAACCGTGGCGGATCGCCGTGCGCCACCCGAGAAAGCCCTCGGAGTTTCTCACCGTGATCGAGCTTCCCGAACCCGCGGCGGTGGCGACCTCGGGGGATTACGAGCGCTACTTCGAAGTGGACGGCGTGCGTTACCATCACATCCTGGACCCCGCCACCGGCTATCCAGCGCGCGCCTCGGTCAGTTCCACGGCGGTCGGGGGCACATGCATGGACGCCGACGCCTTTGCCACGGCGCTGTTCGTCATGGGGCCGGAATGGGGTGTGCTGATGGCGGAGCGCCTCGGGATGCCCGCAATGGTCGCGGCGATGTCCGACACCGTGCTCGTCGTCAACGAAAACCCGCAGTTCAAGAAACTGGTCGCTTCGGAGTAGGGTTTCGGGCCCTCGCTGCAAACAGTGTGTCGCGAGTACCCTGAACAGGAAGCGCTGCTAGTCGTCATACAGCGTTTTTCGTTCCTGCCGAATCTCCCGAGGTGTAATCGAAAAAACCCGAACAGGCCGGTAGTCCCCGAAACCCTCGGCGAGGGCGAGTCTGCCCCGAGTGACACGAATCCAGAGCAGGAATCCCCCCAATTCAACGAGGAGGAAGAGGGTTGTGAGCAAGCCTCCCTCGGGACCGAAATTTCCTCCCGTCCATAGTTCCGGTCCGCTCTGCACCGTACGCATCAGTGCAACGACGGGAGGGTACCCGCTCACCGGAAGGCCGTACACGATCCCGAGAAAAACGTTCCAGGTGAAATGGAGCCCGATCGTAATCGCCAGACTGCCGGTCAGCAGGAAGGGCACGGCGAGCAGAAAACCGTAGAGCACCAAATTAGTCCCGCTGAGCACAGTGGCGAATGGATTGTCGAAGTGGATCCACCCGAAGAGCAGTGCGGAGGCTACAGTCGCGACCGTCGCGCGCAGCGGCGGTTTGCCGAGAAAAGAGAAGCCTTCGGCGAAATTGGTCAGTAGACAGCCGCGAAACACCATCTCCTCGTTGAGACTGACGCCCACGTAGAATAGCGTGGTGGAGAGCAGGGCGCGGGCGATGTCGCCGTCGTAAAACCGTGTCCAGAGATGAGCTTCCAGAAACAGCCAGCCCAGCAGCGATTCGAGAGCGGCGATCAAGCTGACGAGAATGGCTCCCCAAAGCAGGCCGAAGCCAAGGTCAGGCAGGGTGTGCCGGTCGAAACGGATGCCGTAATCGCGCAGGGAACGGCGATCGATCAGCAGGGCCGTGAATCCCAGCATCACCACCAATGAAATCGTGACGACAAAGAATCTCGAAGCAAAAGGCAGGTAGGGAATAACGCGCTGGACGTTGAACCACAGCGTCAGCAGCAGTGCGAGACGCCAGAACATCCGCAGTCTTCGTTCGCGGCCGTTCCAAACCGGCAATGCCAGACGGTTCATCATGACAGCTCCCCGGTTCGGCTCCGGCAGGTGAAGATAACTTGGCGAAGCGTGCGACGGGAAGCAAGGGATTCGGCCACGCCGTGAGGGGAACCGTGGCCAGGGAGCTTGCAATGATGGCGAGAGTCGCCCATCTTCCCTCCGTTCATTCGTTTCTGGGGCCTGCCTGTGCGCATAGCGGTCATACGTTTCAGTTCCCTGGGTGACATCCTTTGCACCGGCCCTGCCGTGCGGGGATTGCGCAACGCCTATCCCGAGGCGGAGCTGACGTTCATTACCACCCAGGCCTACCGACAAATCGCGGCAGCGCTGCCAGGCGTAGACCGTGTCGCGGTTGTGGAGCGGCGGGGCAAACGCTTCGCTCAGGACGGGGAGCGGATCGCCTGGGAGGGGCCCTGGGACCTGATTGTCGACCTTCAGGGATCCCCTCGAAGCAGTCGGCTTCTCCGCCGGTTGAAACCGGTGCATTCGATTGTAGATACGCCTCCGCGGACGCGCCGCTCGTTGCTGATCATGACCAAAGCAGCGATCGGGCGCTTCGATTCGGTCCCTCTCCGCATGCTGCGCAGGCTGATACCCTTGCGTGTTATGGACGACGGTGGATCTCTGATGCTGGATGTGCCGTCGGATATGCTGGAGGCCGTTCGCGAGCGATGGGGCCGTGCGGTGGAGAATGCAATCGCCCTGGTTCCCGGCGCGAAACATGAAACCAAGCGGTGGCCGGCGAACTACTGGGCGGAGTTGGCAACCAGACTTCCGGAACGGGCGAAGCTGGTGGTGCTCGGCACAGGCGGGGAGAACCCCCCGGAACTGTTGAGCGCGCTCGAGCGGAGAGGATCGTACCTTGATTTGACCGGACAAACAACCCTTTCCGAAATGGCGGCGATTCTGAAGTCCTGCGCTGTTGCGATCACGGGCGATACGGGACCGATGCACTTGGCGGTCGCCGTGGACGTGCCGCTGGTGGCGATTTTCGGACCGACGGTGAAGGAATTCGGATTCTTTCCGTTCCGTGCCAAGGCCGCTGTGCTCCAGCGGAATTTATGGTGCAGGCCGTGTTCGGCGCACGGTACGGAGCGCTGTCCGCTTGGGCACCACAGGTGCATGCGCGAGATTCAACCCGCTGATGTAATCGAAGCGCTGAACGGGCTGGACCTCAAGGGATTGAATGGATAACGAGGAGCATCAGCAGGCGATGACGGTCTGGCGCGTGTTGTACAACGCCCTGTTCATTCCCGTGATGGAGGCGGGCTTGATGCTGGCTGGGCTGTATAGCGAAAAAGTTCGCCGCGGTATCCGCGGACGGCTCGGCGAAGGCGAACGTCTCCGCCGTGTGCGCAGCAGCTGCCGTGCGAACGCGCCCCGCGTCATCGTCCACTGCGCCTCCGCGGGTGAACTGGAAAGCGCCGTTCCTCTGATGCAGGCGATCCGGGAGGGGTGGGACGTGGATATCCTGCTCTCCTATTATTCTCCTTCAGCGGTGGAGCGGGCGATGAAAATCGAGGAACCCGCCGACCATTTCTACCTGCCCGTGGATTCGCGGTCGAGAGTGAAAAGGATGCTCGAGATTCTCGAACCTTCGTTGATCCTCTTTGTCAAACACGACTATTGGCCGAACCTCGTTTGGGAAGCCGAGAGTTCCGGCATTCCTACAGCCCTCGTCAACGGCAATTTCCGTCCCGATTCAAAACGTCTAAAACGCGCCGCGATTCCTTTCGGCAGGGCGGTGCTTCCCCACCTTTCGGCGATTTACGCTGTCGCCCGGGATGATGCACACCGTTTCCGTTTCCTCGCGGGCGAAAAACCGGAGATCGTCGTCAGCGGTGATACACGGTTCGACCGTGTGTTGCAGCGGGCGAGGGATGGACGACGCGACCAGGGCGCTCTGGCCGAAGCCCTCTCCGGAAGGCACGTGGCTGTTGCAGGCTCCACCTGGCATGCGGATGAAAAACGATTTCTGCCAGCATGGAAAACCGTCTTGCAGGAGTTTCCGGACGCCGTGCTCGTCGTCGCGCCCCACGAACCGAAACCCGAACGGTTGCGGCAGTTGGCCGTTGAAAGCACGGCACTGGAGCTCACCTCCGCGACGATGATGGAGGTGGAAGAGGGCGCCGAGCCAGCCAACCTCCTGATTGTCGATCGTGTGGGAACTCTCGCCGGGATGTACGGTCTCGGCGCGGTAGCCTATGTTGGAGGCGCGTTCGGTGCCGGTGTTCATTCCGTAATCGAGCCGGCGGTGTTCGGTATTCCCGTGATGTTCGGCCCCCGCCACTTGATGAGCCACGAGGCCCGGGACCTGATCGAACTCGGAGCGGCTGTTCAGGTGGCTGACGCGGCGCAGATCGCCGAGGTGTTCCTCGATGCATTCCGCAACGGGGAAAGCAGCCGTCTGCGCGGCGAAATGGCGGAACAGTTTGTTCGCCAACGCGAGGGTATTTCGCGCCGGGTTGCGGAGCGTCTCGCTTCCCTCGCCGGGTGGTAATCGATGCTCGCCTTTCAGGATGTGCGTGCCGCCTATCCCAACGGACGGATAGTTTTTGACCGGCTCTCCATGACCGTTTCCCGAGGTGAACGTGTTGTGGTAGCCGGACGCAGCGGGTCCGGGAAAACCACGCTGCTCCGGCTTGCCGCGGGCCTGCTCGATCCGGTATCGGGCAGGGTTCAGCGGGAAGCTCAATGGCCCGTGGGCTTCGTCCGCCAGCAGCCGGAAAACCAGCTCGTCGCGGGCACCGTGCGCGAGGAAATCGCATTTGCCCTCGAGTACGCCGGCCTGGAGACCAAATCGCTGCGCCAGCGCGTTGCCTGGGCCCTGTCGGAGACCGGGCTGAAAGATCTCGCCGCACGGACGCCCGAACGGCTTTCCGGGGGTCAGATGCAGCGTGTCGCCATTGCCGCGGCCCTCGCCCTCGAACCCAGCCTCTGGCTGCTGGACGAACCGACGGCGTTCCTCGATGCCGACGGCCGTGCCCGCATTCATCGGTTGATCCAGTCTTTGCCGCGGGAGACGACGATGCTGATCACGGCGTCCGATCCGGAGGAGTACCGGATTGGTACACGGCTGGTGATTCTTGCGGAGGGACGGATTGCCGCGGACGGCCCTCCTGAAACGTTGCTGAAGGATGGAGTTTTTGCTGATTTCAGGATGGCGGAACCCAGAAGCTGGTGCCTTGCGCACCATCCGGATCGAATCGCCATACCGCAAACGGAGGCCCCCGGGGATCGCGGAAAACTCCCGGAGAACGCGGCGGCGGAGAGTGTGGAGTTACATTCGGGCCCGGCCCGTTCATTTCCGTTGCGGGCGGCGAATTTGACCGCGTCACGACAGGAATTTCTTGGCCCGATCCGCCGCGTGCTCGAACAAGTGGACCTGAGCGCGGAACCGGGCGAAATCATCGCGCTCGTCGGGCCGGGCGGCGCTGGAAAATCGAGCCTGCTCGAGGCACTGGCGGGGTTGCTGGAGCTTGAGCACGGCAGCGTCCGCTGGGGAGATCGAACGCCGGAAGAACTGCGCGGTCAGATCGGGATCGCATTCCAGTTCCCCGAACGCTCGTTCTTTGCGGAATCGGTGCAGGCGGAGGTGGCCTACGGACCGCGGAACCTGGGTTGTTCCGCAGACGAGGCGAACTCCCAGGCGAGGGATGCGCTCGAATTGCTGGGCTTTTCGTGCGATCAGCCGTTCCTGCAGCGAAGTCCCTTCGAGCTCTCCGGCGGCGAGGCGCGGCGGGTGGCGCTGGCGGCGGTTGCGGCATTGCGCCCCGCGGCGTGGCTGCTGGATGAACCGACCGCCGGACTGGACGCTGAGGATGTGAAAGCTGTCGGACGTCTGATTGTCCGGGAGGCGGAGCGCGGATGTGTCGTGATCGTTGCCGGGCATGACGTGGACCACTTCGCCGATTGGACGGAACGCTGGGTCGTGCTCGACGACGGAAAACAGGTCTTTGACGGAGATCCCAGAGATGCCTGGGCGGCCGGCGGGCTGCCGGGGTATGAACGCGAGCCGGTGACGGTGTCCGCCTGGAAGGCCAAGGGATTGCGGGTTGAAAAAATGCCCGGAATCGGCTATAAAACTGTAGCCCGTGCCCTGGCGCGAAGATAACGGTGGCGTGGAAACTCCCCTCGAGGGAAACGTTTGGAACGGGACGATGAAGATACTAACGCTGAATTGCGGCAGCAGCTCGATCAAGTACCAGATCTTTGAGATTGACGACAAAGGAAATACCGTCCTCGCCCGTGGTGGGGTAGAGCGCATCGGGATGAAAGGCGCAATCCTCAAGCACGAGCGTCACGACGGCGACAAGGTGAAGATCGCCGGTGAGATCGTCGACCACACGGCTGCCATCGAATACATCCTCGCCATTCTGCTCAGTCCGAACCACGGCGTGATCGAGGACCGCAACGAGATCGACGCCGTCGGACACCGTGTCGTTCACGGCGGCGAAACCTTCACCGGATCGGTCCGGATCGACCAGCCGGTGATGGATGCGTTGAACGACAGCGTGGACCTCGCACCGCTGCACAATCCGGCGAATATCAAGGGTATCGTCGCCTGCCAGCGTCTGATGAAGGAAACACCGATGGTCGGCGTGTTCGACACCGCGTTTCACCACACGCTGCCGGATTACGCCTACCTCTATGGGCTTCCCTACCTGCTCTACAAGCGCTATCACATCCGCCGCTACGGCTTTCACGGAACGTCGCACCTTTACGTTTCGCGCCGCGCGGCTGCGATGTCCGGCAAAACGCTCGAACAGCTGAAGATGATAACCTGCCACCTCGGGAACGGCGCTTCGATGGCGGCGGTGGACGGCGGCAAGTCTGTGGACACGACGATGGGTTTCACTCCCGTCGAGGGCCTGCTGATGGGCACCCGTGTCGGCGACCTGGACGCTGGAGCGCTGCTGCACATCATGGGCCGCGAGGAGATCACTCTCGGCGAAACCAACACGCTGCTGAACAAGCACTCGGGCCTGATCGGGGTCTCCGGGGTCTCCTCGGACATGCGCGAGATCGAGGAGGAGGCGGCGAACGGCAATGAACGCGCCCGCCTCGCGCTGAACATGTTCACCTACCGCCTCCGCAAATACATCGGCGCCTACGCGGCGGCGATGGGCGGCTTGGACGCCATAGTCTTTACCGGCGGCATCGGCGAAAACAGCAGTGTCGTCCGTCGTGACTCACTCGCCCCACTGGGCTACCTCGGCGTGAAACTGGACGAAGCTAAAAACGACGAACGTTCGGCGAAAGAGCGCCAGATCAGCGCCGATGACAGCAGGGTTGGGGTCTATGTGATCCCCACCGACGAGGAGCTGGTCATCGCAGAGGAGACGTTTCGCATCGTGCACGGGATGAATTCGTAGCAAATATCTAATGGCTTATATAGTTTGAACTTATCGCCCGGCCGCCCTGTCAGCCGGGTTTCTTTTTCCGGGACGTGGTGGTTCCGGGTGACTCACTGGATCCCCCGGTCAAGCCAGAGGATGACAGTGGTGTCAGTTGTGTGGCCCGGGATGTGGACCGCAGGTCCATTTCCCGGGTTTCATCTGTGTGTCAGGTTTCCGTTTCGCTAACGACCTGTGAAAACAAGAAATAACGGAGAAGTCGCTGGACCCTTGAACGTGGATCGGCACCACCGCATACTGGGCTCAGGTTTCCCGGAACACGGTGGTTCGGGGCTGCAAATTGGATGTGTCGCCAGAAAAATGTACCAGGTACAAATACGGTGAATATTCTGCAATAGCGTGAACATTCGTGGCAGCATAGTACCCGGTACGTTTTTCTTTTACTTGGAATCGAGGGAAATGTCATCTGACAACCTGAAAGCGGATTACAGCGTTACGCGAAGTCTTGGAATCCTGAAGAGTTACGTGGAGCAATTGGAGTCACCGTCGCGGAGGCGAATGGGGGTTGTACCCTTGCTCCGCAGGGTGCCTCGTGTTACGTTTACGGGCCTATGAAGTTACGCCTGCCATCGCTGCGAGATGGCCGAAACTCGGTCGAGGAAACGCTCGATCCGGGGGAGCTGGGACTTGACGCCGAAGTGTTCCGTCAGCCGGTGAGGGTTACCGGCACCGCGGATCTGGATGACGCCAAGGTGGACGTGCGGCTGAATGTTCGCACAGAGGGCCATTTCGTCTGCGACCGCTGCGCGGTGAAGTTCGACCGTCCGTTTGACGTTTCCGCCCGGATCATCGTGCTGCGCCGGGACGCACATGACAGCGACGAAGAGGAGGCGGATGGGCTTGTGTTCATTGGCACACAGGGAACCGAGGCGGACCTGACGGATGAACTTGCCGATGCGATCCTGCTTGACGTTCCACTGAAAACGCTATGCAAACCCGATTGCAAGGGTCTCTGTCCGGTCTGCTACGTCGACTGGAACGAGGAACGCTGCGAGCATTACGAGCAATTTGCCCACGGCGAAAACAACGAAAACCTTTCGGCGTCCGGTCAGGACGGCGAGGATAACGACTGAGGATTCCAGTGGCAGTCCCGAAGAAACGTACGAGCAGCGCACGTCGCGACAAGCGCCGTGCCCACGACGCTTTGAAACCGGAAAACGTGATTGAGTGCCCGAACTGCGGTGCCTGGATGAAGTCGCACCGTGCATGCCCGGAATGCGGGTATTACAAGGGCCGTGAAGTCGGTCCTGCCCGCAACAAGTAAGCAGATCCATCCGTGCCTGAGGACGGCGTGAAGATCAGGGTTGCAGTGGATACTGCAGGGCGAGAACCCGGCCTAGCGACCGTCATCGAAGGTGTTTGCAGCGCTCTTGACGAAACCGGGTCAGCCCTTGACGGGGTTCGCCCGGTCTTCTATGGGCCCGGTAAGGAAATCGAACGGGAGCTGAAACGGCGGGGGACGGACCGGAGCCGTGTGTCTGTTGAGGACGCGAGCGACACGGTCGAGATGGACGAGCGCCCGCGCGATGCGCTTTTGCGCAAGCCCAACAGTTCGATCATTCTCGCAGCCAAGGATTTGAAGGCTGGAAAGGTTGAGGCCTTCATCTCCATGGGGAATACCGGCGCTGTCGTTGGCGCCTGCCGGGCTCACCTCGGCACCCTGCGCTGGATCAACAAACCGGCCCTGGGAACGCCGCTGCCGCGGGCAAAGGGGATGGGATTCCTGCTCGACGTGGGCGCGGTGTCGGACCCGAAGCCCGGGCACCTGGTGCAATTCGCCGCGATGGGTTCGGTGTTCGCGGAACGGGTGTATGGGGTCGACAACCCCCGCGTCGCCCTGCTGAACATAGGAGTGGAGGCGCACAAGGGGGACGAGCGAACGCGTGACGCCTACCGTCTGTTGGCGAGAAGCGATCTGCACTTCGTCGGGAATGTCGAAGGCGGTGACCTGTTCAGCGACCGGGCGGATGTTATCGTCACAAGCGGCTTTGTAGGCAATATCGTTCTCAAATTCACCGAGACGATTCCCGATCTGTTCCAGGAGCGGATGCGCACGAGGGGATTGGGCACCGCGAGCGAAGAATTACTGGAAGATCTGGACTATCGGAAATACGGGGGGGCGATTCTGCTCGGTGTTGACGGCACCGTCGTCATCGGGCATGGCCGGAGCACCGCTGCGGCTGTTGGCCAGGCATTGCGCTGGTCGAGCAAAATGGTACGGGGAGGAGTAGTCGAGGCTTTGCGTGACAGGGTCTTCCGCTCGCGCCGTTCCCTCTGGCTCTCGAATCCCTTCGCACGTGGAGAGGAAGTTGATGAAAGCTAAGCCCTTCCCTATCGTTTCGCGCATCGCCGGCACCGGCCACGCCGTGCCGGAACGGGTGCTGACGAACGCCGACCTGGAAAAAATGGTCGACACCTCGGACGAGTGGATTACCACACGCACGGGGATCAAGACCCGGTTCGTGGCGGAACCGGGACAACCACTCTCGGATTTTGCCATTGAGGCGGCACGCAAGGCGCTTGACGACGCCAAGATGAAGGCCGAGGATCTCGACCTGATTATCGTCGGCACCGTGACCGGCGACATGAAGTTTCCTGCGAGCGCCACCATCGTCCAGGCGAGCCTCGGTGCAAAAAACGCCGCATCGTTTGATATCCAGGCGGCGTGCAGCGGATTCATCTACGCCATGGAAATAGCGGACAGCCTGATTCGGGGCGGGCGAGCCCGGAACGTCCTTGTCATCGGCGCCGAGATTCTCACCAGCATGGTGAACTGGAAGGATCGGAGCACTTGTGTTCTCTTCGGAGACGGCGCGGGGGCCGCGGTTGTGGTGCCCTCAATGAACAACGGCAGCGGTGTTCTTTCCACCTACACCGGATCCGACGGGGATTTGGCCCACCTGCTGTATTCACGGGGCGGGGGAACGCTTGCGCCGGGCTGGGACCGCACGCTTCCGACCGAGGAGTTCACGATCCACATGGCTGGAAACGAAGTCTTCAAGCACGCGGTCAAGACGATGGGCGACGCGGCGATTATCGGCCTCGAGCGTGCGGGCCTGACCCCGGACGATCTCGATCTGATGATCCCTCATCAGGCCAACATCCGCATCATCGACGCAACGGCCAAGCGACTGAAACTGCCGCCGGAAAAGGTGTACATCAACGTGGACCGCTATGGCAACACCTCCTCCGCATCGATCCCCATCGCACTCGATGAAGTGCTCCGCGAGGGCCGCGCGAAAAAGGGCGATGTGCTGCTCTTCGTAGCGTTCGGAGGTGGATTCACCTGGGGCAGCGCCGTGGTGCGGCTCTAGGCCGAAGGTGGCAAACCAGGGACCGTGACGAAATCATGAGCGATACAGCTTTCTTATTCCCGGGGCAGGCCTCGCAATTTGTCGGGATGGGCCGCGATTTGTACGAGGGCGAACCGTTGGCGAGAGCGATGTACGATCGTGCGGTGAGGCAGCTTCCCTTCGATCTGCTGAAACTGTCGTTCGAGGGCCCGGTGGAAGAGTTGACGCAGACCCGGGTGACGCAACCGGCGATTTTCGTTCACAGCGTGATCATATCCCAGCTGCTGTCGCCGCGTGGATTGCGAATGGCGGCTACCGCTGGCCACAGCCTGGGGGAATATTCGGCGCTGGTCGCTTCCGGGGCGATCGGATTTGATCAAGCGCTGCAGCTTGTCGCGCTCCGCGGCGAGCTGATGCAGAACGCCGGAGATGAGCGTCCCGGAACAATGGCCGCGATCCTGGGCATGGACCCGGATGCCGTCGATGGACTTTGCGGAGAGGCGTCCAGCAACGGCGAAGTCGTGGTGGCGGCGAATTTGAACGCTCCCGGACAAATTGCGGTATCCGGGGATGTTGCGGCGGTGGAGCGCGCGATCGAGCTGGCCAAGGCCAGGGGCGCCCGGCGCGCGATGAAGCTGAACGTATCCGGAGCTTTTCACAGCCCGTTGATGGCGCCGGCGGCGGCGAAGCTGGCGGAAAAGGTGCGCGCGGCGACAATCCGCCCGCCGAGCGTTCCGGTCTATCAGAACGTGAGCGCTCTCCCGACGAAGGATCCGGGGGAAATTCGTGAAGGGTTGATCGCCCAGCTAACCCGTCCCGTGCGATGGATTGAAACGATACGCAACATGTCCGCGGACGGCGTCGGAACCTATATCGAGGTGGGACCGGGGTCGGTGCTGCAGGGGCTGGTCAAACGCATACTCCCTGAGGTCAAGGGGATGAGTGTCGGCAACAGGGAACAGGTATCCGCGTACCAGACTGAAATGGATTGAGATCCGCGGCGGGTGCGTTCCCGGATGCGCGACGCCTGGGGCGAGTCGACGAGATCACCATGGAGTGAACCATGAGCGTGTTGAAGGACCAGGTCGCCTGGATCACCGGCAGCGGCCGCGGAATCGGCCGGGCCATCGCCGAACGTCTCGGGCGTGACGGGGCCAAGCTCGTGATCCACGATGTTGTAAAGGAGATGGCGGTGAACACCGCCAGCGAGTTGAAGGCCCAGGGATTCGAAACGATGGCGGTGGTCTCAGATGTCTCCAACAGCGAGGCGGTGGAGAGCACTGTCAGTCAGGTGCTCGAGGCGTGGGGGCGGTTGGACATCCTCGTCAACAATGCCGGAGTCACGCGGGACACGCTGCTGATGCGGATGAAAGAGGAGGATTGGGACCTCGTTTTGCGGATCAACCTGAAAGGGGCCTTCCTCTGCACACGCGCGGTAACGCGTCCGATGATGAAGCAGAGAAGCGGCAGAATCATCAACATCGCCAGCATCGTCGGAGTGATGGGCAACGCGGGTCAGGCGAACTATTCCGCGAGTAAAGCGGGCTTGATCGGTTTGACGAAAAGCGCGGCGAAGGAGCTGGCTGCGCGCGGAGTGACGGTGAACGCCGTCGCCCCGGGGTACATCGAAACGGAGATGACCTCCGTGCTCCCGACGGCCGTCCGCGAGCAATTCCTGCAGGTCACTCCTCTCGGCCGCCCCGGTTCTCCCGAGGATGTCGCTGGAGTCGTAAGTTTTCTGGCTTCGCCGGACGCTTCGTATGTTACGGGCCAGGTGATTCACATTGATGGCGGTATGGTGATGTGAGGGGAACGTCTCTTTTGTATCTTTGGTAACTTTGCAATACTTGGGAAAAACTCGAACACGATAACATCATTAACGTTCAGATGGAGGAAGCCAACCATGGCAAGTGCGGAGCAGATTCAGAAGGTGAAAGAGATCATTGCCGACCAGCTCGGTGTGGACATCAATGAGGTGACGATGGAAGCCTCGTTCATCGATGATCTCGGCGCCGATTCGCTCGACACCGTTGAGCTTGTGATGGCTTTCGAAGAGGCGTTTGGCATCGAGATCCCGGACGAAGATGCGGACAAACTGCAGACCGTCGGCTCGGCGATCGAGTATCTCGAAAGCAAGCTGGGATAGAACAGCCTGCGAGGATGCACAGGTATGCCAAAACGAATCTTCATAACGGGCATTGGTGTCATCACCCCGCTGGGGACGACTGCGGAGGAGACGTGGAAATCGATGGTGGCGGGGAAATCCGGCGCCGCCACGATCACGTCTTTCGACACATCCAGTTTCCGTACCCGATTTGCATGTGAGGTGAAAGGGCTTGATCCGGGCGACTTCCTTGATCGGAAGGAGCTCAAGCGAATGGACCGTTTCACCCAGCTTGCCATGATCAGTACCATCGAGGCGGTTGAATCCTCCGGGATCAGTCAGGACAAAATCAACGGTGACCGTGCTGGTGTTGTTTACGGTACCGGGATCGGCGGGATGGATACCTACCAGGAGCAGGTCATCCGCATGTACACGGAAGGACCCAACCGCATCTCGCCTTTTTTTGTGCCGATGATGATCGGCGACATCGTACCCGGCTACATCAGCATGCGTTGGGGTTTCAAAGGGGTGAACTACGGTGTGCAGAGCGCCTGCGCTACATCGTCGCACGCGATTGGCCTGGCCATGATGCATCTCCGCGCCGGAGACGCTGATGTCATGGTAACAGGCGGAACAGAGGCGCCGGTCAGCCGAATCGGGATCGGAGGATTCAACGCGATGCACGCGTTGTCCACACGCAACGATGCTCCCGAGAAAGCCTCGCGGCCGTTTGACAAGGATCGTGACGGTTTCGTCATCGGTGAAGGCGCTGCCGCCCTGATTCTTGAAACGGAAGAGCACATGAAGGCACGTGGAGGCACCCCGCTGGCGGAGTTGATCGGCTATGGTTTCAGTGCCGACGCCTACCATTTGACAGCTCCGGCACCCGAGGGCGAGGGTGCCGTACGTTCCATGCGTGCGGCGATGGCCGATGCCGGAGTCCAACCGGAGGAGGTGGATTACCTGAATGCTCACGGCACTTCCACGGAACTCAACGACAAGAATGAAACCATGGCGATCAAGACAACATTCGGCGAACACGCGCGCAAAATGGCGATCAGTTCCACGAAATCGATGACCGGGCATCTGCTCGGTGCAGCGGGAGCCGTGGAAGCCTTCGCCTGCATTCAGGCCTTGCGGACTGGAATTGTACCCCCGACGATCAACTACGAAACTCCTGATCCGGACTGTGACCTCGACTACACGCCCAACGTGGCTGTGAAACGGGAGCTGCGGGTGGCGCTTTCGAACACCTTCGGATTCGGCGGGCACAACGCTACGTTGGCTCTGCGCCGGGTGGACGCCTGACCGGGGAGGAGGCACGGTGGGTTTGCGGCTGCCGGCCTGGCTGAGGAGAAGAGAGGTCCCGGCGAGGCCCGGTGCACATCGGACACTCAGACAATTCGAGGAGCTGATCGGTCACCGCTTTCGGAATCCTTCGCTGCTCGACAGCGCGCTGAAGCACAGGTCAATCATCTTCCAGACCGGCGAAGCGCGTGAGTTGGCCAACGAACGCCTGGAGTTTCTTGGGGATGCCGTGCTCGACCTGATCGTTGCAAAACAGCTTTATGACGATTACCCCGCGTCCCGCGAGGGTCATCTGACCCGGTTGAAAAGCCTGGCTGTGTCGGGCCGCCAGCTCGCCAACAAAGCGCGCAAAATGGGTCTTGGCGGGTTCATGCAGCTTTCGGCCGGGGAGGAGCGCAGCGGCGGGCGCAATCGCCGCAGCATCCTCGAGGACGCTCTCGAAGCCGTCATCGGAGCGATTTATCTGGACGGCGGCATGGAGTCCGCAGAACAGTTCGTCCGGAAGTTTATCACCCACGACCTGAATAACCGGCTGATCCGGGAGAAGGACAGAAACTATAAAAGCCTGCTTCTGGAACATGTGCAGGGGCAGGGAATGGGTCACCCGATCTATCGCGTCCTCTCCGAGGACGGTCCCGACCACGCCAAGACCTTTCATGTCGAAGTGCTGGTTAACGACAAGGCCATTGGGAGCGGGGTCGGGCGTAGCAAAAAGCAGGCGGAACAGCAGGCGGCGAAGGAAGCCGCCGAACGGCTCGGCCTGAACAGCAACTGAAAGCTGCGGAGCGATCATGGAGTACTTTTTCGACGATTTCCAGAAAGAGCTGTTGGATACCGCCCGCCGCATCGGGCGCGAAAAAATCCGTCCCGTGGCAGCGAAGTATGACCGCGAGGGCACCTTCCCTTGGGATTTGGTGAAGATTTTTGCGGATTCCGGATTCTATGGCCTCTGGGTGCCGGAGGAGTGGGGCGGTGTGGGGCGCGGGGTGATGGACCTGGTGCTCGTCACCGAGGAGCTCTCCCGCTGGTGCGGCGGAATCGCGCTCTCCGTGGCCGCAAGCGCGCTCGGGACCTTTCCCATTCTGATTAACGGCACGCAAGAGCAGAAGGACAAATATCTTCCCGACCTCGCCGAGGGAAAGAAGCTTGCGGGCTTCGGCCTCACCGAGCCCTCGGCGGGATCCGACGCCGGCAGCATCCAGACCCGGGCCGTCAAGAAAGGTGACAAGTACATCATCAACGGCAACAAGGTGTTCATCACCAACGGCGGCGAGGCGAAGATTTATACGATCATCGCCAGCACCGATCCGGAGAAGGGCTCGCGTGGCGCCTCGGCCTTCATCGTGGAAGAGGGTATGCCCGGTTTCTCCTACGGCAAGGAGGAGGACAAGATGGGCATCCGCGCCTCCGCCACCCGCGAACTGGTTTTCGAGGACTGCGAGGTTCCCGCCGAGAACATGATCGGCAGGGAGGGCGAGGGCTTCATGGTGGCGATGAAGACGCTCGACAAGAGCCGTCCCGGAGTCGCCGCCCAGGCGCTCGGCATTGCCCAGGGCGCGCTCGACCTCGCGGTGCAGTACGCCAAGCAGCGCGAGCAGTTCGGCCAGAGCATCATCAGTTTCCAGGCGATCCAGAACATGCTCGCCGATATGGCCACCGAGGTGGAGGTGACACGCGCTCTGCTCTACGCCACCACGCGCATGATCGACGAAGGTGTGAAATCCTTCAGCAAGGAATCGGCGATGTGCAAGGTAAAGGCGTCCGACGTGGCGATGAAGGTGACCACAGACGCCGTGCAGATCTTCGGCGGCTACGGCTACATGCGCGACTACCCCGTGGAGAAGTTCATGCGCGACGCCAAGATCACGCAGATCTACGAGGGCACGAACCAGATTCAGCGCCTCGTCATCGCCCGCAACATCATCAAAGAGGCGGGCAAGGCGAGCTGAATCATCTCAGGGATGCGGTTTCATCAGACCCGGCCCTTTGGTGGCCGGGTTTTCCTTTTGTATCATCCCGGGCTTGAGAAAAAGTCTCTCCATCCGTTGATTGTTTTCCTGTGATTTCAGGTCCGCAGAAATGTGACTATACTGTTCCAAACAGCGAGACAGAGGCAATCGGGAGAGAATCCATGGCCCGAGTACGAGTGGACGACATTGTGGAAGCACTCGAACAGGAGATGAAGTCCGCGCTGGGCAAAACCGTTGAGGAGTTGTGGCCGGATCTCGTGCCGGTGGACCGTGGCGAGCTGCTGCGGACATTCCGCCGGATGCTGCGCGGCCAGTTCCGTGACTGGACGCATGTGCCGGATAAAACGGTGGATACCTACTGAAGCGGTATGTTGGCGCGGCGGATTTCCTGTTCTCATTACCCGGCACAGTGTAAATGAGCTCCACGGGATTGTTCCGGGCGAAAACAGGAGAACGCGAGTCCCAAAGCCCCCGCGACCGTCCTATCTTTCCACCTGAACGAACGGCTGGCAGGGGAGAGGTGAAATGCGCATCGCGGTTGTCGGCAGCACGGGCCTGGTGGGCGGCAGGATTCTTGACCTGCTTTCGGATGCCGAATGGTCCGGTCATCAGATCGACGCGTTTGCGACCACTGCCAACGGGCGCACGGTGAACCTCGGGGAGCGAACTCTTCCCGTGCAGACGACACCGGATGATGCTCCCGAGGCGGATTTCGCTTTTCTTGCCGTCCCCAACAACACCGCAAGGCGGATTGTCCCTATCTGGACGAAGGCCGGTGTGCGGATCATCGACAAATCCAGCGCCTACCGTATGGATCCTGGAGTTCCCCTCATCGTTCCCGAGATCAACGGCCATCTGATCACGCGCGACACAACATTGATCGCCAATCCGAACTGCTCGACCATTCAACTGGCCATCGCTGTCGAGCCGCTGCGCAAAGCGTTCGGACTGGAGCGGGTGCGGGTTGCGACCTACCAGGCTGTCAGCGGGGCGGGTTCGGAGGCGGTGAACGCCTGGCGTGAGGAAGTCGGCGGTACAGCACCGGAAAAAAGTCCGTTTCCGCAGGCGATCCATGGGAACGTCATCCCGGCCATCGGCGCGGTTGATGACGACGGCTGGTACACGGAAGAGCGGAAGGTGATGCAGGAGCTGCCAAAGATTCTCGGACAGAATGATTTGAAGGTCAGTTGCACGGCTGTTCGGGTTCCAGTGGAAATCGGGCACAGCGAAGCGGTGGAGGCGACCCTCGGCCGCGATGTGAAACTGGATGAGGCGTTCGATGTTCTGGCGGCTGCGCCGGGAGTTTCCCTGAGCCGCGATCCCGCGACCGGCGCGACCCCGTTGCAGGCTGCAAACCGTGATGAGGTGTTTATCGGACGTGTGCGGCTCGACCCCCATGACCCTCGCACCGTTCACCTTTGGGTGGTCACGGACAATCTGCGCAAGGGCGCGGCAACGAACGCCATCCAGATTCTCAGACAGTGGATCAAGACGATGGAAACGGTTGATAACTGACGATTAGATACCGGGGAGAATCGTCGTGAGAGTGCGCGAAATTGCTTCCGCGGTCGTCCTGCTTTTTTGCACCGTTCAGGCGCCCGGAGCGGCGGAGACGGTCGCGGTTCTCGATCTGGAAGCGACCGGGGAACTTGCTGCGCAGTATGAACGGCCGCTCTCGGATCGGCTCCGCAGCGAGATGGTCAAAACGGGTCAATTTGACGTGTTCGAACGAAACCGCATGATGGACATCCTGTCGGAACAGGGCTTCCAGCTGAGTGGTTGTACGAGCACGGAATGTGCAGTAGAAGCAGGCCGTCTGCTCGGTGTCATGAAAATATTCGCGGGTTCGGTGGCGAAGGTCGGCGACGTGTATACGGTCAATGTGCGAAAAATTGATGTAGAGACCGGGAAAATCGATAGCACATGGTCACTCGACTGCAGATGCGAAATCGAAGAGCTGCTTACTGACAGAATCGCCGAAATCGCCGGGGACATCGCTGGTGTTCAAATGCCCTCCACGCCAAGTGAAGCCGACACGACGAAAGCGGAGTACGGCAAACCCTGGACGGGTGAGGTGCAGGCCGCGGGAACGGAAGAGACGGTTTGGACCGGCGGTTTGATCCGCTCGGAGAAAAAAACACTTTTCATTTTTCCAACTCTTTATGAGTCCGGAGTTAAGGATCTCAAGAATGAGGACCGCGACTGGGCGCACAAGCAGTTTTTTGAGACCTTTGTCAGCACTTTCGAACGGTTCGACTTCGTCGAAATGAGGGGCGAAGCGAACCTCGACAGCTTCCTCGCTAACGCGGACCAGTACATGGCCGATCACGCCCGCGAATTTGTGCAGAAGCGAAAAGAGCCCGACGGCCGCATCGGTGAGGCAAGGGTAACTCTCGATGATCTCATCAAAGCGGTCAAGAACGGCTTTGTCTTTGTCCCGGTGTTCGACGAGATCAAGATCGAGAAGCCGAAGAAGGACTCTCCCAATTACTCCACCTCGATGCACATCGACATCTGGCGAACCTCGACGCGCGAAAAGATCGGCAGCGTCTCCGCCAGCGGCAAGGGAATCGGTGCGCTTGTCGGCGCGTTCAAACAATTGATGGTGGGGAACGTGGCGGGCAAAGACGACCTGCAGCAGGATCTTCACAACAAGATCGACGGGATGTACGAGGTGATGAAGAACAAGATCCAGAATATGGATGAATTCAGCCTCAAATCGATCGCATTTGACACGGGATTCAGCGGTTTCAGCATAGATCTAGGGAAAGATTTCGGGGTGCGCATGGACCGGCAGTACAAGGTCTGGTCGCTGAACGACGAAGGCATGCCCTACAAAGCGGAAGGGTGGGGCAAAGTCCGAAACGTCGAGCAGGACCGGAGCCGCATCCAGTTGCTAATTGGCAGTGTCGGTGAAGGCGATCAGGTGATCGAGTATTCGAAACTCGGTCTCCATCTCAGCGGTCAGGTGGGGATCACACCCTTCAAGCTCCAGGGATTCGACGAAATGAGGGGCCTGATTAAGATCAACGTGCTCGATCAGAACATCGTCTTTGCGCTTCCCAGCGACGCCTCCGGCGACCGCGCAATTTTTGGCCTTACCGCTGAATACGACATCGCCTGGATCATCGATATTCCTGAGCTATATCTCGTCGCCGAAGGCGGGTGGATTCCGGTGACCGGGATGACGGCGGCGCAGGCTACGATGGGGATCCGTAAAAAAATGTTTTTCCGCCGCCTTGGGGTGTGGGGCACGGTAAAGGCCGGCGCGATCGACATCGAGTTCATCGACACAGATGTCTTTGACAATCCGACGGTCAAGGAGGGACCTGACGCCCGGGTCTATGGCGCCGGGGTGGATGTCGGCGGGGAAGTCCTGCTGACGCCGGACTGGTCGTTCCGCGGGCAAATCGGCTTCACAGGCTTTCCAAAACAGGTGGTCCTGATTGTATATGATACCAGTGACGGGAAATGGAAGCAGGCGACGATTTCAAGCGCGGGCGTGACCTTCTCGTTCACGCTCGGGTATACGTTCTGAATTAAAAAGGGGACACGTACCTTTTAATTCCTTATCGCTCCATTCTATTCTTTCGGAGTTATCATGAATTAAAAGGTACGTGTCCCCTTTTAATTCCCTTTGCTGGGACAGTATGCTCACAATGCAAAAGACCACATTGTGAGCATACTGTCCCTGTTCAGTTTAAAGGGGTGTCGTAGAGCGTGCGCAGCCACTGGGTGGCCCGATTTGCTTGCAAATCGGGTTTCTCTTACGCGTCGCCTTTGAACGTTTTATCGTAGAGCGTCCGCAGCGTGGCGGAGATCTCCTGCCAGCGCTGCGCGATCTCTTCGACCGCCGTTCCGGCGGCGTAGGCGAACCGCTCCGCATCTTTCCCCTCGAGAGGGATATCTCCGCGCCGCCCGATCCGGGTGAACAGTTGAATCAGCTCCCAGCGACGCAGGTCGCGGTAGGCGGAGACGACCTTTTTCCAGGTTTCCTCTTTCCGACCTTTCGCCAGGCTTTCGAGGCGGTCCGGGATCGGAAGCTGCCACCACTCGCCCGGGCCGATCCCGTTCCGCCACCCCGCCATCGTCGTCGCGAACTCGGCGTCCATCATCCCGCCCCGAGCCTTTTTAATTCGCACGAGCCCGGGACGCGGCCGGGACTCATCGATGGTTTTTCTACGGACACGGTCCAGTTGGTTCCATCCCTCTTCTGTGGCCGGCGGGGTCGTCGTGAACGCCTGCAGAATGCTGATCGCTTCCTCACCGGCCTTTTCGTCACCGGCGACATACCGTGCGCGTACGAGCGCCATCTTTTCCCAGGACTGCGCCCGGCCCGAGTTCAAGTATTCCGAAAGCCGCGAGATCGTCACGACCATCGGCGCGCCGGACCCCTCCGGGCGCAGGCGGGCATCGGGCAGCAGCCGTCCTTTCAGCTCCAGTTTCTTGAGGACCTCCATGCCGTGTTTGACCGTTTCGGCGACTTCGTCGGGGGACCCGTCGCGGCAGACGAGCATCAGGTCCAGGTCCGCGTCGGGGGCGAGTTCGCCGCCGCCCCATTTTCCCAAGGCGATCAGCGCGGCGGGACAGGGGCAGGTGCGCAACGATTCTCCGATGGAGAGCTGTGAAACGTAATCCACCGCGGCGCTCCAGCGGGAGGTCAGGGCGTCCGCAGCCAGATCGTTTGCCAGAAAGCGTTCGCCGGTGTTAAAAAGGACGTCTCCCAGGTAATTGCCCACTTCGCCGAGCCCTGCGTCCGGTGCGATTAAGGGTTCCCATTCCGCCAATCCAATCCGTTCCCACAGGTAGGGCCGGGCGTTGGCTTCCTCGACGAGGCGGGGTGCAAGCTGCAGGAGCCGCGTGATCTCGCGCAGGAGTTTATTCTTTTCCCCGAACGCCGCATGCCAGGCGTCCGGTCCGCCGAAGGCCGTCACGGCCGCCTCCAACCGCAGGAGCGTCTCCGCAACGTCGAACCGGGGCGAGAGCGATTCCTGGTCGAAAATCCGTGTTGCCGGCAGTCGAGGCGAGCTCAGGCGGCGGAGGGTCGCCGCGGACCTCGGGTCCTCGGCAATGACGGGTGCAAGGCCGTTGCTCGTCTCCTCGTCGAGCTGCGGGTCGAGCAGTTTGCCCGTGAAATGGCGCATCGCTTCATCGGTGGGCAGGATTTTCCCTGTGATCGTTGCCACCGCAGCCCGGTGGTCGTTCCACACCTGTTCAAATTCCTCCTGGGTGAGTGCAACCGCATGGGCGATACGTGCGTGCTCGCTTGTGTTCGGGAGCGGGACAACAAACCGGGGCCTGTCCTGTTCTGCCTGCAGGAGATGCTCGATCCTGCGTGCAAAACGATACCCTTCGGCGAGCCGTCCGGCATCGCGTTCGTGAAGCAGTCCCTCGTCCCGGAACCGGTCGAGCAGCTCGAATACGCTCCCGTGGCGCAGTTCCGGGAGAGTACGCCCGAAAGACAGTTGCAGCGCAGCAACGAGAAATTCAACGTCGCGGATGCCACCCGGACCTCTCTTGATGTCACGCGTCTTCGCGGAGCGCCGGACCGCCACCAGCGCCTGGGCCACCTCGTCCATGCGCCGCCTCGGGTCGGAACTCGAGCTGAAGAGAAATGCGTCGAGCAGCCCGTAAAACCATTCCGGCGGGCTGCCGGACACCGGGCGCGCACGCAGGTAGGCGATCCGTTCCCACGCTGCAGCACGCTGAAAGAAATACCGCTCCGCTTCGGCGAAGGACGCGACGAGAGGACCGCTCTGACCTTCGGGGCGGAGCCGCAGGTCCACGGGGTAGATCGTGCCCTCGGGGGATTCCATGATGCGGCGGGTCCAGGCGCGGACAAGGTTGTCGCCCTTTTCGCCGGCGTTTTCGGAGGTGCCGAAGAACACCGGGTCGATATCGCTGGAGACGTTCAGCTCGCGGCCTCCCCATTTCCCCAGCGCCAGCAGCAGCGGACTTTCCATGCCTTCGGGGAGTACGTCCTGCAAGGCGGAAATGGCAACGGTGTCCGCGAGGCGGGCGAGGTGCTCGGCGGAGGTCACGAAGTCGTCGAGCCCCAACCGTTCCCGCAAAAGGATGCGCAGCCAGATCAGCCGTTTATACCGGGCGAGAGCGGGCAGGGGAGTGGGAGCTTCGAGAAACGGATCGGGCAGGCGGTTGATTGTCAGCAAGTCGGCGATCCATTCCGGGTGGCGGACAACCTCATCGACCGGAGCGTCCCCGAGCGAGAGCAGCGTCAACAGCGCTGTACGCGCGGAGTCATCTCCTTCGACGATCACGGGCCTCATTACCGGCCGCACTCGTTCGATCCGCTGCAATCGAAGCATCAGGGTGGGCGGATCGGGTGCGGTCGCAAGCTCGTCCTCGACGAGGGACCGTATCCTATCGGGTGCAAAACCCTCCATGCGCGGCAAGGTAGCCCGAGTCGGCGGCGGGCGGCAACGTGAGACCCGGCTGGACTTGCAGGGAACTCGCTGCTCCCCTCTCGCTGGCGTTCGCCCGGCTTTCCGCCCGGCCTTGTCGGGGGGGACAGGCGTGCTTACTTTAGCGAATCGTTCCACGGCTGCTTTTCCGGCCGTGGTAGGCAGGAGTCAACCCCGAGGGAGATCAGGGATGAAGCTCAAGTCGGAACGGCATGGTTCGGTAGTCGTCATCGAGTTGAAGGGGAAAATCATGGGTGGGCCGGACTCCGCGGTCTTCCGTGACGAACTCAAAAGCCACCTTGACAGCGGTGTGAAACGGGTGATTGTGGACCTCGGCAAGGTGGACTGGATGAACTCTTCAGGCCTCGGAATCCTGATTGGTGGTCTTACAACGGTGAAAAACTCAGATGGCGAAATGAAACTCGCCCGCGTCACCGAGAAGATCAAATCGCTACTCATGATCACCAAGCTGGTCCAGGTGTTCGAATCCTACGACTCCGTGGAAGACGCCATCGCATCCTTTGCAGGATAGTAAAGGAGGCGCGCCCGCGCACTCCGCTCCAACCTTTGGGGACAACGGGTGAAAGCGACGTTTGTTCAGGAGATTGACCGCGCACTCGCATCCCTGCGGAAATTCCAGGAGTCGCTGGAGAAGGGTTCACAGGAGGGGGGAGGCCGGGCGCAAGTGCTTGAAATTGCCGGGCAACTCCCTAAAGTGGAGCAATTACTGGCACAAATCCTGCAAGGTTTGTCATTTCAGACGGAATTCGATCTTCTCCGTGACACCGCGCTGCTGCTTGCCAGGGCGGTGGACGAGGATCAGGTGTTATCGGCGATCCTTGAGGGGCTCAAAAATGCAATCCCCTACGAGGCCGCCGGGATCTTTCTCATTCGAGACGACCCCGAACGGGGCGGCGCGGTCATCCGGGCCCAGAAGATTCTCGGATACCCCAAGGAGCTGCTCGCGTATGACAAGTTCCGCCAGAAGGTAGACGAGGGTATTCTGGGGTGGGTAATCCGGAACGCCCGGGCCGAGCTCGTGGACAACGTGCTGGAGGATCCGCGGTACATCATGGCCCGGCCCGAGACCCGCAGTGAGATCGCCGCACCGATCATCAGCAAGGGAGTGGTGATCGGCTGCATCAATCTTGAGGCCGACCGTGTTGGGGCCTTTCGGCCGGACAGCCTGCGGCTGCTTGAGAACCTGGCCAGTTATGCCGCGGTGGCGCTGGATCGAGCGCAAATCCACCGGGAACTGATCCAGGCGCGCGAATTCGAGCGGGAGCTCGAGATCGCGAGGCAGATTCAATTGAATCTGCTGCCGCGAGGCGCCCCCCGCTTCGAGGGGTACGATATCGCGGGACTAAACGTGCCCTCACTGGCCATCGGAGGCGATTACTATGACTTCATCCGGATCGGGAGCGAGGATCTCGGGCTGGTGGTCGCGGACGTGGCGGGCAAGGGGGTGGCAGCCGGACTCGTGATGTCCGGGTTGCGGGCGGCGTTGCGGGCGCGAGTGGAAACGATCTATGCAATCAAGAAGGTGCTTGCGGACATCAATCAATTTCTTTGCGAATCCACAGGCGCCGACCGGTTTGTCACCGCCGCCTACGGAGTTTTGCATGGTCCTTCGGGACGGTTCACCTATGTCAACGCTGGTCATAACCCGTCGTTCCTGTTGCACCCGAACGGGCAGGAGGAATGGTTGAAAACGGGCGGTCCGCTGCTCGGCGTGATGACCGAGGCACGTTTTGAGCAAGGCTTTGTGGATCTGCCTCATGGGTGTATCCTGGTGATGTACACCGACGGGATTGTCGAAGCTGGAGGAGATGTCGCAGAGGAGTATGGCGGGGAGCGAATGGCCCGCCTGGTCCGAACCCTACGCGGTGAAAGCGCGAGGGCGATTGCGCGTGCCATCGAACGGGAAGCGGTGGCTTTCAATGGGGGCCGGGGTGAACTCGACGACCGAACGGTCATCGTGGTGAAGCGCTCATGAGCAAAATGCACAGATTCAAAATCCCCTCGAATCCCGAGAAAATCGTGGACGTGGACGCCTTTGCGGAAAAGCGCATCGACCGGATGAAGTTTACCCGCGACCAGCGTGATGACATTGCCATCTCCATCTCGGAGGCGGTGAACAATGCCATCGTGCACGGCAATCGGGGCGATCCATCCAAATCGGTGCGGATCGAGCTTGAGGAACTGGACGACGGCATCCGCATTCGCGTCCGCGACCAGGGTATGGGCTTCGATCCGAGCCAGGTCGCCGATCCCAGAGACCCGGAAAACCTGCTCGTGGAATCTGGCCGTGGATTGCTGATTATTCACCATCTGATGGACGAAGTCCATGTGATCCCGGAAAAAGGCGGCACGCTGGTGGAGATGATCAAGCGGTTCAACAACAACGACGACGGGTGAAGGCACCACAAATAGCTTTTCTCGACTTGGAATTGTCGCAATCAGGGACAGTCCCTGTAAGGCTTCTTGGGGACTGTCCCTGATTGCGTTTTACGTTGCACAGCCAGGTCTTTCCGCATCTGGCTGTCCTCTCGCAGACAGAGAGGGCGTCACAACGAGAGATCCTTCGCTTCGCTCAAGATGGCGAATATGATTAACGTCTGCGATATAAAGGAGTTAGAAGATCACGCTGAGCAGCGCGCGGAGGGTCCAATCGTGGGTCTGCCCGATCTCATCGTCACGCGTCTGGTTGGAGTAGCTGAGTTTCGTGTGGATGTGGCTGGAGAGGGACCAGCCGAAGGCGAAACTCCAGCGATTGACGCCCGTGTCCCAGGTCGTGGGTGAGCCTTCTCCCTTCTTCCCCGGATCGTTCATCTTCAGCGGGCGCAGCATGTCCCACCGTCCTGCTACATACCCTTGGTGCGCCTCGCTTACTGTCCATTTAACATCGACCCATCCCGTAATCAGCGCGGGAACCGTCCCGGCGGGAGTGGTTCCGCCCGGCCCTACGGGGACAAACGCCGTGTCCGCATACCGTGGAGCGCTCCATTTGCTACCGATCGCCTCCCAGACGATTTCGATTGGCTTCAGGGTGTAGCGTGCGTCAAGGCCGACCAGGGTCTGGCGGTATTTGGCGGGGTTACCGAGCAACGGTTCGAGCGCCGGGTCCTGGTTCATCCAGGAGCCCCAGGCGGCGGAGAAACGGTGGGTGACACGGTCCGACAGGTGCCACGCGAGAATCGCCGTGGCGGCATAACTGAACTGGGTCGTCCACTCCCGCTCGGCGCTGGGCGTTGCGTCAGTCAGTGCGAGCGTAAAATCCCAGGCCCCGGGCGTCAGCACCCAGTCCGCGCGAATCCCCGTGGACAACCCCTGGTAGCCAAGAGTTGTCACCCCCACGTCATCACCGGGATAGGAACCGCTGTCGCCCGCCGCGGGCCAGAATCCCCGGGTTTCCGAAAGGTTCAAGAACCAGGAGTAGGCGAGCGGTTTTGTCAGGAAGGTTCGCTGAAATGGATAGATCTTTTCGTGCTCCAATCCGAATGGAGTGATGATCCGTCCCAGGCTGAGGCGGAAAAGACCGGGATCAGGGGTGTAATTGAACGAAGCAAACCCGAGCTTCGGAGCGTGGAGGCGTCCATCGCCCCAGGAATCCGTGCGCAAGTCCGCCTCGACGGAAAAGAATTCCTCCACCGGGACGAAAGCCACGAGGTGAAATTCCTGAAGTACAAAATGGCCATGGTAGAAGGTGTTCGGCATTTCGGTCGTGACAAAACGGGCATCGCGTCCGCCTCCGCCCGCCACAAGGTCAAACGAACCGTTCAGGCTCACCTGTCCCGACGCCGCTTCGCTGAGTAGCAGAAGCAGAAAAAACGCGGCTGGACTTCGTGATAGACCTCGAGTCACGGTATAGATCCCTGTTTATCAAGCAGTTTAGACACGTGCACGAAAGCCATACTCCTTCTCTTCCTCTATCGGTATCTAACTGGATTTTCTGAAGGTAAAACCTTCAATCGCACACATTTCCGAGTCATCTCCCGAGCCTTGAACATCGAAAATGTATTGAATCAACACCCTGCCCGTAACGCAGAATGTGCGCTTGCCTATATTCTCTGCGGTCCCTCCTGAAAGATTCCGACACACCACCGTCAGAAGGACAGCACAGAAGAAGTGTATGTGCTGCATCTACAGTGGATTGTGGGGGTTATATGAGTCGGCGATCACACAAGGTAAAAGCCTCATTGATTGCTCTGACAACGACTGCCATCACACTCCTTTTCATCACACCCTGCCATTCCCAATCTGCCAACAGCAATTGGGACAAGACGGGAAACCTGTTCCTCAGACTTGAGGGGATGGGAGGACAGGGCCTGGAGTGGCATGTAGTGGGAAAAACCACAGAAGGAGATGATGTTTCGATCAGTGCGGGCGGAGGAATTGGAATCCAACTCGTCGCCGGATCAAATCTCTTTCGTTTTTTTCGCATCGAGGGCTCATTCGGGTACGAATCAGCTGGTCTGGATTTACAATTGGAAAATGGAAGCGGGAGTTTCGGCCGGACACACCTCGGGGGTGCAGCGTACCTGCGAATTCCACTGAGTGCAAAGTCTACGTTGAACCTCGGGGGCGGGGCAGCGGAGAAGGGGTCGCCCGACCTGGACCTGGACTTCTCAAGCTCGAGAATTCCGGGTGCTGCGCACAACATCTACAACTATCGCACCGGACACTGCACCCATTGGGACGTTGTCTACGAGTATTATCCGGACCGCATCATGTCGCTCAGTGTCGGTTTGCGCTACCAGATGGTCAAATACAAACTTGAGTCGATGACGTCAGACGGCGTACCCTATTCACTCGACATGATCCCGGTCGAGGTGCGAAACGAGCTGGAAGACCTGGATGGGAGCAGCGTGGACCTTTTGCTCGGATTCAGCTACTACTTCTAGGCGGTCATCCGACCGAGGTCAATGCCCTCCTCGAATGTCCCTTTCACATTCTAAATTTGTACTGCGGACAACGCGCAGACTTTCCGTCCTGCCGAGACGAGCGTCTCGAGGAACGCCTTGGTTTCCCCCTTTGCGGAGCCATCTCCGTAGTAAATGACTTGTGTTTTATTAGCCTCTTCAACTTTCTTCGTTTTCGCGATGTAAGTACATTGTTCATAATTATGATAAGCACCGGAGACGTAAATTGAAAATAGTCCTAGCTACACCACCGGCGTATAGTGATAATCCCCGTCAACCACTGCAACTTCCCCTGGGCATGCTTTACCTGGCGGCCGCTCTCGAACAGAAGAACCACGAAGTGGCTGTGATCGATGGCATTCTTGGCCCCGTTCTGCGGCTTCCTGAGGGAAAATACCTGCTGGGTCTTAATCCGGAGGAGTTGGCCGATAGGATTCAACAGGAGCGTCCGGACATAGTTGGCCTGTCCTGTCCGTTCACAACACGGTACAAGCTTTTCCGAGAGACGCTGGCGGTTTTGCGCCGCCGTCTGCCAGATGTCCCCATCCTTGGTGGAGGGATCCATCCGACACTCCTTCCTGAGCAGGTTCTGAGGCGGAATGGGTTGGACGCTCTCGTGCTTGGTGAAGGGGAGGTGACCCTCGTTGAACTGGTACAACGGTATCAGGCGACCGGGAAGATCGATCCCGAGGGATTGGATGGGGTTGCCTGGGAGCACAATGGGAAAATCCGCGTTGTTCCCCGGAAACACTATGTGGAAAACCTGGATGAGCTACCCCCTCCCGCACTTCATCTTGTCCCCGTGGAGGAGTACATGGAGCGCTCGCGCAGGCGTTATGTCTCGCGCACAATGCGGGCTTTCTCCGTGATTACCAGCCGCTCTTGTCCGGGCCGATGCTCCTTCTGCTGCATTCACAGCACCATGGGACCGCGATGGCGGGCCCATTCCGTTGAGCGGGTGATCGTCGAGATCAGCCGGATTATGGAGCGCTGGAAACCGGATATCATCGCCTTCGAGGATGACCGGCTCACGTTCGACCGCGACCGAATGGTTGCTCTCTGCAAGGGCATGATCGACAAACTGCCCGGGATTCGCTGGTATACGCCAAATGGGATCCATATCGCCGATCTCGACGAGGAACTTCTGGCATTGATGAAAGAATCGGGATGCTACTCTCTGAACCTGGCTGTTGAGTCGGGCGATCCCTACATCCTAAACCGGGTGATTGGCAAGAAGGGAAATGCTGATCGAACGCGACGGGTGGCCCGGACATGTCAACGGCTGGGGATCGGGACGAACGCCTATTTTATACTTGGCATGCCCGGTGAAACGGAACAATCGATCCGCCGGTCCTTGGATTTTGCGCTCGAACTGAAGCTGGATCAGGTGGGGGTGCTCATCGCGACCCCGTTTCCGGGAACAAGAATGTTTCGTGAATGTGCACAGAAAGGCTATCTCGATCCGGAGCGCTTCAGCGAGCAGTTCCTCGAATCGGGAGACCCGGACCTGCTTCACCAGCCGCTGTTTGAAACACCGACGATGACAAAAGACCGGTTGCTCTGGTGGCAACGGGAATTCAACAGGCGTTTCTTCTCCGACCTGCACCGACGTAAGCCCGTGGAGCGCTTCAAAGACTACGCACGGGCGATTCGGCGACAAATCGTTGGTTAGTTCGGGCACTGACCGAATCCTTACTTGACAATCTCGCTTTGAAGTCAGATTTTTACAAGACGTCCGGGAATCAATGATCTCCATACGTCATTCATTTGACTGCTCGCCGAAAACGCTTCCACTCAACTGCAGACAGCTTAAATCCCTTTGATGACGGCCACACGGCGTGCCCGGCGATCCCGGTCAGGGCGGGAGAGATCCCGGCTTGTCATGCATCCATCGATATCGTCTTTGAAGCTGGAGGGGGAAATATGATTTTTCAGCGCAGCCGCAAAGCGATCCTTACGGCAGGTTCCATTTTCGTTCTTCTGCCCGCGCTTGTCTTGGGACAGACCGTCTACTCAACCGCGGGTCAGCCGTCAGCGTCCCCTGGCACAGAAGGCAACACCTTTTTATCGTTTCTCCTGGAAATGGGGGGCGGCCTCGAGAAGCACGAGGTGGCGATTACCACGGACAACGAGACTGTCGAGATCAGCGCTGGAGGAGGCATCGGAATGGGGGTGCAAGCCGGTTATCTCCTCACCCATGCGCTCGAAGTCGAGGCTGAAGCGGCCTACATGATTTCGGTGCTCTCACATGAACTTGAAAACGGTGAGGGCGGCTTCAATCGAGGCGTTTTCGCCGGGAATCTCCTTTATCGTGTTCCAATCAAAGAGAATATCAGAGTTCTGATCGGAGGCGGTGCGGGGTACTATGTCGGCGGCGAGATGGACTTGGATTTCAGCAGCGCAAGCGACATCGGCGGTGCGCATAACATCTACAAGTACGACAATGCCCTTGGATTTCAGGCACGTTGCGTTCTCGAAGTGTTCGGCTTGGGCGAGTTGTTTTCCAAGAATATGGTCGTAGGTGTGGGAATCCAGTATTCCTCCGTGCGCTACGATTTGCAGTCGATGAGTTCCAACGGTGTCGACATTCCGCTTGACCAGCTCCCAAAAGACATCCGTGCCGAATTCGGTGAGCTGGACGGGAGTGGGATAGATGTGGTGATGCACATCGCCCTCTATCTCTAGCGGCCGGGTATTTGCGTGGAACGGCTGGGGGTGAAAGAGGAAACGGACGGGGATTTCTTTCGCCCGCCCGTTCATTCTCTTCCGTTGCCAAGGCCGTTCATTGCCTCGGAGCGGCCAACACCCACACCCTTCGCCCACCTTTGGATAGCGTCTCGAGGAATGCCTTGGTTTCACCGTTCGCCGTGCCATCTCCGAAGTAAATGATTTGCGTCGAGGAGGTTTCGGCGAGGATTCTCATCGCGAGTTCCGCGCCCGGCGGCTCATCGTAGACTTTTTCGGCTCCGAGGGCGATCGGCAGCAGTGACGCCCCAGGTCCAGCAAGCACGGCCAGGGACGGCGCGGCGACCTTCTGCTCCGGAGTTACGCGCTCGACATCACGCACGCCGCGTTCCGGCCGCACGTGTCTTGTGATCCGCTTGGCCACCGGAAGCAGTTCCACCGATTCCCCGAGATCCGGGATGGTCACGTCCCAGTTCAGCTCCTTTTCTATCCTCGTCTTCCATGCGGCCAACCCTTCCGGTTCGCCGTGCACGAGGAAAGTACGAGTGGGTGGAACCATGCGCCGCATCCAGGGCAGCATCTCGGTGTAGTCCGCGTGCGCCGAGAGCGATGACATGTTGACAATTTCCGCCTTTACATTCACCATCTGACCGTGAATCTTGATCTCCTTTTCGCCTTCTAGCAGGCGCCGTCCGCGGGTCCCCTCGCCCTGGTACCCGACCAGCAACACCGTGTTTTTCGCATCGGGAAGCCGCCGGGAGAGATGGTGCAGCACACGGCCCGCCGAAGCCATGCCGGAGGCGGAAACAATGATGCAGGGCTTCTTGCGGTCGTTCAGGGTTTGCGACTCCTCGCGGGTCTGCAACATGTGGATTTCCGGCCGGCGGAAGATTTTTCCTTCGTTTACACCGAGCAGCGTCTGTAAGTCCAGTTCCTCCTTGTGGCGCCAGGACATCTCGGTCACTTTGACCGCCATCGGGCTGTCGAGGAAAATGTCCACCGGCTGAATGCGCCTCTCGTCCAGCAGTTGAGAGAAAAAGTAGAGGAGCTGCTGGCTGCGGCCGACGGCGAACGCGGGAATCACCACCGACCCCCCTCGCTCCACGGTGCGGTTGACCACGTCAGCGATTTCGGTGAGTGGATCGGCGGTGTCGTGGACGCGGTCGCCGTAGGTCCCCTCGAGAATGAAATAGTCCGCTCCAGTGGGCGGTTCGGGGTCCCGGAGAATCGGCTGGTTGAAACGGCCGACATCACCCGAGAAAACCACACGGATCGGGTGGTCGCCCTCCTCGACTGTGACTTCGATAAAGGAGCTGCCGAGGATGTGCCCCGCGTGATGGAATCGCGCAGTGCACCCTTCAAGCAGTCCGTAACTGCGGAAATACTCCAAAGGCTTGAACAGGGGGAGTACTTTTTCCGCGTCGTCCTCGTTGTACAGGGGCTCCGGATTCTCGTGGCGCGAAAAGCCGAATTTCTTCGCCAACCGGGCGTCTTCCATCTGGATGTGAGCGCTGTCCCGGAGGATCAGTTCGGCGATGTCGAGAGTTGCGGAGGTGCCGTAAATGGGCCCGTCGAACCCCTCGCGCACCAGCTTTGGGAGGTACCCCACGTGGTCGAGGTGCCCATGCGTGAGCAGAATCGCGTCGATGATGTCCGGAGAGATCGGGAAAGGGTCCCAGTTCTTACGCCGGAGTTCCCTGAGTCCCTGAAACATCCCGCAGTCAATCATCAAGCGGTGCTCGCGTTTTTCGCCCTGCCAGGATAGCAGGTGTTTTGAGCCTGTAGTGGTTTGCGCTGCGCCGAGGAAGGTGATCAGGGCCATGCTGCCTCCGCAAAGGTGGTATGCACCGCAAATTAGATCGAGCGACAGTTAGGGACCAAGCGCAGAGAGAGTTTCGTGACAGTTACTTAATTCGTGATCAGACTCGAGCGTTTTTCTTGATTTCCGTCTATCAGAATCAGGTAACTGTCACGAAACTCTCCTCAGTATCTTGTCTCCATGCGGATTATCGGTCGAAAACCCGTGCTGGAGCTGCTAAAGTCCGGCAAACCTGTGCAGCGCGTGAGGATCGCGCTGGGAACCCAGGGGCGGATCATCGGTGAGATCATCGCCGAGGCGAAGAAGCGCGGCGCGCGCGTGGACAGAGTCTCCCCCGATGTCGCCAAGCGAACCTTCGGTCATGACAATCACCAGGGGGTTGTCGCAGACACGGCGCCCACCGAACTGCTGGGACTTGGGGACCTGGGGTCGAAACGGGCTCCTGTGCGAAACGGCCTTGTCGTCGCGCTGGACGGTGTTACCGATCCCCACCATCTCGGCGCAATTGCTCGCAGCGGTTTGGCGGCAGGGTGTGACGCGCTTCTGATTACCGCGCGGAGGTCGGCACCAATGACCGATACGGCTCTTAAAGCGTCAGCGGGAACGTTGACCCGGTTGCCGGTGATCCAGGTGTCGAGCCTCGGCGACGCGCTGAATGAGCTGAAGAAAAGCGGTTGGTGGATTCACGGCGCGGCCGGAAGTCCCGGGTCAGAGAAAGTGGATGGATCTCGTGCTGCAAGATCAGAGCAACGCGATAAATCTCAAGAGGATAGGAAACCCAAACGGCTCTGGGATCACGCCTGGGATCCGCGGACGGTGCTGGTGATTGGCAGTGAAGGGGAAGGGCTTTCGCACCGCGTGAAAAAGCTCTGCGACCATCTCGTTGCAATTCCCATGGCGGCGAACGTGGAGAGCCTCTCAGCCAGCGTCGCGGCCTCCGTGATCCTCTTCGACATCGCCCGCAAGCGGTAAAAGAAAGGCGCACAGGCGGGGCCGGCGGGGAATTTGGGGTGAAAACGGGACACGAGTTCGTGTCTTGTGAGCTACTCAAAGTAACTTATTGAAATATAAAACAATAATTAGATGCAAGAGACATTCAGACACCCTGAAATCTCGCCGTTGACAATGGTTCGGAGGGCCGTTACCTTATCCGCCCGGCCCGTACGCTGGAGTGCACGTGAGGCATCGCCACCACATCATCTGGTACCGTCCCCAGGATGACCGTCCGAAGGAGCTTTTTATCAGCCCCGCGGTGTTGCGTATCCTGATCGGTTTGGGACTTTTCGTGCTTACACTGTTAGTGCTCGAGACCATATTTTATTCCAATCTTGTCGAGCGGGCATTCGAGCGCGATCGGCTTCTAGCGGAGAACCAGCAGTTGCGAGGCGATGTTGCCCGGGTGCAAGTTATTGAAAATCAGCTTCACGAACTCCAGAGGTTCAGCCAGCAGGTGAAGCGCAGCCTGACCGAAGGGGCGGATTTGGAGCGGATTCTGCGCGCCGGCGAAGAGGTGGAAGAGGAAATTCCGGCGCAGACATCGGATGCGCCCTGGGTGTCGGTGGACAAGCTCCAAGCTGATGAGGTAAATCGCACGCTTGAGATGGTTCCGGCGTCCGGCACAGTCAGCCGCCTGTCGCTTCCAAGCCGCTGGCCGGTACAGGGATTTATCACCCGCGGGTTTGAGGGAACATCGGTGGACCCCTCACTTTCCCATTCCGGGATTGACCTGGCGGTGCCGCGAGGAACTCCGGTGCGCGCGGTGGGGTCGGGCATCGTCCTGGCCGCCGATTGGACTCCGCGCTATGGCTATCGGGTGATTATCGATCATGGCAGCGCCGTACTTTCCATGTACGGGCACAACGAATTGCTGTTGGTGCAGCCGGGCGACCGGGTTCGCGCGGGATCGCCTATCGCGCTCTCGGGGAATTCGGGCATCAGCACCGCCCCTCACTTACATTTCGAATTGTGGATCAGTGGGCGGGCGGTGAATCCTATTGCCTTGCTGCCCAAAAGGGGAGACGACCATGTCGGCAAACAAACGGGTTGATCGTAAGGGCTCGGACGCTCTTTCATCGATTATCGGGGCGGATGCGCTGCTCGAGGGGACGTTTACCCTCGACGGTTCGCTCCGGATTGACGGTACGTTCAACGGCATCCTGATCTGCGGAGGCACGGTGACGGTTGGCAAGCACGGGAGTGTCGTGGGCGATATCGAGGCGGACGAGGTGATCCTCGGCGGCCGGGTGTCGGGCACGGTCGTCGCGCGGCACCGTGTCGTGCTCGAGGGTTCGAGCGTCCTCGAGGGGGACCTCGCCACCGGTAGCCTTTTGGTCAGCGAAGGTGCCGTGTTCAATGGCAACAGCCGCATGGGCGAAGAAGCGGTGGAGCGGCTGCGCCGCCAGCGCCGTGAGGCACGAGGCACGCCGATAGTCGAGTCCCATAGCACTTCGGATGCCGACGAGAAGAAGCGTTCCGCAAGCGGCTAAGAGCAGGGGGCGCCCATGTTTCGGCGGGGTGATGGCGGTGAGGGTCACGAATACGCCGGATGGGTGGACCTCGCGCTGCAAACCTCGCTGACCCTTGCGATATCGGTGCTGCTTTTAGGTTGGGCCGGCTATGCGATCGACAGCTGGCTCGGCACAAAACCTTGGTGTACAGTGATCGGGGCACTCTGGGGAGCAGGAGGGGGCACCGTCTGGGTGGTTCTCCGCGTTAAACAGTTCGCCGATCGAAAAGAACGGGAAGAACATCCTCAGGGCCACAACGGAAAACAGCCGTGACCCTTTTGCAAGCCATGATCATCCTTCTCGCCGCTGGAACCTTATACGGGGCCGGGGCGGCGGTGCTCGTGCCTCCCCTGCGGAAAGCCGAGGTGGGCGGACTTCAAACCCGGATCTTGATTGCTTTTTCGCTGAAGCTGGTGCTCGGCGTCGCCTGGCTGCTGTTTGTCTGGAAAGGGCTCGGGTGGAACTCCACCCTTGCGGCATTCGGCATGGTCGGGGCTTATCTTTTGGCCCTGATCGCCGTTACGCTGACGGTGGCGAACCTGATGGAGAGGAGAACGGGTTGATGCGCAGCCTCGTGATCCCGGCGCTGCTGATCTTGCTGGTGGTTGCTTCCCCCTCCGCCGCTTTCAACGATGGCCAGAACGCATCCAGCCGGACGGCAACGGCGCAGCTGGACTCCACATCGGCTGCGGAGATGAGTCATGAAGCCGCCCCCTCCGGCGATACCGAATCACCTGCGCAGCTAGGAGAGGGACACGAAGCTCCCGGAACTTCGACTGAAGAGGCGCAGGCGGAGGAGAACGGCAGCGTCCTCGAACACCTGGCTCACCACCTGCTGGATTCGGACAGATACGATCTTTTTGGCTACTCGATCCAGTTGCCAAAAGTGAAGGGTGATTTTTCCTTTCTCGGCCCCGAGTACACCGCAGGCTTCCAAATCACCAAGCACATGATCGGACTGCTGATCGCCAGCCTGCTGGTGATCGTGCTGGTCATCCCGGCGATGGGGCGCACGCGGCACGGCGAGGTGCCCAAGGGATTCGGCAATTTCCTCGAAGTGCTCGTGGTGTTTGTCCGCGATGAAGTCGTTTACTCGAACATGGGCAAGGAACATGGGCGGAAATGGCTCCCGTTCTTCCTCACCCTGTTTTTCCTCATCCTGTTCAGCAATCTGCTCGGATTGATCCCCTGGGGCACGACCCCCACGGGAAACGTCAACGTCACCGCCGGACTGGCGATCGCCTCGTTGTTTGGAGTCTTCTTCGCCGGAGTCAGGCAGCATGGGATCAAGTATATCGCGACCTTCATCCCCCACGGCGTCCCGTGGTATGTCATCTGGCTGCTTTTTCCGATCGAAGTGTTCGGGCTGCTCGTCAAACATTTCGCGCTGACTATCCGTCTTTTTGCGAACATGCTCGCGGGGCACACGGTGATCGGGGTGTTCCTGGCGTTGATCCTGACGCCGTTCGTCGCGTTCGCCAGCGTGCCCGGCGCCGTGGCGATCAGCATGCTGGAACTGTTCGTCGCGTTCCTGCAGAGTTACATCTTCATCATGCTCGGCAGCCTGTTTGTCGGGATGGCGATTCACCCGCACTGACGTGTGAATATTCGCGGCGGATTGCACCGGTCGCATTCGGGAGCGTGCGAGGAAATGGCTTTGGAGAGGGTTCAATCGACAGTCGAGGACAACTGTTCAAACGGATAAACGGGAGGCCGTAGGATTCTCCCGACAGCAAGAGAGGGAATGATGGAAGGACTGAGCCTTGGGTACCTGGGCGCCTCGTTGGGTGCCGGTCTGGTGACATTGGGCGCTGCGGTGGGTATCGGACGCATCGCCGGGCAGGCGATGGACGGCATCGCGCGCCAGCCGGAAGCATCGGGCAAAATCTTTACTCCGATGATCGTAGCGGCGGCACTGATCGAAGGCGTGGCATTCTTCAACGCCGTGATCTGCATGCTGATCGCACTCAAGTAGTTTCATTGTTTACGCGAGGAGTCGTGATGAGGTCAAAGTCAATCCTCGTCGCGTTTGTCTTTCTCCTGCTTCCTCTGGCGGCGCTTGCGTCGGAGAAGGGCGGAGGTTTGGGCAGCCTGATCAGCATTGCGCCCGGCAGCATGCTCTGGACAATTCTCACGTTTGTGTTGCTGTTGATCGTGCTTGGCAAATTCGCCTGGGGGCCAATCGTCCGAGGGCTCGAGGCGCGTGAAGAGAAGATCTACGGCGCGATCGAGAAAGCGCAGCAGGAACGCGAAGAGGCGGAGAAACTGCTGGCGGATTACCAGGCAAAACTCCAGCAGGCGTCAAGCGAAATCGCTGATCGTCTCTCGAAGGCCGACAAGCAGACACAAGCGATCCTCGAGCAGGCAAAGGGCGAAGCACAGCAGGAAACCGAACGCATGCTCGATCGCGCGAAGGCGGAAATCGAGGGACAGCGTGACAAGGCCGCTGCGGAGTTGAAGGCGCAGGTGGTGGGTCTCGCGGCGATGATCGCTTCCGCCGCCATCAGCGAGAGTTTCGACAAGCCGCAGCACCTCGAAATTATCAGGAAGCGGCTGGAGCAGGCGGAGAAGAATTCGTGAAAGATCCAAAGCTCGCGAAACGGTACGCTCGGGCGCTGTACTCCGCCGCGAAGGAGGCCGGCGAGGTGGACGCGGTGATGCAGGTTGCCCGGGAGACCCTGGCGCCGCTGCTGGACGATCCGCAGTTTCGCCTCTTCTGGCTCAGCCGGCGTGTCCCCGCGCCCCGGCGGCAGGAGTTGGTGGATCAGCTTTTCAAGGAGGCTCCTGCCAGTTTGCGCCATTTCCTCAAGTTGCTGATCGAGAAAAAACGTGAAAGCATTCTGCGGGAAGTTGCGGCCACGCTGGACCTCCTGCACGACGAGCAGACTGGCGTCGTCAGGGCGACGCTGACGACCGCCGTAGAGTTGAGCGGCGAGGATGTCAAGCCCTTCGAGCAACTGCTGAAAAAACGCCTCGGTGGGGCGACCGTGGTGCTCACTAGGGAGGTGGACCAATCGCTGGTCGGCGGCTTCCGTTTGCGGTACGGGGACAAAGTGATCGACGGCAGTGTGGCGCGCTCAATCCATGAGATCGAGCGCCGCCTTTCGGCGTGACATAGAAAAGACGGGATCAGGATAGACAGGATTTCTGCAGGATATACAGGATTTTCTGAAGGTAGTTAAAAGAAGAAGCTTTCAACCTGTCAATCCTGTACATCTTGTTGCCTAGCAGTTCCCTGGAGGATCGTAATGCAGATACGGCCGGAAGAAATCACTTCGGTTCTGAAAAAACAGATCGCGGAGTACACCGCGGATGTGCAGACCGACGAGGTGGGCACGGTAATCATGGTCGGCGACGGCATCGCCCGTGTGCACGGCCTCGACAAAGTCAAGGCCAGCGAGCTCGTCGAGTTTCCGGGGCCGATCTACGGGATGGCGATGAACCTCGAGGAGGACAACGTCGGGTGTGTGCTCTTCGGGAGCGACGAGCACATCAAGGAGGGGGACATCGCCCGCCGCACTAACCGCCTCGTGGACATCCCGGTGGGGGAAGGGATGATCGGCCGTGTGATCGATCCCCTCGGTTTTCCCCTCGATGGAAAAGGCGAAGTCAAGTTTGAAAAGCGCGTGCCCGTCGAGCGCAAAGGGACCGGCGTGGTGACACGCCAGGGGGTGAAGGAACCGCTGCAAACCGGCATCAAGGCGATCGACTCGATGATTCCCATCGGCCGCGGTCAGCGTGAGCTGATCATCGGAGACCGCCAGACCGGCAAGACGACCCTCGCCGTGGACACGATTATCAACCAGAAGGGCAAAGATGTTGTCTGTATCTACGTGGCCATCGGGCAGAAGGGGTCCACGATAGCCAATGTTGTCAAGACTTTCGAGGATCACGGAGCGATGGAGCACACCATCGTAATCAGCTCTACGGCTGACGAACCCGCGCCGATTCAATTTCTCGCACCCTTTGCCGGCGCGGCGATCGGGGAATATTTCCGCGACCAGGGAAAGCACGCCCTCTGCGTGTACGACGATTTGACCAAGCACGCCTGGGCGTACCGCCAGCTCTCGCTGCTGCTGCGCCGCCCTCCGGGCCGCGAGGCGTACCCCGGGGATGTCTTCTACCTGCACAGCCGTCTGCTCGAGCGGGCGGCGAAACTGCGGGACGATCTCGGCGGCGGCAGCCTGACCGCGCTGCCGATCATCGAAACACAGGCGGGCGATGTCTCGGCGTACATCCCGACCAACGTGATTTCGATTACCGACGGGCAGATCTTCCTCGAAACAGAGCTCTTTTATTCCGGCCAGAGGCCCGCGCTGAATGTGGGTATCTCGGTTTCGCGTGTCGGGGGCGACGCGCAGACGAAGGCGATGAAGCAGGTAGCGGGCAAACTCAAGCTCGAACTCGCCCAGTACCGTTCGCTCCAGGCGTTCACCATGTTCGCCGGCGACCTGGACAAGGTGACCCTGGCGCAGTTGAACCGCGGTGCGCGCATGATGGAGTTGATGAAACAGCCGCAGTTCAGCCCTGTAGAGATGTCGCATCAGGTGGTGCTCTTCTGGGCAGCGATCAACGGTTTCCTCGATCCTGTCGAGGTGAAGGAGATCAAGCGCTACACTGACGACTTGGTCAAATTCGTGGAGAACCAGCACCCGGAGATTTTCGAGGAAATCGAAAAAGAAAAAGCGATCTCGGATGACCTCGACGCGAAAATTCGCAAGGTTGTCGAGGAGTTCAAGGACATGTTCCAGGCGTCAGCCTGACGTTGACCTGAGACGGCGAAGGAAAAAATGCCATCGTTGAAGCAGATCAAGCGGCGCATCGCGTCGGTCAACAGCACGAAGCAGATCACTCGTGCGATGCGGATGGTCTCTGCGGCACGTTTGCGCCGTGCGCAGGAGAACATGATGGCCGCCCGTCCCTACTCCGACCGGCTCTGGACGCTGATCAAGGATCTCGCCGCGAGGACGGACCCCGAGGCCCATCCGCTGCTCGCGGTCCGTGAGCCGAAGCAGGTGGGCATTGTTGTGGTCACCTCGGATCGCGGCCTCGCGGGCAGCTTCAACATCAACATCTGCCGCGCTGCCGAGAAGGTGATCGAAAAGCATCGACGGACAGCTGAAGAGGTTCGCCTGATAGCGATCGGCAGAAAAGGATACGAATACTTCCGCAAGCGGGACGCGACTTTCATTCAGCACCATATCGGCCTCTCCCGCGATTTCGAATATGGCAAGGTGCTGTCGATCTCGACTGCGATCCGTGAACTGTACGAGTACGGGTTCACCGTCGACGAGGGGCTCGACCGGATTTACGTCGTCTACAACGAGTTCAAGAATGTGGTCCAGCAAAACGTGATCGTCGAGCAGCTGTTCCCGGTCGTTCCGGAGCTTGCGACCACTGAGACCTACCCGGTCGATTACATCTACGAGCCGTCGGAGCACGCGCTGTTGGACCATGTGCTGCCGCTGTATGCGAATGTGACCCTGTGGCGGATGCTGCTCGAGTCCTTTGCGGCGGAGCATGCGGCTCGGATGAATGCGATGGAGAACGCGACAAAGAACGCCACGGAGCTTGTGGACAGGCTGACGCTTGACTACAACAAGGCGCGCCAGCAGGCGATCACGATGGAGCTGCTCGACGTGATCGGCGGAGCGGAGGCGTTGGAATAGGATGAGCGAAGAACCGGAGGAGGAGGCGTCGAAACCCTGCACGCTCGCACGGCAAATCGTGGAGGTTGTGCTGGGAATGGCTTTTGCGCTGGCGATCGGGGTGTTTGTGCTCGGGCTGAGCAGGACGTCGAGCACAATCTTCGCCTTCTTCGGGTTCTTTCTGCTGACGGGAATCGGGATTACCGTAGCGCGGTTCGTGCTCGGCCACATCTGGCCCTGCGAGGAGAAGCGTAAAAGCGATAAAGCGCAAATCGGCCAGGCACGATAGGCCGGATTCACCGGCTTGGAATCAGGTGTTGTATCCCCTGGATTCCTGCAACGACGCATACGAGTAGCAAACGGATAAGGGACCGGACGATGGCGAAGGGCAAGGTCAAACAGGTGATGGGCGTCGTAGTGGACGTGGAGTTCGCGGAAGTGGATCTTCCGGAGCTCTACCAGGCGCTGAAAATCGAACGTGACGGCGGCGAACCGGACCTGGTGCTCGAGGTGATGCTGCACCTTGGCGGCGGCGTAGTGCGTGCGGTGGCGATGGACACGACGGACGGCCTCGTGCGCGGCCAGGAGGTCGAGAAAACCGGTGCGTCGATTTCAATCCCCGTCGGTCCGCAGACGCTCGGCAGGCTGATCAACGTCATCGGCGATCCGATCGACGACCTCGGTCCTATCGAGACGGAATTGCGCGCGCCGATCCATCGAGATTCGCCTAGCCTTGAAGAACTGGAACCGACGCCGCAGATGCTCGAGACTGGGATCAAGGTGATCGACTTGATCCAGCCCTTTCAGCGTGGCGGGAAGATCGGACTGTTCGGCGGGGCCGGCGTCGGCAAAACCGTCATCGTACAGGAACTGATCAACAACATCGCAAAAGGGCATGGCGGCCTGTCGGTGTTCTCCGGCGTTGGGGAGCGGACGCGAGAGGGGAACGACCTGCTGCGCGAAATGATCGGGGCGGGCGTTGTCGACTACGGAGACGAGTTTGACGTCAAGGCGTTCGATCTCAGCAAGGTGAAGAAGGATTCGCTGGACAACTCGAAGCTGGCGATGGCCTTTGGCCAGATGAACGAGCCTCCCGGCTGCCGCCTCCGTGTCGCCCTCACCGGTTTAGCGCTCGCCGAATATTTCCGCGACCAGGGCAAGGACACGCTGCTGTTTATCGACAACATCTTCCGTTTCACTCAGGCAGGCGCCGAAGTGTCCGCGCTGCTCGGACGGATGCCGAGCGCCGTCGGCTACCAGCCAACGCTGGCTACTGAGATGGGACAGCTCCAGGAGCGCATCACCTCCACGAAGACCGGCTCGATCACCTCGGTGCAGGCGATCTATGTGCCGGCGGACGACCTCACCGATCCGGCGCCTGCGACGACCTTTGCCCACCTCGACGCGACTACGGTGCTCAGTCGTGACATCGCTGCGCGGTCGATCTACCCGGCTGTCGATCCGCTGGACAGCACCAGCCGCATCCTCGATCCGCACATCGTAGGCGAGGAACATTACCAGACGGCACGCACCGTTCAGGAGGTGCTGCAGAAATACAACGATCTGCAGGAGATCATCGCGATCCTAGGCATGGACGAGCTCTCCGATGAGGACAAATCGACCGTCGCCCGGGCGCGCCGCATCCAGAACTTCCTCTCGCAGCCGTTCCACGTCGCCGAAGCGTTCACCAGCCGTCCCGGCAAATATGTGCCGATCAAGGAGACGATCAAGGGCTTCCGGATGATCCTTGACGGCGAGTGTGACGATTGGCCGGAGCAGGCGTTCTACATGTGCGGTGGTATCGAAGAAGCCGAGGAGAACGCGAAGAAGCTGCTGGCGCAGGAGTAGCTGGTTGAATTTGAAGTCATCCTGACGCCGCAAGCGGAAGGATCTATGTGTTTCAAAACAAAGATCCTTCACTTCGTTCAGGATGACTAAAAGAAAAGTCTAAAAGCGACTTCCATGGCGAACACGTTCAAACTCGAGATCATCAGCCCCCACGGAATCGTCTATACGGGCGATGTCCATCACGTGCGAGCGCCCGGCGCGGAGGGGTCCTTCGGCGTGCTGCCCGGCCACACCCCCTTCCTCAGCCCGCTTCAGGTCGGCGTGATCGAGGCGGAGGTCGAGGGTAAGACGATCTTGTTCGCAACCAGCGGCGGACTCGCTGAAGTCCACGGGGACAAGGTGGTGATCTTGGCGGAAACGGCGGAGAAGAAAGAGCAGATCGACGTTTCCCGTGCCGAAGAGGCGGTGGAGCGCGCGCGCAAACGTCTCTCGGAAAGAACGCCAAACACCGACGTCGAACGCGCTCAATCCGCCCTCGCCCGCGCCTTGAACCGCCTGCATACCGCGGGTGTCTGATTCATCAGGTATCGTTTTGGTGCTATCAAGTGGATGAAACACCCGGCGGGTTGCCGGGTGTTTACCGTTTGTACTTCTCCCGAAGCCTCCTGTCCTCTCAATGTCAAAATGTGCAAATGAGGGCAAAGCAATTGACTGAAAATCGAGCTGGGACTATGTTTTTTTTTACCAGGGTGAAGGTCGTACACACCCGACAGGGGATTTGAACCGCTGACTTTCCTTCCTCAACGTGCTCACGCCTATCGTTCCCGCCTTGCCCCATCGGACTGCCTCGTCCTGGTGAGGGACTCCTGAGCTAAAAGGACTTCGAAATACTTGCACAGACCATTGGGGGAAACGATGAGCATCTGCAAAGTGATTATCGTCTCTGCGCTAATGCTTGCGCTGGCAATTCCTTGTACGGCGGAGATTCTGGTCGTAGACAACAATCCCGGCAACGTGGCTCACTATTCGACATTGGCGGCTGCGATGTCGGCGGCTTCCGCGGGCGATACAATCCTCGTCGTTGGGTCGCCGGATTCCTACGGAAGGCTTACGCTGACAAAAAAATTAATCATGTTTGGCCCGGGTTTCCTGCTGACGTCGAATCCGGAAACTCAGGCGCAGAAGATTCAGGCGATGGCATCGTTCACGTTCAACAGCGGATCGCAAGGATCGGTTGTCTGCGGCTTTTACATGAATGAGCAGCTACAGATCAACATCAGCAATATCACGGTGAAACGGAATTACTGGAATTTCGCGAATGGTGGTCCGATGATCACTGTGAATTCCAGTAGCAACAGTGTGATCAAGCAGAATTATGTCAATAACACGGCCGGTAATTATGACTGTATCTATTGCTCTCAATCGACGTCCAGCGTTGCGATCGCGAATAATTACCTATACGCGAACAATGGTAATGTGCTGCATTTCGAGAGCGCCGGCGGACCGTTCTACGTTGAAAACAATGTCTTCTCTGGAAATCTTTCGGTGTACAACGCCTCGTTTTCAGGCAATATCTGGCGAAACGCGGGGACCCTGTCAGGCGGGAGCAATACCTACGAATACAACCTCTGCGCGGGAACGCAATTCCCAGATGCCAACGGTAACCTTCGCAATGTCGATATGGCAACGGTTTTTCTCAACACCGGTAGTACTGACGCAAGATGGCAGCTCATGGAAGGATCTCCTGCGATCGGCGCAGGACCCGAAGGGATCGATTGTGGCATGTTCGGCGGCAACGATCCCTATGTGCTTTCGGGCATTCCGCCGATCCCGACGATCACCCATTTCTTTGCCCCCTCGACGGCCTCCCAGGCGTCAGGGCTCGACGTTCAGCTGAAGGCAAAAGCGCGCAACTGATCTCTCCCAACCTTGATTTCGCGTGACGGTAAAAGGTTGAAGAAGATTGGGGGGATCATGAATAAACCAATTCTGGTTCTTTGCGCTCTGTTCATTGCGCTGTTCCCGGCGTTCGCAGCAGCCCAGAACGTGGCCGGCCTCGAGTACTTCATCGATAGCGACCCCGGGGTCGGTGCGGGGACTTGGGTGAGCGTCAGCGCCGCCGGGGAGATCGAACAGAGCTTCAATGTCAATGTCTCCGGATTGAGTCCCGGTCTCCATATTCTCTACGTCCGCGCCGTCGACAGCGATGGCGTCTGGGGGTTGCCCGTCCTGCGTCCCTTCCTCAAGCAGACTCTCGCCATCGATCCAGTCGCAAACATCGACGCCGCCGAATATTTCTTTGATACCGATCCCGGTGTCGGGAGCGCCACGTCCGTTGCGCTCGTTCCGGGCGACATTGTGACGCTGGATTTTGCCGTCGACATCAGTGGGCTTGACGAAGGATTGCATGTCTTTCACGTCCGTGTGCGGGATGGGAACGGCGCGTGGAGCACGGTCGTGCTGAAGCCGCTCTACGTCGAACGGCTCAGCCTGGAGACGCCCGCCGATGTTGCCCAGGCGGAGTTTTTTATTGACGTCGATCCCGGCTTTGGCAGCGGAACCGCCATTGACATTACCCCGGGGCTGGAGGTCGAGCCGGCGTTCACTGTCGATCTCACAGGATTGGCGCCCGGGCTTCACGTGCTGCACGTGCGAACCGCGGATGCGGCTGGCCGCTGGAGTTTGGTCACCCTGAAACCGTTCCTTGCAGAAACAATATCACTTGATACACTTCAGCACATCGTCCGTGCCGAGTACTTCCTCGACAACGATCCTGGTTTCGGCCAGGGCATGGCGGTCGATGTTGTCGGCGGAACGGAGGTTGAACTCACCTTTGTGGCCGATCTGGGTGATCTGGTTCCGGGACAGCATCTGCTCCACGTGCGCACGATGGATGCGCTCGGTCACTGGAGTAATGTGGCGATGAAACCCTTCCTGCTCGAAACGGCGATGGCCTCCGAGCCGCCCGGAAACATCGTTCGCTTCGAATGGGTTTTTCGGGCGATGGATTTCGCCACGGATACCGTTCGTTTCACCGACTTCCCGCACGGACCTGATCTTGACCTGGAGTACGAGGCGAATCTGTCCGCGCTGAATCCGTTCGCGTCCTATGAGTACTACCTGCACCTGATTGACGACCGCGGTGCGCAAAGCTTGCACTACATTCACCCGTTCACGATGCAGCCGAGCCCGGAGAGCTTCGCCCTGCTCAGCCCGGTGAACAACGACACCGTCTGGACGATGGACACGACCCTCGTCTGGGAGAGCACGACCGATCCCGACACCGCAGATTCCGTCGTTCATTACGACGTCTGGCTGGACACGCTTGCGGAATTCAACACCGCCGTGCTGATCGCCGACAGCATCGCCGACACCTCCCTAGCACTTGATAGCCTGTTGGACGATCACACCTACTGGTGGGCAGTGCGAGCGACGGATACGAACACGCCGGGAAGCTGGTCACGCAACAAGGGGCAGTTCAGCGTTTACGTTCCCGAGCCTCCGCAACCGTTCACCCTGGCGGCGCCGGACAGCGGAAGCGAGTTCCCTGACTCAACCCAGTTCCCCCTCGCCTTCCAGTGGAACGCGCCTTACGATCCCGATCCCGGCGATACGGTTTTCTGTCGGCTCGAACTCTCGGCGAACGAAGACTTCAGCGATTCCATGACGTTTGAGGCGGGCCCCGTCAATTCCTTTGCCGTTCCGGTGCTCGAACGGGGGCTCTACTGGTGGCGGGTGCATGCGCAGGACAAGTTCGGTTTCGAGACCTATTCGCTGGATGCTTGGACGATTGATGTCACATTGCCTGTGGCTGAAAATCCCTTCGCATTGCTGCCCGAACGCTATGAGATCACCTCGTTGTACCCGAATCCGTTCAATCCGGTGCTTACCGTCGTCATCGGTTTGCCCGAACCCGCATTCCTTAAAGTCGATGTGTTCAACGTGCTCGGACAGCGTGTGGCGCAGCTGGCGAATGAACGGCGGCAGGCGGGATATCACCGCTTCCAGCTGCGCGGAAGTCACCTTGCCAGCGGGGTTTACCTTGTCCGCGCAACCGTTCCCGGGAAGTTGAACGAGGCGATGCGCGTTGTGCTCCTGAGATAGGTGTGAAACTCTGTTGTGGTTTACGTCTGATGTCTGTGCAGTTCGGCTGAGTCAAAGAACAGGGAACCTATTCATGGAGGGGCTTCCCTGTAACGGCCGGAATTTGAGAGGGCCATCTCAGGGAATGAACAGGGCTCTCCTCTCGCTTGGAGTGTAGGATTTGGTTTTCTATGCAATTACGCTAACTCCGTGGATGAATACCCAGATATCACTTCGTGTTTTCGGTTTTGACTGACCGCGGAAAGAAATCGTAAGCTCTTTGCAACAGACTGAAAGGGTCACGGTCGCAAAGCACGTGTTTCCGTTGGGGGAAAGAGCTGTCTTACCACCACCTTAATTCTTCCTATTCATGCCCTTTCCGCATCCATTCAAATAACACGCGTCTCATTCGTTGACCCGAACACTTAGGGCGCGCAGGCGCGCCACTCTATGCTCTCCTGCGCACGGATCGGGGGGTCAGATGAGCATCTTTCGCAAACGGTTGCCATGGTTAGTAATCCTTCCATTCGTTCTGTTTTTCACAAGTGAAATAGCTGTCGCTCAAATCGGTAACGCGGTATTGTTCAAAAGCAAACCCGCGGATATCGGAAAAACCGCGAAAAAGACACCAACCTTAGGGTTCATCGGAGGTGAGGTTCTCTACGAGAACTATTTTGACCAACCGCCTTTCGACTGGACGGGAATGGTGCCGCAGCATCTGGATGGATGGAAGTGGTACTCCGGTGGGGACTTCAGTACAACGATCCTACCACCCTGTATGAGATTTGAATTTACAGATAATGCAGTACCGGACGAAAAAGCTTTCACATCACCCCCAGTGGACGTCAGTGGACACACCACTGTCATTGTCGCTTACGATGGAGTGTTCAGATACCTGAAGGACAACAGTTCAAACTCGGACTATCTGGTCGTTGAGATCTCACGGGATGGCGGCGCAAGCTGGGAAGAAGTCGAGCGCACGAGGGATCAACTGAATGGTGTATGCTCTGTTTCGACCAATGGAGCCAGCGAGATTCTCGTGCGTTTCCGTTATGATGACTCGGCGGGAGGTTCACAAGCAGTCGATATCAGAATCGATGATTTTCAAGTGGTTGATGTAGAACCACCCAGCGAGCCGGGGAACATGACGGTCTACGAAGTGCATGGCCCCCTGTTTGGAGTGTTCGGACTTGACCATAAAGTAGGCATGCTCATTTCCTCTCAATACCCCTTGAGCGCCGCTTACGTGGAGTATGGTACTTTCGATGGCGAAAATGTGACGGACGTTCAAACCACGAATCTCAATAAGGATTATCAATTTCCCGATAGGTTGATGGGATATATTTCCGGAAGTTACGGCGCACCGGGACTGGATGTTGCCTGGCACCTCGTTGCAGTGGACATCTGGGGCCAACAATTGGTTTGGCCCGCGGGAAGCGGAACGCCGGGAACTGTCATCGCCTCGACGTCGTCCCCGCGAGCCCCCGATTCTCTGAACGCCTCCGCCTATGGATTTCACTTGTTCGAGTTGGATCCGGATTCTTGGAACGAGTTCATGGTACGCGACGGCAATTTCTGGACACCCGACGCACCGTGGTCTTTTAACCCACAGGTGATCCCACCCAATGACCTGTTCAGCCCGCCTCCCGAACGCGAGACGATTCAGCCGGGAATGTGGGATCCCACGCCGATGTTCGGTACGGTGCCCAATGGTCCCTATCCGGACAACGCCGACGGCTACTTGACGCTCAATATGGATATCGTTCCCGGTCCCAATTCCATTTTCGCCTGGTACTACCTGATCGATTGTCAGGCAAGTATTATGGGCGGCACTGACGGCTACAACGTGGAAATCCAGGTGGATGGCGGCAGCTGGAACATTGTCCAGCCGATTGGTGGCTATCCAACCACGGTACTCGCGCTGAATTTTTATGATCCCGGTTTTTCGGGACTCGCTGGTCCCACTGCCTCCGCGATTGACCTGTCGCCCTACGAGGGGCATACGGTGAACCTGCGGTTCCACTTCGCCGGCGACAGCGGAAACGACAGGGATTACTACGGCGTTTCGATCTACCAGATGTTGCTGTCGGGAGTCGATGTGCCCGGCTGGCTGGTGAATGGCTCAGTCACCGATGCGAACTCCGATCCGATCGTTGACGCCCAGGTGGACATCTGGCCGTCGGGAGCGGATTATCAGAATGACCCGCCGGTACTGCGGACTCACACAAACTCCGATGGTACGTACAGATTCTTCCCGCTATCCACGGGGGACTACATCCTCCAGGCTGTTGCACCCGGGCTCGAGCCTTTGGCGTCAACATCCGTGACCGTCACCGATACAGCGGGATCGCAATTCGATTTCCAGCCTGGCACGACAGCGACCGATCACGATTTCGCCGGTCAGGTCGTTGGCGAGGATAGCCTTGCCGGGATCGATGGCGTAACCCTGGGTCTTGAAGGCACCGGGTACGTAACGACAACCGCAGGGGGAGGGGCGTTCGATTTCGGACCGATTCAGGCAGGAACCTACAATTTGCTCGCAAGTTCCAACCCGCCTGGATCCCAGGGGTATCATGACGCACGCTTTGCGGCTCAGGTGATCGGCAATGACATGCCTGCCAGCCCGCAATATGTCCTGCCGGCGATCAAAGCGACGCAGCCGCCAGAACTAACGCCGAAGAGCCATGAAATAGATGTGGTCATCCCGAACCAGACTCAACTGATCGTTGATGGAAACACGCTGACTGTGAATTCGGAAGCCAAGCCGCCGGAACCGAAAACACCGCCCCGAAAAGGTTACCGTGTGCGTCTCGACGGTTACCGCATTCTACCGGAAGTCTTTCCCTCGAGGACGTTCGTAATCAAAGGGCTCGAAAACGGACATGAGTACACGGTCGAAACGGCGGAAGATTTCGGGTATGGCGACGAGTATCTCGTCTGGTCCGATCCCATGCCCGCGACTCCGAATACGCTGATCGCGACGCTGACCAATCCGCCGATAAATTGGGTGGAGATCCGGCCCGATTCAGGAGGGTCGGGATACGACCTCTACCTGGGGGACTATTCGGACGTGAGTGATATCGGCGGGACGTTCAACTATTTTGGAACGGATTACACCTCGCTCCGAGTCTACGGGGACGGTGTCATCTCCTTCGATCTGAGCGCCCAGATCAACTACTTCGCACCACAACTTGGCGATCCCAATCCGCCCAACGCCATTGTCGCGCCCTACTGGACCGACCTGGCGCCGGGGTACAACAGCGGTGAATCGGCCTGGTTCTGGTATGATTCAGGTGGCAACAGGGCCATCATTCAATGGCATGCGCCTCATTACACCCTCGAGGGTCCGGTCAACGATGCAGATTTCGAGGTGATTCTCGATTTCAACGATTACAGCATCACCTTCCAGTACCTGACTACCGAGAGCGGCTGGTCCCCGGACGCGTTGATCGGATTCGAGGATCCGAGCGGTGCGCTGATTGAGCAGGTGAATGCCAGCAACCTAGTCGACGGGTACACCGTTCAACTCGCCTCGCTGCCGCCCGCCTATGGGACGATTTCCGGGCATCTGGAAAACAGCACGGCGGAACCGATTGCGGGAGCCGCGATTGAAGTTGTCGGCCAACGTCCGCAAACCTGGAGCGATGGAAACGGCGACTGGACGATCACGCTCACCGAGGGCGACTATGACCTGGTGATCAACAAGCCCGGCTATGCATCCAATTTTGTCCAGAATGCCACGGTTACAGCGTCCACGGATCTTCCGCTCGGAACGCAGACGATGAACAACGTGAGCGGATCGGTGGATCAGGACTCTCTCGAACTCTCTGTGCCGCTGGAGGAGGCCAGCAGTTTTTCGACGAGCTTCACGTTGACAAACACGGGCGACGCACCGATGCTGGCGCACGCCTGGTGGACGATGCTTCCCGCTTACGAGAATGATGTGGCAATGGGTGGAGGATCGAGTCTCAATCCACCGCCCATCTTGGTAAAGTGGGTGGGCAATGGGGAGTCCAAACGTATCCGGCCGGTGATTCATGACGTGCCCGCGACCGTGCGCGGACCCGTAGCGACGGTGACCGATTTGCTCGAACCGCTTTTCCACTTCAACGCTTCGACTGGGATTGCGCCAACCGTCTATGATCTGTTCGGTGTGGGCGTGACGAACGCGGGGATCATGCTTTCGGAGTACGGGTCGAGCACATCGTTGTATCAATTTTCAAACATCAGTCCCTATGCCTTCCAGTCGAGCGTCCCCTTCCCCGATGGCGTCTTGATGTACAACGGGTTCAGCTTGGACATGCCGAACGACTGCATGGTCAGCGTTGACAGCCAGGGACGGGTCTGGCGTTTCAACAACGATCTAAGCATCCTCGAGCCGATTGGCAATGTGGGATTCGACGCCAACGGCTGCGCCTACAACTGGATGACGAACGAACTCTACGCCTACTACTGGGGTGACTACCTGTCCGGAAATCCGGAGAGGTTCGTTGTCTGTGACCTGAACACCGGGGAGATACGTGATCTGCCGGTGCCTCAGGGTATCGGGGTTGTCTCCGACCTCGCTTTCGTGCCCAACGATCCCGATGGCCTCTATATCTACGCGCTGACCCAGTACGGGGATCAGGTCTCGATCCACCGTTACAACCAACGTCATGGATTCTGGGAGACTGGTGGGAAGCGGGTGATGAATCTGCCCAGCGAATACGACTACGTGGGCGGATTCTACGCCACCCCCTGGTTCAGCATGAATGAATCGGCCAACAAGATGGATTTCGTAACCGAACAGCGGATGGACTACGTCACTACCTATGTCGACGAAGCCGGGTACACCTATGTAGACGGGTGGCGTGGTCCACCGGTGCCTTCGTGGCTGGTAATCGAAGGTCCAACGGATCCGATTGCCCCGGCAGGGAACGGCACCTTCACGGTGACGGTGGATCTGAGCCTTGATACTGCATTTACACCGACGCCCGAAACGGACACCTTCGTCGAGATTCGGCCCACAGCGGAATTTTGGCAGAACCCACCAGTGGTGAAACTCGCGATTCACTGGGGCGCCCTGGGGAGCGGAGAAACGGCCAATGCTATGCCGGAGCGGTACGCTCTCCATCCAGTATATCCGAACCCGTTCAATCCGACGGCGACACTGAAGTATGATCTGCCAGAACCGGCGAGGGTGACCATGACCGTGTACAACGTTCTCGGACGGGAGGTTGCGAAGCTTATCGACGGGGAGATGGAATCGGCGGGTTACCATTCCGTGCACTTCGACGGCGGCCGTCTCGCCGCGGGAGTCTACTTTGTGCGGTTTGAGAGCGAGGCCTATTCGAAGGTGCGGAAGATGGTGCTGTTGAAATAGTGCTGTCCTTTTGCGGAGTAGGGGCCGCGGTGATCTACCCGCGGCCCCTTTGTGTCTCTATCCTGGATCAACATCGGCGGTAAAATCAGCCTTCCGCTTCTTCAAAAGGCGGGAACACCAGCGTGAACTTTGACCCCTTGCCGGAAGTGCTTTCCGCCAGGATGACACCGTTCCACCCCTGCACGATGCTGAAGACCGTCGCCAAGCCCAAGCCAGTGCCGTGGCCTGAGTCTTTTGTCGTGAAGTAGGGTTCGAAAATTCGCTCAAGCGTCTCCGAGTTCATCCCTTTCCCGGTGTCCTCCACAGTCAGCACGGGGCATTCCTTCTTCGCCCGGTCCGCTTTGGGTGCCGAGTTGGGAGGGAGCCTGAGTTCCGTCCTTGTACTAAGACGCAGTTCTCCCCCCTCCGGCATCGCATCCCGAGCGTTGACCGCGAGATTGATGATCACCTGCTCCATCTGCCGTTCATCCGCCAGGATCATCGGGAGCGAAGCGTTGAAGGAAGTGGTCAAGGTGTACTGCCGCCCCAGCAGGTGTTTGAGCAGAGGCAGCAAATCGACGATGAAGCGATCAAGATCCATGGGGCGGGCCTGGACCTTCTCTAGACGGCTGAATGACAGCAACCGCCGTGACAGATCCGCTGCCTTCTCTGTCGTTTGGAGGATTTCTTCCACGCTCTTGAAAGATGGATGAGCGTCATCCAGCTGCTCTTGAATCAACGAAGCGTTCATTGTGATCGCGGTGAGCATATTGTTGAAATCGTGGGCGATGGAACCTGTGAATTGGCCGATGGCTTCCAGTCTCTGGGAATGTTGGAGTTGGGTCTCCAGCAGCTCGCGCTCATGTTGTGCGCTGCGGAGATCGGTAATGTCCTCGAATATGGAGATGATTCCGGTGATTTTCCCTTCCGCGTCGTGCAGCCCGGCGGAAGAAATGATTAGTTCAACGGGAGAGCCGTCTTTTTTTATCCTCGATATCTCGAGCCCGATGAATTCCTCGCCCGATCGGATTTTCGCCAGCGCAGCGCCGAATTCCTCCGCGGGCGACTTCAGCAGCGGACCGAGCACCTGGCCCACCGCTTCCGCCGCTGTCCAACCGAAAACTTTCTCCGCCGTGTGGTTCCACTCGAGGATCAAGCCTTGGGGATCGATCACCACGATCGGGAGCGGCGAGGCGTCGAAGGTGGCCTGGAGCCGCTCAAGCAGTTGGCGCATCTTTTCTTCACGCTCCACCTGTTGGGTGATGTCACGTGCGATGCCCGCTACTGCTGCCGCTTCACCCGCATGGTTGTAAATCGTCCATCCGAGTTGCTCCGTCCAAATCAGCGTACCGTCCTTTCGAATCCAACGCAGGCGAAGGTGAATCTCCGGTTTCGGATCCTCGGCCAATCCACGGTAGAGTGGGAGATCGTCGGGGTACAGGATTTTTTCGATGAGCAGCGGATCGTCATAAAACTCCTGGGGTGTGTATCCGGTTATCTGTGTTGCGGAGGCGCTAACATAGTCGAACCCCGGATCGGGGGAGAGTCGGTAGCGGTAGACGATGTCGAGCGCGTTTTCGGCGAGGAAGTGGTACTGCCGTTCCGTTCGTTCGATTCGGTCTATCTGGCTTCTCAGCAAGGAATAGAGCAGCACCGCCGTAACGAGCACGAAGAGCCACCCCTTGTAGGTCTGAAACACACGGAAGAGAGTGAGGTTGTGATTCGTGGCTAGATCCAAGGCGTAATCGGAGAAGAGAATCCAGAGCGCTCCAATCAACAAGTAGGCTGCTGCGGTCTTGAGAGGAATTCGCTTCATCGGGAGTCTGGCCGTGCTTCGCTCCGTTGCTCGCTGACTAAATGTAAAGAAAATTTAAAATATTAAAGAGGAGGCGATAGACAAAAAAGAAACGTCTCCCGGCCGAGAGACGCTCCCGATGGCCGTCCGGAACGCGTTACGCCTCGACGCCCAGCGCCGGGTTGAGGTCCGCGATCGAAGGGACGATTTCGTCCGGTTCGATTCCCGATCGCGTAACGAAGTCGGCGTCATATTTTCCTGTTTTCACCTGTACCGTCTTCATCCCAAGCCGTTTCGCGCCGAGGATGTCCGCTTCGATGTCATCCCCGACCATCAAGGCGTTCTCGGGGCGTAGACGGTAGCGTGTCAGCAGGCCCCTGAAAAAGCCGGGGGCCGGTTTGCCGACGACATCCGCCTTCTTCCCCGTGGCGTACTCGATCGCCGCCACATAGGGGCCAAGGTCGAGACGGAGTCCCATTTCATCGCGCCAGAAACGGTTTTTCTGCAGAGCGATCAGTTCGCTGCCGGTAAAGGTCAACCGGAAGATCTGGTCAAGGATTTCGGGCGTGAACCCATCTCCCAGGTCACCCATGATTACGGCTCCCGCGCGCTGGGTGGTAATCTTCAACCCTTCGAAATCCTCCAGGATATCATCGGCGACGAACAATGCTGCGCTTGGCCGTTTCATCTGAAGAATCTTCTCGCGGGCGACAATCGCCGGGCAGAGGACGTCATCCTCGTCGAGATGAAAGCCCAGTTTCTGGAGTTCTTCGTGGATTTTGCGGCGCGGTTTTCGGGTGGTGTTGGTCACGTACGAGATTTTAATCCCCAGGGACAGCAACTTGTTCACCGTTGTCGTACCGCCAGGAATCGGCTGGTCACCCAGCATCAGAACGCCGTCAATATCAAGAAATACATGCTGGATACCGCGAATGGTCGCCATGAGGAATTCGGTCCCTTGGTTGGAGGATTCGTGCAGTACTCTTCTCCGGGTCGTTGAATATAGAGTTTTGTCCAATGAATGCAAGGATTTCCGTGAATTCTCCGGGAGTCCGCACCGTCGGGCGGCCGGAGGCCCGCCGTTCACGGTTCGAACAGGCCGGCGCTTGCCCCAATCAGGCCCCGCAACTACCTTTCCGGGGCGCTCCGCAACGATCATTCCACCAGGGAATCACCATGCCGAAACGCCTGTTTCTTATTGACGCCATGGCGCAGATCTACCGCGCTCATTTCGCCATGGCAAGAAGCCCGCTGTTTACCAGCAAAGGCGAAAATGTATCCGCCGTCTTCGGGGTGGCCAATACCCTGCTCGCCCTGATCGACCGCGAAAAACCGGACCTTCTGGCCGCGGTGTATGATACGCGCGAACCCACCTTCCGGCACCACATCTACCCGGAATACAAGGCGACGCGGGAAAAAATGCCCGAGGAGCTGGCGGAGCAACTCCCACGCCTGGATGAAGTCCTGGATGTATTGAAAATAAAGAAGTTGATCCTGCCGGGCTACGAGGCGGACGATCTCATCGGAACGGTGGCAAAACAGGCTTCCACCGGCGATTACGAGGTCTATCTTGTCACCGGCGACAAGGATTACTACCAGCTTGTGCGTGACAATGTCCTGTTCTACAATAATTCCAAGGGTTTGGACAATGTAGCGATCCTCGGACCGGAGCAGGTGAAGGAGGTTTTCGGGGTCTCGCCGCACCAGGTGATCGATGTACTCGCTCTGGCCGGGGACAGCAGCGACAACGTCCCCGGAGTGCCTGGGGTCGGCCCAAAAAAGGCGATCGGCTTTGTCACCGAATACGGCAACGTGGAGGATGTGCTCAACCACGCCAATGACATCGGGGGCAAAACTGGTGAAAACCTGAAGGAATTCCGGGAGCAGGCGATGCTCTCGAAGGACTTGGTCACGATTCGTACTCAAGCGCCGATCGAGTTCAACATCGAAGAACTGACCTACGGTCCCTGGGACGGAGATGAGGTTCGCGATCTGTTCTCCGAGCTGGAATTCCGCAGTCTTTTCAAGTACTTGGACGTCGAGCCGCGAAGGACAGCGGATGAACCCGGCAAGCTGGACTACAAACCGGTCACCACGGTCAATGTGTTGACCAAGCTCGTTCGGGAGCTGAAGAAGTCGAAACGGTTCGCGGTGGACACCGAGACCACGAGCACCGATCCCGTTCGTGCACAGCTCGTCGGGATCTCGGTGTCGGTCAAGGCGGGGGAGGCTCGTTATATCCCGGTCAACTACTTTCAGTTCGAGGGGGAGCCCGCGCCGCCGTCTGACGGCCGTTCCCTATCTGAATTGGATGACGCCGCCCGCAGAATTGTGGAGATGGTGAAGCCCGCGTTGGAGGGAGGGCCGGGAAAGATCGCGCAGCACGCCAAGTATGATTTCCTGATTCTCGAGCGCTACGGCGTCAATGTGCATCCCCTCGTTTTCGACCCGATGCTCGCCGACTACCTGCTGAATCCCGCACAACGCGGACATGGCCTCGACCAGCTCGCGATGAACTATCTCAAGCTGCAGAAAATCGAGACGAAGGAACTGATCGGCACCGGCAAGGGACAGATCACGATGGACCGTGTCCCGCTCAAGCAGATCACGCAGTACGCGTGTGAGGATGCCGACGTCACTTTGCGCCTTGTCGATGAGATCGAGCCCAGGATCGAGAGCGAGAACCTCGTGGATCTGCTTCGTGAAGTTGAGCTGCCGCTGGAATACGTGCTGATGCGCATGGAGGCGCGCGGCGTCCGCCTCGACACGGATTTTCTCGCGGAGATGAGCGTTGATCTGCGCACACGGATGGATGAGCTCGAAGCGGAGTGCCACAAGCTCGCCGGACAGGAATTCAACCTGAACAGCCCCAGCCAGCTAAGCACAATTCTTTTCGAGAAGATGCACCTGCCGACGAAAATGTCGCGCAAGCTGAAGTCCGGGGGCTGGTCCACGGACCAGTCGGTGCTCGAACGTCTCGCGCCGCTTGACCCGTTGCCGAAAAGCATCCTCGAGCACCGGGCGCTCGCCAAGCTGTCCGGAACCTACGTGGACGCTCTGCCACAGCTTGTCAACCCGGACACCGGACGGCTGCACACCAGCTACCACCAGACCGTCGCCAGCACCGGCCGCCTCTCCTCCTCGGACCCGAACCTGCAGAACATCCCGATCCGCACCGAACTCGGCGCGGAGATCCGCAAGGCGTTTGTCGCGGACAAGGGGCACACCCTGCTCTCGGCGGACTACAGCCAGGTCGAGCTGCGGATGATGGCCCACCTATCGGGCGACAAGGCGCTGATCGATGCGTTCAAGCGTGGGGAGGACATTCACGCCGCGACCGCCGCCGAGATTTTCAACGTGCCTATCGAGATGGTCTCCAAGGAGCAGCGGAGCGCGTCAAAGGCGGTCAACTTCGGCGTGCTCTTCGGGATGCGGGAGTACGGCCTCTCCAGCCGCATGGGGATCGGTTTGGACAAGGCGCGGGAGTTCATCGACGGTTACTTCGCCGCGTTTCCCAAGGTGAAGCGGTTCATCGATGAACTGCTGGAGGGTGCACACAAGGAGGGTGTTGTGCGGACGATCCTCGGCCGCCACCGCCCGATGCCCGAGCTGAAGCAGTCGAACCAGAACGTCGTCCAGCAGGGGGAGCGGATTGCGATTGCCACGGCCGTTCAGGGGAGCGCGGCGGACCTGATCAAGGTGGCGATGATCCGGCTCGACCGCGATATCGAGAAAAAGAAACTGCCCTACCGGATGCTGCTCCAAGTGCACGATGAGCTGGTGTTCGAGGTGCCGAAGGGTGAGAAAAAAGCCGCCGCGGAGTTCATCAAGGAGCGTATGGAATCGGCGATGGAGCTGAAAGTGCCCCTCGTCGCCGACTGCGGCTGGGGCGCTAACTGGCTCGAGGCGCATTGAACGGCCTGAAATAGGAACACATTAAAACAGGGCGTATCGGACAGACTGGATATGCATTTTTGGGAGGTGGACGGAGAGGATTCGGTGTCTTTGGTCATCCCCCGACTTGATCGGGGGATCCAGGCTGTTCATAAGGGCTTAAACTGGATTGCCCGGTCAAGCCGGGCAATGACTCGACGGGAAACAAATAAATCCTGTTGGGCAATCCGCCGAAGGGCGGACAGGGCCAACAGGGCTAACAGGACCAATACAACAGTCATCCTGAACCGCCGAAGGCGTGTGAAGGATCTTTGTTTTCGACAAAACATAGATTCTTCCCCGATGGATCGGGACAGGCACTTCGTTCAGAATGACTACTGCGACGTGTGGCCTGATCCCGACAGTTCGAGATCGGGCGTCAGACCAGGCGTCGCTAGAGGAATACGCCACGGGCTATTTCAGGTGAGCTTCAAATGGAGGAATGCAGGTGAAAACGTGGACACGCTTCATTCTGTCCATCCTGTTTTTCGCTGTTGCCCTTCCAGCGTTGGGAGAGGGGACTGGCCGCTATTGGGTGGAGTTCAGCGACAAGGGGCGGTGGGAGCTGCTCGATCCATCAGCCCTGCGAGCCGCGGCGACGGAGTACGGCCTCACCGACGCCGCGCTTCAGCGCCGCCGCGTCGAGGGCATCGCCGACGCCGATCTCGTCACGGTGTCGGATCTCCCACCCGATCCGACCTACCTCTCGGCGATCACGGCGGCGGGGGCGACGATCCACCAGGTTTCCCGCTGGTTCAATCTCGCTTCAGTCTCCGCCGGACCGGAGGCCCTCGAGAGGATTTATGAGCTTCCCTTCGTCCAGTCCGTGAAGCCTGTTGGGGTGTTGATGCCCGCCCATTCGGAGTACGAGATCGTCGGCACGTTTGACGGCATGCCCGCCCCGGGACCGGGGATCGACGCCGCCGGGAGCTACGGACCCTCCTACCGCCAGGCGCTGCAGGTCAACGCCGTCGAGGCGCACCGGCTTGGGTACACCGGGCGCGGCGTGCTGATGACGGTGATCGACGGCGGCTTCACACTCGACCACGAAGCCTTTTGCCGCATCGACGTCGTCGCCACCTACGACGTCACGGACAACGAGACGATCGTCAGCCAGGAGGCGAAGGACGCCCCGGGGCAGACCGCTCATGGCACCCTGTGCCTCTCGACGATCGCCGGGTACGCGCCTGGAAACCTGATCGGCACCGCTTACGAGGCGAGCTTCCTGCTCGTAAAAAGCGAGTACATTCCCACCGAGACCGTGCAGGAGGAAGACGATTATGTCACCGGCCTCGAGTGGGCGGAACGTCTCGGCGTGCGAGTTACGAGTTCGTCGCTGGGCTACACTGACTGGTACAACGCGGCGTTGACCGACGGGGAATACCCGATCACAAGCAGAGCCTTGAACCGCGCCCGGGAGTTGGGGGTAGTCTGCGTCACTTCGGCGGGCAACGAAGGTCCGCAACCGCATACCATCGGATCACCCGGCGATTCCTGGGGCGGTTTGTCCATCGGCGCGGTGGACAGTCTCGGAGAAATCGCCGGATTTTCCAGCCGCGGTCCCACATCGGATGACCGCACGAAACCGGACCTTGTTGGGCGCGGGGTACGCTGCATCGCGGTGGCGCCGTTTTCCGACCACCGCTACATCATGGCGAACGGTACGAGCCTCTCGACGCCTGTGGTTGCCGGAGTGGCGGCGCTGGTGCGGGGGGCGCATCCCGATTGGAGCGCAGAAAAAGTGATCCGGGCGCTGAAGAGCACCGCGGACCGCTCTGACCGGCCGGACAATGTCTATGGCTGGGGCACCCCCGACGCTGTCGCGGCGATCCGCTACCCCGAATTGCGAATGATCTTCGAAACCCCGGACCGTGAAGCCGTGCATGGAGTTGCTGTGACGCTCTCGGGGCCGGACGGCGCGCAACTCTCCTCTGCGAGCGGCAGACGCGGAGTCGTATCCTTTGCCAACCTGCCCGAGGGAAACTGGAAGTACAAGGCGAAACTCCCCGACGGGCTTATCATGCTCGCTGGAGACATTTCGGACTCGCTCGATATCGTGGACGGCAAAACCTTGCGTTTTCAGGTTGGCGCGGCGTCGAAACGGTGACGGAATTCCTCGAGCAAAGCTGAAGATCCCAACGCGATCGGATCACTGGACGGAGAGAGAGATGCGGAGTGGTTGGACTGGTGTCAGGAGACTTTGTACGGTTGTTCTTGCCGTTGTGCTGCTCTCCGGCTGTGCCGGACCGGGAGCCGGACGGCATGGTCCGATAAAGGGAGTTCCGGTCACGGTGCAGGCTGTGACGGAAAACCTTCGTGACGCTCCGGGCGGAAAGCGGGTGGGCGAGGTGGTCAAAGGGCAGCGATTGACCCAGACCCTCCGTCGCGGCAATTGGGCGCATGTGAGATCGAAGGAAATCGATGAAGCCTGGATCTGGGCGCCGTCTCTCGGCTATGCGCTCGTCAACCCGATGGACGTCCACACATGGTTGGGGGAGGCGTCTCAGCCGCGTTTCATCACCGAACTGACCGAGATTTTCGGACCGCCGAGCACCGTCGAAACAATCTCCGACCAGGCGGTGACGTACGTCTGGACAAATGATCTCCCCGGCGTGGCTTCGCTCTTCGGCGTACGGACGCTGGTCTCGGTTAAAGCGTCGGTGGACCGCGCCACCCGAAAAGTTTTTGCCGTCCGTTTCGGCCTGCCCCCGTTTGAAGGAAAGACCAAGGAAGCGCTTGCCGCGGTCGGTCTGTCCGAAGCGAAATCCACGTCGATCGACACCGAGCGTGCCCGGTACGACCACCGTTTTCCCGGAGTCGAGCGGGTCGAATTGTGGTTCGCGGATGGTGATTTTCTGAAGATCGGAGAGGTCCGCGCTTGGCGGTACGACCCCGAAGCGTGGGAGCAGGCGATCAGCGTTTCCGAGCAGAAAGCGCTACAGGACGGCAACAGCCTCGCGTGGCAGATGACGTTGACCAACCTGGGGCATGGGTACACTTTCGCGAGTCCAACCGTGGCCGTTGAACTCGTTTACCGGGGAAGCAGTCTGGGTAGGTGGACGGTTGGCCCCGCGCCCGACATTCGGGTTTCGCCGGGTGGCCTGGTATTGGTCCGGCTTCCGCTTCCCGTGAACATCGCGGGCAAAGACGTGAAAGAGATCGCGGGGCGGGCGCAGATTCTGGAGATGCTTGTCCTTCCGGCCAACTGAGGAATTGACCCGATGAAAATAGGCATTTGCAGCGACAGCCACGATCATGTCCCCAACCTGGAGAAGGCGATGCGTGAGTTCGCCCGCCGCGGTGCGGAGGCAGTGATCCACGCGGGAGACTTCATCGCTCCGTTTACTGTCGACGCGCTGAAGCTGGCGAACTGCCCCGTGTACGGTGTCTTCGGAAATTGCGACGGCGAGCGCCAGGGACTGGTTCGCCGCATTGCCGAAGTGAATGGCGAAATCGACATAGAACCCCATCTCTTCGAACTGGGAGGGACGCGGTTTGTCGTAATGCACCATCCTGATTGGGTGAACGCCTTCGCCCGGCCTGAGCTGGCGGAGGTGGTCGTTCATGGCCACACCCATGAGTTGCTCGTTGAAAAGCGCGGCGAAACCTGGATCATCAATCCCGGTGAGGTGTTCGGCAGGCTTTCCGAAGGTCCCACGGTGGTCTGGTTTGACACGGAGGTCGGAGAGCCGGAGATCATCCGGCTGGATAAGCTTTCCGATGAGGAGTAGGAGGATCTGATGGGGGGCGCCGCTCCGCACATTCTTGTCATCTTCGACGTTGATGGGACACTGCTGCTGAATCGCCGGGCCGTTCGTGACGTCTTTCTTCGGGCCTTTCAGGAGATCACCGGCGCGAGCGCAAACCGGGCGAATCCTCATTTTGCCGGAATGACCGACCGCGGCATTTTTCGTGCAATGCTCGAGGAAGCGGGCGTAACAGGAGATTTCGAGAGCCTTTACATCACGTGGGAAAAACGCTTCACTGAGCTGCTCGAACTCTCCTATCCCAGCCACCCCGATCCATACCTGCTGCCGGGCGTACCCGAGCTCATTGCCGATCTCGCTGCGCGTTCCGAGATCGGCCTCGCTCTTGGAACGGGGAACACCCGGCGCTCCTGCGAGATCAAACTTTCGCGGTTCGGGCTGGACCGCTACTTTCCCTTGGGAGGATTCGGCGGTGACCATGAGGACCGTACGGAGGTGATTCGCGCGGCGATGCGTGAGGGGGAGCGCCAGTATGGCTGGAGCGGCGAAGCCTGGGTGGTCGGGGACACGGCGAAGGACGTTGAAGCCGCCCACCGTGCCGGCGCAAAAGCAATCGGCGTGGCCACCGGCATTGTTGACCGAACGGAGTTGGTTGCTGCGAAACCCGAAGCGCTGCTTGATGATCTTACTGACAGGCAGGCGTTCCTGCGGATTCTCGAAATCGATGGATAGGAAATTATGGGGTGCGTGTCCCCCTTCTGAATTGTACCTACTTCACCGTGAGCACCGGCACGGGACTTCGCCGGATCACCTTCTCCGTCGTTCCACCGAGCAGCCAGCGTTCGACCGCACTCCAGCCCTGGTCCGCCATCACCACGAGGTCAGTTTTCTGCTCCTTGGCTTCCGCGATAATTTCTTTGTGTGAGATCCCAGACCGGAGATGGATTTCGGTTTCCTTCGGCACGAGACCGGCGGCGAATTCCTCGAACGCCTCCTGCGAGCGGAGAGAGAGTTCGCTGTCGATGACAACGGGGGAAAGATCGCCCGCGAAGAGATTCTGGGGGGAGAGCACCGGCTCGACGACGTGGAGCACCAGCAACTTACTACTGAACTTGTCCGCGAGTTCCGCACCGGCCTTCAGCGCGTCGCGGCTGGCTTCGGAAAAATCAATCGGCACGAGGATCGTCTCGTACTTTCCCTGATGCCCCAACAGCACATCTTCGCCGTGATGAATGGTAAGAACCGGAATTTTCGCGCCGTGGACGACACGTTCCGCAGTTGAGCCGAGCAGGAAATGGCCGAGACCCGTGCGTCCATGGGTTCCCATGACGATCATGTCGATCTCGTTGTCCTCGGCGAAACTCAGGATTTCGGGCGCCGCCGAAACCGCTCGTTTGACCTCGTGCTTGATTTCAATGTCGCCGGAGACAACAGGCAGCTCCGGATCGCCCAGCCGTTTGTCGACCTGCTCATGGATCGCGTCGAACAGTTCCTCCAGTTTTGGAAATTCAAAGCGGGGATTGTTCGGGTCCGTAGCATAGGGAACCTCCACATGAAGCATCACCAGGGAGGCGTTGAACCGGTGGGCGAGAACCAGCGCATGATCCAGCGCACGGTTCGAAGGACCGGAAAAGTCGGTCGGAAACAAGATCTTGCGTATATTCATTGCAGATTTCTCCGTTGCGGCTTGTGGCGTGCAAGAAAGTAGCGGAGTTCGGCACAACGCTGCAAGCGGGCAGGACAGGAAGCGATATCTGTATCGAGGTTGTGGAATGATCCCGATGAGGTGGATCCGAATACCCACTGGCGAAGTTCGCCTGGCGGAAGGCCGTCCGCCACGGTTGCTCGCGGTGCAGATTGCGGGCATCGGCGATCTTGTCCTCGCCACCCCGGCTCTTTCGGCGCTGCGCGATCGCTACCCGGAAGCCCGTATCGACCTGCTGACCAGTCCCCGGGCGGCGGATCTGCTGGCTGGGCATCCTGTCCTGAATGATGTTTATTCGTTCGACATCGGCCGTTTTCGCAATCCGCTCTCCCTGCTCGCACCGGGTGCGCTTTACGAGTTGCGCCGTCAGGCGCGTCCCTTGCGCGCGATCCGGTACGATGCGCTCCTGTCGTTGAACAACGTTTCCACACGGCGGGGGGCGCTTACTCTCGGCCTGCTGCTGAGAAGTCTCGAGGCGCCGGTCTGGGTGGGACGGAACACGGACGGGAAGATGCCGCTGTTCGACGGCGAGGTGCGGGAAACCCTCGCCGACCCTGTTCCGGAAACATTGACGAAATTGAAAGTGGCGGCACAGCTCGGTGCGGATCCCTCGCCGCGGCCGCTGGTGCTGCCTGTCTCGCGAGAGGAGAGGGAACGCGCGCTGCGCATGTTGGGCGAGCCCGGGGAGTGGGCGGCGATCCTGCCCGGCGCGAATGTCCCGCAGAAGCGCTGGCCCGTGGAGCGATTTGTGGAGGTGGCCTCGGCGCTGAGTGCGCGCGGGCTGAAAATCCTGGTGCTCGGTAGTGGGGATGATAGGGATGCCGCGGCGCACGTTGAACACGCCGTGGGTGCGAAGAACCTCGCGGGCAAGACCAGCCTGCGCGAGATCGTCGCACTGCTCCAAGCCTGCCGTGTTGTCGTCACCAACGACACCGGTCCGATGCACATTGCCGCGGCGGTGGGCACTCCGCTTGTAGCGCTGTTCGCTTCGGTAAACGTTCAGCGGTTCCGCCCCTGGACCGCCGACAGCCGCTGCCGAACCTTGACCTCCCCTTGTGGCAGCGAGTACCCTGAGTCGGACCCGAGAGCGATGGCGGCAAGCCTTCGGTGCGTTACGGTTGCGGAGGTGCTCGGCGCGGTGGAGGAAATGCTGGAGGAGAGGTGACAAACGCACTGCTCTTTATCGGCTGGACCCTGGTGGTGATCGCCTGCGTGCTCGGCGCCTTCCGCCTGTTCGGTCGTGCCGGACTCTACGGAATCATCGGTATCTACATCATTCTAGCGAACATCTTTGTTGTAAAACAGATCACCCTGTTCGGGATTGCGGCCACCGGCGGAAACTCCCTCTACGGCGCGCTGTTTCTCGCCACTGACCTGATCAGCGAATACTGGGGGAAGAAAGAGGCGCAGAAGGCGGTCTGGTTCGGCTGGTTTGCGGCGTTTGGATTTCTCGTGGCAACCCGGGTTTTTATTTTGTTCGCACCCAGCGGAGCGGACTTTGCCGACGGGCCGATGCGTTCTCTTTTCGCGCTCACTCCCCGTATCGTCGCCGCTTCCTTGATCGCCTACCTGATCTCCCAATCCCATGACGTTTTCGCCTACCACATGTGGATGCAGCGCACTCACCATCGCCACCTCTGGTTGCGCAACAACGCCTCCACGTGGGTGAGCCAGCTCATCGATAGTGCTGTTTTTTCAAGTGTTGCATTCCTCGGGGTGTTTCCGTTCAACATCGTCGTACAAATCTTCGTCACCACCTATCTGTTGAAAGTAATTGTGGCGGCGCTGGACACCCCCTTCATCTATCTTTCACGTGCGTGGCAACCCGTGGAACTTCAATCCAATGATAAACTTACATCGGAAACGCCTCCAGGAGACTAGAAATTTGAAAATCCCTAAGTTGTTTAAGGTTGAACGTTTGCGGTTGAAAACCCTCGTTAGGGACCCCTAAATCTTAGATTTATCGCGAGTTACAGACTCAAAGGCTTGATTTCCAAGTGCAGGGATTGTCATATTATGTAGCACAGCCTGCACCACCCTGGAATCCACCTCTCACAGTTGGCTGTATCTGTTCCAGGGAGTGGATTTGCCGGCCGTTATGTGAAGAATCGTGCGAACGGGGAGGGTGATGAGACGAGCGTTGAAACGCTGGATGGAGAGGAACAATCCGGCTCCACCCGAGACGCTTTCGGAACCGGTGATGACGATCGGGGAAGCGGCGCGGGCGACTGGGCTCAGCGAGTCTGCGCTGCGTAAGTATGAGGCGGCGGGACTGATCCTCTACCACCGCAGTTCCGGCAACGTTCGAGTTCTTTCCCATGAAGATCTGACTCGCATTCGCTGGATCCAGAAGCTGATCAAGGAGGAAGGGCTCAATCTCGAGGGCATCCGGCGTCTCTGGGCGCTGCTTCCCTGCTGGGAGTGCAAAGGCTGTTCCCAGGACGACCAGCGGAGTTGCCCGGAGCTCAACGACATGAACCGTCCCTGCTGGATGGTCCACCGAGAGATGTTTCCGGATCGGACGCTGGAATGCCGCCAATGCAACGTGTATCGCCTTGCGATGCGCTGCACCGAGAATCTGAAGTTCCTTGTGCACAACGCAAACCGGCCCGCATTCAGCAAAGATTTGCTGCGTGACGAGGCAATCCACTAGACTTTCACGGTAGCCGTGGGGACGTGAGCCGCTGCTTTTCCGGCGGCGGATACCCGGTAGAGGCCTTCCATCAGGGGGGCCTTTTTGCATGTCGGATGTTTCGGGAACGGTTCCGTTGCGCGCTGAGGCAGGGGCTAGCGACGGTTCTTTTCGAGTGCGTCCAACATGGCGGGCGCGATGTCCATGATCGACTCACAGCGCTCAAGGATGGTGTGCGCGAGGGGTCCAAGGGCCACCGCTGGCACGGGATTCAAGGTGTGGGTTTTTACCGTGATGTCTTCGCTGTTCCCGTGATCCGAGGTGATTAACAGGGTGTGGCGGCCGGTGTCCAGCTCGCTCAGCAGAGTCCGCAGGAAATCCATCACCTCTTTGACCACGTCAGCCGCCCAGCCCGGATCGCAGTCGTGCCCCATCATATCCGTTTTCACGTACTCGAACAGCACGAGGTCGTGGCCCGGCGCCAGCCGGGCGATCCGGCGTCCCGCCTCGACAGGGTTGATTACATCGATCTCCCACTGGGTGACCATCTCGCGGAACGCTTTCGGATCGCGAATGAATCGTTTGAAAACGACCTGCTTGTTCGCGGGAGCCGTGAGACGGTCTCCGTTGCCCTGGATGCGGACCAGTTCCCCGGTGAGGTCGTGGAAGACCGCGAGACCGTTGCGGTAGTCGTCCATCATCCGGAAGCGCATCCCCAGCTCCCGGGCCGCGAGCACGGCATGGGTCGTCACCGATTTTTTCAGGTTCGGACGCTTGAAATAGGCTTCGTTGTAAGCGTTCGCGAAGGTTGGCTTCAGCCCCCGTTCTAGCGCGCGTTTGTGCACCGAATGTTCGTAGATGATTTCCTGGAGCGAAGAGGTCGGAAAGCCGGAGAGATGACGGCCGATGTGCTGTGGCGCGTTGACGCCCGTGAGCATCGCCGTCGTTCCGGTTGCGGACTGCGGCAGCCCTTTCACCCCGAGCGTCGCATCGAGGGGTTTCATCACAGCGCCGGGCCAGGACGGTCCGCGGCCGTTAACAGCGATCAGGGTCGGGTCTTCAACGGCCGCCCATGGGTTGACCTCGGGATCGTCCGAGCCCCATCCCACCCCGTCGAGAAAGATCCATACAACACTCACCGTCCGGTCCTGCCTTTTTCCATGCCCTTAGCCTTCTCCCAGTAGGAGTCGAGAACTTCGAGCGGCAGTTCGCCGAGTCTGCGGCCGTCCGCCTGGGCCAGCCGTTCGAGTTCGCGGAATCTCAGGATCACTTTCTCGGTGCTTCGACGGAGCGCCTCTTCCGCGGAGAATCCGGCGAGGCGGGCCGCATTGACAACGCTGAACAGCAGGTCGCCGATCTCCTCCTCCGCGTGTTCCGGATCGCCAGAGAGGATCGCCGCGCGTGCTTCGTGCACCTCCTCGTCGAGCTTGTCCAGGGCTCCCTCCGCACTCGGCCAGTCGAAGCCAACGCCGGCCATCTTCTCCTGCACACGGTGCGCGCGCGTCAGTGCCGGCACCGCTTTTGGAACGCCGGAAAGGGTGCCGTTTTCCTCGCGCGACTCCCCGTCTCCCTCCTTGTCCGTAAGCTTGATCTTTTCCCAGGAACGAAGCGCTTCCTCGGAGTTGTGGGCTTCTACGTCACCGAAAACATGCGGGTGCCGCCGGATCATCTTTTCGCGAATTCCCTTTGCCACATGTGCGAAGGTGAACGTTTCCTGCTCCTCAGCGAGCGCCGTGTGGTAAACGATCTGCAAGAGCAGGTCGCCGAGCTCCTCGCGCAGGCCGTCCATATCGCCGGAGTCCAGTTTTTCGAGAACTTCGTAGGTTTCCTCAATCAGGTAGGGGCGTAGCGACCGGTGGGTCTGCTCCGCGTCCCAGGCGCAGCCGTCCGGAGCGCGCAGAATCCGCATCAATTCGGCGAGTGCCTCGATCTCACCGCCGAGGGTTCCGTCGCCTTGGGGCGGAACGGGGCGTGCGCTTTTTGTTGCTTCGCGTTCACCATCGTTCATCTTCGCAGATCTCCCGTCACATCCCTCGCACCGTGCCCTCACCTTCGAGGTGCGAACCCAACGGCTCCACGTGTACGAGTACATCGGCCACGTAATGAATCTCCGCCAGAATGCGTTCTTTCACCTCGTGCGCCACGCGGTGTCCGTCGGCCACCGACATCGCCGGGTCTACCTCGATGTCAAGGTCGACCCAGGTGTGCGGACCGTAACGCCGGGTGCGTACTCGGTGCGTGTTGTCCACCTCCGGCACCGACATTGTAATCCGCTTTAATTCCCCGAGCAGGTCCGGGTCCTGCTCAGTGTCCACCAGGTCGTATATCGAACCTACGGCGATGCGAAGCCCCGTTCGTGCGATGAAGATTGTCACGACGAGGCTTGCCAGAGCGTCGAAACTGTCGGCCCCCGGCACCGCGAGCCCGAGCCCAAGTCCGATGAACACGGACACGGACGAGAACGCATCGCTGCGGTGATGCCACGCGTTGGACTCGATCACACGCGACCGGATTCGCTTGCCGATCCGCAGCGTCCAACGGAACAGCGTCTCCTTCGTCAGCACAGCCACCGCGGCGATCACCATCCCTGCCGCGCCCACCTCCTGTCTGTGCCCGAAGACAAGCGACCGGATCGAGTTGATCGCGAAAAGCGTCGCCACGAGCACGAGCAGTCCGCCGATCAGCAGGGACGCCACCGATTCGACACGCCCGTGGCCGTAAGGGTGATTCGCATCGATTGGCTTCCGCGCGACGCGAACGGCGACCAGGGTGATCACGTCGCTGACGAGGTCGCCCATGGAATCCACCGAGTCCGCAAGCAGCGCCCTGCTGCCAAGCAGCATCCCGCCGGTCGCCTTGAGCACGGCGAGTGCTACGTTGGCCAGGGCACCAGTGAGGGTCACCCGCTGCGCTGTCTGGCGATTCGATGACGCGCGTTTGCCGCTCTCGTTCACTCGCCACTCCTCACAACCGTTTCCGGTCGGGGAAAGCTACGGCGGGAACGGCCCGCAGCCAAGTGCAAGCTGGGCGAGGTTTCCCGAGAGAAGGGAAATTGTGCAGAAACTGTTGCTCAGCCTCGCATCGAACGCGCAGCTCAACCTAGCAGCAATACGGACGTAGCAACGGCAAAGAGGATTAATAATCTATTGATAATAATAAGATAACGAGAAGAGAGATCGTTTGAAGCGCGCGTTTTACTGACTGGGGTCGTTGGAGTGAAGTTCGACGTATCCGAGATCGAAGGAGATTGATGAGTCGCCGAGATCTCCCGGGGAGAGACGATAGGGGTATTCAATAAAGCGAATTAGCCCGGTGTCGGGGGCATAGAATTCCTCTGCCAACAGGTAGTCATTCTGGTCGATCAGCCAATGCAGCCTGAATTGAAGGTAAAGGCAGCTGTCAAAATCGCCGTAGGTGGTGTGGACTGCCGTGTCGTTGTCCATGATAATCCAGTTGTAGAACCCCCAATTCGGATCATGGCCGTACACACTTGCGGGAAGAACGGAAAGACTATCGCCCACACGGAGTGGATTCAGAATGCGGATAATCACATAGGGCGATTGTTCTATTCCCCCGTAGCTGGCGAGGTAGGCGGGCGTTGTCCGGAAAAGGGTGTCTGTCGAAGTCTTGAACAAGTCCGAGATGTGGGTGAACTCCGGTGGGTTCTTCAGGTCCGGGGCGTAGGTTTTCATATCAAATAGTGTGTCCCCTCGCCACTGTATCGTATCGATGACGGAGACACGCGCGAGCTTGTTTGGATCGCCATTGATCAGATAGATCCACTGGTTCTCCAGTTCGAGCGGAAAATAGCGGCCCGCATCGTACCACGGCGGTCGGTCGACGGCATCTCCACTCAAGAAGCAATCGGCGCAACAGCCGGTGATCAGCAGTCCGGAGAGGATAAGAGGGAAAACGAGTCTCGAAAGGCGGTGGAAATCAGTGATTTTCATCTCAATGTCCGGGGCATTGGTGTTGCCGAGCAATATAAGACGATCGAAAACGATGGGGAGCATCGCGGCAACGGTTTGTTTTTCCGGGATGGAAAACATCGGAGCACATCGTCCGTACCGGAGCGTCGGGGTGGAATCGTAGTGCAGTCTCCCGAATGGCCCGGCCGTAGCACGCCGTGGTCTGGCAGCTTTTGTTCTATATTTCGTGAAAGGAGCGTGAACCGGGAGGAGTGCCACACGGTGCTGCTTGATCCGTCATTAGATTTGGAGCTTGCGAGACGTGTGGAGCGCGATGCCTCTGAAGTGTCGCAAGCCATGGTGCAGGCGCTGAAACGCAACCTGCCCCGGGAGAAACAGCCCCTTGCGATTGAGTTGGAGTCAGGCGGAAAGGTGATGCTCAACCCGGTCTCGCCGGGATGGAGCAAAGCGGTCGGTTGGGGATTGGATCGCGCCGTTGACGAAGCCGAGGTCGCACACGTAGAGGAGGTTTTTCGCCAGAGAGGGTACACTCCGGCCTGCTATGTCACTCCGGTTCATCATCCCACGTTGATGGAGTCCCTGCTCCGGCGAGGCTGGACCCGGGCGGCCGTGACAACCCTGCTGCAACGACCCCTGACGCACGAGGATCTCCACTGGATGCCGCCCTCGGGAATCACCCTTGATCCCCCAATGGATTTAAGACGATGGGCGGAGGGGATGTCTGCCTGTTTTCGTGACAGCGATGGGCCCCAAGGGGACAACCCGGAGCAACATCTCGGGTATGCCACAATGCCGGGTGTCCGCAATGACGTGTTGCGCGTGGATGGGGTCGAGGCTGGCTACTGCAATTTTCTCGCAACGCCAAGCGGACTGGCGAACATCATGACCGCCGGAGTACTCAAGCAGCATCGGGGGCACGGCTATCAACGGATAATGATCCGTCACCGCTTTCGCATCGCGGTTGAAATGGATCTCGACCTGGCGGTGCTCATAGTCTGGGAGAAAGGGGCGAGCCGGCACAACGCCGAGGCCTGCGGAATGGTCCCCGCGTACGAGCGTTGGATCATGAAGCGTCAATAGGCTACACGATCGTGTGTTTGTGCGATCCCAAAGCTGCGCGGGGTCGCGAAAGAAAACTCCTGCATCCGAAAGGACACAGGAGTTTGTTTCCTGTTTTCGCGGCGCGAGTGGCGTAGCACTACACGCAGCCCCCGGTGCCTGCGACGGCACTTTAGAACGATGCCCGTGTGACACGCGAAGCGCTCATGCCATCGCTATGACAGGGGCGCGAGTGATCATGCTTCAGCGTTCCCGAAGGGAACACTGCGC
>CAZIDZ010000002.1:171594-218485 GCA_964538455.1 uncultured bacterium
CCTACCAGCGTTCGGCGACCGATTTCGCCTGCATGAACAGCAGCAGGTAGTCCTGGCCGCCGGCCTTGCTGTCGGTGCCGGACATGTTGAAGCCCCCGAACGGCTGCACGCCGACCAGCGCGCCGGTGATCTTCCGGTTGAAGTACAGGTTGCCGACGAACAGCTCCTTGCGCGCGCGTTCGAGGCGCTGACGGTCGTTGCTGATCAGGCCGCCGGTGAGGCCGTAGTCGGTGCCATTGAAAATCTTGATCGCGTTGTCGAAGTCCTTCGCCTTGATAATCGCGAGCACCGGGCCGAACACTTCCTCCTGGGCGATCCGGTCGTTCGGTTTGACCCTGCTGAACACGGTCGGCTCGAGGAAATTGCCGCCGTCCAATTTCTTCCCGCCGATCTCGAGCTTGTTGCCGTCCTTCTTGGCGAATTTGATGTATTCGACCATTTTCGCCAGGGCCGCCTCGTCGATCACCGCGCCCAGGTTCGGGTTTGTCTCCGGGTGCCCGACACGCAACTTCTTCACCCGTTCGACGACTTTTTTCACCAGCCTGTCGTACACCGGGGCAGTGACAATCAGACGGCTGCACGCGGAACATTTCTGACCCTGAAAACCGTAGGCGCCGATCACAGCCTGGTCCGCGGCGTAGTTGAGGTCGGCCGTCTCATCGACGATCAGCGCGTCCTTGCCGCCCATCTCCAGGATCGTCCGCTTGATCCACTTTTGTCCGCGCTGGGTTTTCGCCGCGAGCTCGTGGATATGCAGACCGACCTCCTTGGAGCCGGTGAACGCGATCATCCGCGTCAGCGGGTGCCCCACGAGCGTGTCGCCGACTTCGCCGCCGGAACCGGGGACGAAGTTAATCGCCTTTTTCGGCAATCCCGCCTCGAGCAGAAGGTCGACGAATTTTGCTGCGATCACCGGCGCCGTGGAGGCCGGCTTGAGTACAACGGTGTTTCCGGTGACGAGCGCCGCAACGGTCATCCCTGACATGATTGCGAGCGGAAAATTCCACGGCGGGATCACCACGACGACGCCGATCGGCACGTAATAGAGGTTGTTGTCCTCTCCGGGGAAGGGCTCCACCCGCTGCGTGCCGCCGAGGCGCATCATCTCGCGCGCGTAGAACTCGAGGAAATCGATCGCCTCCGCGGTGTCCGCGTCCGCCTCCACCCAGTTCTTCGACTCCTCGTAAACCATCGTGGCGGAGAACTCGTGTTTGCGCTGGCGCAGCAGGTGGGCCGTCTTCATCAGCACCCGGGCGCGGGCCTTGTAATCCCACCACTGGTACTCCTCGGTGAAGAATTTATGCGCCGCCCGGACGGCCCTGTCGGCGATCTCACGGTTGGCCTTGCCCACTGTGCCGACCACCGCCTTCGGATTCGCTGGGTCCTGCGAGGAGATTTTTTTCGCGGTCTTCAGCCGCCGCCCGTCGACGAGCAGATCCCAGTGCTTGCCGAACAGCCTTTTTACCTTGGCCAGCGCCTGCTCGAAGGCCTTGCGGTTGGCGGGATCGGAAAAATCGGTCAGCGGTTCGTTCTTGAATGGAATCACGGACATGAGTCGCTCCTTTCGTTGCGACTTGGAATCGATGACAAACGCGGAGGCCGCACTCCGGTAAAAGGACGGGCCGGCGGATCGCCGAACCACGCCGCCGGGACGCCCCAACGCGGTTTTTCGACGCGGAATCCGAAAACTTTCCGCTCAGGAGTGGCAAATATAGAGGGGGGAGCGGGGAGGGGCAAACCGGATCGAGACGATCCCCGCACGAAACTGCATAGTGAGCCTGTTATTCCACGTTCAACCCGAAGAGCGTGTAGTCGTATTCGATTGAACCGAGGTCGCCCGGGACAAGCCCGTAAGGATAATCGGTCAGGCCCACAGGCCCGACGTCGGGTGCGAAATAGGTGGTCTGGATTGGAATCCGATCCTTGCCGACCGGTTCATATTCGAAATTGATCACCAGGCAATCCGAGAAATCTCCTTTAGCCGTGTGCACATTATCAATTGTCTCCCCGACCACCATATAGTTGCGTCCGAAACCCAATGAGGGCGATTCAACCTCGGCTCCCTTGCGGTTGGGATTCAGAATCATGACCGGTATCCAGCTCGACACCGTCAGGTTGCGCCTGCTCTCTTCGTAGAGATAGTTCGCGCTCAGCAGGGTATCGTTCCCGAACCGATAGAGGTAACGAAGCACGTGAGGGGATGAACCCGCGGAACGTCCGTCGTAAACGTCGACGAAAGCACAGGGAAGCCCATTCCAGCTGATCGTGTCGTAAACCACGTACTCGAAGGTGAGCCTGTTCTCTCCAACATGAAATTCAAAACTCCAGGAATTGCCGGCGTCCAACGGGAAGTAGCGGGAGCCGTCGAATGAGTAGTGGCGATCTTCGCTGAAGGGAGAGTCGATAAAGCAGTCTTTACAGCAACCGGCGAACAGGATCGCCGAGGCAAGAACTCCGATCATCAGCAACAGCGCTGGATTTCGAAAGGCGGCGGGGAGCCGGTTGAGGTGTGGTATCATCGAATCAGCCGTTCTGCGTTCATCCGGGTGCCTTATCCCTTCTCGATGAAGAAATACAAAGGTAATACTTCACGATGCGGGCCGGTGGCTTCTGCGTCTCGCCGAGAAGGGATATCTCGGGCGTGGTGCCGCTCTCGGTGGAAGGCGGAGGAACGCATCCCGCATGCCCGTCAGCGCCGCGTTCTCTTCGCCGGTTTGCGTTTTCGCTTGGGCGCGCTTGTCTCCAGTGGGAGGCTCAATGTCAGCACTTTGTCCTGGGGATGCATCATCGGAGGGTCTTCGCAGGGAACAGGCAGCACCATCAGGTTTTCGCGGAGAATGAACAGGGGTACGTTCTCCGGGTACTTCGCGCGGAATTCATCGAGCGGCGTCTCCTCCTCGATTTCGACGACGCTCAACGCGTCCCGCGAGCGGAGCATGGATTCGAGTACGTAGAAGGACAGTTCCTTGTCGAACAGGAAGCGGCCACGGAGATCGAGCGGTAGCGATTCGCTGAGCACCGTGGGCATGCCCCGCTGCCGGGTGGGCTGCAGTTGATACACTTCCCGCATACCGAGTCGTTCTCCGAACCGTGTGGCGGACAGCGTGTTCACCTCGTCGTTCGCTGTGATTGCCACGGCGCGGCCGATACCGTTCAGATCCATCTCCTCAAGCAGCGTTTCCGAGAGAACATTGGCGTGACGGGCGGGCAGGTCAGCGTTTCGCGCGCGCAAGATATTCTCCCGGTTGCTGTCGAGCATCAGTACTTGTCCACCGAGTTTGGCCAATTTCACAGCCAGCTTCCTCGCCCAATCGTGTGCGCCGATGAAGAGCACGCCGTGGGGGGAAGGTTGCTGAATCCCGAGCAGGGACGCGACAGGCCGCACGGTCACGCCGTAAATCACGACGGTCGCAACGATGACCAGAAAGGTGATTGGCATCAACTGTTGCGCTTCCGGAGCGCCCTCGCGAACCAATGCCAGTGCGAAGATGGAGGACACCGCGGCGGCGACAATTCCGCGTGGGGCCATCCACGCGATGAACAGCCGCTCCCGCCAGTTGAGCCGCGTGCCGAGAGTGCTCAACAGCACCGCCACCGGTCGCACGATGAACATCAAAGAGGCGACAAACAGCAGCTCCTCTACGCCGAAACCCCTCAATTCCGCTGGACTGATCCGCGCCGCCAGCAGGATGAATAGCGTGCTGATCAGCAGCAGCCGCAGGGTCTCCTTGAATTCGATGATGTGCTTGATCGGAACCTTGCTCTGGTTGCGGACCAGAACGCCCATCAGCGTGGCGGCAACCAGTCCCGATTCCTTCTGGAAAATGTCCGCGGCGACGAATGCCCCGACCACAAGCGCCAGGCTGACCGCATTGGTCAGGAAATCGGGGAGCAGTCCACGGCGGGAGAGCTGCACCAGCAGTAGCGCCCCCATTGCACCGAAGAATATGCCGTAGATGAACACCTTGGCGATTCCGCTCAGCGAGTGGACGAGGTCTCCGCCGCCCTCTGCTGTGAAAAACTGCTGATAGACGAGAACCGCGAGTACGGCGCCGAGGGGATCGATCAGGATGCCTTCCCACTTCAGCGAATTGTTCACCTCCGGCGCGACCCGGACATAACTGAGCATCGGTCCGACGACAGTAGGTCCGGTGACGGTCAGGATCGCTCCAAGCAGCAGGGCGAGATGGGTGTCCATTCCGAGCAGTTCAACGGCGAGGTAAGCGCTGAGCAACAGGGTGATCGGAGCGCCAATAGCGATCAGGCGGAACACCGCCGATCCCGTTTTCCGCAGCTCTTTGAGACGCAGGCTGAGTCCGCCCTCGTAGAGAATCACGCCTACAGAGATCGAGACGATGGGGAACAGCAGGTCGCCGAGCAGTGCGTCCGGATCGAGCAAGCCGGTCGCCGGGCCGAGCAGCAGCCCCATCGCCAGCAACAGCACGATCGAAGGGAGATTCGCCCGCCAGGCGATCCATTGGGCCGCCATGCCGAGCACGAGAACAGCGGAGATCAGAACCAGAACGTGTTCGAGCATTTCTGCTCCCCGTGGACGAGGGTGCATCAATGTAAGCAGGAGTCCGCGCGGATTTCACGCGTCCGGGGCAGTCTGCAAGGAAAGTGCGAAAGGGGTTATCGTTTCTCCAGAAGCCGCTGGTAGAAGGCCGCGTGCTCCGGGTTGGGGTCCGTGCTCGCCAGTTTCGCAATCGCGTTGTATTCCCCGTACTCGCCAAGCGCAGAAGCGTAATTGTAGTAGTTCAGGTCGAAAAACCGTTGCAGCTTGTCCGTATCGATCCGGTCGAATAGCCGCGTCGCGTAGAGCAGATACTGGCGCGCCTCTTTCCGGTCGCGTTCCGTGTAGAACAACCACTCGCCGGTGTAGTAGAGAAAATTGAGATAGCGTGAGGTCTCGTTCTCCGGCGCGAGAACGTCCGCGGTCCACTCTTCCCGCTTGTCCCAACCGAGGAAGTAGCGGCTGGAGAAACGAGCCTGCTTGCAGATGCGCCGAGCGGTCTCATAATAGGGAGTGCCGCCGAATTTCTTGATCTTGTCGAACTCGTATCCCAGCGCCATGAACGCGTAATAATCCAGGATGCTGCGGAAGGAATCGAAGGTTTCTGCGTACGTCAGGTGCGCGCCGGGCTCGAGGACGAATTCCCAGCGACGGTCGTTGTAGACCATGTTCGACCGGTTGGAAACGATGATCTGCGCCTTGTACCGGTCTTCGAAACTGACCGCCACCGCCTCGTTGAAATAAATCTCGACGTCCAGCTCGAACTCGTAGTCGTAGTCATCCGGAGCCCAATCACGGTCGTTGAAGTAGGTTTCGATAACCTTGTCGATCCCACGCAGCTTGTTCTGGTTCTCCTGCGGGAGCTTCTGCAGGTTGACCTTCACGTTGGCGTGGAGCACTTGGGCGGAGGCCGGTCGGACCGCCAGCAGAATCACCAGCAGCGGCAGCGCGTACAACGGCAGATAGGAGAGAGTGCGTATTCGTTTCATCGGGATCAATATAAAACGCAAACTGGACGGTTTCCCTGTGGACCTGCCAATGTGGGGGCCGCCAATTGTGTGTTTCACCTACCTTATTTTTCCTTGCGAATCGGCATCCTCCACCATGAGGCAGGTGGGTTTTCCAGCGTGACACCGCAGACCGCGCCGTCGTACGTTCCAGAGTCGATATTTTTCGTGATGATATTCAGTTCGCAAGGGTAGGATTATCCGCATGACCGGCCGGGGAAAAGGGGAAAAGATTCCGGAACCTTCAGACGATTCGACCGGAGATCCGACGTTGCAGCAGAAGCTGGAAATGCTGCCAACGGACCCGGGCGTCTACCTTTTTCGCGACAGCCGCGAACGGGTGATCTATGTGGGCAAGGCGAAGAATCTCCGTTCCCGCGTGAGATCGTATTTCTCGGGGCGGGATGACGGCCGCTACCAGTTCGGCAACCTCGTCCGGAGCATCGCGGGCCTGGAGATGATTGTCACGGACAATGAGGTGGAGGCGCTGATTCTCGAGAAAACGCTGATCCGGCGCCACCATCCACGTTTCAATATCGATGTGCGCGAAGTCACGACGTACCCCTACCTGAAAGTGTCGCGGGAACCGTATCCCCGGGTCTTCCTGACGCGAAATCCAAAAGAGGACGGGTCGAAGTACTACGGGCCGCTGTCGGACGTGATACGGGCCAAGGACACCGTTTCCGCGCTGCGTAAGGCGTGCCATATCCGCACCTGCAACTTGAACATCACCGCGGAGTCGATACAACAGAAAAAGCACCGGGTTTGCCTTGAATATCATATCGGCAACTGCCTCGGTCCCTGCGAAGGCCTGGTTTCAAACGAACAGTACATCTCGGAGTTGCAGCATCTCGTCGACGCGGTAAACGGCCGCGGACAGGGTCTGGTCGCGATTCTCGAGCAGCGGATGAAAGATCACGCCGCGAAAATGGAGTACGAGGAAGCGGCGCGCGTGCGTGACCAGATCGAGCAGACCAAGGCGCTCGGCACGCGGCAGAAGGTGATCACCCTCGAAGACATCAACCGTGACGTTTTCGCCTTCGTGCAGGAGGACCGGGATGGGTGCATGGCCGCGCTGCGCATGCGTCACGGGCGCATCATCGGCCGCACCCACTCGTTCCTCACCAGGGCCGAGGGACACCGGCGAGGTGAGCTCTGGACCCATCTGCTCGCCGATTTCTATCTCCAGCACACGCGCGATGTCCCGGATGAAATCTTTCTTCCGCAGCCGTTGGAGGGGGAGGAGGCCGGGGTGCTTCAATCGTTCCTTGATGAGCGAGCCGGGCACAGGGTGAATGTTGTCATTCCGCAACGCGGGGAAAAACACCGGCTGCTGGAGCTTGCAAATCGGAATGCGGAACTGCTGCTCGCGGAGCGCAGGGAGGCGAAGGCCCGCGAAGAGCGGCTGCCCCACAGCCTGAAAATGCTCGCGGAGCACCTGCGTCTAGAACAACCGCCGCGCAGCATAGAGTGCTTTGACAACTCGAACCTTTTCGGGCAGCAGCCTGTCGCCGCGATGGTCCGGTTCAAGGACGCACGCCCCGAGAAAAGCCAGTACAGGCATTACCGGATCAAGACCGTGACCGGGATCGACGATTTCGCCAGCATGCAGGAAGTCGTCGGAAGGCGCTATCGACGGCTGCTAGTGGAAGACGCCGTCCTCCCCGACCTGGTGCTGATCGACGGCGGTGTAGGGCAGGTGAACGCCGCGAGGAAGATCCTCGACCAGCTCGACTTGAAGCAGCTCCCTTGCGTCGGCCTCGCAAAACGCTTGGAGGAGATCGTCTTTCCCGGGGGCGGGACGATTACCCTGCCGCGCACCTCGTCCGCGCTGAAACTGCTGATGCAGATCCGCGATGAGACCCACCGCTTCGCAATTACCTACCACCGCAAACTGCGCCAGTCGGCACAGGTTTCTTCCACCCTGGAATCCCTGCCGGGAATCGGGTCGGCGAAGGCCCAGGCGCTGCTCAAGCACTTCGGGTCGTTGAAGCGTCTGAAGGAGGCGACCGCTGCGCAGGTTGCGGAGGTGCCCGGGTTTTCGAGGAAAGGCGGAGAGCAATTGCTGCGCCGTCTTCGTGGTGAGGAGGATTCCGACTGATGCCCTCCCGTGCCAGAATCGTCCCGAATTGTTTTGTTCTCCCGATCTTCCGTCTCTCGCTCTGGTTTCTGATCGTGCTGGCCGCGCTGCTCCCGGGCGGTGCTGCGGGCGCGATGCCCCTGTTCAAAGGCGACAAGGTGGCGAAGTATGAAGAGAGCCACACGACCTGGGTCTACCCGCCCTGGGAGCACACGTGGGGGGTTGTCCGGGCGACGCAGACCCACCTGACCTTTTTCTCCCTTGGCCGGGCAACCTTCAACAACCCGCAGGGCCTCGCCGTCGTCAAGCTGACCGCAACCGACAATCCGAAAAAGAGAGGGGATGACGACGAGGTGACGGTGTACGGGATCAACTCCGGCGAGAACGGCATCATCTACAACAAGTCGATGAAGTCGATCGGTCTTTACGGGTACAGCGACGAGGGTGAGGGGAATCTGGATCAGCCGTGGGATGTCGCCGCCCTTCCCAACGGTCTTGTCTTTGTCACCGATTCAGGGCATCGCCGGGTTGTCAAGCTGCGCAACGTCAACGCGGATTTACGCTACGTGGGATCGTTCGGTGAGGATGGACCTGGCCGTCTCGTTCTCCCACGTGGGATCGCAGTAACGGAAGGCGGAGTGGTGGTCGTGGCGGATGCCGGTGCCGGCGCGATCGTGTTTTTCGACACGTCGGGCGCGTTTATCCGGCGGCTTGGCGGCTATCAAATCCCCGTAGGATTGGACGCAGTGGACATGAAATCGACCCACCTGCGTCCGCGGGACGAATACTTCGTGGTCAGCGACAGCCTTGGACGGCGTTTGCGCAAAGTCCGTTTCGATGGAACCGTTCTCGCCGAGGTGAATGTCGCCGCTGTCGAACAGGATCAGCGCGATCCCTACGTTGGCCACCTCACCATCGACCTCTACAACAACGTCGCCTGCACGGACAGCGTGAACTGTCATATTCTCAAATTCGACTCGAAGCTGAATTTCCTCTCTTCATGGGGCGAGCAGGGCAGGGGGCGGGCGAAATTTGACCACCCCACCGGGATCACGATCTGGCGGCGTTTTGGACAGACATTCGTCGCCGATGCGGGCGGAGCCCAGTACCTGTGGGTCGGGGTGGATCTGATGAGTCCCCCGCAGATCGAGCTCGATCCCAAAGGGCTCGTGCTGCGGATGCAGCTGTCTCCCACGGAACGCGCGCGCACGGAGATCGAAATTGTGGACGATGGGGAGGTGGTGCGCAAGGTGACCACGTACCTGGGTCCCGGACCCTCGAGCTTCAACTGGGTGCCCGCTCATTATCCCCTGATCATCGACGGGAAATTGCAGAATCCGCAGGTCCCCTTGCACGATGGGGCGTACACGCTCCGCATCCGCCTCCGCGCGTCCTACTCCTCACGAAAAGCGTTTGAACGGGTTTTCGAGACCGAATTCGAGTATCCCGGACAGCCGTTACCGGTTCCGGACTCTACTCGTAGCGAATCGAGTCGGCCGGATTCGTCGTCGACGCTTTCCAAGCCAATCCACCAACAGTAATCATCGCCAGCAACAGCGCCAGCACTCCTGCGAGGGTGAGCAGGCCGGGGCCGATGTCGATCCGGTAGGCGAATTCATTCAGCCATCGTTTACCCAGTAGCCACGCCACAGGTGCCGCAATGATACTGGCGCCGACCACGAGCAGGATGATCTGCCGCGTGAGCAGCAGGATAATGTTCCCCTCACTCGCTCCGAGCACTTTCCGAATGCCGATCTCCTTGCGCCGTTGCGAGACTTCAAGCGTCGAGAGCCCGAACAGTCCCAGCAGGGCGATTACGATTGCGAGTCCCGCGGAATCGGTGATGATCGAATTCCAGCGATGGTCTTCCCGGTACGCTTTTTCGACATCCTCGTCGACGAACGAATACTTGTACAGGAGGTCTGGGGCGATTTGACTCCACGTTTTCTCAATCGTTTTCATCGTGGCGGGAATGTTATCCGGTGAAATGCGAATGAAAATTCGCTGAAGGGAGTACCAGTTTTCCCCGCGCAGTGAAATCCCGTGTCCTTTGGAAAAGAACCCCTGCAAAGACAGCATCAGCAAGGCCGGGGCAATCGGTTCGTGAAGGTCTTCCATGTGCAAATCCGGGAAAACACCGACGACACTCAGGTCGTCAAAATAACCTGGCAGAGGTTTTCCAATGGGGTCATCAAAGCCGAAGAGTTTCACCGCTTTTTCGTTAAGCAGCACGGCATGAGTGCTGTCGTGTGCGGAGAGAGCGTCAAGGTTGCGTCCGGCGAGAATCGGGATTTTCAGGGTGTTCAACCATTCCGGATCGATGACATTCATCTTCAGCCCGCGCCACTCTTTGCCGTCCGGATCAGTCCAACCGACCTGAAACCAGGGTGAACTTATATCATTCGCCGCTCCCGAAACCGAAAGGACGTTTGGATCGTCGCTCAGCAGTCCTCTCATCTTGTTCATCAGTACCTGACCGGTGTTATCCATGTTGAGTGCTTCGAGGACGGCAACTTGCTCGCCGTTGAATCCAAGGTTGGTCCGCGATACGAATTGCATCTGCCGGAACATGATCATCGTCAGGGCGATCAGCGAAATCGAAAGGCTGAACTGAATGAACACGAGGGTCCGCCGCAACAGGCTTCGTCCACCGACCTTGACGTCTCCTTTGAATGCTTGTGCCGGACGGAACGAGGAGATCACGAGCGCGGGGTAGCTCCCCGCCAGAAAGACGATGACGACCCAGACAACAGCGAGCGAAGCGAGCACCACCGGACTGAACTGCAGCGTAAGATTCCTGTCCGCTAGGCTGTTGAACACCGGAAGCGAGAGCTCGGCAAACAGCACGCCAATGATCACTGCCAGGAAGGCCAGCACTCCCGTTTCGACCCAGAATTGTGTCATCAACGGAGAGCGGTTCGCGCCGAGAACCTTGCGCATTCCAACCTCTTTGGTGCGGGTTGTCGAACGTCCAAGGGAGAGAGTGGTGAAATTGATGCTCGCGATCAGCAAAATGATCAGAGTAATCCCCGAAAGGACCAGGGCTGCGATTGCCTCCGTGGTCGTCGGCATTCCCTTGGGGTTTTTCAATGCGATGTGGATCTGGCGCAGCGGCTGCAAGTACCAGGCTCGTTTGTAAAGTTCATCCGTATTGACTTTGAGCGATGACGTCATCTCTTCGATCGCAGCTTCCACCGTTGCTGGCTGGACACCTGGCTTGAGCCGTACGATCGTTTCCGACCACTTCATCCCCCAGGTGTCGCGGAGCCGTTTACGGATCGCGGAATAGTCAACCTCGTAGGGGTAGATGATATCCGGACGGTAGGTCGAGTTGATCGGCAGATCCCGGTAGACACCGTTGATCGTGAATACATCGAAGGAGTCATCCGTTTCGATTTCAAACGTCTGTCCCATCGCATTCGTTCTGCCGAAGTATTTCTCCGCGAAACTCCTGCTGACCATGACAGAGCGGAGCCCCTCAAGTACCGTTTTGGGATTCCCCGAGAGCATCGAGAGTCCGAAGACTTCTGCGACGTTGGAGTCAGCGCTCATCGAGGAGAGGTTGACGAGCTGACGGTTGATCCGGGCCAGCGCATCGGTCTCCGCAATTCGAACGACGGACTCGACTCCGGGCACACTCTTTCGTAACTCCGGGGCGAGCAGTGAGGTTACGGTGGAACTGTAACGGCGATCGCGGCCTTTGGGAATGTCTTCGGTGACAACCCGGTAGACCCTGTCTGCATCGTGAAACGAGGTGTCCCAGGTGAATTCGAAATGCAGATAGGTCGTGATCAGCAGGCACGCTGCAACCGCAATCGCAAGGCCCAAGACATTGATTATCGTGTAGATACGATTCCTGAGCAAGGTGCGCACAGCGATTTTCAGATAGTTCCCAATCATGGCGAGGCTCCTGCTGGTATCTCTCGCAGATTACCATACAACAGATGTGCCAGAACTCACTATATTGTAATTTATGAACATAAGTGTAGTTTAATGGTGAAAGATGTACGCTTTCGAACATCCCTTGTCCACGCTCGGACGGAGTGGATCAGAGGTCGGTTTCGAAAATCCGGTTGGCGCAATCCGGTGTAAGCGCAACATCTACAAGAGTTTCTGCGAGAGGACGGGCGTTCGCTGGCGGGAATGGTGTGGGACGCCGCTTGAGGCCGAAGAGACTGCGGAAGGCAGGCTGCTCACGTCCACCGCGATCGGAGTCGGCCACGGCACCGATGCGGACAACGGTGTAGTTCAGGCCGCTTTGGATCAGGAAATCTTCGGCTTTTGCCTTCATCTGCATGAATTCGCTTGATGAACTGTCATCCGCGCCGATCGCGGAAGCGAGGATGAACCGCAAATTCTCCTCACCGGCGGAGACGCACGCGCGGATGAGCATCGAAGTGAGTCCAAGATCGACAGCCATGTAACTGTCAATAAAAGGGTTAGGTTTGAACTCTTCGTCCGATTTCATCCGCCGTTCCGAGGAGCCGAGCAGGCAGAAAACGAGGGAGGGGCGGATGTCCGCAAGCCGCCGCGAGATTTCCTCCTGATCCCAGGGTGTTGTATCCACTCCGCTTCCCACTTGACGGAAGTACTCGATCCACTCGTTGACGTAAGGGCTGTCGTTCCGGATGTGAGCGATCGTTTCGACGCCGCGGCTGGCGAGCGCGGAAACCACTTCACGGCCTGTAATTCCCGTTGCCCCGGCGACGAATGCGAGGTGGGCATAGATGTTGGGCAGTTCGATCTCGAGCTCGGAATCGGGGCCGGTTTCATCCGACGGCAGGTCGGATTCGCCCTCTCTGTCCGCTGTCCTCAGAGCCATTTCCGGTTCCCGGTCCGAAGCCTCATCGTCCTCGTATTGCGCGTTGTCCTGGTGTTCGAGTTCGCTCATGGGAGATTCAATCCGTTCAATTCACGTTTCGCAATCTCGCCCGTTACGGTCCCCAACGCAAGCGAAAAGAGGGAAACCGGCGTGGTGCGGTAAGATGCTAAAAGGTCGCATTCGCTTCAACCCGGGCGATGTGGATCGGTTTCTGTCCGGCGTCCATGCGCAATGTATACACGGCGCGGACGGTCATCGCCGAACCGATGCGGATATCCGACCGCAGGTTGATCCGCCCGTTTCGCCCCGGGGGACGGCCCTCCGCGAGCTCATAGGGAAGAGTCTCCGTTTTCGATTCGACCCAAAACGCCTCGGAGTCGAGGGTCAGCCGCCCGCGTCCTCGCAGCGCATAGGTGATCCCGGGACCCAGCCCCAGCGCTCGCGCCTCGACATTGGCGCCCTTTTCCCGGTCAATCCGACCGCGTAGCCGAAGCCGCAGCGTCCAGGGCCCTCCAGCCCTCCAGCTCGTCTCGCTGCTTGCTCCGATCAGGTGGAAACGCTGCCCCGACAGACGCCGTTCGAGGTCTTTCATCCGCCGCTCCCAGGTGCCCAGAGACTCCAGGTCGAGAGCGGGGCTGAGCGCGTTGCGCAACCGGAGTTCCCAGAGGTCCGACGCCGTCTGCTCTGCGCCTGTGCCGTAGAGGTTCATGAGCAGCGCTTCCGTCTGGTAGCGCAGCCGCGCGTTGAATTCCCGTGATGAGCGCCAGAGGTACATATCCTGCCGCCAGCGAAGGCGTCCGTCGATCGTCGAATCCGTCTGGAACGAGTTCAATTGCAGCAGCGCGATCGAAGCGGGATCGGGCCAGCTCGTGATTTCATCGGCCTCCAGTTGGGTGACAAGACTGATGTCTTCCCAGCCAAAACCGGGGATCCTGCCTGCTCCCCCCGGCAGCCTGTGGGGCGACCAGTCCACGTTCAACTCCGCGGTCAGGTCGGTGGTTGGCAACGCCGTTCCGCTCGGTTCGGGACGGAGGATGATGTCGCCGATCTCCGGGTCATACACGTACTCGTCTCCAACCCGGATATAGTCGCCCTGCCCTTGCGGCACGGTGTAGGCGATCAACACTCTCGGCCGGGTGACCGTCCGCGAAAGGCGATAGGCGAGATCGGCGGACAGCGCTCCGCCCAACGGAACCCAGCTGACGTTGAGCCGCGCCAGGCGTGAGGTTACATCCGAACTGTCCGCCGACTGCCAACTTTTGTCGCGATAGGCGATCTCGGTTTCCGTACTCAAGGGCAACCCTGCCGGGTGCCAGCTCCAGAGCCCCCCGGCGCCTCGCTCGTTCCAGAGGCGTGCGTACTCCTTGTCGCCGCGCTCGAATCTTCGCTGGGAGGTTTGCAGATACACCGAGCCTTCGTGCCCGTGCCATCCGAGCAGACGCCAGGTGCCGCGAAGCCGCAGGTACTGGTGGCCGATGTACGTCGTGTCACGGGTGGCGTCGCGTTGTTCGGCCTCCTCCTCGATCTCGGGACGCCAGATCCCGAGGCGGAACCCTGCGTTACCCGAGGAGCGAATCCAATCCGAATTTTCTCCGAGCCGCTTGTCGCTGCTGACGACACGGTCTGCCCGCAGCATCGAGGAAAGTGCTCCCCGCTGGATCTGCGCGGCCAGATCAGTCCGGTCGCTGTTGGTTCGGTTTCCCCGCTTCAGCGCCGCCCAGCCGCCGTCGAGGTTTATACCGTTCGTCGGGCGCAGTGCCAAGTGGAGGGAGCGCTCCCGCTCATGGATTCCCGTCAACGCTGAATCAAGACCCCAGGTGCGCGCGTATTCCACCTCCTTCGTTCTCGACGGCGCGTGGTACCGTGCGCCCTCGTCCCGCAGCGAGGCGGTCAGTACCATCGGAGCATCGCCGGCACTTCCACCCAGGGGGCGAAGGCTGATGTCGTACTTCTGGGCCAGTCCGTCGTTGTTGTTGTCGCCCCTGTTTGAGAGCACATTCGCGTCGTACTGGGAGACTCCGATATCCGCACGGGCGCTGATCTGCGGACTCGGAGCCAGGGTGAAGGATGTGGCTACGTGCCGCAACCGTTCCGGCAGCGGAACGATGCGGACCGGCGCCCAGCTCCCCGCTCCGGGGCCGACCCAGGCGAAATGGTAGCGGCCAAGCGCGGCGTCATACTCCCGGTTATACTCTGCGCCCGGGACATTGCTGAAGATCACCGACCAGCTCCCGGTGGGAGATCCATCGGTGCCGGGTTGAGAGAAACGAAACATGGAGTAGCTTTTACCATCGGTCCAGGTGGTGTCCGCACGGATGTAATCGCCGTTCCCTGGACCGACCGAGTCTGCGGAAGCGATCTGCGCCGGAACGCTGCTGTCGCCGTATCCGGCAAGCTGACGGCGGATTGAGTCCGTCATCTCGAAACCGGTCGGCCGGGTCTGGTCATCTCCCTCCTGGAGCGCGGTGACGTTGCCCTTCAGCCACCCCTCGGGATTGTTGAACGTGAGCTGACCGGCGTAGAAATTGCGCGGATACGCTTCCGGGGAATACTCAAAATCCACTTCGATCCGGCTCTCGCTGTCGATCGGATGGCTTGGGGTGAATGTTATTTCGCCGAGCGTGTAGTCCATCGTGTAATCGGCGTTCTCGCCGCGGACCAGCTCCCGTCCGTCCAGCCAGACCCGCTCGCTGCCGCCGACGATCAGCAGGTCGCGTTCTCCGTCGCGGCCGGTCAGTGGGTAGGGGCCTTGGACCCCGTCGTTGCCGTTGAATGTGTTGGTGTGAAAAACCGATCGTGTCACAGCTCCCGCGGCGGTGACGCGGAGGTCCGGGGTTCCATAACTCACGCGCGCACCCTCCAGCCGCCGGTCGAGCGATCCATAACGCCCGCCGTCGAGGTTCAGCCGGTAGTCGCCAAAGCGTCCACGCGCCCGCCCGGCCTCGACATCCACGAACACCTGGTCGATTTCGCCGAGACGCCGGCTTGTCCCCTCGGATTGGACGGGGAGGTTACGGTCGTCGAGCAGGGCATGCACTCGTATGTCACGCGCGAGTTCACCCTCGAGTGAAAGATGCAGACCGGATTCCAGGCTAACGTCTTGCCCGCTGCCCACCTGCACTCCACGCAGAATCGACCCGCTTCTCCGCAGCCGTGAACCGTTTTCGCGCTCCAGGTACTCCAGCGGGGAGGGCTCGGGCACGTAAACGGTCTCACTCTCCAGAGTATCCACACGGACCGCCCGGTCGGGAGAATAGAGTTGCAGCGTGTCGGGCACGCTCACCGGGAGATAGCTGAACGACGCGTACAATGTGTCAGGGAGGGTCGCGATCCAGGTGAGAATCCCAGCGGTGGCGTTCAGGGAATAGTCGATTCCATCGCGAAGCGTATCGTTTGACGGGGTTACCAGCGTCAGGCTGGCGGGATCGAGGTAGCGGTGGGGAAGGTGCAGCGTGGTCTTCGAACTGTCTGCGATGAGCACTCCCGACCACCTTCCCGGCCGTTCGGCGCGGAGTTGTGGCGACCCGGCGCCCGACAACGCCAGCAGCAGGATCAATCCCGTTGCCGCCGCTCCCCGCCGCATCCGCTACCTCCCGTCCCTCACGATGATGCGGAATTGAAGAAGGCTTTTACCTACAGCGGCGTAGAGCCGGTCGCCGCGAAGCGCGATGTCTTGTACCGGCCCGCCTACAATCTCCCGGGGCCAGCGTCCGAGTTCGCTTCCGGTATCTGAAAAAGCGACGATGCCGCTGTCACCGCACAGCCAGAGACGGTGGTTGCCCTGTGCGATTCCCACCGGCCCGTCTCCCGCAAGTTTCCAGGGGCGCAGTCCGCGCAGAGTACCGAAACGGTCGAGCAGCACCACGGCGTGGAGTCCGGGGTCGGCGATAGCGAATCCATTGTCGTCGGTCGTTTCGATCCGCCGGGGCTCAACGAGGGCGGGTCCCGCTTGCCCGAAGGACGCCACACGCTCCACGAGGCGTCCCTGCGGGTCGGTGAGCAATCCGTCCGCACGATCTGCCTCGAGCACGATCAAGTCTCCCTGGACAGAACGTGCCGCCGAGATCGGACGTTCGAGCGCCAGCTTGCTGTTCCCGTCCGTGACCGAGGTGAAGGGTTCCAGGGGAGCCAGCCAGGGATCGTAGCGGACAATCTGATCCGCCATCGGATCACACGCCCAGAGTTCGAATCCTACAGCGGCCAGGTCTCCTGCGGATCTCAGGGCGCCCCGGCCGAAACCGAATCCTCCCGCTTCCCCGCGCCAGCCGCCGTTGTTGTCGAGAAGCAGTATCCGGCGGGTGTCGCCGTCCAGCAGGGCGACGCTCCCGTCTGCGAGGATCGCCACAGCGGCGATTTTCGTGGGCGGTGCCGCGTCCGCTGGAAGGTTGCCAAATGGGCCGAGAGGCTGTAGATCAACCGTAGCCGAGGGGGATTCCGGAGGAGCGGCCACGCCTGTGGGGAGAGTGGACAATCCCGCGACGGCGGCGATTGCCAGCAGCGAAATACGAAAGGCTTTCATGGTGCCTCTTCACGCTGTTTGCAGCTTCGATCATCCCACGCCGATGTTCCAACAAAAAGCGGGACCGTTCCACCTCGGCATGGGGGAACAGACCCGCTGAAACGTTTTCACAAAGTTGGAAACAGACCTCCGTCAGGCCGTAACCGCCTTGCCGTACACTTTCGCCAGCGCCTTGGCCGACTTGGTCCAGTCGTGATCCTCTTTCATCCCGTTCTGCTGCAGCTTCTTCCAGCTCTTCTCGTTTTTCCAGACCTTCAAGGCCCGTTTCACGGCGGCGACGAGGCTGACAGCGCGGTATTGGTCGAACCGGAATCCGTTTCCCTTGTCCTTCGAGAATTCCGTGATCGTATCGGCGAGGCCGCCGGTGCCGTGGACGATCGGAGGAGTCCCGTATTTCAGTCCATAGAGCTGGTTCAATCCGCACGGCTCATATTTCGAGGGCATCAGAATCACATCCGCCCCCGCTTCGATACGGTGAGCGAGGGCGTCATCATGGACGAGCTTGAGGACGACACGGCCGGAGTGCTTTGCCGCGATCTTGGTGAGCTTTTCCTCGATCTCCTTCTGACCGCTACCAAGGATCACCAGAATCACCGGCAGCGCGAGTAGATCCTTGATCCCCTCGAGCAGCAGGTCGAACCCCTTCTGATCGACGAGGCGGCTGATCATGCCGATCACCATCCGCTTATCGCAGTTCTCGAGTTTGAATTCCTTGCAGAGAGCCTCACGGTTCTGTCGCTTCTCGGCGAGCGTCGACCGGCCGTAGTTCGCCGCGATTTCCTTATCGGTTTCGGGATTCCACACGGTCCCGTCAATGCCGTTTAAAATGCCTGTCAGGTCGTTTTTCCGTTTCTTCAGCACCGTGTCCAGCCCGCCCCACCACTCGTGAGTCTTCAGGATCTGCTTGCCGTAAGAGGGTGAAACGGTGGTAATCTGGTTGGCAAAGGTGATTCCGGCCTTGAGGAAGTTGATCCGACCCTGATGGAAAGCGGGGTGTTTCGAATTGAAATCGTTCATCCCGATCTGGGGTGCGACGTCGTCCGGGAAGGAGCCCTGATAGGCGAAATTATGGATGGTGAGGACGGTTTTTGTCTTTCCGAAGAAGGGATCGTCCTTGTACACCGTGTTCATGTAGTAGGGGACGAGGGCGCTCGGCCAGTCGTTGCAATGGATCAGGTCCGGCTGCCAGAAAAGCACTTTCAGCGTTTCCAACGCCGCCCGGGCAAACAGGGCGAACCGCTGGGCGTCGTCCTTCCACCCCTCGCCGGTCTTCGGGTCGATGTAGATGTCCTTGCGGTCGAAGAACGGTTTATACTCGAGGAAGTAGGCCTGGACCTTGCTGTCCGGCACGAATCCGGATTTGACCGACACGGTGTGGGTCTTTCCTGCCATCGGGACTTCGATGTCTCGAAGCCGGATCACTTCACGCAGGTTCCACTTGCGATCCCGAATGATCTTGTACTTGGGCATGAACACACGGACGTCGTGCTCCTGTTCCTTCAACGCCTTGGGAAGAGCACCCGCCACGTCCGCAAGCCCCCCCACTTTTGCAAAGGGGTACAGTTCACTCGTCAGATACAGCACATTATAGGTGGCCATGCAGTGCGTAACCTCCGCATCCCAAAGGAGTTGGTCCCAAAATAGACAGATCAATAAAAAATATAACTACTTAGCGTCCGAATCAAGATCCGGCGCGTATTTAAGGGAGCGGTTTCGACCGGATTCCTTGGCCCGGTACAGTGCGCGATCGGCGTGATCGATCAATTCCTGGTAGGTTTTGACACTTCCCAGTGTGTCGGCGACTCCTGCGCTGATGGATACGAAGCCAAGCGGTTGTTTTTCACCGTGTGCGAATTTCGACTCCGCCACCATGCGGCGGATTTTCTCCGCCACCACCATCCCCCGGTCGGCGTCGGTGTGGGGTAGGATCACCGCGAACTCTTCGCCACCGTAACGGCAGACGATATCCTGTTCACGGACGCTTGTTTTCAACACCTGGGCAAACTGCGAGAGCAACCTGTCTCCGTTGAGATGGCCGTTTGTGTCGTTGTAATTCTTAAAGTTATCAATATCAACGAGAATCAGGCTGAAATACTGCTTGTACCGGAGGATACGCCGCATTTCCCGCGATATCATGTCGGTGAAACTGCGGCGATTGTAAAGTCCCGTGAGACCGTCGATTGTGGCAAGGCGGCGGACGGTTTCGTGGGCGTTGGTGTTTTCGATGCTTCGCGCCAGCACTTTGCCGACGTGACGGATGTTGTCCAGTTCCACGTCGGTCAATTCAGGCTTCCGACGGTAATAGAGACTTATCATTCCATGCACTTGTTTTTCATGCACTAGAGGAACTATTAACCCGGCTTTGAGCTGCGCGAGCTGCGCCAGGTGCGGGTTCATCAGCCCATCTTCCTGAGTGGTTTCGATCTGGCGGGGTTCCTGCTTATCGATGACGTTCTCGACGAGGCGGGCGTCGAGCAGCAGATTCATCGACTTGCCGCCGTAATCGCTCATATTCCGCCGGTAGGAGAGGAATTCCTCGTACCGCTTACCTACTCGCGAGAAAATCAGCAATTCGAAGAAGTCGTACCCGAGTGTTTCCCAGATGGCGTCAGCAATGGCAGGCATCAGCTTGTCAACCATCAGCTCCCAGCCGACCTTTTCTTGTATCTTGTTGTAAAGGTTGACCCAGATAGAGTCGTTGAGTTTCTTGCGAGTCCACGGGTCGATATGATCGGCTAGTGTCAACGCCGAGCGAAGCAGGCTGTCGATTTGCTTGTTGGGCTCTTCACCGCCGGGTTGAACCTCGAGGACATGGCTGAGCGAGGAGTCCAAGGCTTTGTATTTGCTGAAAGAAGCTTCCAGTGCCTGCAACCCCTGCTTGACACTTCCCGGGTACCAGGAGAGGCGGAATACCCAGGTCTCCAGGGTCCGGATCTTGACTGGACGCCGCACCAAAAGCTTCGACGCCACAGCGAGAACGGTTCCCATCGAACCTGCCCAACTGAACCAGAGCTCTTTTCCGAGATTGGACCTGTCGGAAAACGGGGCCGCCGCAGACGTCCAACTTTTCTTGTTTGCGTCGTAGAAGACGAGGCCGCCTTCGCTCAAGGAAAAGGCGCCGCCATCGAATTGGAAATAGTCGTGAAGTTGTCTTGGGATATGCGCAAAGCCCGTGCGGACGTCCATCTGGATAGTGATTGCAAACAGGGTATTCAAAACGCCTGCCAGCGTCTGCGGCAGATAGGAGCGGAACACCCAGGTGTGCGCGGAGTCCACGGACCAGGCGTTTTCGACCGCAAGAAAAGGGCGCTGTGATTGATGCGAGGATCGGGTCATCAGCCTACCTCGAGCTGTTCTTGTCTGAGAAGTTCTCGCATCAGCGCCGCACTTTTGATCGCCTGGCCGGCATGGCAATTGTTGAAGAAGAGATAGATTTCCTCAGCTCGTTCGTTCATCGCCCTCAACCGCGGAATCCAGACTCGCAGCTCTTCTTCCGTGTAGTTCCAGTCGTAGCGGTCCCCGGCTTCGGGATGGTACCAGGCGGCCGTGTTTTTCCCATGAAAACGTACGTACCCGACGGATAATGTCGCGGCCGGCCTCGCTCCCATCAGCGAACGCAGCGGCGGGAGATCAACCGATACCCACCCCAACCGTTCATCCCGGCAGAACGCCACGGCGTCATCCACGTCCCATCCGGCATGTCGAAATTCCACAAAAAGGGGAATTTCGCCGGTCTGAACATGGATTGATTTAATGTATTGTTTCGTGGAAGCGTTTGCCCGGAATGAGGCTGGAAACTGGGCGAGCAGGCCTGCCAGCTTGCTCTCGGTCCTCAGCGGTTCCAGCGAATGCAGCAGTTCCGGGATTTCTCTGCCCGCCGTTTCGCGCTTGTGCGTCGTGTCGCCGTGCAGTTTCACCATGAACCGGAAATCCGCAGGGGTCTGTTCCGCCCAGCGTGCCACCGTTTCACGTTTTGGGACGCCGTAATAGGTGCTGTTGATCTCGATGGTGCGGAACCGGGCAGCGTAATAAGCGAGCCATTGGTCTTTGGAGAGGTTTGGGGGATAGAAGGCGCCCGCCCAGTCGCTGAAGTGGTAGCCCGATGTGCCGGTCAGAATCACTGGACACGGGTCCCGTTTCGCGCTACCACCCGGCCGCCCTTGACCACGATCCCTGCGTGGTTGATGCCGAAATGGTAGGGCAGCATCGCGGGCGACGGCACGTTCCAGAGCACCAGATCTGCCCTCTGGCCGGGCTCCAGGGCTCCGCGGTCGCTGAGCCCCAGCGCTTTCGCAGATCCTGCTGTCGCCATCCAGATCGCCTCCTCGGCGGTCACCCGGAAACGGATGGCGGCGAGGTGAAGCGCCATCTGCATGTTTTCGCACATCGCGCTTCCCGGGTTGAAATCGGTCGCCAGAGCACAAATAGCCCCGCGTTCGATCATCGCCCTCACCGGCGGATCTTCGTGCATCCTGAGAAAATGGGCGGCGACAGGAAGCAATCCGGCAACCGTTCCGGACGAGGCCAGAATGTCCACTCCCTCATCGTCGATGAATTCGATGTGATCGGCGGAGAGCGCACCCAGCTCGGCCGCCAGTTTCGCACCGCCCAGGGGTGTCAGCTGGTCCGCGTGGACCTTCACCGCGAGGCCGTGAGCCTTCGCCGCGGTGAGCACCCGGCGCGACTCCTCGACGGAAAAAACGCCTGTTTCGCAGAAAATATCGGCTGCAACTGCGAGTCCGGACTGCGCCACCGCCGGGATCATCTCGTCGGTCAGCAGTTTCAGGTAGCCCTCATGGTTCTCGCGGTATTCGAGCGGGTACTCGTGCGCCCCAAGGAAGGTGGGGAGGAGATCGAGCGGGTGCGTCCGGTCCAGCTCAGCGATCGCCTTCAGCAGCTTCAATTCTCCGTCCGTGGAAAGCCCGTATCCGCTTTTCGCCTCCATCGTCGTGGTGCCGTGGGCGAGTGCGTTGTCGAGAAAGGGGCGGGCGAAGTCGCAAAGCCCGTCCACAGTCTCGTCCTGGACCCGTTTTACCGAGTTGAGAATGCCTCCGCCCGCCGCGGCGATCTCGGTGTAGCTGGCGCCGGCTGTCCTCAGCTCGAACTCCGCTTCACGGGTGGCGGCGAACACCGGGTGGGCGTGAAAGTCGATCAGCCCCGGCGTTATCCCGCGGCCCTCGGCGTCAAGGTCCTCCGCGCCGGGAAAATCCGGTTGCTCGGAGGACTTCCCAGCCCAGAAAATCGTTCCGTTCTCCACAAGCACGGTGTCGATGGCGGGGCGCCTCAGCGTATATGGATTTTCCAGACCGGCAGAGGGAGTTGCTGCCCAGCCGATATTCCTGATGCGCAATCTGGCCATGGCGGGATGGAGGCTCCTCGGTTGAGATCGCAGTTGTGGATCAGTTGACTGTCGGGTCGAAATCTTCCCCTTCGAACAGCCTGCGGGCGAGTTTGTGCACGGTGTCCTGCCGGAGCAGCTCGCCGGTGAGCAGACGGATCCGTTCGCCGGGACTGGTGACCTCCAGCAGCTCCTGCTGGCGGTCACTGTCTAGGCCGATCGTCTGGCCGATGATGTAGGAAATGTCCTGCTCTGCGGTCATCTCGCCCACCAGTGTCTCAAGCTGTTCGCGCTGTTGGGACTCCAGCCCGAGTCGCGATATGAAACGACGGTACAAATCCAGCATCGAGTTGATCTGCCTTTTTGCGGGGATCACCGCGCCGCTGTCCTCGACGGGCTCAATGCGGGCCACGAGATAGGGGCTGCCCTCGAGGATATCTATCAGGCGAAAACGCTCTTCTCCGACGGCGATCAGGTCCATCCGTCCGTCATCATAGGTGTGGAGAATCCGCTGAATGCGCGCGCTTGTGCCCACCATTCCGGAGTGCACTTCCTGGCTGTGGACAACGCCGAAAACCCCGCTGCTCCCCCCGAGATCCGAAACCATCGTCTTGTACCGCTCCTCGAAAATGTGCAGGGGCAAAATCATCCTGGGGAAAAGGACTTTCGTCAGCGGGAAGAGTGGGATGGCGTTGGAGAGAGTCATTTGTGTACTCCCGTTGGAGTCCCCAGGTCGTCAGGACAAGTTTAAATGTACTCCCTCAGCTTGCGGTGACTCAAACGAGGAAACCGTTGTTGGGCAGCGGAGAGACCTTTTCATTCGAGTGAAGTTTATTTGTTGCGCTTTTTTGGAAGTATTTCTTTCTCGTCCTCGACCATTTCAGGGGCCGAAAGCTCGCGGGTTTGGACTTCAACCGGGGGAATTTCATCGATTTTCTTACTCGACGATGCGCCCATATCCTCTAATTTGCGTACCGCAGGAAGGACATTCCGCTCGATGCTTCCAATGGTCTCGTTGTAGTGTTTGACCACGCCGCTGATGCTCCCGCCAAGATTGCCGAGGTGACTGGCAAGCGTACCTACGCGGCTGTGCAGCTCTCGTCCTTGTTGGGCGATCTCGCGCGCGTTCTTTTCGATCGCCTCCTGACGCCAGCCGAGGGCGACCGCTTTCAATAGAGCGATCAGGGTCGCAGGAGTAGTAATGATTACGCCCTTGTCGAGTGCGAATTCGAAAAGGCCTGGTTCCTCGCTGATTGCAGCGGTCAGGAAAGAATCTGAAGGGAGGAACATGACAACGAATTCGGGGGTTTGTTCCAACCGGGAATGATATTCTTTGCCGCTGAGCTCGATCACCCGGGAGCGGACGTGAGCCGCGTGACTCTTCAAATGCTGCGAACGTAACGACTCATCTTCTGTGTTGACCGCGAGATAATATTCTTCCATCGGAGCTTTTGCATCGACAACGATCTGTTTGCCACCGGAAAGATGGACAATCATGTCGGGACGGTTGCCTTCCCCGACGCTGACTTGCTCGTCGAAATTAACATGCTCCAACATGCCGGCCAGTTCAACGACACGGCGAAGCTGCAATTCACCCCACTGTCCCTGTGTGGTCGTCTTGCCGAGTGCACGCGAAAGAGTGGAAGTTTCGTGGCGTAGCTTATCGTTTGCTTCCTGCATCGCCCGGACCTGCTCGATCAGTCCCTGGTATGCGCCCTCCCGGTTTTTCTCCAACTCGCCGATCTTGCTGTCAACGGTTCTCAAGCTTTCGGCAATCGGCTTCACCAGCGCTTCAATCGCCTGTTTTCGTTGCTCGAGGTCGCCTTTGGATTCAGTCACCAGGGTCTGGAGTGCCTGGCGTGCGGAGCGGATGAATTCCTCGCTGTTGGAGCGGAGCACGTCGCTGCCGATTGCCTTGAACGCGTTCGAAAGCTCTTCCCGTGCCTGGTTTCGTTCTTTCTCCGTGATTTCCGTTTCACGGTGGGCCGATTCTGCTTCCGCTTCAAGGCGGGCGATTCGCGACGAGACGGCCACCCGGGTGGCCAGCCAGCCGATCACTCCGCCGACAATCAGCGCGGCGAACACGAGTAGCAGCGACATGGTATTCATGAATACTCCGGAATCAGTAACTTTTGGATATCAAGAACTTGAACATCTAATAAATCTGAACAGATGTACAGAAGATATGCCAGGGATAACCATCTGTCAAACCAATCACTTCATTCCTTGGGTCGGATCGTTCAACCGCCGCTTCATCGCCGCTTTCATGAATGGCCAGGTGACCGGATTCGTGTTGAGAAAAACGACCAGGCGGTTCTTCCATCCTGGGATCACGATCACGCGCTTGCCTTTGGCCAGTTCCAACAGGGAGATCTTCGCCACCTGGTCGGCAGTCATCCACAGGCTTTTCGCCACCTGCGTACGGCTCCATCCGGCGAATTCCGGGGTGTCATGAAAACCGCTGTATGTAAATCCGGGCGCGAGGCACTGCACACGGATGCCGAACCGCCCCACCTCCGCGTCGAGGCATTGCGAGAACTGGTTCATCGCAGCCTTGACCGCGCCGTAGAGCGCCCGATTGGGTGTTGGGAAGAAGGAAGAAATCGAGGAGAGGTTGATGATGCTGCCAGATCGCCGTTCAAGCATTCCAGGAAGCACAGCGCGGCACAGTCGCACCGGTGCCTCCAACTGCAGTTTCATCATCGCAGCCTGTTTTTCAACCGCGACTTCGTGAAACGCGCCCGTCGTCCCGAACCCGGCACTGTTGACCAACAAATCCACACGGTTTGCGTTGATCGCTGCTTCAGCGGAGGAGACTCCTTTTTCCGATGCGAGATCCGTGACAAGAACCTCGACATGAATCTTGTGGAGATTCTTGAGTTCTTCGGCAATGGCGTCGAGTTTTTCCTTTCGCCGGGCGACGAGAACCAGATTATAGCTGCGCGCGGCGAGACGGCGTGCGAAGGCCTCCCCGATGCCGCTGGAGGCCCCAGTGATCACTGCGGTGGGATTGTTGTCGGTCGTCATCGCGTCAGGCTCCTGCAGTTGCTCGTTTAAGTTTCGCCGTCCTGATTTTTCCCGCGAACATGTTCGCAAGCCAGGCATAAAATCGTGTGCCGAGGATCCACGCCAGGATGCGATTGCCCGTACCGGGGATGACAACGACTTTTCCGAGGTCGAGACAGCGGAGCGAACGGAACACCACTCTCTCCACTCGCATCCACATCCACCAGGGGAACATACCCTTCTCGAAGGCGTCGATCAGTTCAGGCGTGTAATGAAAGCCAGTGTGGGTGAAACCGGGGCACAACGCCTGCACTGTTACGCCGAAGGGTTTCATCTCCAGGGCAAGCCCCTGGCTGAAGCGGATGATGTAAGCCTTGGTGGCGCTGTAATTCACCGAACCGGGGGTCGGGCCGAAACCTGTGAGCGAGGCGACGTTGATAATCCCGCCGCGTCCCCGTTCGACCATCCCTTCGACAGCGGCGCGCGACAGCACGTTCACGGCTTCGACATGCACCCGGACCATGTTCTGTTCAAGCGAAAAAACATTGTCGTGGAATGCTCCCGGCACGCCGAAGCCTGCGTTGTTGACCAGCAGATCCAGGTCGCGCGTCCGGCGAATTGCCTTGGCCGCGGTTTCGATGCCTTCGGTGGTGGAAAGATCCGCAGTGAGCGCCTCGACATCCACATGGTACGCCTGTTTCAGCTCCTCGGCGATCTCATCGAGGCGCTCCCTTCTGCGTGCCACAAGAATCAGGTGCGATCCACGGCGGGCAAGCTGGCGGGCGAACTCCTCGCCAATCCCGCTGCTCGCCCCAGTGATCAAAGCGCGTTGGATATGCATGTTGACCTCAAGAAGAGTACGCGGATACGGGTAAGATAGTCATAGCACCCGGGGTTCAACGCATCGCGGCCCGAGAGATAGGGTCCGCTTGGCGGGGAATTTTTACATAGAGGGCTCGTTGCGCGCTCATCCGGGGATTTGAATGTTTCGGCGGTGATGCTGGATACCGGCCGGTTCATTATGCCGGCTGTCACATTCGTTTTGTCAGGCATGTCAGATCACTCTTTTGAACCTCGAGGGCGCCCCACAAACAAACGGGCGCTCCATCCTTCGGAACGCCCGTTTGGGAGTCGTGCAATGCGAGCAGTGTATCAGGAACACCCGCTCGTTGTGCCGCAGTTCAGGCACTTGTAACAGGAACCATTGCGGACCATGATCGAACCGCACGTGGCGCAGGGCGGAGCGTCCGACTGGTTGACGGCGACAAAATGCTCTTCGCGTTCGACCTGGTCGATTACTCGCTGCGCCTCACGCATCACGTCGGCGCTCAGTTTCTCGCCTTTGCTCTCTTTACTGGACCCATTGCCGTTTCCGTCGCCCGTTCCGCTGGCGGCTTCGATCGCTTTCTGGTCACTCTCGATCAGGTCTGAATCAATATCTTCGTCCGGGGTGGATATTCCGTGTTCCTCCGGAGGCAGGAATTTCAAGGCGAGCCAGCGAAACAGGTAGTCCATAACGCTGTGTGCGATCGGGATTTGCCGGTTGTTGGTGAAACCGGACGGTTCGAAACGGGTGTGGATGAACTTGCGCACGAGCACGCTAAGCGGCACGCCGTACTGCAACGCGATGCTGATGCTTGTAGCGAAGCTGTCCATCAGCCCACTGATCGCGGAACCTTCCTTGGACATGACGACGAAAATTTCGCCCGGTTTTCCGTCCTCGTATTCGCCGACGGTGATGTATCCCTCGTGGCCGCCGACCGAGAACTTGTGGGTAATGCTCTTGCGTTCGTCGGGGAGTTTCTTCCGGGCGGCCCTCTTCACGTCCACCTTTTTCTCAGCGACCACCTCGCCGGCGTTTGCCTCGGTTTTCGTCGAAAGCGGCTGGGAAGCCTTGCAGCCATCGCGGTAGATCGCAATCGCCTTGAGGCCGAGTTTCCACGCCTCGACATAGGCTCCCCGGATATCGTCGGTGGTCGCGTTGTTCGGCATGTTGACTGTTTTCGAGATCGCCCCCGAAAGGAAGGGCTGAACCGCCGCCATCATCCGCACATGACCCATGTAGTGGATCGAACGGTCGCCTTTGAACGGTTTGAACGCGCAGTCGAAGACCGGCAGGTGATCCGGTCTCAGGCCGGGCGCGCCCTCGATCGTGTCGTTTTCTTCGATGTAATGGACGACTCCCTCGGCGATCTTTGCCTCATATCCGAGTGTCTTGAGCGCCAGCGGCACTGTGCGGTTGACGATCTTCAGCATCCCGCCGCCAACCAGTTTCTTGTATTTGACCAACGCGATGTCCGGCTCGATGCCCGTCGTGTCGCAATCCATCATAAAAGCGATCGTTCCCGTGGGAGCCAACACCGTCGCCTGGGCGTTGCGGAAGCCGTTGCTCTCGCCGAGGTGCAGCATTTCCGCGTAGACGTCCTCGACCGCTTCGAGCAGCGGCTTTGGGACGCGAGTGCTGTCGATCCGGCTTACCGCATCCGCGTGCTTGTGCATCACACGCAAGAACGGACGATGGTTCTTCTTGTAGTACTTGAACGGTCCGGTGACGCCGGCGATCTCGGCCGAGGTGCGGTAGGCTTCACCGTGCATCAGCGCTGTGATCGTCGCCGCGTAGGCGCGCCCCTCGGAGCTGTCGTAGGGCAGGCCCAGCGACATCAGCAGCGCCCCGAGGTTGGCATACCCGAGGCCGAGGGGGCGGAAATCGTAACTGTTTCGCGCGATCGCCGGAGTCGGGTAGGAGGCGTTGCTGACGATGATTTCCTGCGCCGTGATCGTGATCCGCACCGCTGCACGGAACAACTCGATGTCGAAACTGCCGTCCTCGCGGCGGAACTTCATCAGGTTCAGGCTGGCGAGGTTGCAGGCGCTGTCATCGAGGAACATATACTCCGAGCAGGGATTCGATGCGTTGATCCGGGCCGTGTTGGGGCAGGTGTGCCAGTCGTTGATGGTGGTGTCGAACTGAAGCCCCGGGTCACCCGTCTCCCATGCAGCTTCGGTGATCCTCTTCATGATGTCCGAGGCTTTGTGGGTCTCGACGACCTTGCCGGTGGTAATCGCTCTCGTATTCCACTCACGGCCCTCTTCCAGAGCGCGCATGAAGTCGTCGGTGGCACGAACGCTGTGGTTCGCGTTCTGGAAGAAGATCGAGCTGTACGCCTCACCGTTGAAATCCGCCTCGTACCCCATTTTAATCAAAGCGTGTGCTTTGCGCTCCTCCTTGACCTTCGATTCGATGAAGCCAATGATGTCGGGATGATCGACATTGAGGATTACCATCTTGGCTGCGCGGCGCGTTTTTCCGCCGGATTTGATCACCCCCGCGAACGCGTCAAACCCCTTCATGAAACTGACCGGTCCACTCGCCTGCCCGCCGCCACTCATCCCCTCAAAGGAGGAACGCAGCGGACTGAGATTGCTCCCAGCCCCGGAACCGAATTTGAACAGCATCCCTTCCGTCTTCGCCAGGTCGAGAATCGATTCCATCTTGTCCTCGACGCTGTTGATGAAACAGGCTGAGCACTGGGGGGTTTCCTCGACGCCGACGTTGAACCAGACCGGGCTGTTGAAGGCCATGTACTGGTTTACGAGCAGGGAGGTGAGCTCTGCACGGTAGGTTTCAGGGTCCCCATCCTCGGCGAAATACCCGTCCTTGATTCCCCAATCGGTGATCGTGTTCGCCACCCGGCTGATTACCTGGCGAAGGCTGGATTCGCGTTCGGGGGTGCCCATCGTCCCCTTGAAATACTTGGAGACGACGACGTTTGTGGCGAGTTGGGTGAAGTGTTTCGGCATCTCGACATCCTTCTGCTCGAAAATCACTTCTCCCTTTTCATTGGTGATCTGGGCATCACGCAGCTCCCATTCCAGTTCATCGAAAGGATGCACTCCTTCGCGGCTGAAAACAGGTAGGAATTTCAATTTCTTCATAGAATTACGATCCCCTTCGAGGTGCTTGAGGTCTGCGGCAGCGTTCGTATTTTCGCTCATCGACACTCCCTGTGAACAAGAAGTTCAACCCACCTAACATCCAGCGCTTGCAGCATCATCCTCCTGTGACCCACTGGCCTGCGCGAGGTAAGAAAGCAGGCCGGGAAGTGAGCGCGGAACCCGTGGGTTATCACCGGTTTCCGTTGAGGAGCGTCATGAGCCTTTGAGAGAGCGATGTGTCGCCTCAACGAGAAGAAAAAGCTGGAATATCTCGTTGAGGGACATTGCAAGGTGCCAATAATTAAACACTTAAACTGCGACGACCGCTGAGAGTAACCCTGCCCGCGTAATGGCGAATCTCTGTTTGTGCGTAGTGGCGAAAAAGGATCCTCATCGGGTGCCTTTGGCGGTACCGTCGTCGGTGAATCACGGGATCCCAACCCCATGGGAATCACGCACCCGGCTTCGGCATCCGCAAAGAGCGAAAGCCAAATTAGACGTCCTCTTCTAGGTTGTCAAGGTGGAAGGCGCTACTTTCGGGATTTTTTTGAGCACAAGATGGTGCGAGCTCCAAGGGACACCAGCACTATATGTTGCGTATCCTTGTGATTTTCTTCAAGTTCCCGATAGCGCTATACGCATTGACTGAAAAGAGGCTCCGGGTACCTCACAGCATGACACTCCAACCTGAATAAATGCTCAATAAGAAGAGAGAGTTGCCTTGACCGAACACCTTGTCGCGCACTCCAGCCACACCCTTGGCCGTCCGGTGGCCGGGTCGAATCTTAGAAACCGTTGTGGGATAAGACAAAATGCCATGCTCTGCCGGGGTCTGCGAGGCGTTCCGGCAGGGTTGGATAAGATGAGTGAGAAGTCGAGGAGAAGCGACGGGGAGTTGCGAGAGAGATCAGCTCTCCGAGTCGCCCGGCTTCTTTTTCTCCTCGTCCGGTGTCTCCCCGTGCCCTCGGAGGCTGTCCATCGCGTAGGTGAGCAGATCCGGGAGCTTTTCGATCAGGTGGTCCATGCCCTTACCCTTGGCCATTTCTGCCGGCAGCACACGGACTGTTGTGCCGTCGTGGACCAGGAAAGCGGCGGGTTCGATGCGGATTCCGCCGCCGCCACCTCCACCCCGGGCCTTTCCGCCGCCGTCTCCACCCCCGGCGCCGAAACCGATCGAGACCTTGATCACAGGCACCACAAGCACACCGTTGAACGTAATCGGCTCGCCGATGATTGTCTCGCTGCGCGCGATATCTTTCGCTTTTTCGAGCAGACCTTCGATCAGGGACTGCGCTTCGCTGTTCATGCGGCGACTCCAGAGCTTGCGGTGGGAAGCAATTCCCCCCGTCGGTAGCGGCGATAGGCTCGCCAGAGACCCCATAGAGGCAGGCACAGGATCAGGCGAAAAGTAGCAAGGACAAAGCGGTAAGGCCAAATCACGACGATCATATCCAGAGACCCCCACACCGGAGCGGGTTCCTGGTCGAACGCCGGGACGAAGACGACATGGCCTGGGAGGCTTGGGTGGATCGATCCGAGCAGTGCGTAATGCCACCCGAGCAACGCCCCCAACGCGGCCGGATCACCGCCAAACCCGTACCGCGCGTCGAGTTTTTTGAAGTGAGGGGCGGAAAGGCAGTCTCCCAGAAAACGCAATACAGTCCGGAGGATACGCCTGCCCATCGGTCCATACTCGCGGAGGTAGGCGATTCCGTTGCGCACGGTGGCGAGCAGGCGGGCGAAGCCCGCCTGCTTTTTCCCCGGCTCCTCCTTCTCCGTGTCGTCCCACTGCGATTGCTCATCCTTCGAAAGCGGAGGGGGAGGCTGTTCCTCGTCCGGTTTCGCCTCTTCGCCCCGTTCCTCGTTCTCCGGGCTTTCGCTGGTGAAACCCGGATCGTCCCGGCGCCGGATCTCGCCACCGGGTTCGCCGGGCTCCGCCGGTTCACCACCGCCGGATTCCGCCGGAGGCGGCGGCTCAGGAGGGACGAATTCCTCCTCTGGCATTTCGGTTTTTTGGGGTTGATCGTAGGGAGGCTGCGGGGAGATCGCGGTTTTCTTCCGTTTCCCAAAGATGCTGAGCGCCATCCGGAATGGCCAGATGACAGCTTTGAAGACCCAGAACAAAGCGGCGAAAATCCAGCCGAGGGCCGTTATCAGCGCTTTCCCCGCGATTTTCAGCGGACGCAGCCGTGTCGTCCAACGTTTCCGGAAAGCCTTGAAATGAGCGGTGCCCTCCGGCGCCACCTGCAAGCTGCCGACTCGGACGGACCAATCCCGGCGGCGTTCGTCCAAACCGACTGTCACTGTGATCGGGACAAAAAATGGTGCCACGATCAAAGCGACGATGATGCCGAGGATGATCCATCCAATCACAGGCAGACTCCCGGATAATGACGACAATGGGGAAAGTGCCGAGCCCGGAACGCGCAGTCAAGTGGCAGATCGAATCGTATCAACCGGCGTTTCCCCGACTACATCATTGCGGGCCAGTTCTGGAAGCCATCCGTCCGGCGTGAGGGGATCGCCGGGAGAGTCCTCCGCGACCGCTTCGAGGCCCCGAGGAGTGACCGAAAACATTGCCCGCTTCGCCGCCCTGCCCCTACCTTTCGGGCTACGCGACGAACATCATCGGAACGATTATACTTGGGCAATTCCGGGATGGTCCCCTTAAAACCCTGGGGACGGCCCCGAACCGCCCTCCGACTGCGGAGTTCGACCATGAATCTCTGGGCCATCGTCCAGCATGCCAGTCCGGTCAACCAGGCGATCCTGCTGTTTCTCCTGTTACTCTCTATCCTGTCCTGGGGGGTTGTTATCGAGCGGTGGCGCTATTTCGCCGCCGCCAAGGGTGCAGATGAGCGTTTTTTCAAGTCCCTACGAGGACATTTTGACGCTATGGATGTCTACAAGGCCGCGCGCGAGGCGAAACGGAGTTCCTCGGGCCGTGTCTACATGGCGGCGATGGAGGAGATGCAGCGCCTCGAACGCGAAGACGCTCAATCCTGGTCGGAGACGCTCGAGACCGAACGCAGCCGTCTCAAGGCGGACGGGGAGCGCGGGTTGCCGTTGCTCGCCATCATCGCCTCGACGGCGCCTTTCATCGGGCTGCTGGGCACGGTGTGGGGGGTGATGCTCGCCTTCCTCAAGTTGGGTCAAATGCAGGGTCAGCCCGCACTTGAGGTTGTCGGTCCGGGCATTGCAGAAGCACTCGTCGCAACCGCGATGGGATTGATGGCCGCGATTCCGGCGATGATGGCCTACAACGCCTTTGTCGCGGCGCAGCGGAACATGCTGCGGCGCAGCGAGGAATTCTCGCGCCGTCTGATGGTCGCCTTCGTGCCCGCCGGGAAAGCGAAGGGGAAGGAAAACAAGTCATGATCGGTGTTCGCCCGAAAAACGGCCCGGATGAGTTCGAGGGAATCGCCGAAATCAACGTCACTCCCCTGGTCGATGTCTTTCTCGTGCTGCTCGTAATTTTCATGATTACCGCGCCGGTGATCAAGACGGCGATCGAAATGGGGCTGCCACGCGCGCAGACCGCGCAGGCCGATCCTTCCCAGGGAATCACGGTGAAGGTGATGCCGGACCGTACGATCTGGATCGATGAGGAGCGTGTCACGATGCAGGCGTTCCCGGACCGTTTCCGCGCGATCTGGGCGCAGCTCGGTCCGGACAAGAAGCCCCGTCCGGTGTTTCTTGCGGCGGACAAAGGGGTCCCCTATGGCGAAGTGGTCTATGTTCTCGATGAACTTCGAGCCGCCGGGGTGGAGGACCTTGGGTTGTTGACGCGGAAAGACCTGGAGCAGAGTCGGGGCAAATGAACGTCGGCACGCCCCTCATTCCCCGGGCCTGGAGTTTCGGGCTGTCGATCAGCCTGCTCGTCCATGGCGGACTGACGGCGCTGCTGGTGTTCGGCCCGGCGATGGGATTGTTCAGGACGGTCAACCAGCCGCCGGAGGTAATCCTGGTTCGTCTGCGCGGCGGAGGGCAGAACGTGCCCGGGTGGATTAAGCCTACATTGGCACCGCCCGACAAGGCCGTGGTCCCGGACAATAAACCGCAGGCGAAGCCAAAACAGAAAGAGCGGGTGGAAACGCCGCCGGAGACCAAGGAGGAGAGAGAAACTACTCCCGCACCGGCGGCGACGAAGACGACCGAGGTGAAACCGGAAGCGGCCGAGACTTCGGCCCCGGAGAGCGCGGAAACCGAAGCGAAACCTGCGGAAGCCGAGCCTGCCTCCGCAGAGGCGCAGGGGAGCGAGGCGCCAGAGACCGCCGGTGAAACGGGGGAAGGAATCGGGGCAAAACCGGGTCCCGAGGGTCCGGGGTTCGGGGCGACGAGCGACACCGATTTTCCTGGTGCGGACGTATTCCTCTCGCGGGTGGAGGCGGAGGTGCAGCGCCGCTTCAATTTCCGGGGGCGTTCGACCGGGGCGGTTGCCGAATACCACTTTTACATTGACAAGCGGGGCAGGATGCTCGACCTGCTGCTGGTCACGTCGAGCGGAATCAACAGTCTCGACCTGTCGGCGCGAAGCGCCTTGATGCGAGCGAAATTTCCGCCGTTGCCTCCAGGATATATATATGACCGCCTCGGCGTGACGTATCGTTTCTATGACGCAAAGTAGTTGTCAAAGCGGGTGAACTGCAGGAGATCCTGACGTGGACGGACGTGGGCGGCAAACAAGGTATTGGAAGAAGGGCTTCGGGGCGGCGCTGCTGCTTTTGGTTGCGCTGACCGCATTTCCGCGGGTAACGGTTGCACAGGAGCAGGAGCAGGTTCCGGAAGTGGTCCTCGAGGCGTACTCCACCGGATTCTACCGTCCGGGTCTGCTCTACACATCGACGCTGGACAGCACTCTTGATCGAGGTGAAACCGCCGCCGCGAGACTTTTCCTGGAACGGCTTAACTTCGCCATGGTCTGGTCTGGATATGTCAATCTTTTCACGCCGGAGTATGTCAAGCGGGTAGGCCCGCGGGAGACCCCGGGCGCGGACGTTCCCGAGATGGAGCTGCACGCCACGGTGCGGAAGAGTGGCGATGGGAGCGGATCCCTGCGTGCGGTTCTGAGGCTTTCGGAAATCGGGGGCGAAGCGTTTTACGGCGGGGCGATCGCCATTGATAGGAGCGACGCGGTCCGCAAGGGCGACATCGCCGCCGAGGATGTGCTTCGCCAGCTGACCGGGATGACGCCGCCTTTTCGCAGCCGTATTGTAGCGGTCGAAAAGCACCCGAACAACATCAAGGAACTGATCTTTTTAAATTACGACGGCGGGTCGCGCTGGCAGTTGACGCACGACAATTCGATCGCACTCTCGCCGAGCTGGTCGCCGGACGGGCGCAAGATCGTGTTCACCAGTTTCCGCGGCGGCGCGGACGCCGAGCTTTGGATCGCCGACCTCGATCAGCGCAAAATCAGTTCGCTGCTCCGCAGACGGGGGGCGGATGCCGCGCCCGACTGGTCGCCGACGGGACAATGGATCATCTTCGCCGGCTCGCTCGGTAATGAAACCCACCTCTACCTGATCAATCCGAGTGGCACCGGCCTGCGGCGTCTCACCCGCGGGCCCTGGATCGATACTTCCCCGAGCTGGTCGCCGGACGGGCGCAAGATCGTGTTCATGTCTGACCGTTCAGGCAATCCGCAGATCTTTCGGATGGATATCGATGGGGCCAACCTGCGCCGTCTTACCTACCAGGGCACCTACAACGCGGACCCCTCATGGTCGCCTTCCGGCGATCGCATCGCGTACGCGCGCCTCGAGGATAACGGCTTCCAGATCCGCAGCATGGACCCGATGGGAGATGTGGACGTAGCGTTGACCGATGAACCGGGCGACCATCTCGACCCGTCCTGGTCGCCGGACGGGATGAAGATCACCTACAATTACCGTGGGAAGGTCTGGGTGATGAGCGCCGACGGCACCCTGCGCCGTCCACTGCTCGCCGACGGCCTGATGCCCAACTGGTCACCGATCCTGAAGTAGCCGGGTGATAGAAAAAGGGGACATGCACCTCTCTGCAATTGAGTGACAGTTGCCTAATTCAAGTGATGGATTGACTCCTGCATCACATCGCTCATTTTAATTAGGCAACTTTCACGTAACAGCCCTTTTCATTCCTCGCTCTCAACCTTGCACGATCGCTGTGACTGGAAGTAGATTGATCCAGATACGGGAGCTTCCGTTGAACGTGAGCTTAATCCCGGAGGTGCGTATGAACGGTGAACGTGTTTCATTCAACATCTCCGCAGAGGATCGGGTCCGTCTCCAGGCGTTTGCTGAAAAGCTGCGGATCAGCGAGTCCGAAGCCCTCGAGTACCTGTTCAACCGCGAGTTCCAGTCCTGGGAGGAGGATGCGGTGACTAACCAGGACGACGTGGACGACGATGCCTGATTCCGCGGGCATGTGAGAGTGAAGGTTCCGGCCCCGCCGTTGTCGCAGGCGGGGTTTTGTGTTCAGGAGAAGGAGCGGCTCCACGTGATTGCCTCGACGTTTGGCGGACACCAGCGGAGGTTGACCCTGTGATGGGAGGCATTCTGGACGATCCGGAGCGGTTGCGCGCGACCATCGAGGAGCTGAACAGCCTCCGCACCGAGATGCCCAACGAGGCGAGCGAAGGGATTGACCAGCTCCCGGTCGAGCATATTCTGCGGCTGATTAACGCTGAAGACGCCACGGTGGCTGAAATGGTCTCTCAGGCGATTCCGCAAATCGCGGACGTTGTCGAAGCGGCCGTAACGGCGATTCGCTCCGGAGGCCGTCTGCTTTACGTCGGCGCGGGGACATCCGGGCGGCTGGGGGTTCTGGATGCCGCGGAATGTCCGCCAACCTACGGTGTTCCGCCGACGATGGTGGTCGGCATGATCGCCGGCGGCGAACCTGCGCTCACTGTCGCCCAGGAGGGAGCTGAGGACGATGTCGAACTGGCGCGACGCAATTTTGACGAGGCGCGGATCACCGGAAAAGATGCGGTCCTGGGAATTACCGCGAGAGGGAAAACACCCTGGGTGCGTGAGATCCTCAGCCTGGCGAAAGAGCGCGGCGGTTGGACGGGATTAATCACTTGCAATCCGGTGGATGACGCCTCCGGGCTGAACACGCTTGTTCTTCTCAACGTCGGCCCGGAGGTGGTTACCGGGTCGACACGGATGAAGGCCGGACTTGCGACGAAGATGGCGCTGACGATGTTAAGTACCGCAGCGATGATCCGTCTCGGGCGGGTGCGCGGCAATCGTATGGTGGACCTGATGCCGAACAGCGACAAGCTGCGGGCGCGGCAGGTTAAGACCATCATGGAAACCCTGAATATGACTATGGAAGACGCCGTGGACCGTTTGAAACGGGAAGAAGGAGACCTTCGCCGCGCCCTCGAGGAACGTGATCGAGAAAGCGAGGGAGGGTGATGCTCGCGGTTCGGCGCACACCATCTCGGAGGTTGGTGATCCATCCGCGGCGCACCCCGGGACTGGCTGAATACCATCCCAGGCCCGGATCGTTCTGGATTCGCTTCAGCCCACTGGCGGCCTGGGCGGCGCTGCTGATAAGCCTGTTTGTCGCCTCCTACCTCTTTCGTGGGGAACGCGGGCGCGCGGAACCCGCCGATGCCACGATCCTGATGAATGCCAAGGATTTTGGCGCGGGTTTTTCCACTTTGATGCTCGAATCGTTCCACACGCACTCCTGGTCGCGTGCATCGGTGCGGCTGGACAGTGCAGTGACACCCGTCTCGGTGCAGGCACTCGCGGGCAGGCTTCATCTCCAGATCCGGGTGTCGGCTCTCGTCGAAAACCGGAGAATCCGCCAGCATGTGCCCAATGGCGGCGTCCTGCCCAGGTTTATTCTCGCAGGGCTCAACGACTATTGGGAGGGGAGAGTCGCGGCCGTCTGCGAGGCGGCGGCGCTACTGCGCTGGGCGGCCTGGGAGGGGGCGCTGCTGGACCAAACCTATGGCGGCTCGATGCAGGACCAGCTGGAATCCGACTACCGGAAGTCCTGGCCGGTTGTCGCGAAACGGATCAACCGCCGCCTCGAGCAGCTTGACATGAATGACCGTCTCGATGAGGTGTACAGCGCCAACCGGGAACAGGTCGCCGAACGCTGCTGGAGAATCGATGAGGCGCTCGAGCGTCAATTGACGGAATCTGAGGGAGCCGTCAATCCTTGAAAGGGACGCGGCGAAGGGAAGGTCAGGGGTTGGCGGTAATGGGGTTTCTTGCGGCTTTCCTGATCCTTTCCTGCAGCGGCTCGACCCGCTCTAACTCCGACCCTTTTTGCCCCTGATCGCCTCCCCGGTGCCGGATTCGGAGCTGACGCAACAATCCTCGTGAGTGTACTTTGTCACTCCGCTACGACGGGAAATCGAACGAAAACCTGAAACACGAGGTGTTCCATGGCCTACCAGGGCGTGGATTACTATCACCTGGATGAGCTGCTCACCGACGAGGAAAAACTGATTCGCGACAGCGTCCGCGAGTGGGTCAATTCAAAGGTAATTCCGATTATCGAGGAGCATTTTCGCAACGCAACCTTTCCACAGCATCTGTTCGGCGAGATGGCGGAGCTTGGGCTTTTCGGTCCTACACTGCCTGAAGAATATGGGGGTGCGGGTATTGGGGACGTCGCGTACGGCCTCGCGATGCAGGAGCTTGAGCGCGGCGACAGCGGACTTCGATCCTGCGCCTCGGTTCAGTCGGCCCTCGTCATGTACCCGATTTACACCTTCGGAAGCGAGCAACAGAAAAAGAACTGGTTGCCATTGCTCGCGCGCGGAGAAAAGGTTGGCGCGTTCGGTCTCACCGAACCGGACTACGGTTCCGATCCCGGCAGCATGATCACCACCGCGAAAAAGGTTGACGGCGGCTATTTGCTCAACGGCGCCAAGATGTGGATCACCAACAGCTCAATCGCGGATGTCCTCGTTGTCTGGGCGAAGCTCGACGGTGTTATCCACGGCTTCCTCGTCGAGAAAGGCGCGAAAGGGTTGAGCACCCCGGAAACCAAAGGGAAATGGAGCCTGCGCGCCTCGGTGACCGGGGAAATCGTGCTCGACGACGTTTTCGTCCCCGAGGAGATGATCTTCCCGAAAACGGATGGGCTGAAGGCGCCGCTGATGTGCCTCAACCAGGCACGCTACGGGATCGCATGGGGAGTTGTCGGAGCGGCGATGGCTTGTTACGACAGCGCGATTCAGTACACCCATGAACGGGTGCAGTGGGGCGGGCCGATTGCGCGTCACCAGATGGTGCAGGACCGGCTCGTCGAGATGCTCACCGGGATCACCAAGGGTCAGCTCTTGTCGTGGCGGCTGGGTCGGATGAAGGAGGAGGGGAAGGCCTCGTTCCGTCATGTCAGCCTCGCCAAGCGGAACAACTGCCGGATGGCGCTCGACGTCGCCCGCGCCGCGCGCGATCTCCACGGGGCGAACGGGATCACCGACGAGTACCCGATCATGCGCCACATGATGAATCTCGAGAGTGTCTACACCTACGAAGGAACGCACAACATGCACACACTGATCGTCGGCGCGGACATCACCGGAATTGAAGCCTATGGAGGTTGAATCTGTGGCGGAGGAAGGGCCGGGTTGGATGGTCCTCAACAGTGTAAAAGGCTGATTCAGTCGTCTTTGGGATTGATCCCCAGTTCCTTCATTTCGTCCATCAGCTCCGCCCGGCAGTCTGGACAGAGACCGTGACTGAATTCTGTGTCGAGATGGTCGGAGATGTAGGCTTCCACGTTCTGCCAATACCCTTCGTCGTTACGGATCTTCTTGCACTTCGCACAGATCGGGAGCAGGCCGCGCAGGGTGTTCACCCGTTCCAGCGCCGCCTCCTTCCGTCGTTCTTCATTCAATCGCTTCCGTTCTAAAACGTATGTTAATCGTGCGAGATAGGCTACGAAAAGGGCGAGGACCGCGGCGATAACCACGGCACTGATCCTGATCAAGTGGATCACCGATGCCTTCTCTTTCTGAACGTCGATCAGGTATGCGCCGTTGCCGATAATCCAGCCCCAGGGCTTGTAATACTGGACGTACGAGATCTTCGGTTCAACCTGGCTTGAATCTTCAAGGTATTGCCAGTCGTACCGGACGAATCCTTCTCCCTTTTGAATTGCCAGTTTTGTCATCCGCCGTACGGGATAGGTGGAATCGAAACCGGGAAACGTATCCAGGTTGGCTCCGACAAGCTGGGGCATCGTTGGGTGCATCAATACGACCCCGCTGGTGTCATGTACCCAGAAATAGTCCTGGAAATCGGGTCCGAAACGGAGGGATTTCAGCTTGTCGAGGGCCCGTGCCTGAACATAGGCCCGGCTGGCCATCCCCGTAACCTCCGCCTCATGGTAGATTTCGACTTGGGGAGTGACGATTTTAGCCAGCTCCCTAAGAGTCTGTTCCTTCTGCCGGATGAGAGCATCTTCAACTTTCGGCATCAGGAATAATTCGAACGACAGTCCGTAGAGGATCATCGCGAGGACGACTGGAATAAGAATGCGAAACGTGTTCCGTTTCCAGGGGACCCGTTCGGTCTTTTTGTTCTTTCCCTCTTCTTTCATTTTTGCCGCTCTTTCCCCCATGGACCGATTAGCAACGCGGCGTTTCGGCTTCGTTTTTATGAAAGTTAGTATATTGAGTCCTATATAACAAATTCACGCCGAGATATGACTCTCGTTGGTTGAATTCGATAATCAGCGCGAAATTTGGCTGTTAACATATTGTATTTATAAATATTATTCGATTATGCCACGAGCAGTCTGGTAACCGGTTCGTGCCTTTTTATCCCGAAATCCTTGCATCTCATTTATTCTCATTATCGTCAATTATCGATATGTTTTCCAGCGCATCAGGGTGGCCGATTTCTGTGTAGGCGGCAAGGTGAGCCGGTTCGTGCGTCTTCTTCCGCTTTGAAATGCAATGGAATAGCGCACGAGTGAATTGGGTATCGATTGTGAGGACTGGCCAGTCTGCGTCCGGCGATGCCTCATTGACTAGGCGGGAACACCGGCGAATGGACCTTGAAACCGGGAGGCGTGGCTTTTCGACAGTATGCTAGAGATTGCATCCGGCTGACCGGAGTTCGGAGAATTTGTCCTGAATTGCATGATCAGGCTACGCATATCTTTTATTTCTAAAGCTTTCCGAAGAATGCTTATAACGATTCACGAGTACACGTCGAGGTTGAGAACGAAGTGCTCCCCGATCCGCCGGAAAATCGCGGATTCTGAGGCAATCCAGCTTCCACTCCTGAGCGAGTGGCACCCCGGGCGCCTTATTCCAGGTAAAAAATCGCGGTCTGACCCTTGCATATCCCGGTTTCAGGTTGATCCGGCCATAGGGAGAGTTTCGGTGCATCTACTTCGCCTGGAGTGGCTAGATTTGACGTTGAGCCGGCGTAGCTTGCGGTAGTTCAGGGGAGTGCCGATGCAACCCATCCTCTCGCCCGTAGTGATTGTGCTCTATTTGGCGCTGGTTGTTGCCGCCCAGACGGCCGTTGACGCATACTTCACCCGCCCCCTGCTTCCGGCGTCACCGCGCAAGCGTGCGCTGGTCCTCGGCATCGCCAACGGTACCGGACTGTTGATCACTGCGCTGGTCTTCCGCCTCCTGCTCCCACTCAATCACCGGTACCTGCTTCACGCTCGCGACAGTGGCACCATGGCGATCGCCGTGCTCGTGGTCATCCTCGAATATTTCTCCTGGGCGCTGCCCTACATCCTCGTCCGCGGGTGGATTGTCCGGGAATGGTTGATGGGAGCCGAGATCCGGGAAAAACGGCAGGCGTGGTGGAGCTATGTGCTGATCGCTTCGGTAGTAGCGGTGGTGCTGATCGGTCCGCTCTATCTGGGGATCACGATTGTCCGGCCGCTAATGGTCGGGGTGGACGAGGTATTAGGATAATCGATAGGTGGCGGTTGCCTGATTCAGACCGGTGACGTGATGAAGGACTCGACGCACTGCGCGAATTGTACAATCGTCATTCAATTGCCCTTCCTTGCGGTCAGCCCGAGAACGTTTGGTATCACGATCCCTTCCGTTGGTTCGTACCCGAGACTGAAATCCGTTTCACGTCCCGAATGGAATTCTATTTTCGTGGTACCGGTGTCGATGTAAAGCTGGGCGCGGACGCCTCCCTCCAGGTGTTGCGCCGCCTGAATATCCAGCGGCATGCCGAGCACGGCCTCGTTGAAATCGTGCATCGATAGCGCCGCGGGACAGTAGAGAAACAGGATCCGCCCCGCGTTGTCCTCGCCAAGCGCGGCTTCAGACCATTTCTTCCGATCCTCCTGCCAGCGGTTTTCGCCCGGCGTGCGAATCAATCGGAGGTTTTGCACGCGGCCGTTCCAGCGGCGAGCCGCGTCAGCGAAGGAGTTTGTCTCGCGGTCGAGGATGGCGAATGGAACATCGCCCGGGACTACCGGATCGAAAACCGCGAGGCTCCGGTAACGAGAGTGGATTTTCGTGTTGTGGCTGTGATTTCGAGTGACAAACTGCCCGATGTGCGTGATCCGGTCACGGTCGTACATCCCGGCGTTGATCGTTGCGGTCAGCCCGAAACTTCGCGCCCACCCGCGGGCCGAGTGGCCTGTTGAGTCGTCCCGGTCGGTTGCGCTCAAGGCCACAAGGTCCCAGCGCGAGGGGTCGGCCCGCAGCACAGCGATGAAGGAATCGGCAGGCGCCACAGTGGCCGGGAGTGGAATGCGAGCGAACTCGAGACCGGGCACCAGGACCTTCCAATTGGGGGGAGCGGAGAGTGCGGAAACCGAAGGGAGCAGGGTGACCGAGGCGAGGAGCAGGAGATGCCGAAGCTTTCGCTGTAGAGGTTGGATCATATCCATCCTACCGCTGCGGCAAGACTTTCTCCGGGTTGAAACGGCCGATCGGATCGAAAGCGGTCTTCATCGAGCGAAGCACCTCCAGCTCGTCCTCGCTGAACTGGAGGTCCATATAATCGTTCTTGGAAGCTCCGATGCCATGCTCTCCGCTGATTGTCCCACCCATTTCGACAACGGTCTTGAAGCAGGCGTGGATTGCATCGTGAGCCCGTTTGCCCGCTTCGGGGTCGCTGCGGTCATACATCCCGTTGAGGTGCAGGTTGCCATCACCCGCGTGGCCGTAGATCGGGATCAGCACGTCGTAGTGCTCGGAGATCTCCGCGCACGCCCGGACCAAGTCTCCGATCCTGCTGATCGGAACGACGACATCCTCATTCATTTTTCCGTCCGCGAGACGCGAGAGGCTCGGCGAGATCAGGCGGCGCAGGTCCCAGAGTCGTTCACGCTCGGTTTTATCCGTGGCGGCGTGGATTTCCAACGCCGACTGCTCCTCGAGAATCTCCGCGATCCGGGCTGCTTCACGGTCGCACACCTCGCGGTCTCCGTCCGTTTCGATCAGTAGCGCCGCGCGTGTTCCCTCGGGGAAGGGGTAGGGGTCATGCCCTGAGATCGCGCGGATGACCGCCTCATCCATGAACTCGAGTACACTGGGCACCAATTCGGGAAGGATCGTGTGGATCGTCGCGATCGCCCGGTAGGGATCGTCAAAATGGGCGAGCAGGGTGCGCTCTGTCTTGGGTTGTGGCAGCAGCGCCAGCCTCGCCTCGACGATCAACCCGAACAGGCCTTCGGAGCCGACCAGCAGGGGCGTCAGGTCAAAGGGCTGGTTCGGGGGACCGAGCGCTCCCGTTGCAACGATTTCCCCGTCCGGAGTGATGTAACGCAGTCCGAGTACATAGTCCTTGGTGGTGCCGTATTTGACACAGCGCAGTCCGCCGGCGTTTTCGGCGATGTTCCCGCCGATGCTGCTGATCCGGTAGCTTGATGGATCGGGCGGGTAGAAGAGGCGATGACGCTCCGCGGCGAGCTTGATCTCCTCGCAGGTGAGACCTGTTTCGCACTGGATCCAGCGCTGGTTCACGTTGACTTCGTGTATGCGGCGCAGCTTCTCAGTGACGAGCACCATACCCCCGTTGAGGGGGACCGAACCGGCGGACATGCCTGTACCTTTGCCGCGGGGAATGACCGGTACGCCCGCCGCTGCCGCCGCGCGGACAGCCTCCACGGCGTCGTCGATGGATTCCGGGAGTACCACCACCTCGGGGTCGTGGTTCCCGGGCGGTGCCGTGTAACTGGCATCCACAGCGTACACCATCCGGTCCTCGGCGCGATCGAGTACTTTCTCCGCGCCGATGCGCCGTTTCAGTTTTCGCCAGGGATCGGAAGAAAAAAAGAGCACGTTCACTCCGGTAATCATCGCCTTTTGCAGAATATAGCGGTTAGCGAGGGTCGTCCCAACCGCGATCTGCCGTGCTGCGCCGCCTGTCCAATCGAGGCTTTCCCTCTCAGGCCATTTCCCAACCCGTCTGAAACCCGCTACCTTCTCGCATGGCCAAACAAAAAACACAGTATGTCTGTCAGTCCTGCGGCGCGGCTCAACCGCGCTGGCTGGGACGATGCCCCACCTGCGGCGCATGGAATACGCTCACCGAGGAGAAGATTGCGCCGATGGCTTCTTCTGGGGCGAGAGGGCGCGGCGGCCGGCGGACGGAAAGAGTCGAGCCGGCGGTGCTCGCGGAAATCGCTCCGGACAGAACACCGCGCCTCGCCAGTGGCATCGCGGAGCTGGACCGGGTGCTCGGCGGAGGATTTGTTTCCGGCTCCACGGTGCTGATCGGCGGCGATCCCGGCGTGGGTAAATCGACCTTGATGCTTCAGGCGGCGGCCGAGATGGCCGCCCAGGGAGTGGGCGTGCTCTACGTCTCCGCTGAGGAGGCGCCGGGGCAAATCCGTCTCCGCTCGGAGCGCCTCGAGCTACCCAGCAGGAACCTCCAGGTGCTCGGGGATGGTGACGCCGATGCCGCGCTCGGCTGGGCGGAAAAGCTGAAACCCGGACTGATCGTTGTCGATTCGATCCAGACATGCCGCCGCGAGGAGTTCGACAGCGCTCCCGGTACGGTGACGCAGGTGCGGGAGGTCGCTTCGCTGTGGTCGGATCACGCCCACCGCACGGGCGCGACGGTGACGCTGGTCGGTCACGTGACAAAGGAGGGCGCGGTCGCGGGACCACGCGTTGTCGAGCACCTTGTGGACGCGGTGCTGATGTTTGAGGGAGACAATCTCGGCAGCGTTCGCCTCCTGCGGACGTTGAAAAATCGCCACGGCGCAACAGGCGAGCTCGGTGTGTTCGAGATGACCGGAGGCGGACTCGTCGGCATCTCCGATCCAAGCCGGCGGTTCGTAGCGATTCGTGAGACACCGGTGAGTGGCGTCGCCGTAGCGCCGGTGGTGCGCGGCAGCCGGCCGATGCTGATCGAAATCGAAGCGCTGGTCACCGCGAGTCTCTACGCAAGTCCGCAACGAAATGGTACCGGTGTCGATCCCCGGCGAATGGCGATGTGGATTGCGGTGCTTGAAAAACGCGTCGGCCTTGGGCTCGCCGGGCGTGACGTTTTCCTCAACGCCACCGGTGGTGTGCGCCTCGAGGATAGCGGGGCGGACCTGGCGGCCTGCGCCGCGATCTTCAGCAGTCTGCGTGACCGTCCTCTCGCGGCAAACACCGTGCTGATCGGCGAGGTGGGATTGACCGGCGAACTTCGCGCGGTCCAGGCGATGGACCGCCGCCTCTCGGAAGCGGCACACCTTTCGCTGAAAACCGCGATCATCCCGGCGGGGTGGAAGGGTGACATGCCGAAGGGATTGAAGGTGATCCCCGCGAAAACATTGGAGGAGGCGCTGGATATCGCATCGAACTGAGAAAATTAAAAAGGGGACACGTACCTTTTAATTTCTTAGTTGTCCTATTTTGTGGTGCAAGTGGAAGAAACGAAATTAAAAGGTACGTGTCCCCTTTTTAATTTGTACGGAGGTACTGTAATGGCCCGCTCAGCAAGAATCGTCATCCCTGGATTACCCCACCATGTGGTACAACGAGGAAATAGAAAGCAGAAGGTATTTTTTCAGGACGATGATTATCGTTTCTATAAGTACTTACTCAAGAAAGAGTGTGCGGAGGTCGGCATCGAAATTTGGGCATACTGTCTCATGCCCAATCACGTTCATCTGATTCTTGTTCCCAGTGAGGTCGACCACCTTGCGCTGGTTCTCTCGCAGACCCACCGCCAATACACCCGCATGATCAATTCCCGCGAAAACTGGACCGGCTATCTTTGGCAGGGCCGTTTTCAATCCTATCCGATGCAGGATACCTACCTTCTTCGCGCGGTTCGCTACATCGAACTGAATCCCGTTCGTGCGGGTATCGTGAATTCCCCGGAAAAATATCCGTGGAGTAGTGCAGGTGCCCATTTCGATGGCAAAGATGATGGACTTGTTATTGTGGCGCCTGTATTGGAGAGAACGGAGAACTATCCGGGATTTCTTGCGGAAGGGGTGAAGCAGGAGACGGTGGAACGTCCGGCTTTTCATGCTCGCACCGGCCGTGTTCTGGGGGATACCGAATTCCTTCGGGAACTGGAGTCAATGACGGGTCACGCGATGATCCCGGCAAAACGAGGCCGTAAACCGGGGATGCAGTTCAAGGATGGTTACAGCAAGCATCATGATCAGCATATAAACCCTAGGCATGGTGACAAGTGAGGCAACTCTTTCGTATTACGGCAACCTCCGGGCGTGCGCGGCGGGGCATGATTGAAACCGATCACGGATCGGTGCAGACCCCCAATTTCATGTCGGTCGGCACGGTGGGTTCGGTCAAGGGTGTCGAAACCCGTGAGCTGAAGGAGCTCGGCGCCGAGATCACGCTCGCCAACGCCTATCACCTCTACCTCCGCCCCGGGATAGACGTTCTCGAAAAAATGGGCGGGCTGCACCGGTTCATGGCGTGGGACAGACCGGTCCTCGTGGACAGCGGCGGTTTCCAGGTTTTTTCCCTCAGCGACTTCCGCAAGGTGAGGGAGGAGGGAGTCACCTTCCGCAGCCACATCGACGGCAGCAAGCACCTGTTCACTCCAGAAAAAGTAATCGAGATCCAACGATCCATCGGGGCAGATTTTGTCATGCCTCTCGACCATCTCGTCGGCTGGCCCGCGAAAGAGAAAGAGGCGGACGACGCGGCGCAGCGCACATGGCGCTGGCTGGAGCGCGGGATCAAGGCGTTCGAGGAGAGTCAACCGAAATACGGTCATGAGCAGGTTCTCCTGCCCATCGTGCAAGGGTCTTTCTATGAACTTCTGCGCCGCCGGGAGGCGGAGCGGTTCGCGGCTCTTGATGCTGCAGCCTATGCCATCGGCGGCCTGACGGTGGGGGAGGATAGTACACAGACAAGGGAGGCCGTGGACATCGTCACGTCCTGCCTGCCAGACGACCGTTTTCGCTATTCCATGGGTGTCGGCAGGCCGGAGGATCTGCTTGACCAGGTGGGGCGGGGCATCGACCTCTTCGACTGTGTGGTGCCCACGCGCAACGGCCGCAACGGCACCCTGTTCACGATGAACGGCAGGCTGAACATGCGCAACGCCCGCTGGGCCAACGATGACCGTCCTGTAGAGGAGGGATGTCCCTGCCCGGCATGCACCCAGTACAGCCGGGGCTACATCCGCCATCTCTATGTCTCCCAGGAGCTGCTCGCACTGAAGCTCGGCAGCGTGCACAACCTTTCGTTCTTCTACCGGCTGATGGCGGCGATGCGCGAGCACATCGACGCGGGGGATT
>CAZIDZ010000002.1:218585-234958 GCA_964538455.1 uncultured bacterium
TCGTTCTTCTACCGGCTGATGGCGGCGATGCGCGAGCACATCGACGCGGGGGATTTTGCCTCCTGGGCGTCAGCAAAGGCGGAGCAGATTACTCCTCTCCGCGAGGATTAAAAGCTACGTGTCACCTTATTACTTCTGCCTTCTCACAGATGGGGAAGCAGGTGACGCAGGCCGGGGAGGTCCACATCCAACTCTTCGAAGAGGTCGTCGATTGGACCTTCGTGCCCCAGCGCCGGACCTGCGAAGGAGGAGGGTGGGAGAAACTTGGGTGTCCCGCTGCTGCCGACGTTTTGCTTGTGCGCGAAATAATTGGCGACATTCGCGACGTAGGATTCATACCCCACCTCGGCATCATCCGGTGAATGGTGCAGTCTGATCGCGCGCACCAGCGGAGTCGGGAGATCCCAACTCTCGGCGACGATGCCGCCCACCTCGGCGTGATCGATTTTCATCATCTGTTGTTCGATTTCGTTGAGTGGCGTCCCCTTCTCATCCGCCGCTTCAAGGACCTTCGAGTAGGTGTCCGGGAAATGTTGGAAGAGAACTGCCTTGCCGATGTCGTGCAGCAGCCCCATGACAAAAGCGTTCTCCGGTGTGAGGCTTTTAACGCGCGAGGCGAGCGCACGGGCGACATAAGCGCTGGCGATTGAGTGAAGCCAGAATTCCTTCGGTTGGAACCTGCCCACTCCTTCCAGCGGGAAAGTGTCCATCAGGCATGCCGCCAGGGTGATGTTCTTGATTTCCTCGAAGCCGAGCAGCACAACAGCGTCGCGAGTGTTGCCGATCTTCCGGTGGAAGCCGTAGTACGCGCTGTTTACGATCCGCAGCACACGGCTTGTCAGCGACTGGTCTTTCTTGATCACTTCAGCCATCGATTTTGCGGTGGCCTCCGGATTTTCATGCACGTCGAGGATTTCCTTGACCAGTGCGGGGAGCGGGGCGATCCTCTCTACTTGCAGCAGGCGATGACGAATTTCCGGAGCTGTTTCCACCTTCGGCCCCTCTGCCATTTCGCGCACGCGATCGGCGACGTTGTCCAGGTGCTGCTGCAGAACGCGGCGGTTTACGGGGAAGTTGAGCACGTCCAGCGCACCCCGGGATTTTGCAGACTGGATGTCGGAGTGTTTCACTCCCTCGCCGTAGACGAGCACCTGGACGGGTTCCCATTCCTTCTGAGTTTTCAAAACGTCGATCAGGTCGAGAGCGGTGCGGCCGTCAAGGTCCCACGCAGTGATGATCAGGTTGGGAATGCGCTGTGCAATACTCAGCAGGGCTTTCTCGAGATCGCTGGCGACAGAGAATTGATAAGCCTCGGAGGTGGTCAATGCCGCCTCGATTGGAGAGAACATGTTGGGATCTTTCCCGACGAGCAGGATTTGGATGGACTCGCTCATTGCGGGCCTCCTTGCACAGGGATGTGCAGGCGGAACGTTGTACCGTTCTCCGGATTGGAGTCAAATTCGATCGAGCCTCCGTAGGGTTTCAACAAGGCCAGGCTACTCGATAGACCGAGACCTGTGCCGCCATGGAGATCGTGGGGGGATCCGCCCGATCCATTCCTCTTCGTGCTGAAGAAGGGCTCAAAAATCCGCTGTTGGACTTGCTCTGGAATCCCGAAGCCCGTGTCGGAAATCTCGATGATCGCGCACTCCGTTTCCGGATCGAACGAGGTGCGGATGCCCAGAATCCTTTCTTTGGCCTCTGTCATCGCCTCCAGCGCGTTGTAAACGATATTCATGATAGACTGCGAAAAATCGCTGTAGACTCCTCGCACTGGGGGAAGTGAGTCGTCAAACGAGTACTGTTTCTCCACCTGGTGCTTGTAGAATAAGTTCGCGTCCAGAAAGGTCAGCTCGTTGTTCAGCAGTTCGTTCAGGTCGATCGAGGAGATCGCGGTGCTCTGCTCCTGCCTCATCTTTTGCAGCAGGTTCTGGATGATGCCCATAATCCGCTGGGTCGATTTTTCCAACTCGCCGAGCTCTTCGATTTGTGACCCCTTGTCCCGAAGGAGGCTGATATACCCGAGCAGCACCTGAACCGGGTTTTGCAGGTTGTGCGCGATGCCTGAGACGTACAATCCCACTTGGGCGAGTTTCCGGTGGTTTGCGAGTTCGACCTCGAGTTCCAACTCCCGCTGCCTCCGCTCCGCTTCTCTCCGTTCGCTCAAGTCGCGCATGTAGAGCCGGATGATCCCGGGTCGCCCGGAGAGCAGGGTTCGAGCGCTGCCGGAAAGTTCGGCGTCGATCATCTTCCCGTCCGCGCCCCGCAGCCGCACGTCCACGTTTCGCACAACCTCGCCGGAGAGGAGGCGCACCCAGACTTCGTCGAGGATGTTTCCCCGCTCCTCGACAATCATCTCGGCGAGTCGCTGCCCGCGTGGATCGCCCTCGAGCCCCAGCGTCTCGATGAACGCCCGGTTGCAGTCGCGGATGATCCCGTCGTGATACGCGACAACCACCATGTCCGATGCGTTGTCGAATAGATCCCGGAGCTCCTCCTCGGAATCCTGGCGGTTTTTGTAAAGCAGGCGGTTAAAGATACCTGCGTTCACCGGAACCTGGATCATCTCCAGGTGTTGCTGGCGGTGATTTTCATTGACGTTCAGAACGGGATCGATGATGATGAGCATTCCGCTGCGCAACCCGTTGGCTTTCAAGGGGATTAATGCGATCGGGGGCGTCTCACCGGCGGCAAATCCCCACATCTTGACAATCGTCTCGCCGGCCGGATCATTCACCCAAAGCGGTCTCTGCTCCTTCCAGGAAGCGCCGAGAGACTCATCCTGTTCGTTTGGGATAATGCTCTGCAGCGGATAATGCCGTGGGGATTTGGATGACCAGGCGCCCAGCCACCATCCTGCCGGAACGCGCTTACGGACCCAGAAAATTGCAGTAATCGAAGCGTTTAAAATCTGGTTAATAGCCATACAAACGCGATTAAAGTAGTCTGGATCTTGAATACCTTCGCCCATTGCATCTGCCAGCAGCCGGAGGCGGGATAATTCAACCCGCTTTTCTTCAAGGTCGCGGTTCAGTGATTTGATGATGTCTTGAAGCGCATCCGTTTCCAATGCCTGCCCCTTAACCCGCCCTTGTCGACGCTCAAGTACGTTGTCGCCAAATAGACGCCATTGTTATTTCTGCGAAGGTTAATATACATGATGTCCGCTATCAACCGTGCAAAGATGCAAGACGAAGGAGCAAGAAATAAATGAATATGTAAAACTCGAAAAATCAGAAGAGTTAGAATCCATCAAGAGCAAATAAAAACAGCTCCATGCAAGGCTAGATGCCTCAAAATGCTCGACTTAGTTGTTGTTTTACGATGATGCCGGGTCAAGACAGTATTGATTCGAATGGACCCGAAGATTTGGATTTGTGTGTGCTCCGGAGCCGGTCACCCAGGGGGTCCTCCCGCACTCGCCTCCGTTTTCGACTAGGACTTGAAGTAATACTTGAACGTCATGCGGGTAGCTGAGGCCGATCAGAGGGAATGACCTCCGGTCCGTCCGCGCACTTCATCGTGTGCAGCAATAACGTCTTGGAACTCCTCTTGCTGACTCGTGATCGGGGTCACAGATACGGAAAGAGCCCGGAGTCAGCCGCATGACGGGGCTCCGGGGGTTGTTTGCCATGGCAGCTAAAAACTAAAATCAGCGGATCAGTACGATTTTGCGCGTGGCGGTACCCTGCCGCACGCTCGAAATCTTCAGGAAATAGACGCCGCTGGGAAAACCGGAGAGGTTTACACGAAATGGATGCGGCCCGGGGGACAAATTCCGGGATGGCCGCGACAATACCCTTCTCCCGAGGTTGTTATATAGCCGCCAGCCGATTTGGTCCGGCGAGGCAAGATAAACGGTGAATCGTGCGATCCCGTTGAAAGGATTGGGCCAGACATCGAGCAGCAGGGGTGTGCCCGGTGCGGTAGCGGACGGTTCTGCCGCGGAACTCGTGACGTATTCAAAGGTGAGCGTGGCGGACGTGTCTCCGACAGCATTTCCCGAAGAATTCAACGCGACCGCCTTCGCGGTCCAGGTCCCCGAGGGCCATAGGTCACTCAACAAGAGACTCGTTGCGTTATCCACGACGCGTGTCTGCACCGCTTGGTTTGGGTCGGTGAGAATGATTCGATAGCCGGCGACGTCGGGATCGTTGAATTTGCAGAAGTAGAGGCGATACCCGTTCCCAAACGTCTCGCCCATCAACTGGGTCGCCACGGGTTTCGGCAGCATTGTTGACTTGCGGACTCGATAGGTCGTAACCTCGTTGTCGCCTACCTTGTCGAAGTAGAGCTCCGCGACCACGCCTCCCGATGCGTTCCATTCAATTGCAGTAGGATTTCCATAAGGATGGATTCCCCAGCTGGCCAGAATGCCTCCGCCCGGCAGCAATTGGCTGCTTCCCCGGGAAGAACTGGGGTACTGCTTGTTCTCATCCTTCTGCCAGGCCATGGTCGCCGTGCTGTCCGCTTCATTGATGGTGTAGGCGACCACCCTGGCGTAATACGGAAAGCTGAATGAACCGTTGTCGAACATCATCACCTTGCCGTCTGGCAGCCTGCGAGCGTCATGCTGGGCGGAGATCCGCCGGTCCTCATCGCGATTCGTAAGCACCAGCGTGGGGTGCTTTCCCCAAAGCCGCCACATCACCTTGCCGTGTTCCGGGCCGCCCCAGTGGATTTTGTTGACTTCACTTAGATTTCGATGAGACAGGATCAGGTTTCCGTCCGTATCGACCTGAATGGAATTGGTGTGCATGTAGTCAACGACAGCCCAAGTCAGGATGACGCTGTCGCGCACGTCGCTGATCGGTATCTCATCCTGGTGATCGAGGCTTCGCCAGTAACGCACCAGGTCGCCCCCGGGCGTCAATTCCTGGATTATGGACTCTCGGACCCTCGCGGTCGCTGGACCGCCGATGTTAGTGAGGTCCATGACTCGGTCCCTATACGCGATAAGGATCAAATTTCCATTTGGGAGAAGCCGGGCGTCGTGAAAATCCGTATTTGCACCCTGGGCCTTGTACGTCGCTTTTACAGTCAACGTCGTATCGAGCAGGAGAAATTGTCCGTGATTGAGGTCCATCTGCAGGATCCGCCTGCTGTCATCGAATGGTTCGAAAGTCTCATCCCAAACGCCCGGCAACGTCCGAAAAAAGACCACCTTTCCGGTGTCGTCCATAACGATAGCGTAATGGATTCTCGCGGACGCGTTGGCTCCGTAGAACGCGACCATGTAGAGATATCCCGGTTCCACCTCTCCTGTGCGTGTCAAGTGGAACGTCGGGAAGTCGGAGGGGAGATCGGCCACGCTGCTGACTGTGGATTGACCGGCCATGCTTCGCCGGCTTCTGATTCGATCCGAGAGCAAGGTCCGATCCGATCCTCGTGCGTCCGCCCGGTCGATGATCTCCTGTTGAGCGATCGTAAGTCCAGGGGTAACAACGAAGGAATACGTGAAAGCCGTACCATTGCCGCGGACCTGCACGCGCATCCGTTCGCCCGAAGGGTAGGGGACCTGGGGCTTGAACGACCACGTACGGCCACCGTTGGGAGAAACAACTGCACCGGGCCACAAGGTCCCGGCGGCCGACGTCACTTCGATCATTGGCGCGTGGGGCGCCGGAGGATGAGCCTCGATGAGCACTGGATCATCAGGATCCACGCATATGAAATCCTGCTGAGGATAAATGGGATAAAGAGAGGCAGCTTGGGATTGGAACGCCTTGAGGAAGCCGATCAGGAGAATAAATGTCACTGCAAACTGTCTCATTGCGATCTCGTGTGAAGGACAGTGGAATTTTCAATGTACAATAATAGCCTAACAGTATGGAGCATTGGTTGCCAGCGGGCAGATAGAACGATACATTGCCATCTATGGCAATTTGAAATGGGATTTGCCCGGGACTCTATAGGACTTCTAACGCGAGGCATCGAGAATCTTGCATTCATCCACTTCCCCGCTCAAGAGGTGGTACTTTCCCGCAGGAAACCGTGTTGTGGTGGTGCCGTTGGCGATTTTCATCGCGGCGGTTTCGCTCCTTTGTCCAACGCGAACCTTCTCCCAAACCAGTGGACAGGATGTTTCGATGGTGGCGCAGAATGGGTATCTCTACGCGCTGTCGGAAGATGGGTTCCTGACCACTGCTCGACTCTCCGATTCAGGTAAGCTGTGGTTCACCTCCAGGGTGAGCCTCGGATCGCTTGGTTCGGAGCTTGCGCTCGACGGCGACAGCCTATATGCAGCGTTGGGAAACGAGGGGTTCGTGATCCTGGGCCTTGCGGATCCTGCTCATCCCGCCGTACGCGTACAAAATTCGGATTCCGCCGCCTTTCACATCGTCGCCGCAGGCAGCAACATGTTTATCGCAGAGGGCACGACAGTTACCCGGATTGACGTATCGGACGCCCAAGCCCTGCAATTCACAGGGTGTCGTACGGGGTCAAAGACGGTCGAGGCCATCGCGCCGCTTTCGGAGGACAGGCTGCTGGTCGCAAGCTCGGCGGGTCTGGAAGTGCTCGATGCGGTGGCTGCCGACACGCTTCCGACCATCGCGACGGAAGCAACGTACCCGCCGCGTCATCTCGCGGTTGATGGATCGACAGTCTACGCCAATTCGGACGGATATTGGGAATCCGAGTTCAGTTATGTCTCGGAAGAGGGATTCATCGTGTACGACCTCACCGATCCGTCCAATCCCCAGGCTGTCGGCTATCATGGAACACCTACGGGCAGCGAGTCCTACCTCAACGAGCTTGACTACACCGGGCTGGTTCCAAACGGCACCCATGTATACGCCGCATTTGATTACTACGGGGACGTTGATACGGACGCCTGGGGAATTCGCGTGATGGATGTTTCGACGCCATCGTCCCCGGCCGTCGGAGTCGATGCCCTGTTGGATACAACCGTGACTGCGGAGGTGATGGAGAATGGCTATCTGATCGTGGAGGCGGCCGGGGTCCTGCGCGTGTTCGACCTCACCGATCCTGCGCACCCTGCCGAAACGTCTACGTTGTCCGTACCAGAGATCGTGACAGCTACGCCCCGCTCGCCCATGCTCGTTCAGGCGTGGCCCAATCCCTTCAATCCTTCGTTGAACATTGCGTTTACGCTGGAGCAGACCTCGACGATACGCCTGGGACTGGTAAACGTCCTCGGCCAGACCGTTTGGAGCCGCGATGTTGGCCGGATGGGTGCGGGCTGGCACCGATTCAACATTCAGCCGGACCGTCTCTCCAGCGGAGTTTACTTGCTGCGAGTGAGCGGTGACGCCTTCAACGCGGTGCGCAAGGTGCAACTGATCCGGTAGTCCTCGGGAAGACAAAAGCTCTCAAGATATGGGGAGGAAGCATGAAACGTTTTGGGATCGTTCTTATCTCCAGCTTTCTGCTGGCGAGTGTTGCGATGGCTCAGTACTCTCTGACAGAAATCGACTCACCATTGAACGAGGTGGCGCTACCGAGTGATTTCATCACGCCGATCGATTTTACGGTTGATGCAGACAGTGTTGCTCCCGGCTATGTTTATTTTGACGTGCAGCTGCTGGGATTTGGACCGGCGCTGCCGGTGGTGGGTTATACCGAGATCGTGGACAACGAGGGGAACATCCGGTATTTCGACCGTGCGACCGACGGCAATTACACCCACAATTTCCAACCCTTTGATAACGCCCACCTGATCGGATACGACATCAACGGCGCAATCATTTCAACCCAGTATGTCCTCGTGGATACGAATTTCGTGCCGGTGGATACCATCTCCGCTCCTCAAATCGATGATCACTACTACCGCATCGACACGCACGAGTTTCTCATCGACGATGACGGGTACTACTGGATCGAAGCGCACTACGATTCCGTGATGGATATGTCGCAGTACTTTGAAGGCGCGTCTACTGAATTTGATGTGGGCGCCGATGCAATCATGAAACTCGATCCCGTGACCCACGACGCGGTGTGGACCTGGAAGAGCCTCGATCACCTGGATGAGATCCCCTTCACCGACAGCTACGACACGACGAGGTGGATAACAAATATGCAAGGCAATCCGGCTACGTCCGGCGAACATCTCCACACCAACGCCATCGAGGTGGATACTGATGGAAACATCCTGATATCCAACCGTTTCACCAGCACCGTGGCCAAAATTCGCGTGGACCCCGGACAGCCGGATGACGGCGATGTGATGTGGAAACTCGGCGGCGGCCCCGGCAACCAGTTCACTTTCCTTGGGACGACGCCGGACAGCGCCTTCGACGCCCAGCATGACGTCCGCAGGTGGCCCAACGGCGAAATCTCCGTCTATGACAACGGCACCGGCGCGTCGGATTCCAGCCTCGCGAAGTATTTCGTCGTGGATGAAGACAACATGACGGCGGAGATGGTCTGGCACTATCACCGGCCAAACATGACCCAGGGTTATTCCTTTGCCACCGGGAGCAACCGCCGCCTGGACAATGGCAATACAATCATCTGTTGGGGATACGGTACCGATTACGCCGTCACCGAAGTAACACCGAGCGGAAACATCGTTTGGGAAATCAATTTCAATCAATATCCCGGCTACTTCGGTGGCTACCCGACTCAGTATCGTGCGTTCAGATCCACGATGCTCGGCACCGCCTACATACCTTACGTTGTGGCGAACCGCGACACCAACCGTGCTGAGTTGACGATGAACTGGTTCGGCCACACGGATGTGGACAGCTTCTTTGTCGAAGTGGCGAACGCCACAGATGAAGTGTTCATACCTCTTGGTGGCGTGGATTCCGCGAAGGTCTGGTTGAACGGTCTGGTTGACGGCGAAACCTACATGGTTCGCATCAAAGCCAAGACCACCGAAGGTGCGATGAGCGACTATTCTCGCGTCTGGACCTTCACGATGCCGGTGCTGAACGGCGTCGCCGAGCGCATCGTCAGCATCCCGGGTACATTCAAACTCGGGCTCGCCTACCCGAATCCGTTCAACCCGTCAACGATCGTCCCGGTTCACCTGAGCAAAACCGGCAGGCTTGAGCTGCGTGTCTTCGACGTTCTCGGCCGCCAGGTTGCCGTGCTTCAGAACGGTACGGTCAGCGCCGGCGATCACCGCTATACGTTCAACGCGGCCAATCTCTCCAGCGGTGTCTATTTCGTCCGGGCACAGCTTGAGAACGGTACCGTTCAAACTCGCCGGATTGTGCTTGTCCGGTAAACCAAGACGGTTTGGAGATTCAAAGGGCTTCGCTTTCGGCGAAGCCCTTTTTCTTATTTCCAAAGATCGGGCTAGAAGCGAATTCAATCACTCGTTTCGCAGTTCATTCACTGGATTGTTGTTGGCTGCCTGAAGCGCCTGGGTCCCCGTTGTGAGAAACGTGAGAACGATAGCCGCGAGAAGGGTCAGAACGAATGGCACCGAATTCAGTTCAACCTTATACGCAAACTGGTTCAACCAGCTTCGAAGTGCGAAAAGTGCAAACGGTACTTCGAGAAGGAACGCGATTCCGGTGAGGACGAGATATTCCCTGACGATCATAGCCGCCAGTTTGTCCGAAGAGGCCCCGAGGACTTTTCGAATCGCAATCTCCCTGCGACGCTGTTCGACAGTGAATGTTGCCAGCGCCAGCAACCCAAGGCTGGCGATGAAAATGGCCACGATTGAGAAGAAATCGAGCATCTTGGTCAACTGCAATTCCGTGCCATACATGCTGTTGAATTCTTCGTCGACGAATTTGAGGTTGAGGGGCAGGTCGGAGGAAAAGTCTTTCCAGATGTCCTTCATTGCCGTCATGATTTCAGGGATTCGTTCCGGTTGCAATCTGAAAAACACATATACAGGCTGCCCCTGTACCGGTTCCATCGCAAGCGGTCTGATCTCATTGTACATCGACTGGAAGTGGAAATCCCTCACCACGCCGACAATCACCTTCCGTTGATATTTAAATGTGTTGCTGATGGAGGGCCGCTCAATGATCTTCCCAATGGGATGCTCCAGGCCGAGGCGCTTAACAGCTGCTTCGTTGAGGATAATGGCGTCGGTGGAATCCGTGGACATGCCCGGTTGAAAATTGCGGCCTTCCACGATTTTCATTTCGAAAACCGGGATGAAATTAAAATCGACAGGATATACATTCAGCAGTTCAGTTTGATCGTCCGGCGTACCCGGAACATGGTGAAGTAGATCCGTTCCGATTCTATAGGGAGGATAATCGGCTGCTGTGGTCGCAAGAACCCCGCTAACTTTCATCATCTCGTCCTGAAACAATTCATGTCTTGTCATCAAGTCCCAGTTAGACAACCTAACGGCGACCATCTGGTCCTTGTTGAATCCAAGATCGGCGGTGAACAGGAAATGCATCTGTTTCATCACCACGACCGTCCCGACAATCAACAGCATGGATATACTGAACTGGAGCACGACCAGCAGCGAGCGCAATTTGGTACCCCTGATCCCTCCAGCCTCGTCCCGACGCAGCATTGAAAGAGGTTGGAGGCGAGCGAGAACAAATGCGGGGTAGATGCCGGCGGCGATACCTGTGGCGAATGACAATAGAAGGATCGATCCTATCTGGACGGGTGTCTTAAGGAAGTAAACTTCGAGATTCATGTTGAAAATAGTGTCAACAGGCCTGAGCAATAATTTGACAATAAGAAGTGCGACGATCGCCGATGCCAACGTGACGACAACCGATTCGATCATGAATTTTGCCATTAAATGACCGCGTGTCGCACCGAGTGTCTTGCTTATCCCCACCGACCTTGCCCGCACGGTCGCTCTCGAAGTGGCGAGGTTGATGTAATTCAGCACGGCAATGACAAGAATGAAGATTCCAACCATACCGAGCAGTGAAACCATCAGCCGCGAGTTGTTCGTTTCACCCCAGATTGAGGATTCGAAGCTTGGATCGAGGTGTATGCTTCTTAATGGTCGCAGGCCCGCGCTCAGGTCTTTTGTACCGGTTGCTGCGATGAAACCCTGCAAATGATTGAGGCAGGTGGAGTTGATCAGACTCACAAGGTTTCGTACGTCCGTTTTCCTGTCGACCATGAAATAGGTCGGGAATAAATTGTTGCCGCCCCAGTCTATATCGTCGCTTCTTCCAAGCGAAGTCCATGAGCGCAAGACGTTGATTCTTGGTAAATGAGTGGGATAGTCGCTCTGTTTGAATACACCGGTTACGGTGGCCTTCCGGCCGCTGGTCGGGAAGGTGATTTCCCTACCGACAGCATTGATACTGCCGAAGTATTTTATCGCGGCGTCATCGGAAAGGACGATAGAACCAGGCAGGGTCAACATTGTGCGAGGATCACCTGCAAGGATAGGATAATCAAAGAATTGGAAGAAGGTGGAATCTGCAAAAGTAAAATTGGATTCGGTGAAGGTGTTATTCCCGGCACGCAACACCAATTCAACGTTCCTCGTGAGAAGACGAAGAAATCGATCAATCCCGCTGATTTCACTGGCAATTCCGGGCCCCATCGGGCTTGAGGCTGTGTGCAGCCTTATTTCGGGCTGATCTCCAATTTTAGCCCTTAGGGTCAATTGGAAAATTCGATTCGCGTTGGTAAACCGGGAATCATAGCTGGTTTCGTGATGGACGTATAACGCGATGAGCAGAAAAGCCGCAAGGCCAATGGCCAATCCAGCAATGTTGATGATGCTGTAAAACAGGCTCTTGCGCTGATTACGGAAGAATTGAAGCAGCATCTGGGCAAGCATATTGGGCCCCCTGGATAAACACCCGGCCCATAGAACTCTGCAATTAGACCTGGATAATTAGCACGAGGTTTCAGCTAGGTCGGGGGCTGATTCAGAAAATGACCGCTTCGTTTCGTTGTGCTTTAAAAGCAACGGGTTACGATGGAAGTTAGTCGGGTTTTCGTTTTTTGACGAGCCAACTTTTCAAGCGTCAGCGCTAGCCGGAGGATATTACCCACCCGTTTCAATAATCCTTTTTCAGCATTAGCGCCAGCGGTATCCCAGCGATTACGATGAATCCGCCAATGACAAATCCATTCTCGAAGCCGAGCACCGTCGCGTTGATCGAAATGATCCGGTCGGCGATCATCGATCCGAGCGAGGAGAGAGAGGCGAGTGATTGGTGGGTTTGCATCGCGAGGGCAGCCGTCGTATGGCCGGAAAAATGCTGAAATCGCTGGCTTTGGGGCGCCAGTGCAGTTCCGATGTGTACGGAATGCCGCAGGACGGAGTCGGTGACGAAAGTGTTCAGCATGGCGATGCCGAAGGAGCCGCCGACACGTTGCGCGACATTGAGGAAACTCGATGCGGTCGCCACCTTGTCGCGGGGCACCGCGTTGATCGCGGTGGTCATCAGAGGGGCCATCATCAATGCCAGCCCGACACCGCGTATCAACTGAGGGCCGATGATCATGAGTCCGCTCGAACGGGGTTCAAGGTGGCCGTAGAGGATTAGTGATACCGCGGTCAGCATCGCCCCGATGGCGACCAGCCACCCCGGGTTGTACTTGTCCGAAAGACGTCCTGCGACCGGCATCATTGCCCCCACCGCCACCGCCCCGGGCATCATCCACAGGCCGGTCTGAATCGTCGTGTAGCCGACGACGCTTTCAAGGAAAATGGGCAGCAGGAAAACTCCGCCGAAAAGCCCCACGGCGCGGAACAGGGCGAGAATCATCGAGAGCGAATAATTGCGGTAGCGGAACAGCGATAGATCGAGCAGGGGTTTTGCAATGCTCTTTTCGACGCTGATGAACATCACGGTGCCGATGAAGGAGAGAATCATGTAGGTGCGGATCAAGCCTGAATCCCACCCCTTTTCCTGGCCCTTGGAAAGCGCGAGCAAACCGCCGATCAACGCCATTGAGAGGAAGAGAAAGCCCCACCAGTCGAAGGGTCGGCGTTCTCTTGCTGATTCGCTGTCGCTTCGCATCACGGCAATCGCGAGCAGCAGGGTGATCACCCCTATCGGCAGGTTCACCGAGAAGATCGTCCGCCAGCTGAACCAATCCGTCAGGTAGCCGCCGAGGGTCGGACCCAAGGCGGGGCCGATCATGATCCCGGTGCCCCAGAGGCCGAGCGCGCGCCCACGTTCGCGCGGTTCAAACAGGTCGGCGATAATCGCCATCCCCACCGGCTGGATCGCACCGCCGCCGACCGCCTGGAGAACCCGCGCGACGATCAGGCTGTTGTAACTCCAGGAGAGGGCGCACGCCGCCGATCCTAGCGTGAACATCGCGAGTGCAGCGACGTACAGGGCCTTATGCCCGACACGGCTGACAAACCATCCAACGAGGGGCATCGCCACGGCCGAGGCGAGCATGAAGCCTGTGGCCACCCACTCGATCTGGTTTCGATTTACCCCGAAGGTGCTCATCATGTGGGGCAGGGCGACGTTGACGATGCTGGAGTCCAGAATCGCCATGAAGGTGCCCAACATGACGATGACGAGAACGAACCAGCGGTGGTTCGATGAATTGTCAGTCATGGCGCTGTGCGAACGCGGCTGGTTTTCCGCGATGGTGAACGTTGATGCGGATCTCCACGGACAGTCCGGGGCTCAGCGGCAGGTCGGGTAGCCGATCGATGTCGATCCGCAGAGGCACACGCTGCGAGACCTTGACGAATGTGCCGCTGACCCCTTCCGACGGCATCAGGCTGAATTGGGAATTCGTCGCCCGCAGGATGGTGCTCACCCGTCCGTTCAAATCGAGCTGCGGATAGGCGTCCACCGAAATATCCGCGTGATCGCCCACGGCTACCTTCGCCAGCTGTTTCTCTTCGATGTTGGCGGCGACATGCATTGTCGCTGGATTCAGCAGCGTCAACACCGGCCTTCCCGGTGACGCCGCCGACCCCGGTTCGATCCAGATGCGGACGACGATGCCGTTGAACGGGGCTTTCACGTCAGCGTCCTCGAGGCTGATATGCGCCTGTCGAGCCGCTGCTTCGGCCGCCGCGAGCTGGGAACGAGCGAGCTCCACATTCTGGTTGGACACCGTCAGGTCTTCCCGGCGGGTACCGCTTTTCAAAAGCTTAAGGTGCTGCAGCGCCTCCTCGTGAGTGTGCATTACCGTTTCCCATTGGGTCCGGGCGTGATCGCGTTCGGACTCGGATACCGCCCCGGTCTTGTACAGTCCGTCTATTCGCTCCCAGTCGGAACGGGCGAGGGTTTCCTGGGCGGCGGTTTTCGCCTCGCTGGCTTCGGCCATCCGGATCTCCTCGTTGCGCGGTCCGTGAACGCTCTTTTCATTGTTTGCGGACGCCACCGCGAGTGCGGCGTGCGCCGAGGACACGGCGGCATCGGCGCGAGCGGCGGCCGCCGCAAGGGCTTCATCGTCAAGCTGAAACAGAGTTTGATCGATTTGCACTGAATCACCCTCGTGGACGAAAATCCGTTGCAGGGTTCCGCCTACCTGGGGCGCGATGTCGACCAGGTCAGCTTCGAAACGGGCGTCATCCGATTTGACATAGCCGCGCATGAAGAAAAACCAGTACACAGTGATCAGCAGTCCTACCGACCCGATCAGGCCAAGCCCGATCAGGATTGGACGCCTTCCGTTGCGCGGTGCTTTTTCCGATTCGTTCATCTATGCAGATTCCTTATGCTTGATCTCCGACGTCTTCCCAGGTTCCGCTCCGCTCAGAAAAAGCTCGATCAGGAGTTCGAGGTTGCGTTGTTTCTCGGGGGCGTCTCCCAGGTCGCGCACCCGTGCCCGCAGCATGCCCAGCAGGTAGAACGCGAGCACGACAGCGGGGACGTCACGCCTCAGGCGGCCCTCGTCGATCCCGTGCTTCATGATCGTGGCGAGGGCGTTGATCAGCTCCTTGCGCTTTTCCAGCCACCGCTCACGGAGCTTGCCTTTCCCGGAGATAACCCGCCCCTCCTCGATCTGGATTATCCGCATCAAAGGACGGTGCTGCTCGAAATAGGCGACAATCCGCTCGCAGGCGTCAAGCAGGCACTCGTCGAACGAGACGTCCCGTGGGACGTGCTCCTCCAGCACCATCCGAAGCTGATCGAAACTCGAAATTGCGGTCTGGAAAAAGAGGTCCTCTTTGTCCTTGAAATAGAGGTAGAGAGTCCCTTTCCCGACATGCGCCTTCTGGGCTACTTCGTCGAGGGTGACCTGGTGAAGGTGCCGATGGCGGAGCAGCCGTTCGGCCGCGAGCATGATCTGTTGCCGTTTGTCGGAGCGTGCCATGACGATACCCCCAAAACTGACCGGTCAGTACTGTAGTTATCGGAAAGCCCTTACGCAATGGGAAGGAAAGGAGATCGGGAAAAATTGGAGCCAGCTCTTATTTGGAAAGCTTCCCGGCCAGAGTTAAAAGAAATATCGTCGATAACCATAAGATCTGGCGAGTATCCGTAAAAGCACGAATCCCCCGACATTGTCCAACAGGCTAAACGCTTGCGTCGAATAAACAGGATCGATTGTCAAATCCGGTCCTACGTCCGGCAGCTACCCGGTTTCTCCCTTCCCAGCCATGCTCTACGTGCTCTTGCAACGTTTTGTTCGTACATACTGGCTGTCCGTGGACGATCTCGTCCTGGCATTCGTGATTGACGGGGCGTTTCAGAAGGGGGGACAAAAAGACAGGAGCGGAGCACGCATGATCGACAAAGGGTATTTCCTGATCACCGACATTACGGGCTATACCACTTTTTTAACCCAGTCTGAGCTCGACCACGCCGAGCACATCATTGAGGCCCTTTTCGAGAGCCAGTTGGCATCGATCAAGCCCCCGCTCGTCGTTTCAAATTTCCAAGGCGATGCCATTCTCTGCTATGTTCCTGCGGATGCGCTGGATAGCGGAAGAGTGATGTTCGATCAGGTCAGTGATATTTACCGGGCGTTCGCCGACAAGATGGCCGAGATGCTGATCGACCCTCCGTGCTCCTGTAACGCATGCTCTCAGATCTCGACACTGGACCTCAAGATCTTCCTCCACTACGGGGAATACCTCGTGAAGAAAATGGGCGAACGCGAGGAGATTTTAGGATCCGACGTCATCCTCGCCCACCGGATGATGAAGAACGACGTGAAGGAAAAGACCGGGCTGGACTCCTACCTGTTGATGACCGAAGCGGCGTTCCAGGAAATCGGGATTGAAGATCCGGGCATTGAGTTGATCGACCATTCCCAGAGCTATGAGCACGTTGGTGAGGTCAAAATGCTGGTTTCACCGCTGCAATAGTCCTATGAAGTAGATCGCCCGGGGAATGGATTGCGGTCCACATCCCGGGCCACGCTTCTCTTTATGAACTTACCGGAATATTTTCCTTATTTCATCAGCACCACCTTCCTCACTTGGTTCATCTCACCCGGCACCGCCGCGCGCACGAAGTAGACGCCGCTCGGCAGCCCTGAGCCGTCGAAGACAAAACGGTGATACCCCGCCTGATACC
>CAZIDZ010000003.1:0-216170 GCA_964538455.1 uncultured bacterium
TAAAATCCTGTATGATGGAACCATCTTGGATACAACTACGGAAGCAGTATTTCCAACTTCTCTTGCCGAACCTGATGGTTTTGCAATCGATTCCGCGCGGCCAAATCCTCTCAACGGCACTGTGACAATTCGCATCACTGTGCCAGGCAATTCCTTAGCGACGCTGACGTTTTATGATCTGACGGGGCGAGCCGTGGGAACTCTGAAGGTACCGGCGTCTACGGCGGGCACGGCCACGGTGATCTGGCGCCCGGAACAGACCCTCGCGAGCGGCGTCTATTTCGTTCGGGCACAATCTTCAGCGGGACAGGTTTCAACGAAAAAACTCGTATTGCTTCGATAGGACGGTTGCTCATCATAAATTGAAGGGTGGCCCGGCCCTTCAGTTGAGTTCCTGATAAAAATGAGATTATGAACCGGAAACGGAAAATAGAGAAAGCCCGGTGAAGACAGCTTCACCGGGCTTTTGATCTCAATCCGTATTGGGTATCAACCGCCTTGAGGCACACCCGTTGTGTCCGAGTAGACGTCGATATAAACGTTCTTTTTCAGTTCGTCCACCCAGCGGTTGTACACCTTCTCCTGCTTTTCCACCAGCGCGAGCTGGGAGATCCGGTCCCAGTCCCGTTTCAGGTCGACTGGGCGTTCGGGTTCCTTCGCGAGCAGCTTCAGAATGTGAATCCCGAGCTGCGTGCGGAAAGGCTGGCTGAACTGGCCGGTGTCGAGTTTCGTCGCCACGCCGCGAAAATCCGATTGCAGGTTGTTCAGGTCGAACCAGCCGAGATCTCCGCCCTGAGAAGCGTTGTCCTTGTCGTCGGAATACTCCTTCGCCAGCGCGGCGAAGTCTCCGCCGTTCTGAAGCTTCTGGTAGATCTCTTTCGCCTTCTCCTCCGCGCGCTTGGCGTCGGCGTCAGTCGGCCGCAGGCTGATCAAAATGTGGCTGGTGTTGATCTTTTCGCCGCGCCGCCAATTCAGCCGGATGATGTGGAAGCCGAACCGTGAGCGGATTGGTTCGCTGATCTCGCCTTCATTCAAACCGAAGGCCACCGATTCGTACTCCGGGACCAGGTCCCCGCGCTGTGTGGTGCCGAGCAGGCCTCCTTTCGCTCCCGTGCTGCGGTCGTCGGAGTACTGCATCGCCAGGTCCTCGAAATTGCCCCCCGTCATCAGCACGCGGAACAGGCTGTCCGCCAGGGATTTCGCCCGCTTGGTCGCCTCTTCGGTGGGCTGCACCTGTACGAGAATATGAGCGAGGTGGTAGCGTTCGGGCAGCGTGGGCAGGTTGTCCTTGTTGCGCTTGTAATAATCTTCGACTTCCGCCTTGTTCACCGAAACCGACTGGAGCTTCTGCGAGCGCAGGTGTTCGATCATCAGGTTGTCGCGGACTTGTTTGCGGAACTCACGCCGGATCTGACGGATCGGCTTGCCGTAATACTGCTCGAGCGCCTCCTCGCTGCCTAATTCCTGAACGATCTGGTTAATCCGCTGGTCCAGCGTCTGGTCGATTTCGCGGTCCTCGACCTTGACGTTGGTGTCTTCCTCGGCGACAGAGAGCAGAATCTTCTGGTTGATCAGCTCGTTGAGGATCTGGTTGCGTAGCGCGTACACCTGCTCCGGCGTCGAGTACATGCTGCGGTTACGGAGTACGATGTCCTGCACGTATTGCAGCACTTCCGATTCCAGGATGATCTCGTCGTTTACGGTCGCCAGTACACGATCGACAAGGGTGTGCTCAGGTTTTTCGGGCTTTACGGTCTGGGCCGGGGCCGGGAGTGAAAACAGCATGGCGAGCAACGAAAAGAGCAGGGTGTATATCAGCTTTTTCACTCTTGGTCTCCAGTGGAAGTGGTGTCCGAAGCCGTGGTATCCGCAGGTGTGCTCAAGTCCGCTCCCGGAATCGCCCCGCTCGGCTCAACAACCGTTCCCGCGGCATCAAATGTGTCCGCCGGTTCCTGGCCCGTGGTCGCCACAGCTGCGGCCTCGAGCGGTTTTGTTTCCTCTTCACTTGGGGAAATCTCGGACTCGGCGCTCTCTTCCAATGTCGGCGATTCGCTTACCGGCGTCTCTTTCTCCGCGGTAGCGGTGGTGCCGCTCGCTGTAGTGGTGTCCTGGGCGAGATGTTCCATCTCGAGGATCGCGGGGGTATTGATTCGCACGATCCCGTGGCGGCGCGCCTCCCGCCGCAATCCCTCAATGTAGGAGATCTGGTTGCGTGCCCGTTCCTCGGCGTACAGTTGTGCGCGAATGATCGGCATCATTTCGTCGAGCGGGCGCGTCTTGCCGGCACTCTCCCGTCCCAGCAGTTTGACAACGAGCCAGCGTCCCTCGAGCAGGAAGGGCAGGGACGCCTGTCCTGAACGGAGCGGGTCGATCGCCCGGGTCACCTGGCGGGGGAGGCGTTCCACCGAAATGTACCCGGTGGTGTCGAAGTCGAGATCTTTGAAACCGTCCATCAGTTCTTCGTCGCTGCGGGACTGGTCGATACCGTTTCGCACGGACCAGGCGGTGCTGCGCGACGGGGAATAGGCGATGATCAACTGCACTTCATCGGTGACCCGTGTGAACTCCCCGGTGTGATCCTGCCAGTAAGCGACCACCTGCTCGTCGGAGGGCTGATCGACGTGGATCGCTACATCGTAGAGTTTGTTGATGATCAGCTCCTCGCGAAGCTGCTCCACTCGGCGTGAAATCTCCTTGTCGTGATAAAGGCCACGCCGGCGAGCTTCGTGCAGCAGGATCTGGTGGTCGACCCACTGGTTTACGACCTGGGCGCGCAGCTGCGGGTCATCCGAATCGAGGCCCATCTCCTCGACCATCCGGGTGACGTGCGCAGGCGTGATCGCTTTTTTACCGACCACCGCGATCGCATTGTCCGGCACGCGGCGGGCGAGATCACAGCCCGCGAGAAGGGCTGCGGCCAGGATCAAGAACGCTCCCGCCGCAAGTACGCCCTTAATCTCTTTGGTCAAGAACATATTTCAGGTTTTTCCGGTAGATCTTGTACGAAGCGTTCTGCATCAGGCTGTCCACGAGTGCTTCGTAGTCCGCCTTTGCGCGCATGTCTTGGATGTCTCTCACGACTTTTGGACGCGCGACATCGAACTTCTGGGGACTCGGTGGATAGATCTTCGTCAATTTGAATACGGAATACCCGCCGCGAAGGTCCACCGGACCGACAACGTCGCCTTCCTTGGCATCAGCGAGTGCATCCGAGAGCGGGCCGAATGTGCCCTCGTTGAAGGGTCCGAGGTGGCCTTTTCGGTTTCGACCATTCGCTCGCACCGTGTATTTGGCGGCCAATTCCTCAATCGATGCCCCCGCCTTCACCCGGAGGTAAAGTTTGCGAGCCTCCGCGGGTTGATCGACAAGAATCTCAATCCCCTCGTACCTTTTGGGCGCGGTGTACTTTCTGATATTCTTCTGATAGTAATCCCTCATCTCAGCTTCGGTGGGAGCCGGAAGGTTTTCTTTCCGCTGGTCCTTGTAATAGGTGAAGAGGTAGTAGTCAACGGCTTCCCGCGCACCGTGGATAACCTCTGGTTCTTTCAGCAGCCCACGCTTCTTGATTTCGTCGGGCATCAGATAAAGCTGCGAGATGATGATGTCAAGTTGACGATCGACTGTCTCCTTGGTGAGGAATCGATCCTGCGGACGGACGAATTTGTTTACATAATCCGAAACATCCTGCACGGTCAAGGATTCAGGCGGCAGGTCGAATGTCACCAGGACGGAAGACAAATTCTTTTCAGTGAACCGGCGAAAAGGATCCGGAGAGTGCGCATAATCGCCGGTTGCCGCTATCTTCGCAACCATCGCGTCCACCGCTTCCTGATTTATGGAAACATGATGCGCCTTTTTTAGACTATCGATGAAGGCCAGCGATTTGTCCCGAAGCTCCCCGCCGTGCAGTTCCATCAGACGGCTGCGGATCCTGTTCTTGTCGAGCGCGTAGGAGGGACGGTTCTTTTTCTCACGACGACCGGCGAGCTTGATGATATGCCATCCATACGAGGTGTGGACAGGCTCCGAGATCTCATTGACTTTCATGCTCCAGACTTTGTTCTCGAATTCCGGGACCATCGCGCCCCACCCGAACCAGCCGATGTCCCCGGCGGGAGTCGTTTTATCCTCGTTGTATTTGCGAGCGAGTTGGATAAAATCCACCTTGGGCTGAATGGCAACGTGATAGAGGCTGTCAGCGAGACGTTCAGCCTCGTCGGAACTGCGCTCATCACGATCCTTGATCAGGATGTGAAAAACACGGACCTCGTATTTGTCATGTTTGTAGAAGTCTTTCAGCATCTTCTCGTTGAGCACTTTGTCGAGTACGACTTGCGTCTGTAAAGCTTGCATCGCTCGCTCGTTCAGCATGCGGTCGTACGTCGTCCGCGCGTAATCAAGCGTATCGAGAGAGTCTTTGTAGGCTGCTTCCGTGACCAGACGCTGCGCGATTAAATCGTTGAGTTTCTTGTCGATCTGAGCATCCGTGACCTTCTTCATCCCATCTTCGCCGAACTGATTCCGAAGGATTTCACGGAACATATCGACACTCATCGTCCAGTCGCCGACCTTAAGAATATTTCGCTCACCGGGTTTTGTGCAGCCGGCGATGAGGATGAACACTGCGAGCAACGTTACCATCACAAGCGAACTCTTGCGCATACTGATCACAATGCCTCCGCGTCTTGACAGGTTGTTTCCTGATCCAGTTACGAACATCACTCCTCAGACGTGCACAAGTTCCGTATTCCAACGGTACGCAAAGAAACCTAAGGTACTCAGGGACCCTTACGTGCGCAAGAAACGTCGTTGCGGGAAGGGGACAGGGCTGCCGCCACGGAAAGTGTACACCTCTTCGCACTTATCTGCCTTTCCGCATCGATCAAGAAGTTCCGGGGCTTCTGGTGTTAGCGTCCGGAAGTGTGTATCTTGACGTGAAATAGTCGCGCGTTGCCGGTCCGCCTGCACGTTGTCCGCTTCGCAATCAAAACAGTGCAGGCGCTCGCTGAATAGCGCGCAACGAAGCAGAAGAGGGCACCATGAGGAACGTTCGCACTCGCTGTGCCATTCCCTTGATGGTTTTGCTGCTGCTGCTGGGCTCCGGGGACGCGCAGGCGCAAATGGCGGATAACGTCAATATGTTGGAGATGCTGCACCTGATCAACGTGCCCACCGCGGGGGTCTTGAAACAGGGGCAGTACCAGATCGATCTGCGCGCCTATCGGGACGGAGGCATCCAGGGAGGGGTCGGGATTGGCCTCTTCAACCGGTTCATGTTCGGCGTTTCCTGGGGCGGCGAGGGTTTGATCGGGTTCGGCAAACCCCGCGGCAATAAACTTCCCGGCGTGCTTGTCAAATACCGCCTCTTCGAGGAATCAGTGTCATTCCCGGCGGTCACCTTTGGCTATGACATGCAGGGGCAGGGCGCGTGGTACGATGGGGATAACAGGTACCTGTATAAAGCGCCGGGCGCCTTCGTGGCGGTCTCGAGAAACTGGATCAGCGATTACGGACGTTTTGGCGTCCACCTCGGCGTGAATTACAACAATTTTGAGACCGATGACCAGCGGGGACTGGACGGGTTCGCCGGGCTGGATTTCAGCATCAACGAGCAGATTGCGGCGCTCGCCGAGTATGATCTGGCGCTGGATGACAACACGAATGACAATCGCTTCGGCGTTGGTCCCGCGGGATACCTGAACGCCGGATTCCGACTGACTTTCGCCCAGGCGCTCGTGCTCCAGTTCCAATTCATCGACCTGCTCGGGAGCAGTGCGGAAACCCAGGGCATTGGAAGAGAGTTGAAGATCGTGTACGTCGAGACGTTCAGCTTCTGATTCGGGGATGTACGTGGGCCTGAAAACCGGCAGGTTCTATTCGGCTGTGGGGACGGTAGTTCTCACGGCCTTCCTTTTGTCGTCCGATTCATTCGCACGGCCGGCCCTCCCTCAAGGCACTCCGTTTGCATTTGGTAGCTCCTGGAATGTCGCAACGGCCTGCGCCGGCGCGGCGGTCGACAGCGGCCTCGTCGGAGGGATTCTCAATCCTGCGGCGCTCGTCTCCAATCGCAATGAGCTTCTTGGCGAGGGAGAGGTCTTCGGCAATATCTCCACTTCGCTCGGGATCAAGGCAGCGGACTACCGCATCGACGCGGGGGCCATCGGCTACTTGAACCGCTACCGAAAAGTCACGCTCGCGTTTGTCTACACTCCGCTCGAACGGCTGGAGTCCGGGTATACTTATGGGGCTTCCCGGCTCGTGCAATCGTCACAACACAGCGAACTGGCCGCGATTGTCGCTTTCCCGCTATCCTCAAGGATTTCCGCGGGTCTGCAGGTGGGAAACCTACGCGGCACAAGCAACGACGGGGTGCTCACCAATCCGGCGGACGGCGACACCTCACTCGCTCCGCACCTGCTGGATCTCAGAGTCGGAGCACGGTTCAATGGCGACTCGTGGAGCGGATCGTTCGCGATGCTGGCCCCGCCGTTCGGATCGGTGGGCATTGACCGGCCGGTAAACGTGACTGCCAGGCGCACCTCCTCGACTTACAGCTACAGGGGGGCGTGGGCGTCCTCGTTCGGTATTGGATATCGTCGACGCACGGTCGTTTGGGCGCTCGATGCCACCGTCAGGGATTCGCGCTTCCGCCGCTTCGGCGGCGATGAACTCCCCGGAGGAGGTGTACAGTTCGATCTGGCGGGGTCGTTCCGGTGGGCGGTCTCGAACCCGTTGCGGCTGACCGCCGGAGTGTCCGCGAGACTTGTTGACCCCGAACAGGAGAAACACCTTATCTTCGGTTTTGGAGGGAGCTACGACCCAACGCCGGATATCACGCTGATCGGCGGTGCAGGTCTGATGTTTGGCACGGGCGAGGGCCTCTCAGGTACGGCCTTGGAGCATGTTCGTCCCTGGATTCTGCGTGGTGGTGCGATCTTCCACGGAGATTGACGCGCGACGTTCTTGGTAAGGATTGGGATTGGACGATGATCGATCTGCGAAGCGACACGGTGACCAAACCGACGCCTGAAATGCGAAAGGCGATGTATGAGGCGGAGGTGGGGGACGATGTGTTCAGCGAGGACCCGACGATCAACAAGCTGCAGGAGCGGGTTGCCGGGATCCTCGGGAAGGAAGCCGCTCTGTATGTCCCTTCGGGGACGATGAGCAACCAGATCGCGATCAAAATCCTCACGCGCGAAGGGGACGAGGTGTACTGCGATCAGGGGGCGCACATTTTCAACTACGAAGCGGGCGCCCCTTCGTTTGTCAGCAGGGTACAGATCAGACCGATTCAGGGCGTGCGCGGGGTGTTCACCACCGCGCAGGTGGAAGAGCTGCTGCAACCGGACAACGCCCATTTTCCGCGCTCCGCACTGATCAGCATCGAAAACACGGCGAATCGCGGCGGTGGAACGGTTTGGCCGCTGGCGGAAATTCACCGTCTGCGGGAATTGGCGAATGAGAAGGGCCTGCGCGTGCACCTCGATGGGGCGCGCCTGTGGAACGCCGTCGCCGCCTCGGGTACTCCTGAAAAGGATTGGGCCCAGTACGCGGATACGGTGTCGGTCTGTTTCAGCAAGGGACTTGGGGCGCCGGTGGGCAGCGCTCTTGTCAGTTCGAAGGAGTTGATCGCGGAGGCCCATCGAATTCGCAAGAAACTGGGGGGCGGGATGCGCCAGGCCGGGATTATCGCGGCCGGAGCGCTTTACGCCTTGGAGCATAACCGGGAGCGGCTGATCGAGGACCACCGCCGGGCAAAAACCCTTGCGCAGGGGCTCGCCGAGATTCAGGGCTTCGCGATCGATCTCGAACACGTCGATACGAATATCGTCATCGTTGATATGACAGAACGCGCACTTGAATCCGGGCAATTCGCCAAGCGCGTTGCCGAACAGGGTTTGCTGGTGACGCTTGCCGGCCCCCACAAGGTCCGGTTTGTTACCCACCTGCAAACCACCGACGAAGACATAGAAAAGGCTCTCGAGATCGTGCGGACTCTTTACGCCGCATGATCTTTGCCGCCTGGCGGAGGAGGAACAGGGCGATGACTGAACTCAACCGCGACGACCACCCCTTTATCAACGATCTTCACGTCGGCGACAATTTCGACGGGTTCTTCGTCATGCAGTCCCTCCAGATGAAAACCACGCGGGCGAACAAACCCTTCATCGTCTTCGAATTCAGCGACCGGACCGGCCGTATCGCGGGCAAGCTCTGGGATGACGCAGAAGCGGCCTATCGCGGATTGAGCGAAGGGCAGGTGGTCAAGGTGCGGGCGGTCGTCGAGGAGTACCTCGGTAATCCCGAGTTGAAGGTTCAGAAAATCCGGCCTGTTGCCGGCGAAGACAGCACCGATGTTACCCGCTTCCTGCCTACTGTCGATCATGATTCCCAGCAGGATTGGGATCAGCTCGAAGCTGCCATGGAACGGCTGGAGCACCCAGGGTTGAAAGCGCTGCTGGAAAAGCTGTTCGGCGATGAATCGTTCCGTGAGCAATACGGCCGCGCGCCTGCGGGTAAACGGTGGCATCACGGATACATCGGTGGCCTACTCGAACACGCGGCCTCGATGGCGAAGCTCGCGCATCGGGTTGCCGACCATTATCCACAGCTGGACCGGGACTTGCTCGTTGCCGGGGCGATCCTCCACGACGTCGGGAAGCTGCAGGAGTTGAAGTACGACACCTCGATCGATTACACCGTCCGCGGACGGCTGGAGGGACACATCGTGATCGGCGCCAACTTCGTCGAGCAGGCTGCGGAAGGGATCGAGGAACTCGACGAGGAGACGCTGGTTCACCTCAAGCACCTGGTCCTTTCGCACCAGGGGACGCGCGAGAATGGATGCCCGGTGGAACCGATGACCCGGGAGGCCTTTACCCTCTATTACCTCGACGAAATAGACAGCAAGTTGAACGCGATCGGGCGTGAGTTGGAAAAGGCTGCCGGAGGAGGGGGAGCTTTCACCGAGTACATCAAACTACTCGACAGAATGCTCTACAAAGGCGGAGGCTTCGGCGAATCGACGCCCGGCGCCGATCCCTCAGACGAATGATCAGCCGTTGCCTCCCTCGTCCGTTCAACCAGATGCTTTCCTTCGATCAACAGGTAGGGGAACCTGCGCTGACCCCGTGACGCCGCGGACAGCACGATTTGCAGAAACGCAGTCCACTGCGATCCGTGCACCACCTGGCATCCCGACGACCATTCGCCCACACGGGTTCCCATGCCCCCGCGATGAATGTTGATCCCGAACCATCCCTCTTCAATCTCGTCCGTTCCGTGCTCCGCCGATTCCGGTAAATGGTTCTCGTCGAAAAAACGGCGAATGCGGACTGGAGCTGCCTGGACGAGCGCGGTCTCACGTCTCCGGTGCAAACCGATCCGGTACAAGTAAAGCCCGGGGATCAAGTGGGCGATCCCTTTCGGGTTCGGCTCACGCAACCGGCCGGGATCGACGGAGGCGCGGCAGCCGGTCGCAACATTTCCCTCGACGACGTAAATCGTGTCGTCGTATTCGTTCAGCCGGTTCGCGACAGATTGGCCGTCCTGCCAGCTGCGGACGCCGACGAGGTTCAACCGAGTGAGGTCGCGCTCACGCAGACTTAGCTCAGCGATCAGCGCGGCAGTAACAACCGGGTTCGCCGGTCGCGGGGGAAAGGCGGGCCTCCGAAGTTGTAACGCCCTCTCCGCGTTGGACTCCCGAATCGCGGCAAGTATCGCCGCTTCCGTCCGAGGGCCGGGGATGCCGTCCGGGAGCAGGCCGCGATCGAGTTGAAACCGTCTCACCGCATGCCGAGTCTTTGCTCCAACGATGCCATCCTCCGCACCTGGATCGTAGCCCAGGCTGATAAGGAAATGTTGGATTTCGCGAGGAAGCATTGATGTTCCGCAGGAATTGCGCTGTCTAAGGACTCCCGAACGGGAGTGAACAAATGTACAGTTTATCCTGGATATTGTCAACAGTCATAAGAATTTTTGTTATCCTTGTTCAGATTTGAAGAGATAAAAAAAGCCCGGCAATTTATTTGCCGGGCTGGGGATGAACTGTTTAAATCACTCTTCTGTTTCGGGAGCTGCTGCAACAGAGAAGTTATACTGGAAGCTGACACCGAAGACCGGGAGGGTCAGTTTCCACTTTCCGGGGATGTTCCCCCGCTGATCGGAATCTTCACTTACACTGGGATCGAGGTACAGCTTCTTGATTTTGCGAGTGCCGGTGAAGACGTACTCGAAGTAACCTTCGCAGGAAAGCTTTTCGTTGATCTTGTACCCGAGCCCGAACGAAATATCCTGCTTCGCGGCGACATCGAGAATCAGCGGTGTGAGGTGATCATCCGGAATCGCGGAGGGGTCGTAGTAGTAGCCGAGACGGAGATTCAGCTTGTCCATCGCCTGATAGCTCGCCCCGACGCTGTAACGGATCGTGTTCTCATACATCAGGCTCAGATGGGTGTCCGTTGCGTCAGCGCCGAAGGCGTCTTTGCCTGAGAGCTCCAATTTAACCGTATCGACCGCCGCCCAGTTGGTATAGGCGATGTCAAAGCTCACGGTCAGTTTCGGGTTCACGTCGTAGGCAACGCCAAAGCCGGCCTCCATCGGAAGCGTAAAGTCCGCTTTAGTGTCCATGTCGGCACTCAACTTCGATCCGTCGTACGGCGGGAAGGGACCCATTACCGGTGTCAGGTCCCACATGTAGAGCGTCTGCGTCATCGTGCCGCTGAGTTTCACTGTTGTCGGCATGGTAAACGTTGCACCCAGGTGCAATTTCGGGGTGACGTCGTACATCAGGCCTACATTACCCCCGAATCCCATGCCGGTTCCATCGAGCTTGCCGAGCGCGTACATGTAATCGTACGGCGGAATCGGAACTCCCGGGATGGCGTATGGGAGTTGCATTGTGATCGTGGCGTACTTGATCGCGATGCCGAGTCCGACTCTGAATTTCTCGTTCACTTTGTAAGCAACCGTCGGGTGAATATCGATCACCGTCAGGCTGCTTTCCCAGTCCGTCGCATCGCGTGCAACACTGCCGTAAAGCGTAGGATCAATTTGGACGAAATCCTTCCACGTGGCTCCGGCTGCCGTCGGAGCGAACACGGAAAAGCCGGCTGTCAGCTTGTTGTTGATGCCGTACACCACCGCCAGCGCACCTGCAGGGTACATCGCGGATTCTGTCTGGTACTCCGTTTTCGCGGTGTAAACCGGTCCTGCCTGTCTCGATGGTGTGACGGTTGTCATTGGCATCAGTCCCTTGAATTGCAGGGTAAAGGAGTTTCTCTGTCCTGCGATGCCAGCTGGATTCCAATACATTGCGCTCCAGTCATCGGCGATCGCACGAAAAGCTCCTCCCATTGCTGTCGCTTTCGAACCCTCACCCCCGAGGTTGTAACCAGCTGCCAGAGCATTAGCCACCGGGAGTGCCAAAAGGGCACCTGCAAGCAACATCACGGTCAGCTTTGAACGTTTCAATGTTTCCTCCTCCCCTTTGAATATGAACGTTTCGACCGTTCGGCTTAGTTTGCGTCCAATATACTCTACTCCGGCGGAGTCAATCCATAATCCGAGAGTTATGGCCGAAAAATGTCGATTTGTTAGGGGAGCCGCAAGCGAAATGGAACCAGCTAATTAGGTGGAATTCATGTGCGTAGTACAGCTACGCCTGCTCGAGTTCCCGGACGATCGGCGTCAGCAGCAAACCACTCATTTCGGGCACGACGGCCTTGCCGATAAAAGCGCCGCTCACCGGATGTTCGGCGTTCGCCACCTGGTGGTCCGCCCAGGCGGCCCAGCGTCCCTCAGGCAGTCTGAACACCGCCTCACGATTCCCGGACAGGTTGAAAAGGAGCAGCAGCAGGTCCGAACCGGTTGACAACTTTACACCAACGGCCTCCTTATGATTGGCGGGGAGGGGAATCAGGTTTTCCCGTCTCGCAAGAGTCAACGCCGGATGTTTCTTCCGCAGTTCGGAGAGTCCGGCAACGTATTCAATCAGCTCTTTGCGTGTCGATTCATTCGCCATCGGCCATTCCAGCCAGTTGGTCGCGTTATCCTTGTTGTAGCTGTCCGGGTCAAGCTCACCGTGGTGCGGGTCCCGGGCGTCGTCGAGCGCGATGCGCTTGCTGTGCCCGAATTCGTCGCCCTGGTGCCACATCACCATCCCCCTGCTCGAAAGCAGAATCAGGAAGGCCAGCTTCATCCGGGAGAGCAATGTGTGGTCCAGAGCGGCAGACTCCTCCGCCGCGTGCGTCGTACCTCTCACGTTGCGCAGCGCGATGCGCTGAAAATCGGCCAATGTGTATCCATCGTGGCACGCCAGGTACTTGACACCCGACTCTTCGTGTGGGAAGGGCCCGCCATCCGCGATGAGATCGCCGGAAATGTGGCGCACAAGTTCACCGATCTTTTTTCCGAACAGCGCTCCCCGATCGGACATCGGGTCAAATCCGCGAATCCCGTCACGGTAGAGGTCGTTCCAGGACGACCAGCCCCGCACGGAGTAACGGGTTTTGTCGTACCTGCCTCCCCACGGTTCGGCGATCAGGCAGACTTCCGGCAAGTGCTCCCGCAATGCCTCGCCGATCGCGTCCAACGTCCCGTCGTCGAGAATCCCTGCGAGATCGAAGCGAAAGCCGTCCACTCCGTACATTTTCGTCCAGTGGACGAGCGATTCGACGATCAGGCGGCGGATCACCGGCCGTTCGCTCGCGAGGTCGTTTCCACAACCGCTTTCGGAGATCCGGTTCCCTTTTCCGTCGTGGCGCAGGGAGTATAGCGGGTCGATCTGGCGGATCGGATTTTCGCCGTACTGGGCGACATGGTTGTAGACAACGTCGACGAGCACGCTGAATCCCAGCTCGTGCTGCCTGCGGACCATTTCCCTTAGCTGGCGAACCTGGGCTCCGTCACGGCCGACCCATCCGTTGATAGAGGGGCGCGCGGCGTACCGACCTTCCGGCGCAAACCAGTAAGCCGGCATGTAGCCCCAGTGATTCCGCGAATACACATTCCACGTGTTGTGCTGCCCCGGAAGACGTTTTCCGTGCGGCGGTTCATGGTAGTCGTAATCGGCGAGCGGAAGCCATTCGATCGTGTTGATCCCCAACCGCGTCAGATGATCGTGAAATGTATCCCGGCCTTGTTCCTGATAGACTGCACCGGGATAGCTGCCTCGCAGATCCTCGGGAACCGCAGGATGCAACCTGGTGACATCCTTGATGTGCGCCTCATAGATCAGGCGGGCGCGGCGCTCGACGATCACATGGTCCGCGGATGGGAGTTGGATGAGCTCGTCGGGGAGGATCAGCGACATCGATCTGCGCCGCCAATCGTCCTGTTTGACAACCGCCCAGGACCAGGGATCGGCAAAGCGCAGATCGTCCACTTCGGCGCCACCCGGAGCTCCGGTCGTTTTGTACGCAACGAGATCGCCGGGTGCAAGTTGGTCGGTCGATCCCTCCCAACAACCGGTTTCAGGGTCGGGCACGAGCGAGATTTCCGCGAAGGGGTCGTCCTCAGGTTGATGACGCAATTCCGCGGTTAAGCCCAGGACGCGAGGGGCGAAAAACCGGAACCGGTATCCGCCTGATTCACGCAGGATGCCCAACGGTGCGTCCGGACGGTAACGGTCGAGAATGCCGTCCGGCATCACCGGCCACTTGCCGCCGTCGGGCGCCGTCAGCGTGTAGCGCTCCCGTTCGTCGAACGGTCCGCCGGTCAGCACCACCGAGCTTGGCCCGCCCCGCAACACCTTCACCAGGGGCGCAGCAGGGGAGAGAGCGAACGCATCCGGATCCGGGAGTTCAACCGGGGAGCCGCCGAGTCGCACGAGCATTCGGTCGCGGGTTTCCAGGCTCACCCTCAGGATCGAGGGGAAAGAGGTGCTGCTGCGGCGAGCTGAGGTCACAGTTCCCGGTCCTCACAAGGGGAAGAATCCAACCTGGATGGTTGGATCGTCAAGACTGAAGCATGAGTATACTTCTCCGGCGGGGAAGCTGGCAAGCTTAGGCTTCGCGACAGGTGCAATAGGTTGCGTTGCGGTGGCGAAGCGATAGAATTTAACGTACTTTACGACCGCACCTGGAGGCCGCTCCAGGGCTGAAAAAGCGACGCGTGAACGTCCTATGAACCGGCTTCTGAAAAAGTTCCCGAAAGATTGGCAGCTGAAAATCTACATGCTTCTGCTGGCGATCCTGCTCTGGACTTTCGTCGTCACCAACCAGGTGTACGAAATCGTCATGGATGTGCCGCTTGACATTGTGAACATGAAGCCGAACAAGGTGCTCGTTTCCGATGTCCCCCAGGCGATTCCGGTTCGCTTCTCCGGCATCGGGCGCGAACTGTTGATCCTCAAGTACATTCAGGTTCCACGCGTCGAGCTGGATATCCACACGATCAACTACTTCTACGACTACCCGATTCGCACGGCGTTCGTTTCCGTTCCTCCGGGACTCGATGTGCAGCCGATTGCAATTGTCGGCCAGGACACGATGAACATCCGTCTCGAAGATGTTCTCGAGCGCGTTCTCCCGGTGCGGCCGATCGTCGAGGCGCAGCCCGCGCTGGGATACATGATCAGCGGAGACGTGCACGCGACTCCGGACAGCGTTACTGTGTTCGGCCCGCAAAGCGCCGTCCGGAGGCTTCGCATCGTGAGGACCGACTCGGCGCATTTTCAGGGATTGGACAGGACGACGCAGGACAATGTCCAGCTCGCGCCGCTCGGAACCAACATCCGCATCACCCCTTCGTCTGTGCGGATTACAGTCCCCGTCGACAAGATCGCCGAACGGAGGATGACGCGAATTTCGCTGGTGGCTCAGGGGACGCCGCTGGGCCGTGAGGTTTTGATGGAGCCGTCTACGGTGGATGTCACGATCGGGGGGCCGGCGAAACGGCTGGCCCAGATGACGGACGATTCCATCACCGCGATCGTGGACCTTTACAGTTGGGATCCGGAGGTCCGCGAATACCCCGTCAATCTCACCCTGCCGCCCGGAATCGACGCGGTCGAAACCGAACCGAATCAGATCCGCGTCCGGCTTGAGCAGCTGGACCCTTCGGAGTCCGACAGCCTCGCCACAGAAGGGCCCTGGTAATGTTTCCCTTGGTTCTGGGAATCGAATCTTCCTGTGATGAAACCGCGGTCGCCCTTGTACGAAACGGGGAAGTGCTCGCTTCCCGCGTCGCATCCCAGGAGGTTCATGCACGCTGGGGCGGTGTCGTTCCGGAAATCGCCAGCCGCCTGCATCAGCGGACCCTTGCGAAAATGGTTCGCGAAACTCTAGCGGGCGAGGGATTCAAGCGAACGGATATCGGCGCGGTGGGGGCGACGCGCGGGCCGGGTTTGATTGGGGCGTTGCTCGTGGGCACCAGTTACGCGAAGGGGCTCGCAGCGGGCTTGAATGTTCCCTTCATCGGTGTCAATCACCTCGAGGGGCACCTCTGGTCAGCGGCCGCGGCGGGCGAAAAGATGCCTCTTCCCGCGCTCGCCTTGCTTGTCTCTGGGGGGCATACGGAGCTGTTCCGTATCGATGGTTTCCGCAAATACATCTTCCTCGGAGCGACACTGGACGATGCAGCCGGTGAAGCGTTTGACAAGATCGGAGTACGGCTCGGCATTGCCTATCCGGCGGGCGCGGAGCTTGCGAAGTTGGCGGAGCGGGGGAATCCCGGCGCCTTTTCGTTCCCCGTTGCCGAAACCAGCTCACCCCTCGATTTTTCGTTCAGCGGGTTGAAGAGTGCGGTGATGCGTCAAGTGAAACGTCTTGAGGCTCAACAGCTCGATCCCGGGTCCTGGCGAGCCGATCTCGCCGCGTCCTTTCAGCAGGCGGTTGTTCTGCAGCTGACTCTCCGCGTTGATCGCGCTCTCGAAAACGACCATTACCAAAGCGTTCTGCTTGGCGGTGGTGTCGCGGCGAACCGTGAACTGCGGAAACGACTGAGGGGTGTTGCGGAAAGGCGCAGCGTCCAACTGGTCGTTCCGCCCGTGAACTACTGCACCGACAACGCCGCGATGATCGCCTGGGTTGCGGACCGTACGCTGCAGGAACGGGGCGGCGATCTCCTGACGCTCGAGGCTGACCCGAACCTGACGATCGACGCGGAGTCCTGATATGCCCTCGGCAATCCGAATTACCGGCGGAGTCGGGCCGGGGTGGATGCTGCTCGGGGTTTTCGTCGCCTTCCTTTTTGCCGCCTGGTCGTACCGCTGGACCCGCCCCCCTGTGTCCTCGACGCTGAGATTGCTGCTGGCGCTGCTCCGCGGATTTGCGCTGGCGGCTGTTTGGCTGCTGGCCACCGGCTTCACCGTCTCCTGGGACCGGCTCGAGGCAAGACGGCCGCGGATTGCCGTGCTGGTGGATCAAAGCGAGAGTATGGCGCTCACCGACGGGAGCGGGAACCGAGATCAAAGCTTGGGTAAAATCGTCGACAAGCTGGAGGACAAGCGGCTCAAGAAATCGCGGGAATTCGCCTGGTTCGGTTTTGGCGAGAGGCTGAATAACATCAATGACAGCAATAAAATACTTACGCTGAAGGAAACCGTATCGGACGCCGAAGCGGCATTCCTGGCTCTCGCCTCCCAACCCGGAGGCGCCTACGATGCGGTGCTGCTGATTTCAGATGGGGCTTTCAATCGAGGGGGGTCGGCGGCTGCCTCAGCCCGCAAGCTGCACCTGCCCGTGTTCGCTGTCGGGATCGGGGATTCACTGCCGGCGAGGGACGTACAGGTGCGGAATGTGGTTGCCCCTCCGGACGGGTACGCGGGTGACTCGCTACAGGTGGACGCCACGATTGTGATCAACGGGTTTTCCGGCCATGAAGTGCACGTGCGACTGCTCAATGAGGCGGGGGATATCCTCGCCGACAGAAAGATCGCGGTCCTGGGGGACAGGGATGTCCACACGATTCCCTTTGAGATCACACCGGAGAAACCGGGCTTGCAGGTCTGGACCGTTGCTGTCTCGAATCTTGAGGGCGAAGCGGAAGTGGGGAACAACCGGCGCAGTGTTGCCGTCCACGTCGCCGGCCGCAAACGGCGCGTTGCTCTGATCGCGGGCCGTCCTGACCCGGAAGCCGCCGCCTGGGTGCAGGCGCTTGAACGGGACCCCGACACCGAGAGCACGATTGTAATCGGTGGCGGGACTTCTCAACGGCCGGTCCGGGGGAGCTGGCGGGAGATCCATCCGGATTCTCTCGACGGCGCGATCGTGCTACTCGCCGGGCCCTATTCTGCGGATGCTCTCGCTGCGTTGCAGTCTTTGGTCGAGGCGCAAACTCCGCTGTGCGTGATTACGGGAGCGTCAGGGTATTCCCAGAATGCGCTTGTTGCCCTGCGGCCGAGGCTGGGACGATGGTCCCGCGTCCGGGCAATGGACAAGGTTGAACTGGCCCCGGAGCGCGTCCACCCGATTTTCACGCCCGCTGGCCGCTGGTTCGAGGGGAATCTGCGCCCGCCTCCGGTGCAGGTGCCAAACATCGAGTTTCAGGATGGCCTGCTCCTCGCCGAGGGATCGAGGGAGGGCAGCACCCGGCGGACCGTGCTCGATCTAACCCGGGCGGGACCTCGCACTTTGGTGATCGCCGCGGAGGGAGTCGGACAATGGAACCTTGCGCTGCGTCCGCAAGACCCGGACGGACGGGCATTCTCAGGGCTCACCGATCGCATTCTTCGCTGGTTGACCCTGCGCACCGGGAACCAGCGGGTGCACCTCAACCTCGCCCGCAGCCTGGTCACGCTGGGAGAACGAACCGAGGCGCTGCTGACGGTGCAGGATGAGGCGTTGCGGCCGATTCCGGGCGCGACTGTGCAGGCCACATTGACCGGTGAGGGTGAGCCCCAGGTTGTCCGTTTTCAGGAGAACCGTCCCGGCAGGTGGACAGCGGAGATACGGCCCTCGACTCCAGGCCGGCAACAACTTCGGGCGGTCGTGGATCTTCCCGCGGATGGGCGCGAAACGCGAACAGCGGAGCTGATGGTGGACCCGTTTCGATTGGAGCGGATGGAATCCCGGATGCGCCCCGACCGGCTGCGTGAAATCGCGGTGAGCACCGGAGCAGTGTTCGCCGTGGCGGATTCGGTGGACAATCTGATCGGAGCGTTGCCGGCCGCAAAAGGCGTGCGGGAGGTTCATGGAGCGTGGCGTCCGTTCGGTCGTGCGCTTACCTTGCTGCTGGTTGTGGTTGTTCTAGCGCTGGAGTGGCTGGTACGGACACGCACCGGAATGCCATGACGGTGAAGTACGGAAAGGAACCCGGTTATGGATGCGGGCAAGGAAACCATCTACGCTGCATGCCTGGAGCTGGGGCGGATTGAAACGGACGTCTATCGCGAGTACATGCAGCGGCAGGAAAACGTGGACGTGTCTTCGTTCGTGGAACGGGCGCGGCGGCTGCTGGAAACCATTGGGCTCGACCCTGAGCTGGCGGAAGAGTACAGGAAACAGCACGCCTCCCGGTCGGCCGGCCCCGAGGTGGGGGGTGAGTCGATTTCCGAGGCCCTGAGAAAGAACGTCGACGAAACCGCCTTCTATCTGCACACGATCGCCTCCCACTTGACGCTGTGGCTGTTCCTCGAGGGCGTGCTGAAGGGTTCGTCTCCCAAGGAAGCTTCCGCTCTCAACGAAGCCCGTGATCTCATGAGAAGCCACTACAACGATCTGGCTGACACCTACCGTAAAACCCTCAAAACCTTGGGGGTTTCCGCCCAGCTTCCACAGTCCTGGGACCGGAAAGACTCTCCGGCTGCTGCCTTCAAAGACGTGCTCGATGAACTGGTGTCCATGTTCGGTGGTGGCGAACCAATTTCTTGATGGAGATTGAGACCGATGGATGGAAAGCTCGAAAGGCTTCGTGAGCAGAAAAAGAAGGCGCTCCAAGGGGGCGGGCAGAAACGGGTCGAAACTCAGCACGCGAAGGGAAAACTGACCGCGCGCGAACGGATCGATTTGCTGCTGGACCCCGGAACTTTCGAAGAATTGGACATGCTCGTCCGTCCGCGCAAGCCGGACAGCGATTTCCATCAAACCGAATACCTGGGTGACGGGGTCGTCACCGGTTACGGCAGGATCGGGGACAGGGTTGTGTTTGTTTTCAGCCAGGATTTCGGCATCATCGGAGGGACGCTTTCCGAAGCGCACGGAGCCAAGATCTGCAAAATCATGGACATGGCGATGAAGGTTGGGGCTCCGCTAATCGGCCTCAACGATTCCGGCGGCGCGCGGGTGCAGGAGGGGGTGGTCAGCCTCGGAGCCTACGCCGACATCTTCCTGCGAAACACCCTCGCCAGCGGCGTTATCCCGCAAATCAGCGCGATCCTCGGCCCCTGTGCGGGCGGCGCTGTGTACAGCCCGGCGATCACAGACTTCGTGCTGATGACACGTGGCACTTCGTATATGTTCGTTACCGGGCCAAAGGTCGTAAAAACAGTCACTCACGAAGACGTCACCAGTGATGACCTGGGGGGAGCGGACGCCCATGCGGCAAAATCCGGTGTCGCCCATTTCGCCTGCAACGATGAAATGGAGACGATGCAGACCCTCCGCAAGCTGATCTCATACATCCCCCAGAACAACCTGGAAGATCCGCCCCTTGTCCCCACGGAAGATCCATCCAACAGGATGGACGCTGAACTGAACTCGATCGTGCCCGACAATCCGAACAAACCCTACGACATGAAGGAAATCATCCGCAGAGTCGTGGATGACAGGGATTTTTTTGAAGTGCACGCCGAGTGGGCGCAGAACATCATCGTCGGGTTCTCACGGCTTGGTGGGCGGAGTGTCGGCATCATCGCCAACCAACCCTCCGTGCTCGCGGGAGTGCTCGACATCAGCAGCAGCCGCAAGGCCGCCCGCTTCATCCGCTTCTGTGACGCCTTCAACATCCCGATCATCACCTTCGAAGACGTCCCCGGTTTTCTCCCCGGAACCGACCAGGAGTGGGGAGGGATCATCAGCAACGGCGCGAAGCTGCTCTACGCTTACTCCGAGGCGACAGTCCCCAAGATCACCGTGATCACGCGCAAGGCGTACGGCGGCGCGTACGACGTAATGAACAGCAAGCACATCCGCGGGGACATGAACTATGCCTGGCCGACGGCCGAGATCGCCGTAATGGGGGCGGAGGGGGCGGTGGAGATCGTCTTCCGTAAAGAGATCGAGCAGATCAAGGACCCGGACCAGCAGCAGAAGAAAATCCAGGAGTACATCGAACAGTATCGCGAGCAGTTTGCCAACCCCTACATCGCCGCCGCGCGGGGCTATGTGGACGAGGTGATCGAACCCGACCAGACCCGCCCGAAGCTGATCAACGCGCTGGCGATGCTCGACAGCAAGGTGGACAGCAACCCGAAGAAGAAACACGGCAACATCCCGCTCTGATCCGTTCTATCGCTTCGAGAACTTCGCATTGCGATTTCCCGTGTATTCTTGATGAGCCATTCTTCGTCCCGAAAGGTATCGGTGTGGGGGATGGATTATCATTTATAATGCAGAGTTAAACGGCAGACGAATTCGCGTGCGACGCGAAGGAATTGAGAAGCAGGATTTCAAATTTCTTGCTCGAGCAATGGGTGGGAGACAGTGAATCAAGAAATGATATCTTAAATATTAATAATTAATATGATATAATAGTATACAGGGCATGGAATTCCTTTTCACAATATATCATCAAGCAGAATATCACAATCACTATTGCAGTGTGGAAATGCACATTCCTTCACTAAAAGATTTAAGGGTATGTGGTAATTAGTGATTATAAGCAGTATTCCATACTGATGCTTCTGAGAGCAACAAGAAAAGATGCGCGGTGCTTAGGATCCGCACACCCTTTCATTGCGAGGAAATTGGAAAAAGGCTACATCAGTCGAAGTTCACTACATGCGTACCAATGATGTATTCGTAGTCGATATAGCTATTGCATAGTCCACTCAGCGACCGCTTCATTTTCCAATTGTCATGAATGTGCCTTCCCCCGAACACCCAAAGATCGCTCGAACTCCAGCCATGCGTGAGCTGATCGTACACCGCCTTCATCCAGGGATCTTCGAGAACATGGTGTCGGCTGTGATCGCGAACGGTCAACAGGTAGACGGACATGTTCATAGTTCTCCTTGAAAATCCGGTGCAGATGGCAAAACCTCCATAGGTATCACGAAAGTGTTCGAACCCTTGGATATATTCATCGAGTGTCATTCCGTCCGGGCGTTTGTATTTGTCAGAATGATCCCGTAATTCCTTTACCACATCCCAACGGTCGATTTCGCCTTTTATCTCAATGTGGAAACTGTAGTTGCGGACATGGCACCAGGAATATTCATAGGCATAGTACTCGGTGGTAGTGGCAAAAGAAAATTTGGTGCCAGGGCCATCGCGCCCGGACAGGTAAATGCCGCCACCATCATGCGTGATTCCGCAGTTTCCAAAGGGACGTGCTTCGGCAAATCCCGTGAATACAAAGAGGGGAAGCCGCTCAAGACCAATGAGAAAACTGCACCAGTTGATCGTCGTATATCTTTCTGCGGATACAAAACTTGCTCCCTTGGCAAGAGTTGGTGCGTCGCCCAGTTTAGAAGCAATGATGTTGTAGAAATGAACGCTGGCTTCGCCGCCGTCCCAGTCCTCGTTGGCGTCGGTGAATTTCGGGTGGACGGTGCTGTCCTGTTCGAGGTAAGGTTCGATAGCCGGATAGGTGAGTGTACCGGTTCCGGACATCTCATCATCATCAGTCAGTGTCAAATGCATGGTTGATTCGTGGCAGTTGCCACCTTCGCCTGTGGGACGGTAGACGTCAATGGACAATTCGTTTCCCGTGCGAGTTCCGTGAAAGGTGAAAAACTCGACATAGCCTGTGATCACGCCGTCGTTTTCGTACAGAACGACATCCTCGCACTCATCAGCCGATCCTTCGGATTCATTCTGCGGACTGAGCGTGAAGCTCCATGTGCCCTCAACGGAGCCATAGGTCTGTTCAGTGGTACCGGTGTTATCATTTTCGGTCGAACTACATGATAGGAATAGGGCGGCAATGGCAATGAAGGCAACAATGAGATAGGTACGCTTCCTGTTCATGTTTCCCCCCGATTTGGTAGGATCACAGGCCAGGGCGACAAGGATCGTGGGGGGCTCGGGATCGCTGGTTGCTCTGATCCCGCGAAGTGTGTCTTTCAGGGTGCACTACACCGTAAGCTAAGAAATGTAAGTAAAGCGATCAGGAAGAAAAAGAAGGTAGAGTAGAACAGCTAATTCCAAACCCTCACAGCTGTCCCGCGGTTGAAATCTTAAAGGGTGTGCTTTTTTGCGTAGAGCTCGAGCACTTCCCGATGATCGAAGGCGATCTGATCGGGGAGGTCGTCCAGCGCGTAAACCTTGGCCCGTTCGGCGTCATCTCCGGCGTTCAATTCGCCCGCGCCGTCGGCGGTAAAGACGACCGTCACCGTATGAAAACGGGGGTCGCGGCCCGGATTTGACCGCACGGTGAAGAGGGCCAAGTTCTGCAGGTCCAGCCCGGTCTCTTCCTTCATTTCGCGCCGCGCGCCGTCCTCGGCCGACTCGCCGTATTCCATGAAGCCGCCTGGGATTGCCCATCCCGGAGGCGGATTCTTGCGTTCGATCAGTACCACTCCACCCCGGTACCTGATGAGCACATCCACTGTCGGGAAGGGATTGCGGAAGCGGGTGATCTCCTTGCCGCAATGCGGGCAAACGAGATGAGTGGGGAGGTTTGCCATGGCGTTGATCCTGGAAAGGCGGGTTAGCTGGCGGCGCGTCTTGCCGCTTCGATCACCTCGCCGTTGGTCGGAAAGCGTCCGCTCTGATGCTTGGAAAACAGCAGTTCCCCCCCCAAATAGACGTCAAAAACGCCGCCGGAACTCTTGACGAATTCAATCCGGGAGTCGGGAAATGTCTGCTTCAGGTCGTCCGCCAGACTGGCGGCTCTCGGGTGGTAGTTTCAAACCACACAATATTCGATCTGGAATTCCATTGCTTTAGCCTTCCCCGGTCGTCTCGGTGCCATCCGGCCCTTCGGTCTGTTGCAGCTCGTTCAAGGGCACCTGCAACGCTTCCTTGATTCGTCTGCCTGGGCGGAAATGGGTTTTGCGGCGGGCGGGGATATAGATTTCCTCTCCGGGGCGGCGAGGGTTCCGTGCCTTCGGTTTTGGGGCGGTGTTCTTCACCTGAAGTACGCCAAAATCACGGATCTCGATCCGGCATTCGCCAGGCGTATTCACAATCATTTCGCGCATCGCGGCGAAGGTGGCGTCCACGATCGAGGCAACCAGCTTCGGATCCACCCCCGCGCTCGCAGCGGTCTTGTCGACAATGTCGCGTTTGATGTACGTGCGCACACGATCACTCATCCCTGACCTCGTAGCAATTAGGATTGTCAAACTTCTGCTAAGCTAGAGAATTCAACAGGCTAAGTAAAGCGTTCCGCCTACTTGATGGGAGGAGAAAAGGGAGAAGGGGATACGGGCGGTTGCCGGGGGAGCGTGGTGCTCGTACCTTGTGCGGAAACCTATCGGCAGGAGAAAACATGTCGATCCCACCTCTGATTCTCTTCGAAGATCCCGGCTGGCGGCGTTTCGGCCCGGTGGCGCATCTCCGCCCGGTCTGGGACTTGAGATTCGGCTTGCAGACTCTGGGCGAACGCGTGGCATCGCTACTCGACTGCACCCCGCGTGCGCGGATCACCCGGGCTTCGATCGCCCGTGTCCTGGGGGAGGAGGCGACGGGGAACCTTCCCGAGGAGGGTAATGTTTTCCTTGTGAATGGGCGTTTTGCCGGGACGCCGTTTGCCGAGGGGCTCGAACCTGGCTGTCCCGCAACACTGTGGACCGATGGGCCGGATGTTGCCGCTGCGCGTCTGCCTGTGGAAGTCGCGAAAAAATGGTTTTCGCAACCGGTGCATGATCCCAAGGAGTACACGGCACAGTCTCTGCTTGCGATCTGGAACACTGTGTCGCCCGCGCCGGAGGTTCGGATCCTCGAGGCGGCGGGCAGCCTTGTCTGGTGGCCGTGGGACCTGCTCGAGCGCCAGACCGAGGCGGTCGAGCAGCAGCTCTCGAAGCGCGGTTCCGGAATCCACGGAAAAGTTGATAAACGTGCCTACCCGGTAAACAAATCGCAGATTTTCGTCGCGAAAAGCGCTGTAGTTGGTCCCGGGGCCGTGCTCGACGCCCGCGAAGGACCGATTCTTCTCGATGAGCAGGTCGAGATTCTACCCGGCGCGATCGTGATCGGTCCGGTAGCGCTCGGAAAGGGCACGAAAATCAAGGCCGGGGCGAAGCTGTACGGGCCTGTGGTGGCGGGACCGCGGTGCAAGCTCGGCGGGGAAATCGAAGGCTCGCTGATCCAGGGGTACTCGAACAAACAGCATGAAGGCTTCCTCGGTCACGCCGTGCTCGGCGAATGGGTCAACCTCGGGGCGGACACCAACAACAGCGATCTGAAGAATAACTATTCCAACGTCAGCGTTCGGATCGACGGGGAACAGATCGACACCGGCAGGCTCTTTTTTGGCGGCGTGATCGGGGATCACGTCAAAACCGCGATCAACACTCAGCTGAATACCGGCACAGTGATCGGCGTCGGGAGCAATGTATTCGGAGCCGGTTTCCCGCCGAAGGAGATCGGCGCGTTCCGCTGGGGCGGCGCGGACGGATTCGAATACTACGATTTCGACCGCTTCATCGAAACCGCCAGGCGTGTGATGGAACGCCGCGACGTTGCGCTCAGCGGCGAGATGGTCGAGCTGCTCAGAAGCCTTCATGCCGAGGCGCTCGATGGACGGTTGTGACGGAAGTCAGAGTAGTCCCCAGGTTGTCACTCGTTGAGAACAGGGCTCGCGCGGAAGACGTGGTCCTGTGCTGGCATTTGAAATCGGATGAACTCCCCGCAGAGGAACTAGATGCTGAAAAAGTTGAAGTTAACTCATTGGATCTTCATCGGAATCGTAGCCGGAATCCTCGCCGGTAAGCTGATCGGCCCGCCCGTACAGGTGATCGCGGATCCATTGGGTCAGATCTTCCTCCGGCTGCTGAAAATGATCATTGTACCGTTGATTCTCTCCTCGATCACCTACGGTGTGCTCGGTGTGGGGGACACCCGGAATCTGGGACGGTTGGGTGGAAAGACGCTGCTGTATTACATGTTCACCAGCACCGTCGCAATCCTCACCGGTCTGCTGCTCGTCAATCTTTTTGCGCCGGGAGTTGGCAGCGCCCTCGTGCTCCATAAAACGCCGGTCCTCGAGAACGTCGACGCCAATGAAATCTGGCGCATTTTCCTGCGGATGATCCCGGAGAATCCTGTTCAGGCGATGGTTCGGGGGGACATGCTCGCCGTCATCTTTTTCAGCATCCTGTTCGGCATCTTCGCCACCCGCCTCCCGGAACGCGGACGGCTGTTCTTCACCGAGTTTTTCGAACATTTCTTTGAGGTGATGATGAAAATGACTCGCTTCATCATCACTTTCGCGCCGATCGGCATCTTTGGCCTGATCGCGTCGATCGTCGCGCAAACCGGCTTTTCAGCGTTCGCCTCGCTGCTCAAATTCTTCCTCGTCGTCGTCGCCGCGCTGTTGATTCACGCCTCGATCACACTGCCGTTGCTGCTGCGGTTGGCCGGAAGGATCCCGCACCCCTTCCGCCATCTGCGCGCCATGACCGAAGCGTTGCTCACTGCGTTTTCCACCGCCTCATCGAACGCCACGCTGCCGGTGACGATGCGCTGCGTGGAGGAGAACTCTGGCGTTTCGAATCGCACAACGTCCTTCGTGCTTCCGCTCGGCGCGACAATCAACATGGACGGAACCGCGTTGTACGAGTGTGTCGTGGCGATCTTCATCGCTCAGGTCTATGGCATTCATTTGAATTTTTTACAACAGTTTATCATCGTATTCACAGCGTTGCTGACCTCCATCGGAGTTGCTGGAGTGCCGATGGCCAGCCTGGTCGCGATCGCGATCATCTTGAAAGCTGTGGGACTGCCGCTGGAAGGAATCGGTCTGATCATGGTTACCGACCGCATCCTGGACATGATGCGGACCACCGTCAACGTCTGGTCCGATTCAGTGGGGGCGGTGGTCATTGCGCGCAGCGAAGGGGAAACGACGACCCTGTTGAATGATTTAACAGATTGAATCTAGGAAGTTTAGCTGCCTTCCATTGCTGTATTATCTCCTCATTTCTTCGATCTGCTTTCGGATATAAATCGGCTCTGGCGATCTCGCTGCCGCTCCCGATAGGGCCGCCGTCAATTCAACTCGCAAGGCAGGGGTCTGAATGTCCGCGAGTGAGGAGGCCGCCCCTCTCCAGCCATTGCTGCCGAATTTTCGGCGGCGTCTTTGCAATACTTCAAGTGCATGGTCTTTTTTCTGGCCCCAGGATCGAGCAAAACCCTCTGTTTCTCAGGAAAACTTGAAGCGCCTGCTTCAGGTTATAGAAGAGTCTAACTCTTTTATTATCAATCCCTATCGTTGTACTCCCAGCTGAGTATGCCCGGATTTCTCGCGTTGAAGAGGCAGGATAGTTAAAGTCATCCCTTCAAGAATCCGATAAGAAGTAAGGAAGGATTCCACAAGAACGTCGCCGTTGTACCTCCCCAGGCCTCGGCGACGCCCAGGGTTTGAATCCCTGAAACCGACCGTAGGAGGAGCACATGAGTACACGCATCAACCACAATGTTCTCGCTCTGACAGCACAGCGGAACATTTGGAAGACGCAAAACGACCTGGACAACGCCCTTGTCAGGCTCAGTTCAGGTCTCCGGATCAACTATTCATGGGATGATCCGGCGGGATTGGCGATCAGCGAGCGATTCCGAGCTTTGATTGATTCAATGTCGGAAGCGGAGCGGAACGCCAACTATGACATCAACCTGATGGCGACGGCGGAAGGCGCATTGCAGACCATCGACGAAAAGATGGTCCGTCTGCGCTCACTTGCGATTCAGGCGTCGAACGGCGCTTTGACCTCCACGGATCGCCGGGCACTGGACCAGGAATTCCAGTTGCTGCTTTCCGAGATCACGCGAATCGCGACGTCCGTCAACTACAACAACCTGAACCTGCTGGACGGCAGCCTTTCCGGCGCAGGCGACGAACACTCAGGCCTGAAGTTCCACGTTGGTGTGAACAACGTGTATGGGCAGGATTACTACTACGTAACCCTGCACGACATGCGCGCGAGCGCATTGGGGCTGACCGGAGTGAACGTCCTGGACACGCTGCACGCCCAGAACGCAATTCTTTCGATCGACAACGCGATTGAAATCAAGGACGGTGAGCGGACCCGAATCGGCGCCTATGTCAGCCGACTCCAGGGCACGATCCAGAATCTCCAGATCGCCCGGGAAAACGCCGTTTCGTCCGAGTCGCAGATTCGTGACGCTGATGTGGCCGCTGAGATGAGCAACTTCGTCCGTGCACAGATTCTGATGCAGACGGGCGTCTCGATGCTGGCGCAAGCCAACATGGTCCCGCAGATCGTCGCGCAGCTGGTCGGCTAAGAGTAAGCCATGGATTGCAACCGCCTGATGAAGGATCCGAAACATGGAGGCGCGACGCATGAGTACGCCGACAGGACCTGGTAAGCTGTATAGCATCGGGCAGGTGCACGCGATCACGGGAATACCCAAGCCGACTCTGCGCTTCTGGGAGAAGGAATTTGCGGAATATCTGCAACCCCTTCGAACACGGGGCAACCAGAGGCGGTACGACGAGAATGCGATCGACAAGATCAGTAAGATCAACAAACTCGTCCACAAAGAAGGGTATACGCTCGACGGTGCCAGACGCAAGCTTTCCGCCGAAGAGGCGGCCAAGGAAGCAGCGGAGGCCGCGCTTCCCGGCATCGACGAGCAGCATTTGCATCAACTCGCGGAAACTATGTCCGACTATCTGCTTCGAAAACTGTTTGCCAGAACTCAATCGGGGGCTCCCTCGAATTGAGTTCCAGGCGACGAAACCCGCTGCGACCCCGTCATCGCAGTAGGGGAGTGCCCGCATTCGGTGGGTGAGAGTAGGCCCTTGTTCTTTGACAAGCGTCTGTTGTCTGCTAGCTGACCGTTGGAGTACCTGGCTCATGGCGGTGAGGCTTCGGCGTCACCGCGACCACGCGGACCGCATGTCATCGCGTAGTACCAAACCAGCGGTATGTACGCAGACAACCTGCAAGAGCAACCTTCAGGGCTTCGGTGTCGGCTTGCCGGCACCACCCCACAAACGACGGAGGTACTTCTATGAGTACCAGAATCAACCATAACATCCTCGCGTTGACAGCGCAGAGGAACATCTGGAAGACTCAGAGTGACCTGGACACTGCTGTAACCAGGCTCTCTTCGGGTCTCCGGGTCAACTACGCCTGGGATGACCCCGCCGGCCTTGCGGTCAGTGAGCGTTTTCGAGCTCAGATCGCGTCTATGAACGAGGCTGAACGAAACGCTAACTACGATGTGAACCTGCTGGCTACGGCGGAAGGCGCACTCCAGACAATCGACAACACTCTCACTCGTATGCGTGCCCTGGCGATCCAGGCGTCCAACGGCGCTCTGGCGTCGCAGGACCGTGCGTCGCTGGATCTCGAATTCCAGCAACTCGCGTCCGAGATTACGCGTATCGCGCAGACCACGAACTACAACGGTCTGCATCTGATCGATGGAACGTACTCGACGAACGGCATCAAGTTCCACATCGGAACTTACAACGTCAGCGGTCAGGACTACTACTACGTCACGATGAGTGACATGAGTGCTTCGGCACTCGGACTCAGTGGCCTGAACCTGTTGACAACGCTGGCCGCCCAGAACACCATCGCCAGCATCGATGCAGCGATCAACCTCAAGGACACCGAGCGCACGAGGATCGGTTCGCAGGTCAGTCGACTGCAGAACACGATCGAAAACCTGCAAATTGCACGGGAAAACGCAACGTCATCCGAATCGCAGATTCGTGATGCCGACATCGCGTCCGAGATGAGTAGCTTTGTTCGGTCGCAGCTCCTGATGCAGACTGGTATCTCCATGCTGTCGCAGGCCAACATGATTCCGCAGATCGTTGCGGGTCTTGTTGGGTAAGTAGCAGGGAGAACCGCCTTGCAAAGGAACCGAATGCGTGTGCGAAAAGCCGCCCATGTCTTTTTGAGACATGGGCGGTTTTCTTTTAGGTGGAATGGAAGCCATTATCGCTGAAGGCTGTACGACCTGCCGGGAGGAATGCAGAATACGCCTCTTTGGAAGCGTGAAACGCACGCCCTCTTGAAATCATTCTGAACAGCCGGCGGGAGGCTGGCACCCGAATCCTGTCCTGTCCTGAATCGCTTCATTGCATCCAGCGCAATAGGGGAGAAAACATCTATCCTTCCCATAGAGTAACTCAACTTATTGCGATTTCAGGATTTAAGCGAGTTCTTCCCAGGGCCGGGTCACATTTCGGGGATATCGAGAGGGGCGGGCACAAGCTTTTTGATCAGTTTGAACAGGTCGGCCAGATTAAACGGTTTTTCCAGATAGGCGTCCGGTTTCGCGCTGGATTCTTCGACCAGGGTGTGCAAGTGAGCGTATCCGGTGATGAGGAAAACCGGGACATCGGGGGAGTGGCTTTTAATCTTGCCCATCAATTGCACCCCGTTTATGCCGGGCATGAAAATGTCTGAGATAACGAGGTCGATTTTCCCGTCGCGGTCGAGGAACAGCGCCCACGCTTTTTCGCCGTCCTCGGCGCTCAGAACGTCTGCACCGATCATCTCCAATCCCTGCTGAAAGAGGAAAAGGAGATCGGGCTCATCCTCGGCGACCAGCACGACGGGTTTGTACTTCACCGACATTCTCTCTCCTCGTTCGTCCAGTGTACCTCGGGGGGTGTTTCATATGGATTCCGGAAGAGCACGCAAGCAATTCACTTGCGTGGAGGAGGTGATTCGGGATCCAGATCCAGCATACTCCAATTAATATAACTCTTTGGCAGCAGATTCTCATATTGCTTGATTTTCATGATCACATCATGGATTCGATCGGCGGCGCGGATGATACGCTCCATCTGTTCGTCGATCTCCTTGCGCGTCGTTTTCTTTTTCATCCGGATCATGTCCAGGGCGCCGAAGATGATCGCGAGCGGGTTGTTGATTTCGTGGTTGTAGGTGACGACGATGTTGCCGATCGCAGCGGTGCGGGCGGCCCGGATGCGCGCGGCTTCACTCGTCTTCAGGTCAGCGAGCGCCTTGGAAAGTTCGTTGTTTTTCTGCTCAAGCTGCTGCTGATGACGGCGAAGATCCGCATTCTTGTTGTCGATTTCGTTGTAGAGAGCCAGTGTTCCGCGAGTCGTCTCTTCCAGCTCCTCGCGCATCTCGCGAAGCTCCCTTTGAAGACGCTTCAGCTCGCTGCGAAGGTGTGTTACGTCTTTCGGATCAGCGCTTTTCGATGGACTCATACCAACGATTTTCCCACAAGTACCGAACAGTCATCCTTGGGACGAGCGGCATAATCGACCAGCCGTCTCCCCAGCCTGTGGGGAGTGCACGATGAGATATCCTTCAGCGCATCCGTCCAGTTCCGGACGAGGCCGTCCGTGGACAGCATCAGCCAATCGCCCGGATACCAGGGATACCGCAGCGTCTTGAAATTGCCGAGGTGGACCCCCAACGTGCCGTTGAAATTGGCGAACACCTGCTGATCGACCTGGTCCATTTTTGAGGTGCGGAAACGACGCCCCATGACATTTCCGACACCCAGCCATTCGACCGTTTCACTGTTGGGAACCAGCCTCGCCAAAGATACGGCGGCTCCGCGAGTTTTCTTCAGCCGTTCGTGAATGATTCCAATCAATTCGTCCAGCATCAGCCTGTGGTTTGCGTGCACGACCTCGAGCACCGTCCGCGACGCCAGAGCAGCGCTGGACCCATGTCCAAGCCCATCCGCGAGCACCAGCAGCGTACCCTCACGGTTGCGAACGACCGTCCCCTGGTCGCCGCTCTCGGATTCCCCCGGATGTGGTTTGCTGTATAGCGAAAACGTCCAACGGTCGGGCTTGAGCGGAGTCGAAGAGAACCGTTTTGATACCCGCAAATGGCTTCCCTGCGGACCCGACGAGATCAGCTTCACGCGCTCCGCCAACCTGCGCACCGAAGGCAAACCGCCGCCGAGACTGCCAGTCGTCGAAAATCCATCCCCGAGCGCTCGTTGAAAATCGTCGAATCCCGGACCCTGATCGACGACATCAAGGTTGATAATTAGTTGATTATCATCGAGATCGTGGCTGATTTCCACATAGCCTCTGGCGCCGCCGTGAGCGAGCACGTTGGTCACCAGCTCCCGAACGATGATATCGAGTTCATCGCGGTCGCGCAGGGAGATGCCGAGCAGCTCCGCCCGGCCGAGTACCGTGTTGCGAACGGCGTAGAGACTGTACTCGTCCTCGATCCGAACCCGGGTTCGTTGAAGGTGGTCCTCCTGGGAGGATCGGGGTGTCTCGTTCCGTTCGCCTTCCAACGCCATGCACAGGCTCCCTCACCGGAGGGCGGGCTCCCAACCATCGATGGAAGCGGGAGGGAAAGCGGCCGGTCTATTTGACCGGTACTATCGCCTTTCCAGTGAATTCAAGCGCGGACGCGATTCCACGCGCAAGGTTGCTTTTCGTCCCAATGTCGGAGAGATTCACTCCCAGATGAACGAGCGTCTGGGCTATTTCCGGATTGATACCGGTGAGGATCGTCCTCGCCCCCAGCAGGCGTGCCGCGCTCACCGTTTTGATCAGGTGGCTGGCAACAAGGGTGTCGATTACCGGGACCCCTGTAATATCGATAATAATCACACGCGATCCCGTTTCGCCGATTTTGACCAGGATATTCTCCATGATCTGCTGGGCACGGGCCGAATCCACACTGCCGATCAGCGGAAGCACCAGAACCTGGTCCCAGATCTGGATCACAGGCGTTGAGAGCTCCAGCACCACCTGCTGCTGATCGCGCAGCCGCTGAATCATCTCCTGCTGTTTCTCCACGTTCCTCAGGTTCTCGAGGCCGGCGGCGATCTGCGTCGCAAACAGCTCCAGCGGCAGCAGGGTTTCCGCCGTGGGGCGCCTCTGGTCCTCCGGATCGTCGACGCTGATCAGGCCGATGATCTTGCCGTCAGGGTCGTAGAGCGGGATGAAGAGGAAATCATCGGGGTGCCAGGCCTGTTTCGCCTTGGCCGCCGCGGTCGGTTTCCGCTTGCTCTGCAGGCCTTCGATGTCCGCCTGATCGTGGGGGATGTAATAGGAGCGCCCGATGCGGAATTTGGAGCTCAGGCTTTTCTCCATGCTTGACAGCGAGCTCCGCGGCATCTTATGCAGCTTTTCGATTTCCTTGTCGCTGAGCCCCCCGAAACCCATCCGGTTGAACGTATCGTCCGCCTCGAGGATCGACACGACGGAGCGCTGAAAGACACTGTGCTTGACGACGGACTCCGCCGTCAGTTGGCAGACATCATGTACATTCTTCAGCCGCAGCATCCCCGCAGTGGTGGTGATCAACTCGGCGAGTTGCTTCTTGTCAAAAGTCTGTTCCGCCATTTCCTGTGTCTCCCGGTCTACTTCTGCCACTTCACGACTGTCACTGTGGTCCCTTTGCCGACAATCGACTCGATGTTGAATTCATCCATCAGTTTTTTTGAGCCGGGAAGGCCCAATCCCATCCCGCGGTGGGAGGTCCAGCCTTCTCCGAGGGCCGCGTCGAGGTTGTCGATTCCCGGGCCTTTATCGATGAAGGTCATCTTCAGTCCAAGATGCCCTTCGTGGTTCTCGATTACACCAATGATCACTTCACCCTTTTTCGCATACTCAAAAATGTTGCGCGCGAGTTCGCTGGCGGTTGTTGTGATCCTCGTCTGGTCAACCAGGTTGAACCCCAGCTCGCGCGCCAGTTCACGGCTGGAGCGCCGGCAGAGCACAATGTCGTGTTCGTTCGAAATCGATATGTGTCGGGTTCGCTCCATTCTTCGACTCTTCAGCAGGCTTGCATTCTTGCGTTCACAGGAGCGATTCGAGCAACTCAATACCGCTTTCCATGTCGAGCGCGGTATAGATATTGTCCAATCGGAGGCCCAGTTCGACAAGTGTAAGTGCCACCGGAGGTTGCATGCCGGTGAGAACGACACGGGCGTCCATCAGCTCCGCCATCTGTGCCGTATCGCCGAGCAGCCTGCCCAGGTAGCTGTCGACCAGGTCGAGCACCGAAATGTCAATGATGACGCCGCGGGCACCCGTCTGCTCGATGCGGATCAGGATGTCGCGTTGGAGGCGGGCAGCAGCGTTGTCGTCCAGGTCGACCTGGATCGGAACGATCAAGTAATTCTTGATCTTAAGAATAGGGACTCGGATCTCCATGATCTCCTCGTGTTGCGTTCACCGAGTTCAGGGAAGGTAGTCACGGAAAGGGAATCGGGGCAATTAACGAGGGACAGCCTGTCAAACCTTTGACTGCCGGGCGGGCGGGGCCTCCAGAATCGCAAGGTTCTCGTCTCCACGTCCAAATGTTTCCAGAATCGCCGCGGTCTCGCGGACCGATTCCGTTTCGATCATCCGCATCCAGGTCTGTTTGCTGTCCAGGTAGCCTTTGATGTAATGGCGTACAACCTTGCGCATCTCCAGCACTCCCCGGCGCTCACCTTTCATTTGCACATTCGCCTGCAGGTGCTCCAGCGCCACCCTCGCGCGTTGCTCGCGGGTGGGGGGAGGGTCGATCGGATCTCCGCGGAGTGCCTGGACGCAGCGCTGCAGCATCCACGGGTTCCCGATCGCGCCGCGGGCGACCATCACTCCGGCGACGCCGGCGTGGGCGACCATCCGCAGCGCATCCCGTTCCGTCCAGATATCGCCGTTGCCCATAACGGGAACGGGCAACCTGCTCGCTGCGGCCGACAACGCGTCCCAATCGGCGGGAACCCGCGGGCGGTCGGCCTTGAGACGGGCATGGATCGAAACCTGCTCGGCGCCCGCTTCGATGCATCTTCCGGCGACTTCGATGACCTCGGATTTGTCCGCAATGCCGAGACGGGTTTTGATCGTCACCGGAAGCCCGTCCGCGTTGTCCACCATCCGTTTGACCGCATCCGCGGCGATATCCGGAACCGCCATCATCCCGCAGCCCGCTCCCCGGCTGGCGACCTTGCGCACCGGACAGCCCATATTCAAATCGATTCCGTCCGGGCGATGGCGCTGCACCACGGCGCGTGTCGCTTCCCCGAGCGCCTCCGAATCGCTGTCGTACAGCTGCACGACAAGGGGGCGTTCCATCTCCTGGAATTCCACCATGGACCAGACGCTCTTCGCCCCGTGCAGCAGCCCCCGCGCGTTCGCAAATTCCGTGAAGAGAACAACATCGGGTGAGATGCGCCGCACAACAGGCCGCCACGCGCGGTCGGTAATCGCCTCCATCGGGGCGAGCGCAACCAGGCCGTCACGCTCGAACCAGCGTTTGAGACTGTCTGTCATGTTCAGGTTCTCAGCCCTTCCGAAGTTCTTGAACCGGCGATCGTTGGATTCAAAATTCGCCGTCTCCGGGATGAAGGTAGGGGGTGGAATCGGTTCTCTTGCGCCGCTCGAGGTGCTCCGGGAGAAAAGCGGGAGAATGAATCGCAAAGCGGCGTGAACCCGCTTGTCCTGCTTTGCCGGACTCTTCAATAGCGTCATCCGCATGTGAGCCTTATATTTGACGCGATAGCTACAGTGTTCCGTTCACAGAGGCATATTTGTGATACGCATCTACCGGTTTTTCCGAGTATTCCTGGCGTTGGGTCTGATTGCCCTATGGAGTTCGTGTTCGTCCCGGACCGAAACCCTGCGCCAACCGAGGCTGATCCCTCAGCAATCGCTCGCCGCGAGCACCCTCGCGATCAACCGCGAAGAACGCTCCAGTACGAAACAGCAATACATCCCGGTCTACCGGTTTGCCGGAGACGACTGGACGCCTAGTTGGAAACCCCGTCTGCCGGAACCGGCGCCGGCCGTGCAAGCGGACAACGGCGGCGCGGGCTCCGCTCGGCCGGACACCTCCCGGTATGGGACGTTGAAACGCACTCGCGGGTATCGCGTCCAATTGGCGAATATCACGGATGAAGCGAGGGCCAAGGCGATCGAAAAGCGGGCACACTCGCTGTTCAAGACCGTGTACATCTTCTTCCAGAGTCCAAGCTACAAGGTTCGAGCCGGGGACTACACGCACCGTGCCGACGCCGACGCCGCCGCGAATGAAGCGCGCCGCATGGGATTCCGCGGCGCCTGGGTGGTGCCGGACCAGGTCAACATCTATGTCGGCGGCCCGCCGCCACCTCAGACTTCCGCCGTGCCCAACGTAGCGGGCAGCGAGGACGAATCACCCCGGAGTGGCGAGGATTCGAACCGATGATGTCGGACGATCAACCGGCATCTACCGAAGAACAGGTGGGCGCGGAGGAAGAGGCGCGTAACGCCGTTCGTCTTCGCCGGGTCAATCTATTGCTCGGGGTGTTGCTGGCAACGATTGCCGTATCGGTGGGCATGCTCTGGGGGCGGGTGCGGATGGAGTCGTCCGCGCTGCACCACAATCCGGATCGTACCGCGGGCGCAGTGGCAGCCCACAGCCCGGACACCCTCTCGACCACCACCTTCAAGGACCGTTTGCGCTGGGGAGACAACCTGGCGTCAGCCCTGTCCAGGAATGCCACCGATCCGGCGGAGCTTGAAACCATCCTTCCGATTCTCAGCCACTTGACGGATTTGCGCCGCGTCCCCGTCGGCACCCGGATGACCATCGAGCGCGATGAGCTGGGACTGCGCTCCCTGGTGCTCCGCGTACCCAAGCAGCTCCAGCGCGTACGGCTCGATCGGACCGGACGGTTGTTGTATGTCGCGCGGGTGGATACCATTCCGGTGGACACTCTGCTCGTCCGCTTTGAAGGTGTGGTCAACGACAACTTCTACAATTCTTTCCTGAGGTCCGGGGGTACTCCCGAACTCGCAGTGAAATTCATCGAGGTCTTCCAGTTCGTCTACTATTTCTCCTCGGAAACCCGGCCCGGTGACCGCTTCAGCATGATCGCCGAAGAGTTGTGGCAGGAGGGGAAGAGGATCGGCTACGATGAGGTGCTCGCCGCGAGCTACGTCAACAGGGGAGACACGCTGACGGCGGTGTGGTTGCCGATGGAAGGCAGCGAATTCGGGGGCGAACACTTCGATGGGAAAGGGCGGTCGCTCCGCAGGGCGCTGCTGAGAGTCCCCTTCAGCGCGGCGCGAGTCACTAGCACCTACGGTGTCCGCCGCGATCCGATTACAAGCAAACTGCGCTTCCACCACGGGGTGGACCTGGCAGCAAAAATGGGAATGCCGGTGATCGCCTCGGGTAGCGGGACGGTGACCCATGTCGGCCGCAACGATCCCGGATACGGGAATTGGATTCACATCCGTCACGATCACACCGGCTTCGAGACGCGGTACGGTCATTTGAGCAGATTCGCGAGGGGAATCCGGAAAGGAGTCCATGTCCGGCAGGGGCAGGTGATCGGGTACGTGGGAATGACCGGCCATGCCACCGGACCCCACCTGCATTACGAGGTGTTTCGGGATGGACGGCGGCTCAATCCCCTGAAAATGAGGGCGTCACCGATTCGACAGCTCAAGGGCGAACAGTTCGCGAGTTTCCTGAGGGAGTATTACAGGCCGTGGAAACTGCGCCTCGCCAACCGGGGGGTGCTACCGGGTCCGCAATGGTATGGACCGCAGCCCGCAAAAGTAGTGCAGGCGCTGGAGCAGGGCGCGGGCACGCAGGAGCATGAGCTCCATGCCGCTCCCCCCGGACCAAACACAAAATAGTAACTTCTTTATATTCATATAACTACATCTGGGACAGTATACTAATATTTGAAATATTAGTATACTGTCCCAAGTTATCCCGCCGAGTATCATGCCTTCTGATCGGACTTCCGCGCGATTCCGATCAGGTCCTGCGAGCTGTCCTCATCGAAAGGCGCGCCGCTGAAATCCCCATACCAGGTGATCGAGCTGAATCTCGCGCCACGCAAGCTTTCTTCAACCTGGCTGCGCCGCCAGGGGGAGAGTAGCGTGGAGTGGATGTTCTGCACCCAGCTCTGCCCGACGCGCGTGAAATGGACCACGTTGAAACGGACCTTCTCCTCTTCAAAATCGTTGAATCTAAAGAAGATCTGTTCGTTCTCCGCTTCACGGAAGGTGGTCGGCAGCAGGAAGCGCTCGCGGGTTTTCAGCAGCCGGTCGTAATTGCGGTTCTGGAAGAGAAAGACGCCTCCGGGGCGGAGCAGGGAGTGTACGTCTTCGGTCAACCGCTTCAGCTGTTCGACGTTTTCGAGGTGGGGGAGTGTGTTACCCAGGGCGATGATCGCGTCGAAGGGTCCGTTCACCCTTGATGCGAACTGAGCAAAATCGGCTTCCACGAAGGCAAGCTTGTCATCCTCCACGTCGAGCTTCAACTTGGATTCGCCTTTGCCCCTGGCGAGCTCGAGCAGAACGGGCGAGGGATCGACCCCCGTCACCTCCAACCCCCAGTTTCGGAAGAGGCGGGCGTGATGACCGGTCCCGCAGCCGAGATCGAGCACCTTTGAGGCTCGGATCTCGCTGAAGAGCCGCTGGAAAAACGGCGCCTCACGTTCGAGACGGGGCTTCCAGCGAATCATCAAGTCGTATTTTTCGCCAAGCTCGTCGTAAAGGGACATGACACTCACTGTCCTTGCGATTTCTGCTCGCCACCTTCCGACGCACTGTCCGGAGTGACCTGGTAGTGAAGGCGGTACACTTCATCGCCTTCTCTGCTCATTCCCTTGCGCCGCGCCTCTTCCTCGATGACGAACGGATCCGACTTTTTCAAGCTCTCGATCTGGTGTTGCAGCTCTTCCTTCTCGGATTGCAGGCGTTGAACCTCGTTCTGCAGACGATCTCGCTCTTCCCGGAGCTGGCGGACCTGCAGCAGTCCGCTGTCCTGACTGAAAATCAGGTAGACGCCGAGCAGCAACGCGAGGGCCACCGCAGCCCACCGCAACAGCGTGCCCGCCGTCGGTCGAAACGGCCGCTTCTCAGGGATTTGGATCTTTTTCAATCGCTACAACCGTGTTCCGGCGTACATCGCCGCTGTCCCAAGCTCCTCCTCGATGCGAAGCAGCTGGTTGTACTTGGCGATGCGATCGGTCCGGGAAAGGCTTCCGGTTTTAATCTGGCCGGTGTTCGCGCCGACTACCAGGTCGGCGATCGTCACGTCCTCCGTCTCACCGCTGCGATGGGAAACGACCGACGTGTACTTGGCCTGAGTGGCCATCGCGATCGCGTCGAGCGTCTCGGTCAAGGTGCCGATCTGGTTCACCTTGATCAGGATGCTGTTCGCCACGCCCATCTCGATGCCCTTCTTCAGAATCTCGGTGTTGGTCACGAAGATGTCGTCGCCGACGAGTTGGACTTTCGATCCGAGTTTGTCCGTGAGAGCCTTCCAGCCGTCCCAGTCGTTCTCGTCGAGACCGTCTTCGATTGAGAAGATCGGGTACTTGTCCACCCAGGAGGCGTACAGGTCGATCAGTTTCGCGCTGTCGAGGGTCTTGCCCTCCCCGGCGAGCTCGTACTCTTTTTTGCCCTTGTCGTAGAATGCGCTGGCTGCCGAGTCGAATGCGAGTTTTACATGCTCACCCGGAGTGTACCCGGCGTTTTCGATCGCTTTGAGGATAACGCCGAACGCCTCCTCGTTGGAGCCCAGGTTGGGGGCGAAACCGCCTTCATCGCCCACCGACGTGCTCAAGCCCTTGTCCTTGAGGACTTTCTTAAGATTGTGGAAAACCTCTGCTCCCATTCGAAGCGCCTCGCGGAATGTGGGCGCGCCGAAGGGCATGATCAGGAACTCCTGGATGTCGACGGTGTTGTCCGCATGGGTGCCGCCGTTGAGGATGTTCATCATCGGCACCGGCAGCAACTTCGCGTTGACGCCGCCAAGATAGCGGTAGAGGGGCAATTCGAGGGCGTTGGCGGCCGCGTGAGCGGCGGCGAGGCTGACGCCGAGGATCGCGTTCGCTCCGAGTTTGCCCTTGTTCGGGGTACCGTCTAACTCGATCAGCAATTTGTCAAGTTCGACCTGATCGAGTGCATCGCGGCCGAGCACGTGGTTGCTGATCACCGTGTTGACGTTTTCGACCGCCTTGGTCACACCCTTGCCTAGAAAACGGCTCTTGTCACCATCGCGAAGTTCGACGGCTTCGCGTTCACCGGTGGAGGCGCCGGAGGGTACGATCGCGCGCCCGACGACTCCGCTCTCCAGGGTTACGTCAACTTCGACCGTGGGATTGCCACGGCTGTCGAGCACCTCGCGCGCGAAAACATCGATAATCTCCGTCATCGGAATGCTCCTTCGTAAGAGTCCCCCGCCGGCATCGAGCGGGCGGGGGTGTCAGAATAGGTTTTAAAACTCCACGGCGGCGGGGTCGCGCCGTGTTTCCTAGATCGAAGCCGGCCTACGCAGAGATGGCCATCCCCGATCGAAGGTGATCAGAAGTCGTCAGCGTCCGGATCGATCAGCAGGTCGTCGTCATCGGGAGGTGCCATGCCCTGCTGGATCTCGAGAGCCCGGTCAAAGTGCTCGTCCGGAACGAGCAGCGTAGCCTGCGAACCATAATAGCCCGCCTCCAGGCTGCCGCCGCCGTACAGCGCCTCGATGAAGCAGGGGATCCCCTCTTCGTCAAGCTGTTCCTTGACCAATTTGGCGAACGCCAGGCCGGGAAGCGGATCCAGTTCGACCCAATCCTCCTCGCTGACTTCCTCGAAAGTTTCACGGGCGGAGCCTTCGACGAGCGGACCCCCGCACTCGACACACTCATCCACGTCGTCGTCATAGTCAATCGTGCAATTGGGGCAGTAACGCATGCAGTCACTCTCCAAGGTGTTGGTCGTTCAGCGCTCGAGCGAAACCCGCAGCGGAGACTCGGTGACTTCCCATTGGCCTTTCCCGACGTTCTGACCGTTGGAAAACGCTAGATAACTGTACTTCCCGTAATGGGGAAGCTTGGAGACGATCGGGGTCAACGCATCCGCGGAGGACGCCCACAACGCAACGTCCACTCTCGATGGGTCATCCTTGTCGCGCTTCGTGGCAACGATCGCCAGTGCCTTTCCCGAAAGATCCGATCCGGAAGCGGTCATCGCATCCCGTGCGGCGGAGATGGCCTCCGAGTCTCCGAAGGTCATCACCGCTCTGCCCGCGTAGGCTTCGGCGCTGTACTCGCTCTCGCTGACAATCTCTGCGTTCCCGCGTTTGAAGAAACTCTCCGCGAATTGACGGTACGCGTCCGCCAGCGGTCCCTTCGCTGGGACAACTACGACGGGCTGATCGGCGCCGTAGAAACCGGATATCGTTGGCGGCGCCTCCGACACGTCAAGAACGCGGAACAGGTCGAAGTCCGGATCGATGTCCAGCCCCACCGGCTGCCCGTTTGCTTCGACGCGCGCATGGTACATCCTGCCGCGCACCCCACGCAAGACGCCGGTGGCAACTGAGTCCCCTTTAAAATGGATGCGGTACGGAACATCCAGGACATACGGATCGCCCGGCTGCACCTGCTTCAAATCGAATTCAATCCGCGCTCCCTGCGCCTGGCGGCGGGTCAGGATATTTTCCAACGCCAATTCGGGCGCTCCCGTCTGGTCGATCCACTGTTTTTGGAAAACACGGAAATTCTCACCCGAGGTTTCAGCGAAATACTGGAAAATGTCCGACCAGGAGACACGAGTGAACTGGCGCTCCTTGTACAGCTTTCTCAGCGCGATCCAGAAGTTGTCATGCCCGATCTTCTGCTCGACCATGTGGAAGACCATCATCGACTTCCCGTACCCGATCGTGCGGGTGCCGGCCGTCGTACGGCTCGTGAACGCGCTGAGCGGGAAATCCTCCTCATCGCCGCGGATCACGTAGTCCGAATAATCGCGGAGGTCATCCATCCGGTACTGTTTCGCGGCCTCCGGGCTTGTCTCCATCTTCAGCCGGTAGTCCGCGCTGTACACCGTAAGTCCTTCGCACCAGTTTCCGCTTTCGTAGTCCACCAGGCAGCCATTGCCCCACCAGTTGTGGGCGATTTCATGGGGGAGACTGGTGAAGGGAATGAAGGGCAGCGCGAGCACCTGGCTGCCGAGCAAAGTATAGCTGGGCATTCCGTAGCCGGTGGGAAACCAGTTCTCTACGACGCTGAACCGCTCGAAGGGGTACGGGCCGATCAGCCTGCTGTAGTCAATCAGATATTTGCCCGAGAGGCCGAGGTAACGGTCTACGAGCCGGGCGCTGCTTGGATAGTAATACATAGCGACTTCATAGTTTCCAGCCCGCATCGTTTTCAGTTTGTACGGACCCGCGACGAGATAGCACCCGTCGATCGGATGCGCCGAGGAGTAGCTGATCGAACTGTCTGTCTTGCCGACGATATTTCCCTCGACGAGCCCTTCCCAGCCGCCGGGCATCTTGATCGTAGTGGAAAAGACCGCCAGCGCCATCTCGCCGGGCTGTACGGGATAGTACCCGGTCCACGGCGTCAGGAAGGCCCCTTTCGGGTCGATGATCCCGGTGGTCTCGTCCGCGATCTCCCAGCGGGAGAACTCCGGCACCTCCACCATGTCGTGGATTACGCCGTGATAGCTGAGGTGAATCGTGGTCTCTTCCGAACGTCCGGACACCGGCAGCGCGTAGAGAGCGAGGTGGTCGAAGCTTGCCCCGCCTTCGGCCACTCCCGGCCAGTTGGTCAGATAGGGAGCCACCTCTTCGCCGTCCGCCAACAGCAGCAGCTCTCCCATCACACCGCCCTCGGCTGCGACATGGTCGATCGAGAGGTTGCGGTGGAGCAAAAAGAAAAACGTGTCCACCGATGCCCCCGTCCACGCAAAATCGGCGGCGCTCGTCAGAGTGTGCGCGACGGGGTCAAGACTGTGTGTGAGAGTCATTTCGTGGATTACGCCGTAGTTCGGTTTCGCCGTTCGCCCCGGGAGGAACTGAAGCAATAGAATCAGAGCGGCAACTACGATCAGTACGACCAGCACGTTGATGACAGTGCGACTTTTCATCTTTGTACCCCCGCTTTATCGGTTAGCCCGGCCAGACGCTGCGGATCGAGAGGGCGGCCAAGGCGCCGGCTCCTGCAGCTAAAAGATTTACGACATCGTTGTTCACCCATGCGATCCCGCGCGTAGGTGACGCTTCGGATCCTGCCTCTTTCCGTGATTCCGTCCACGTGCCGTCCGGTCGTCTCCAATGCCCTTGGATCCAGGCTCCGACGAGGCTGTCCACGATTCCGCCGAAGAAACCAGCGTAGAGAACGGTCCACGTTTCGCACGCGCTGAAACCCGCCGCGAACCGCGAGGCCGCTGCGACGCTGCCTGCGCCCGCAAAGGAGGCGAGGCATCCCAACGCGCTGACCGCTCCCGATTCTCCGGCGCCGGTTGCCTTGAAAGTGCGCAGAGAAACCGGCGCGCCTCCCAGCGACCGTCCCCATTCGGTGGACCAGGTATCCGCCGCAGCCGCCGCGAACGACGCGGTCATCATCAGGCCCCAAAGACCGTTGTGCGAAATGATCTCGAAAAGTGCAAAGAGCGAGCCCGGCAGTCCGTTCGCCAGCACCTGCAGCAAGTTCCGCCTTCGTTCTCTGCCTCTTGTTCGGCCGGGCCAGCGTGTCCACAAGCTTGAGAGCAGCAGAAACACCAGTGCAGGCACAAGTCCGGCGGGTCCCCAGGCGGCATAGAACAGGATCGCCATGCCCGCCGCCGCGAACGTGCCGGAGAATGTCAACAGTCCGAGGAGCACGATCAGCAGGCCGCCGCCGGCGATCACGATCAGTACAAGAATCAAGTTCACGCGCCCCGGGCCTCCACGGTTCATCCTCCGGTCCCGATGTCAAACCGGAAACGGGGATCAGCCGAACATAAACGAACAAGGCGGCCCGGTCAACGTCCGGAACGAGCATCGGACGATTCTCGACCCCCCCTGCGCGAGGGGCGAATCGGGTGGATCAAGCCTTCTATTTTCCTGTACCTTGGCTGCCCGGGGAGATCGTTGAAGGATCGCTGGAGGGAGCAGGGATGAGTGCTCGGATTGCGAGGCCGCCCTGGCCGATGTCCAGGGGAAACCTCGCCAGGCTGGAAAACAAGAAATACCGTCAGCGCTGGGGACTCTATATCCTGGAGGGAACCGCCGCGATCCGCGATGCGCTCGAAGCCGGTGCTCCCTTTCATGGCATCCTCGTGGACGACCGTCTTCAGGACCACCCGGAAGAACGTGAGTTGATTCCTGTGTTGCACCAATCCGGCGTCGCCGTGCAGCAGGTGCCCGCATCCCAGTTGAAGCGCATCAGCGGACTGGTGACGCCTCCCCCGATGGTGGGGGTGTTCGTCGAAGAGCCGCCGCTCGAACCGCAGATTCCTTCGCGCGATCCGCTGATCCTTGCCCTCGACAGGGTGCAGGACCCCGGCAACGCCGGGACGCTGATGCGTACGGCGGCATTCTACGGAGTGCGGGAGCTCTGGTTCGGAAAAGGCACCGTGGAGCGGTACAATCCCAAGGTGCTGCGAGCGGCGATGTCGGCCCATTTTCAGCTCAGGATAGCAGTCAACGTGGATCTCGAGGATGCGATCAGGCGTTCAAAGAAAGAAGGATGCCGTGTGTTCGCCGCAGACGCGGAGGGGGAGGATCGATTGGCGGCACTGGATGAGTCCCATCCTGCGATTCTGCTGCTCGGGAATGAACCGAACGGAGTTGACCCGGCTTTGTTGCAGCTGGCGGACGCACGCCTTGCTATCGCGAGACGGGGTCGGATAGATTCTTTGAACGTTGCGATGGCGGGCGCGATCCTTCTGGATCGACTGCTCACCGGAAGAAACTCGTGAGGTGTCGTGGACTCCCCTGAAAATCAACAACCTCAACGTCCAAAGTATCCTGTCAGTCCTGGCGATATCGTCCGCGTAATTCTGGCGACACTGCTTGTTCTGGTTGCAGGCTTTACTGTTGTCGCGCTGCTCACTGTAAGCGGCGTCCTCACTGGCGGGAAGCCCCCCACCCCTGAGCACCTCGAGGAGTGGACGAAGAACGGCATCAGCAGCCTGCCGCTCGCGCTGAAGGTCATGGCGATGGTTGTCCAGGCCGCGTTGATCGTTCCCGTGCTTCTTTTCCTGCGAAACCATAAGCTGTCGCCGTACATCTTTCTCCGGATACGCCCCGTCCCGCTTTCGCTCCTGTTCTATTCGGTCGTCGTCGGTTTTGCCATTGCCGTGATCGGAGATGAGATCAGCCGTCTGGTCGGACTGGTGCTGCCGATGCCCGAGGACATGTTCGAGGGGCTGGCGCGAGCGCTGAGACTGAATTCATGGGCGGATGTGCTGACGATGGGAGTCACCGTGGCGCTGCTCGCTCCCGTCGTCGAAGAGCTGATCTTCAGGGGATTTTTTCAACGCTATTTCGAAGCGACACGGGGAGTGACGTCGGGCGTGCTGGCCGCCAGCGCCCTGTTCGCCGCCTACCATTTCAACCTCTACTGGATGATCCCGATCCTGTTGATGGCGACGGTTATGGGGGCGATGGCCTGGCGGGCGGAATCGGTGCTGCCCTCCGTTACCGTCCACGCGACGAACAACGTGCTCGGGCTGGTGACAGCGAATGTGTGGGCCGCTGGGGACCCCGCCTGGTACACATTCAAGGGGCATGTCAATCCCTGGATTATCCTCCTGGCGATTGTCCTCCTGATCGTAGCGCTCAGGCGGTTCTTCTCCACCGCCGAGATGAAAGGTCTGGGTGGACACGGGCCCAGGGGTGATTCCGGCGGCCACCTCGACACCAAAGCGTGAGGCATTCCGATGATCGATGAGCGTGTCCGCATCGGGGTGGCCATCCGTAACCCGGCTGTCCGTTTTCGCTTGAACGGACAGTTCGCTTTCTTCGATAGGTCCGGCTCCCGGGAAGTCCATTCCCCCGGAGTGGAATGGTCGGTTACAGCGCTGGAACCCTCTAAAACGCCCGCCTGGTCGGCCCGCCTGCACACTTTCATCGAACGCCGCGATGCGCTAAAACTTGCGTCACTGTTGAAGAAATACGGGGTCGAAGCACGCATTGCGGAGATGGGGAAGCCCGCGGCATGGGGCAGGGCGGGGGCACTGTCCACATCCACCTGGGCGGTGCTCGCCGGACAGGATCGGGACGCGGACGGCCTGCTTAGGGACACCCGTGAGGCGCTGGCCGATCTCCCGCCGCTCGCCGACGCTCCTCGCGGGTGGAAGCTTTTTCCGGATCAATGGATGCACTTCGATCTTGTTCGTCTTGCGCCCCCGGATGGTGGACGGCTGCGCCTGGAAGGTGAGAGCGGGAGCGCCCTCGAAGTCGACTCTTCCCTCAGAGTGGAGCCTCAAGATCCGGCGTCGTATTTCGAGATTGAGGGCGTCCGCATCGGGGTCGACTTCCATTGGGACCACCGGGAGTCCCTGGGTTTTCGCGGATGCCTGGAGCTGATTGCCGACGGAGCGAATGTCACGGCCGTGAACGAGCTCGACTTGGAAGGCTACCTGGCCTCGGTGTTGGGGAGCGAGATGCGCACAGACTGGCCTGTGGAGGCGCTCACGGCTCAGGCGGTTGCAGCCCGCTCGACGGTTCTCGCCACCCGCGGACGGCACCACTTCAACGAGGCGTTTGACCTTTGCCACGACGACCACTGCCAGGATTACCAGGGCCTCAGTCGCGAAGGGGAAGCCGCAAAGTCAGCACTCGAAGCCTCGCGGAATTGGCTGCTCGCTGTTGACGGACGCGTTGTGGATGCAAGGTTTTCCAAAATCTGTGGCGGCGTGACGGAAGCCTTCTCGACAGCTTGGGATGAGGATCACGTACCTTGTCTCGATCCGGTTTTTTGCGCCGTAGAACCGCCTCCATCCCTCAGCCAGGCTCCGCGTGGGCATGGACAGGATGTTGGAAAGCAACTCCTCGATCGGCTGCTGGCCGAGCGGCCGTCATGGGCGGCGTGCAACCCGGAGTTTTCGCCCTATCCCGAATCCGTGACGGAGATGGCCGGGCTCTACCGTTGGCGAAGGGAGCTGACCCCCGAGCATCTCCAGGAACTGATCGCCACTCGCATCGGTGATCATCTTGGTGGCGTCAGCGAACTTGTCCCACTGGGCTACGGCGCTTCGGGGAGGATCAAGTACCTTCGCGTGATGGGCGAACGCGGCACAGCGACCGTCGGAAAGGAACTGGCGATCCGCCGCCTGCTGTCGGACACGCATTTACCCTCGAGTGCGTTCAGCATCAGCCGCGGAGACCGGGGAATATGGGTGTTTGAAGGAATCGGCTGGGGGCACGGCGTCGGTCTTTGTCAGATGGGCGCCGCCGGGCTTGCAAAGAAAGGTTGGCATGCTCGAGACATCCTGCTGCATTATTACCCGGGAGCTTCCATCGTCGAGAGGTAATCCTCTCCAGTCCCCCGCGGCGTACGCAGGTTGACGTTTTTCTCTTGTTCTCAAGCGCGAGTTTGCGTAAACATACCCGTTGTTTCCTATCCTTTGCCATTCAGAGAAGGTCGATTGCGTCGTATGCTCTTATTCTCGAAAATAAAAGAACTTGGGAAAAGCCCAAAACTGGCCAAGACGGCGGAAGAAGTGGAGGACCGGCTGCGCCGGATGCGCCGCTGGACCCGCGGTCCCCTGAATCGTCTCTTTTCCTGGCTGGTGCAGTTGATCATTGCCGGGCCGACCTTTCTCTTTCTGAAACTCCTCAGCAAGGTCCATGTGCACAACCGCGAAAAATTGCGCACGATTAAAACCCCATATATGCTCATCTCGAACCATCTGACCATGTTCGACGACATCTTCATCGATTCCTATGTCTTCCTGCCTTGGGCAATTTTCAACATGAAGTACTTCCCGTGGCACGCTCCGGAGGAAAAAAACTTCTTCCTCGGACCGATTGTCGGCTGGATGATGAAGAAAGCCCAATGCATCCCTCTGACCCGCGGGCACGGAGTTTTCCAGCCTGGAATGACGAGGTTGAAGGAGCTGCTGCAGGACGATGCCATTGTCCACATCTTCCCCGAGGGCACGCGCAGCCGCAGCGGCGATCTCAACAGGGGGCAGGTGGGAGTGGGGCGTTTGGCGTATCAGGCGAAATGCAAGGTGGTGCCGTTGTACCACGAGGGCACGCAAGAATTGCTGCCGATCGGGTCGCACCGCTTGCGCACCGGCAAGCGGATGGAGATGATCGTTGGCGATCCGATCGATATGTCCGACCTGTACGCTCGTGAGGACAGCCGTGAGGTGTACCAGGCAATCGCCGATCGAATGATCGAGAGCTTCCGGACGCTGCGCACGACCTTGCATGAAATCGGGTACGGCATTATCGATCTTGCCCAGTACGAATCGGTTATGGAGAAAGATCGGATCGCGTGAGCACCTCTTCCGGCACGGATCACTCCGAATCGATTCCCGCTCCACCTGGCAGGGGCGCGCATGGCAGCGGAGCCTTCGTCATTTTCATTGTGGTTGCCTTTTCCTTCTACGCCGGGGTCAACGCGTTTCTGTTCGTCCAGATCACCCTCGCTTCGCACCTCGCCGGTGCTTCGTTGCTGCTTCTCGAAGGTGTCCTGCTCGCGTGGGCGCTGGCGTTTCCGCTCGGCAGGATGTTGCCCGGCGACCGATGGATTCCAAGGGTGTTGCGCGTAATCGGATCCTGGTATCTCGCCGTCATGGCTTACGCACTGCTGCTCGCTGTCGTTGTCGATCTCGCGCTCGTCACCGATCACTTTATTCACTGGCTTCCCGTTGCGATTCGCAGCGACCCGGCGTGGGGGAAAGGGCTCCTCTTTTCGGGCGTCGCCCTTGTCCTGTCCGCAGTGATCAGCGGTAGCCTGAGCGCTGGCCGGCCACGTGTTCTCCGTTTCGATCTATCGCTGAAGGGATTTCCGGTCGACAAACCGCCGCTTGTGCTGGCGATGATATCCGATCTGCACGCCGGCGCCGCGGTTTCTCCAAAAAGAGTTGCGGCTTTCATCAGAAAACTCGAAAAGCTCGACTTCGACCTGGTCTGCATCGTCGGTGACCTGGTGGACGAAACACCCTCGCGGCTTCGGCGCCACATCGAACCGCTGCGGAGCCTGCACGCCGCGCAGGGTGTCTATGCGGTCACCGGCAATCACGAGTATTACAACGGGCGCGACGAGAGCGTAGCGATGATGCGCGAACATGGCATCCGCGTTCTCGAGGATGAAGCGGTTGAGATCGCGGGCAGCATCCTGCTGATTGGGGTCGAGGATCGGCCGGGTGCATTGCAACGGCGGCGGCAGGTGGAGCCGCTCGACGAGCTGCTTGCCCAATGGAAGGATCATCCGCTGCCGAAGGTGCTGTTGCACCACACGCCAGTGCTGTTGTCGGCGGCGGATCGCAACGGTGTCGCCTTGCAGCTCTCCGGCCACACTCACGGCGGCCAGCTTTGGCCCTTTGGCGGAATGGCAAAACGGGCGTACGGAATTTCAAAGGGGTGGAAGCAGCTTGACCGCGGGATGAAGCTTTTTGTCAGCACGGGTCTCGGCACTTGGGGACCGCCCGTGCGGGTGGGCAATCCACCCGAGATCGTGCTGTTTACGCTCCACGGCTGAGACACGGAGTGCCGCGGAGGAATTCCATACAGAGGCTGATTTGGTATCACGTCGTGTTTCGCTGGCGCCGTCTTGCAGTTGTGGTGTTGCGGCGGCGAAGACGGTCACGGTATCGGAAAAGCGCCTTCGCGGCTGAACAGGCGGCGCAGTCGCTGTGCCTGGGCGTCGGCGATGTCGAGGAAGGCCTGGTATGCTTCAACATCTCCGCCGGTGGGATCGAGGATGTCTGTATCTCCGGACCATCCGGGATCGCGCCCGTACGCGAGCAGGGGAAAGACATGCCCCGCCAATTTAGGAAATTGGCGCAGGATCACATCGGTCTGGGTCTGTTCCACGGTCAGCACCAGGTCCGCATCCCGTGCGATTTCATCGTCGAATGGCTGCGCACGATGTCCTGCAAGCGACTCCCCCTGGAGCCGCAACACGGTCAGCAGAACGGGATGGGCGGGAACGCCCGGTGTGGCAATGATCCCGGCGGATGATATCTTCGGGAGCCGCCGGCCCGGCAACGCGAGAGACTCGAGCTCCGCTTGGAGGCGATGGGCCAGATACGGACTGCGGGTGACGTTTGCCGTGCAGACAATTACGACATTCTGGCGCTTGCTACCAGGTAATGGAATCATCCGTTCGATCTCCTGAGCTCTTGAAGCCAAGGTTGCGGCGGAATCATGTTCTGCGCAAGTGTGCATCGGCTGCGGCCACAATTGGTGGGGAGAAGAAGAACATGGTTGGAACGGTTGTCAACGCAGGGGCGGTGCTCGCGGGGGGAAGCCTGGGGCTGATCGTCCACAGCCGTCTTCCCGAGCGGCACCGCAAGATTGCTTTTCAGGGTCTCGGCCTGGTGACATTGATGCTCGGTTTGTCGATGGCCCTTCGCACACGCAACCCGGTGATCCTGATTCTCAGCATTCTCATCGGCGCCCTGATCGGCGAGAGTTTCCGGCTCGAAACCCGCCTGGAGTCGAGCGTCGAATGGATTCGCAGCCGTTTCGCACGGGGATCGGACTCCAGGTTTACGGAAGGGGTGATCACGGCGTTCATGATGTTCTGCATGGGGTCGATGACCATCATCGGTGCCCTCGAGGATGGAATGGGGAAGGGAGCGGATCTGCTCTTCGCCAAATCTGTGATGGACGGCTTCGCCTCAATGGCCTTCGCCGCCACCTTCGGCGTCGGAGTGCTCTTCAGTGTCGTCCCGCTGCTGATCTACCAGGGCGGGTGGACCCTGGCCGGGTATCTGCTCGGCAATCTGCTCCCCGAAGCGGTCACCGCTGAACTCAGTGCGGTTGGCGGTGTGATCCTGATCGGCTTGGGATTGAACATCCTCGAGTTGAAAAAAATACCGCTGTTGAACCTGTTGCCGGGACTGTTGATCGCAATCCTGGTTGGCCTTGTTTGGCCTTACCTGGGCTTGCACGGATAGCCGGAAAACATCAATGAATATGGGATAATGCGGCTATGCAGGAGACGTCTGATCGATTCGGTGATTTCGGGGCAACAGTTGGGTAAATAGGGCAGGCAAGGCGATTCTCGCGGACGGGGTGTCTTGCCGCTCAGGGTACCATCGCGAGAGCGGCTACCACTTCGCCGGCTTTCCGCCATGGTGGCAGACTGACACGTTTTTGCAGCACCGCCCGTGGGTCGTTTTCGATCTCGTACAGAAGGGCTTTGTAGATTCTCCGCATGGCTTCGGATGTGATCAGTCTGGCGGCTGCGCTGCGCGGACGGTGGCGTTCCGCTTCTTCATAAGCGTTCTTCGCCATCGAAATCAGCGACCGCATCAGCTTCTCGAAACCTTTGCCGCCTCGGCCCGACGTGATGTCTTCCACAGTGACACCGTGTTCTTTCATCAGCTCTCGGGGGATATAAATGCGCCCCATCCGAGCGTCCTCGCGCAAATCCCGGATCACGTTGGTCAGCTGCAGCGCCCGTCCCAACGCCAAACCGTAATCGATGGCCTTCTGGCCCGCGACGCCGAACACCTCGAGACACAGCAGGCCCACCGTTCCAGCCGCCCGGTAGCAGTACTCGTCGAGTTCGGATTTCGTGTCGAGGGCGACCGGCCCGATGTCACCTTCCATGCCGAGCAGCAGGTCTTCGAAGTACTGCCGCGTCAACCGGTATCGCCCGACCGTGTCCGCAAGCGCCAGCTCCATCGGCGACTGAGGCTTGCCTCGATACACCCGCTCAAGCCCACCTTTCACCAGCTCGAGAGCGGCGCGCCGAAGCGAGGGTTCGGGGAGTTCATCCACGGCGTCGTCGGCGGCACGGCAGAACGCATACACGGCGTAAATCGCGTACCGTTTGGTCCGCGGCAGCAGCTGGAAGGCAAGAAAGAAGTTCCCCGCTGACTTCTTCACCACCGTCTTGCAGTAGTTGTAGGCGCTGCGCAAATGCTTCACAAGTGCCATCCGAAAAATGCCCGAAAAACCAGAGCCCCCTTGGCCAATCCGCCGACCCGCCGGTGCCGTGAACCAGCATCCCACATTACCCGTTTCAAGGCGCCGAGCGCAAGCAGTCCGCCTCCGTGAAAAAGAACGAGCTGCCGCCGAAGCGGACCGTGTACGCCGGACATCAACTCCAAACCGGCCGATAGGAAATGTTCAGCTCTTTCAGCCTCGAATGCAAGCAGCTCCCGCACTGGACCCGGCGAGGGAGCTTGAGCGAGCATCTCGGCCGTGACCCCGAATCGTTGAAGATCTTCCAATGGCAGATAGACGCGGTTTCGCTCGGCGAGATCGGTGCGGATATCCTGCATGAAGTTGACGAGTTGCAATCCCGTACAAACGGAGTCCGAGAGCCGGTCCAGACGGCCGTCATCGTACCCGTGGACTCGAAGTACCCAGCGTCCCACGGGGTTGGCGGAGCCTTCCGTATAGTCAAGCACCTCGTTCCAGGTGGGAAACCGGATCTCACCCTGATCCCTCTCGAAGGTGCGGACCATCGCTTCGAACAGCGACTGCTCGATGGAGTGCCGCCGCACGACATGGCGCAGCGCAATAAAAGCCGGATGGCTGGGTTGTTTTTCTGAATAGGCTTCGTCTAGGTAGCGGCGCCACTCCTGCAGGGCTTCGAGGCGTGCTTTCTTTTTCAATTGACCCGGGAGCTGCGCGGCAATGTCGTCCGCGCGCCAGTCCGCGCCGCGAGCGAATGCGTACAGCGCAGCGTAATCGTCGCGGTGGGCGCGGGGGAGAAACAGGGAGAGCACCTGGAAGTTTTCATAGTGGGCGGAGGCGTAAGCGCGGCACCAATCAAACGCCTCCCGCTCCGTCCAGGTTGACTTCGACCGGGCAATCTGTTCGAGGGCTTCGACGGTGTTTCTATTCATTCCATTCCCCCGAAACTACTCTGCTCCGGCTCCGGTGAGTCAATCGTGGAGCCTGCCGTCGTAGAAAGGCGAATCCCCGGAACGTACGTCACGTAAGATGTTTTTCGACCTCATGGAGGACACCTTCGACCTCCGCCCGGTACGCTTCCATCCGCTCCTCGGTGTCCGCTTCAAAGCGCATCACGAGCACCGGTTGTGTGTTGCTCGCGCGCAGCAGGCCCCAGCCGTGTTCGAAATTGACCCGTACGCCGTCGATATCTACGACGTCGTATTTTCCCTTGAAGTGCTCGGCGACTTCCGCCACGATTTTGAATTTCAGGTTGTCGTCGGAATCCACTCGCATTTCGGGCGTCGACGGGTAGAGGGGAAGGTCGGCGAGTAATCCGGAGAGCGGTTTGTCCTCGGCGGCGAGAATTTCAGCGAGTCGGAGCGAGGCGTAGATCGCGTCGTCATAGCCGAAGTAGCGGTCGTTGAAAAACATGTGCCCGCTCATCTCCCCGGCGAGCTTGGCGTTTTCTTCGCGCAGTTTCGCTTTCAGAAACGAGTGTCCCGTTTTCCACATCAGTGGTTTTCCACCGTGCTTCGCGATGTCGTCGTACAGCGCCTTCGAACATTTCACCTCGCCGATGATCGTTGCGCCGGGGTACTGCTTGAGCACTCCGCGGGCGTAGAGCGCGAGCAGCCGGTCCCCCCACAGAACGCTGCCCTTGTCATCGATCACCCCGATGCGGTCGGCGTCCCCGTCGTATGCGATCCCGCATTCAAGCTTTTCCGCGAGCACGGCTTTTTTCACATCCTCAAGATTCTTCAAAACTGTCGGGTCGGGATGGTGATTCGGGAAGGTCCCGTCCACCTCGCTGAACAGCTCCAGGGGTTCGCAGCCCAGCAACCGAAAAAGTTGCGGCGCCGCAAGACCGGCGACCCCGTTTCCGCTGTCGAGTGCGACCCGGACAGGGCGTTTCAGCGTGATGTCCTTCGTGATCGTCTCGAGATAGGCAGGCAACACGTCCGCCGTTTCATAGCCGCCATCGCCGGATCGAAAGTCTTTTTTCTGGATGCGGCGGTACAGATCCTGGATCATCTCTCCGAACACGGTTGTTTTGCCCATCGTCATCTTGAAGCCGTTGAACTCGGGGGGATTGTGGCTCCCGGTGATCTGTACGGCGCCATCCGGGTTCAGGTGGTAGATGGCGAAATAGAGCACCGGCGTCGGAACCATCCCGATGTCGACAACGGTCACTCCTGCCGCCCGCACGCCTTTGGAAAAGGCATCCCGCAGCCCGGGGCCGCTGATCCGTCCGTCGCGGCCGAGCACGAGACGGCGGCCCCCTTCGTCTCGAACCCACGATCCGAACGCCCTTCCCAATATCTCCACAACGTCAGGGGTCAACTCTGTTTCGACAATGCCGCGAATGTCGTACTGACGAAAGATGTTCGCGTTCATCCGGTCCTCCGTTGCCCCAGCTTGCATGATGGGGCGATTCCGTGTGCCATCACAGCGAAGAAGGAAACTCGCCCAGGGTTGCGCGGCTGCCGAACGCCGCAACCCTCTCGAGTGTCGAAAAGTACAACTCTTCGTAAAGTTGAACGATGGGTTCGGGAGAAAAGCGTTCGACGGCCGTCTTGCGCGCCGCGCTCGACATCTGCTTGTGGAGCGCCGCGTCGCCGAGGATTTCCAGCGCCGCCGTTGCCATTCCCTCGACATCCCCAACCGGGAGCAGCCTGCCCTCGATGCCGTCGGTAACGACTTCCGGGAGACCACCGGCGCGGGCGCCGATCACAGGCACTCCGCAGGCCATCGCTTCGAGCGCAGCCAGACCGAAACTTTCACCGTCGGACGGAAACAACAGCAAGTCCGCACCCGGCAGAAGCTCCTCGATGGCGTCATTGGAGCCGAGGAAGTGCACGTCCGCGGAATAGGACGTAGCCTTCAACCGTTTCTCCGCGGCGAGGCGTTCGGGGCCGTCCCCGACCATGACCAGTTTCGCCGGTCCGTGCTCACGGATCTTCAGGTAGATCTCAACGACGTCCTGGATGCGTTTCACAGGCCGGAAATTGGACACATGCATCAGTACCGGCGCTTCAGATCCCGCTCGGAGTCGTTGAGCCGGCTCTAGGCGCTGAGGGGTGTACCGTTCGCTGTCGACGAAGTTGTAGATCACCTGAGACTCGCATTCGCACCCGACAACTTCATTCACGCGCTGCGCCAGCCACGAACTGACAGCGGTCACTGCATCGCTGATTTCCACGGAAAACCGCGTGATGTTCAGGTAGGAGGGATCGTTCCCGACGATGGTGATGTCGGTGCCGTGCAGGGTTGTGATCACCGGAATATCTTCGCGACCTGCGATCCTGCGCCCCATCCAGGCGGACATTGCGTGTGGGAGCGCGTAGTGAACATGTAGCACGTCGAGCGAATGGTGATAGATCACTTCGGAGATCTCCGCCGCCAGCGCCAGGGAATAGGGGGGATACTCGAATAGCGGGTACTCCGGAACGCGGACGTGGTGAAACGAGACATTCTTGCGCAATGTATCCAGCCGTGCGGGTTGTGCGTAGGAGAGCACGTGCACCTCGTGCCCCCGTGCAGCCATCCGGTGGGCGACTTCCGCGGCAATGATCCCGCTGCCGCCCTGGGTTGGATAGCAGACGATTCCGACCTTGAGCTGTTTCCTCGCCGTACTCATGGGTTGGCCGCTCCGTTGCTTTCGACAAGAATCTTGATCGGGTCGTCGACGGGGATAGGCGTGCGCGTAACATACGGCTCGCCGCGGCGGACGCCGATCTGGGCTCCATACAAGGCTCCGCGTCCATCCAGCCATTCCAAGAAAGTCGGATTCGAGAGGTAGGTGTCGGGCTGGCCCTTTTGCGGAGTGTGGAATTGAGTTTTGTACGCTGCGACCGCCCGCGAACGCACGTCCCACGTTTCGCTGACGTCGACGATCAGGTTCGCCTCGGGATTCCACCACATCGGATAGAGCAGCATCGCGGACACTTTGTGCCGCTCGAGATCGGAGGGATATTTACCGGCGTTCGCAAGAAAAACGGCGTTCTCCACCAGCATCGATCCCTGCAAGTGGTCCGGGTGGCGATCCCGGGCTGTCGGCGCGATGACGAGGCGGGGCTGATGCTTGCGCAGGATTTCCACGACCTTGTGGCGCTGATCGAAATCCGTTCCGTTGAGGAAACCATCGGGGAGATCGAGGCGTTCCCGTACGCTCACGCCGAGGATTCCGGCGGCTTCGTCCGCTTCGGCGTCGCGCTGTTCGCGGCTGCCGCGAGTTCCCATTTCGCCGCGGGTCAGATCCACAAGCCCGACGGAATACCTCAGCTTCACCAGCTTCGCGACCGTACCGCCGCAGAAAATCTCCACGTCGTCCGGGTGAGGTCCGAATGCGAGAACGTCAAGACTCATCGATCAGCTCCTCCACGTCGAAGAAAACATGGCGTCCAACCGCTTCGAGAATCCGCTCCTCGAGCGCGGGCAGCAGCTTCGTTCCGTAGCGGATGAAAAAGTAGATCGGAGTGATCACACGTTCCTGGGGCCGGGCCGCCGGGAAAATGTGCGTCGAGAGTTTCTCAATGTGCGCGAGCGTGTCGCCGTGCCTTTGGTGCAGGCGGTCCTTCACTTTCTCGCGCATCTTGTCGACGTGATAGCGGATTTTCCGGTACGCCGACGAGACCAGGTTGTCGAGGCCTCCGAACTCCGGCTGCTCGACCAGCGCCAGAAGAACCTGTTCAGCTTCCATCAGGTGGGTATCGACAGTGTCGAATGCCTGGTTCGCGTGTTCCTCGCTCTGGTCGGCCACAAGCCGCTCCTTCAGCTTTTCGATGTCGCCGAAAAATTCGAACGGCTCGAGCTCGAACTTGTCCAGGCTCCGCCGCACCTTGTTCTCGATCAGTGTCAGGCTGGCGCGGGGGACAACCGCCGGGGCGGGTATGACGGCCGATTCGAACGCGGTGTTCAACTGACTCCAATAGGCCATTTCGTGCGGACCGGCCACGTAGGCGGCGGTCGGCAGCAGCCAACCCTGCTGCAACGGGCGAAGGGTTACTCCCGCAGATAACGATTCAGGGCTCTCCCCGGCGATCTTTTTCAACTCATCGTGCGTGAGGATGATGTCGCTGCGCGCTCGAATCTGCTTTCCTTCGAGCACGACTTTGCGCCGCATACCATCCTCGTGCACGAAGAGCGCCGGACGGCCGGGTTCCACCATGGCCTGTAACGGATATCCGGCATGACGGATCTCTTCCGAACGATCCACCATCATTGCCAGCAGTCGGTCGATATCCCGGACGGTGTCTTCCCAGAACGGCCTCGATGCCCGTTTCACCTGCTCGTCCTCGGGATCAAATAAAACGACCCCCAGCTCCCCGAGCAGGGTGTACGCGAGGGAACGGAAGGCCTCCGTGAAGGTCGATTTCGGCGTGTAGCACTCTTCCAGAGCGTTCAGCATGTCCTGCTTGAATTCGCTCTCCGGCATATCCCGGCGCACCGCGGAGAGCATTTCAGTAGCGATTGGCCCCAGGGAGATGCCGCCGACGGGAATGTGGTTGTCCTGCTGCGCCGCCTTGTACCCCGCCAGCCGGTTGTGCAAATCGATCCAGTGCACCTGGGCGGCTTCCGCGAGATTGTGATCGCTGGTCGCCATCCAGAAGATGGGAACGGTGCGGACGCCGGATTCTGACTCCATCTTTCGCGCAAGCGCGATGGTGGTCAGCGCCTTGTAGAGCGTCAGCAGCGGACCGCCCGCCAGTCCCACCTGCTGACCGGTGACCACCGCCAGGGTGGTGGGGGAGCGGAGAGCTTCCAGGTTCTGTCTCGAGGCATCTGTCAGGCGCTCGCCCGCTGCGGCGATCATCCGGTCCACGAGCAGGTCGCGGGGACGGTCGCGCTTGGCTTCCTGCTCACTTTTCTGTTCCCAGAACGCAGCGTCCGGCATCACCCGGTATCCGAACGGAACTCGGCCTGTCCGGTTTACCACCTCCGCGACGAGTTGCGGCACATCCGGGAATTCGTGAAGGCCGATCGAATTCATGGTCGCTTCCAGGCAAGCAGGATCATACGTTCGCTTTCGGACGCAATGTACTCTCCACCGTTATAATCGCCAGCCCAGGCAAACGTGTCGTAGCCCGCTTCACTCGCGAACGCGGCGATTTCCTCTTGTGTGAAAAGGCGAACACTTTCGAACACTTCTCGTGTCTCCCCGGACTGGTAGGAGATTCGCACGTGTTTCTCGATGCGCTGTGCCACGGGATTGTAGTGACGGGTTTGAATGGCCCTCAGGCCACTCTCTTCAACGGTGTCGCAGGGAATAAGCCCGGAAATCGCAGTTTCCGGGTTCATCAGGTCAAGCACCAGAAGGCCTCCTGCGGCCATCACCCGCGACGCTTCAGCCAGCGCGCGGCGATGCTCATCGTCGTGCCGGAAATATCCGAAACTTGTGAATGCGCTGAGCCCGAGACCAAAAGTCTCATCCGCGAAGGGGAGGCTCCGTAAATCTCCCCGCACGAAACCGACGGAGGCGTTGTCCGCTGTCGCGGTTTCGTGTTCGTCGGCTTCGCGGGCGTGGCGCAGCATCGTCAGGGAGAGATCGACGCCCGTTACCTCCCAACCGAGCAGGCTCATCGCCCACGCGTGCCTGCCCGCGCCGCAGCCGAGATCGAGCGCTTGTGAGTTCGGTAGACGGTCCCTGAACGAGTTCGCCAGCCACTGGACGAGGCGTCGCGCTTCGGCCGGACTGCGGTGGCGGTAGAGGATCAGGTAGGTGTCGTCGAACCAATCCTCGTACCACTCCTTGTCGTTCGCGGGTGCGCTCATCATCCCTTCGTAGATTCTTGTAAAGTGAAAATATAGACAGGTCTCCAGGATAGGACAAGGCGGCGCCGGCTCACCTCGAGCGGGCTTGTGTACCTTCTGTGGTGGACGTACCTTCGGACCGTTATGAGAACGCTGATTCCTTCGCTTTTCCTTGTTGTCACGATACTTCTGGCGGGTTGCGCGAACACTGGACCTCCCCCCGGCGGACCGGTGGACAAGACGCCCCCGGAAATCGTTGAAACCAGCCCGGCGCCGGGAACCGTCAGCGTCCCCCGCGACGTGGCGGTGTCCGTGACGTTCAGCGAACCTGTAAAAACCTCGAATGTCGCCCAGGCGTTTTCGCTCTCGCCCTCTCCGCCGGGCGCAGTCCACGCGCGATGGAAGGGAAAAACCGTCACCTTCCGCTTCGATCCTAAGCTGCTTCCTGACAGAACCTATGTGCTCACCTTGGGCACTAATACGCAGGACCTGCACGGGAATTCCCTCAAGGAGACATTCCACCTGCCGTTCTCCACCGGCGAAAAGCTGGATATGGGGTGGGCGAAAGGCAGGATCCTGGTGGAAGGCTCCGCGGCGGGATGGAGCATCATCGGGTATTTTCTCGAACAGGCGGACAGCCTGAACGTAGAACCCGATCCTGCTCATGAGGTCCCCGATGCTGCAACCCAGGCTAATACGGACGGAACCTGGGAGCTGCTTCACCTGCGCGCGGGATCATGGCGGATCTTCTCGTTTAAGGATGCCGACGGCGACCGGCTGTGGACTCCGTGGTCAGAGCAGCTGGCAGTGCCACCGTTCGATGTAAAGGTCTCGGAGGATACGACTTTTCAGTCTCGGTTCCTGACGCTGCTGCCCACCGTCCGACCGACCCTGCCGCTACTTGTCCGCGTCACTTCAATGGTGCGCGACGTGATCGAACTCCGGTTCGATAAAAAACCTTTCGTACTAGACGGGCAGTATGAATTGCAGCCAGTGCCTGACAGTCTTGCGAAAAAGCTGGATATGAAGGTTGTCCCGTCCGACGCTGAAATTCCGGTCGCGGAATCCCGGTTCAAAGCCGGGGATTCCACTACGGTGCAATTGAAACTCGCAAGCATGCCCGAGGGGGATTTGCTGCAAATGCACTTCTCGGGGTCGTACGGAACCGACGCCACCCTGGATACGACACTGGCCGTGTCGTTGCTCCGCTCCGCCACGGTGGACACCTTTCTCCCCGGTATCGTGGCGATCTTGCCGCCCGCGAACTCGAGGCTGCACAAGGGCGAAAACGAGGTGGAACTGACCTTCTCGAAGCCGATGGCCTCGCTCCGGCGGGGAGCCATTTCGCTGGTCTACGGCGCCACGTCCGACACCGTGCAACCGGTGATTGGAGAGCGCGACCCCTGGCGGAGATGGGTGGAGGTCGACCCTTCGGTGGGCGGAAACCTTCAGGTTCTGCTATTGGGTGCGATGATACTCGATGGCAACGGCTACGCGTTTGAAGACAGCCTGCGAATCATCCGTTACACCCTGCTTCCCAGGGATTCGCTGGGGGTCGTCAGCGGCACCGTCAGCGCCGCTGGTCCCTCGGCCCAGGTGCACCTCAGGCTTGTCTCGCTAAGTGGAAAGGACCTCACACTCTCCCAGAACCTCGATCGCGCGGGTCCCTTTCGATTTGCTTCCGTCCCGGCCGGGGAGTGGCAGCTTAGAGGCTGGTTGGACCTCGACCGAAATGGTAGCTGGACGGCGGGCAGCGCGCTGCCCTTTGTGGCGTCCGATCCCGTCTACGTCGCGGCGGACACCATCACCGTTCGCGCGCGTTGGGAAAGCGGTGCGACGGCCTTTATATTCCCCTGACCTTGAGAAAACAGGGAAAACCGAAACGGTAAAATCGGGATTTGGATGAACTACGCGGTGATCATGGCGGGAGGGAAGGGCACACGTTTCTGGCCCATCTCCACGCCCCAGCGTCCTAAACAACTGCTCTCCCTCTTCGACGGAGAGACAATGATTGAAGCGACGATGAAACGGGTGGAATCCTTGATTCCCTTGCAAAATCAGAGAATCGTAACCATTTCGGAACAGGTCGCGTTGATTCAGCAACACGTTGCTAAATTGGAAGATAGCAACTTCATCATCGAGCCCTTTGCGAAAAACACGGCCCCCTGTATCGGTCTTGCCGCCGTCACATTGATGAAGCAGGATCCCGATGCGCTGATGGTTGTGTTGCCCGCGGATCACCAGATCGACGATGTGAAGCAGTTCCAGGAGGTGCTCCAGCGAGCGATCTCGGTCGTGGAGCAACGTGATGCAATTGTGACAATCGGCATAAAACCGACGCGTCCCGAAACAGGATATGGTTACATTCAATTCGAGCGCGAGGAGGTGAACGGAGGGATTCACAGGGTTGTGACCTTCGCGGAAAAACCAAATCGCGACACGGCGATACGTTTCCTCGAATCCGGGGAATTCCTTTGGAACAGCGGCATTTTCGTCTGGTCGGCGAGACGCATCGTGTCGGAAATTGAGGACTATCTGCCCGAATTGTACGCGGCGTTGATGGAAATGATGGCCGCGAGCGGAACCGAGGAAGCCGAAGAGCGCATTCGCCGGGCGTACCAGAGCGTGAAACCGATCTCCATCGATTACGGGGTCATGGAGCACACCCCGAATGCATACGTCGTCCCCGGCCCTTTCGGCTGGAGCGACGTCGGGAGCTGGGACGAGATTTACCGCCTCAGTGAAAAAAATGAGGATCAGAACGTTTTGCGCGGGCGTGTCTTTACGATTGACACCCACGATTCCTATGTTGTCAGCGAATTGGAGATGCCTGTGGCGGTGATCGGGATGAGCGGGGTCATCGTCGTCCAGACGGAGGAAGGGATTCTCGTGTGCCCTCGAAATCGCGACCAGGACGTGCGCGAAATGGCGGAAAAGGTGCAAAAATCCCGTCAGCAGAACGGGAAAAGGCAGTGACCAGAGGTATTCTGTATGCGGCGGACGGAGATCTTCGAGCGGCTGTTGGAAACGGCAAAGACTGTTTTTGATAAAGTTGAGGTTGCACAGGGCGATTTTCGCGGAGGAACCTGTCAGGTCCGCGGCGAAAAACACCTGATCCTCAACAAAGGTGCGAATCTCGACACAAACTTGCGGCTTCTGTCGAACGCTCTCGCAGAGGCGAAGCTGGACGAGACCTACCTGCTGCCAGCGCTTCGAGAAGCCATCGAAAAGTTCTCCGACCGCTGAAGGGAAGGGGGGATGGATGAAAGATCCGGATATCCCGAAGAGCACTGCGGAACTGTTGAAGGGGGTACCCCTTTTTAACGATCTGGAAGATGCAGACCGTCAGCGCATCGGGGACCTCATGGTTTCAAAGAAATTCAAGAAAAACAACCTCATTATCTTCGAAGATGACCTCGGGCGGAACCTTTTCATCATCCAGTTGGGGCGTGTCAAAATCAGCGGTATTTCCAGTGAGGGCGGGGAAGCCATCTTCTCGATTCTGGGTCCGGGTGAGTTCTTCGGCGAGCTTTCGATCATCGACGGACTTCCGCGCAGTGCCACGGTGACCAGCATCGACGATGTCGAATTGTGGGTTCTGAATCGAGGTGACTTCCTTGAGATGTTGCAGAAATACCCGCAGATTGCCATCTCACTGCTCAAGGAACTGGCCAGTCGAATTCGTCGCAGCGATATGCAAATCAAGAGTTTAACGTTAAAGGACGCCCGCGGCAGGGTGGGTATGACACTTGTTCGCCTTGCCGAGGATATCGGGATCATGCGGGGCGGCAAGGTTGTCATCAGCCAATTGCCGCTGCAGCGCGATCTCGCCAACATCGCCGGCACCAGCAGGGAGACGATCAGCCGCGTCTTCAAGAAATTCGAGGATGAGGGATTGCTGGTCAAAGTGGAGAACAGCCTGGTGTTCAACGATTACGAGACGTTCAAAAAAATGTTCACGTGAATCGAAACACACGGCTGGATCGAGTGAGCCCTGTTGCAATCGCCGGTGATGTCGCAGGCGACTCGCACAGGGTTTCTTTCGCACGGGAACTTGAATGGAGTAGTAACCTTCAGGATGACGGCCGACAGGAACAGGGAATTGCTGGCAGCATTCCGGGGCGGGGATCGTCGCGCCTTGGCACGCTTGCTCTCGATGGTCGCCAATCGCTCCCCGGACATCAACGGAATGCTTGACGATTTGTTTGCGCTCACCGGGGAGGCCTGGCGCGTCGGGATCACGGGGCCGCCCGGCGCGGGGAAAAGCACCCTGGTCAACCGGCTGGTCGCCGCATACCGCAGCCGGGAGCTGACTGTCGGCGTAATCGCCTTCGATCCCACGAGCCCCTTTACCGGCGGAGCGTTGTTGGGCGATCGCGTCCGGATGGAGATGGTCAGCCAGGACCCGGCTGTTTTCATCCGCAGTCTTGCCACCCGGGGGCACATGGGGGGGCTCGCTGTCGGCGTCGATGAGTCTTGCGACCTGATGGACGCCTTTGGGAAGCAGCGCGTCCTGATCGAAACCGTGGGAGTCGGGCAGTCCGAGCTGGAGATCGCGGAGTCCGCCGATACCACTGTCGTCGTGCTGATGCCGCAGTCGGGGGATGCAATCCAGGCGATGAAGGCCGGGTTGATGGAGATCGCGGATATCTTCGTGCTTAACAAGTGTGACCGCGAAGACGCCGATCGAGCCTACCAGGAACTCGCAGGCATCCTGAGCTTGAAAGATCCACAGGGGGGATGGCGGCCTCCAATCATCCGGACCATCGCCGCTCAGGGGGATGGTGTGGATGAGCTGCTCGATGCGGTCAACCTCCACCACAGCCACCTCGTCGACACGGGCCGGCTTGTCGAACGGCGTTCCAAACGCCACGCCGCGAAAACCCGCCGCCTCGTCGAGGATGATTTGCGCCGCCGCCTGTGGCAGGCGGAGCGGAAGCGAGAGTCAGGCGAGGGGCTGGAGGGTGGACAGTCGCCGTACGAGCTTGCGAAACGACTGATCGATGATTTTTACGAGGAGATCCGGGATGAAGAAGCCTGACACTGAAAAGAGCGGCAACGGAAACCGGCCCTATCAGACATACAGACAGGATCGCGAACGGTGGGAGCGGGAAATCTATCGTCCCCAGGGACAGCTCCGCTCTGACGGGGTCGCCTTTACCACCGTCTCGTCCGAAGAGGTTCCGCACATCGTCGGTCCGGAGTATCTCGACCAGGAAAACTGGGATCCGCGGGAACGGCTCGGCTGGCCGGGAGAATACCCCTACACGCGCGGGATTCACCCGACGATGTACAGGGGAAGACTCTGGACGATGCGCCAGTTCGCCGGATTTGGAACGCCGCAGGAGACGAACGCCCGGTACAAATTCCTGCTTGAGCGCGGGCAGACCGGCCTTTCCGTTGCCTTCGATCTGCCTACGTTGATGGGCCGCGACGCGGACGATCCGCTGTCGCAGGGTGAGGTGGGAAAGTGCGGGGTTTCGGTGTCGAGCCGCGAAGACATGGACGTTCTTTTCGACGGCATCGACATGGACAAGATCACCACCTCAATGACGATCAACGGCCCCGCTGCGATCATCTGGGCATTCTTCATCGCGTCGGCAGAGCGCAAGGGAATCTCACGCGACAAGCTGGCGGGGACGCTGCAAAACGATATTCTTAAAGAGTTTATCGCCCAGAAGGAATTCATCTTTCCGCCGGAACCGAGTGTCAAACTGGTCGTCGATACGATCGAATTCGCCACCACCGACCTGCCGCTCTGGAACAGCGTTTCCGTTTCGGGATATCACATCCGCGAGGCGGGTTCGACGGCGGCGCAGGAACTCGCCTTCACCCTGATGGACGGATTCACGTACGTCGAGGAAACATTGAAACGGGGCCTTGAAATCGATTCGTTCGCCCCGAGGATCAGCCATTTCTTCAACAGCCACGTCGATTTCTTCGAGGAGATCGGGAAATTCCGGGCCGCCCGCAGGATTTATTCCGACCGCCTCCGGAACCGCTACAAGGCAAAGCAGGAGCGGAGCTGGCTGCTGCGTTTCCACACGCAGACCGCTGGCTGCAGCCTGACGGCGCAGCAACCGGAAAACAACATTGTGCGGACGGCCACTGAAGCCATGGCGGCGATTCTCGGTGGAACCCAGTCGCTGCACACCAACAGCATGGATGAGACCCTCGCGCTTCCCAGCGAAAAAGCGGTCAAAATCGCCCTCAGAACGCAGCAGGTTCTCGCGTACGAGACCGGCGTCGCAAACGTCATGGACCCTCTCGGCGGCAGCTATTTTGTCGAATACATGACAGATCGAATCGAGCAGCAGGCCCTGGACTACATCCGACGCATCGAGGAGATGGGCGGCGTCGTGCGGGGTATCGAGAACGGTTTCTTTCAGAAGGAGATCGCCCAGGCAGCCTACCGCCATCAGCAGGAGCTCGACCGTGGGGAGCGCGTCATCGTCGGCGTCAACCGCTTCGAGGAACCCGGAGAGAAACTGGAAATTCCACTGTTGAAAATCAGCGCGGATGTGGAAAGCCAGCAGGTGCAGCAGCTGGCCGATCTCAGGGCGAAACGTGACTCCGCTAAAGCGGAACAATCGCTTAAAGCATTGCACGAGGCCGCTGAACAGGGGGCGAATGTGATGCCCTTCCTTGTCGATTGCGCCCACGCCGATGTTACTCTTGGGGAAATGGTTCATGTGCTCGAGGAAGTCTACGGCACCTATGTGGAGACGGCATATTTCTGATACAGGGTTGTTTCGGGTCCGCGCGGCCGGACCGATCGGCTGAAAGAAAGGCTTTGGAGGATGGGCAACACATCCGTCCGAAAAAAGACAACCAGGAAAATCCGGGCTGCAAACTACCTCGGCTCGCTTGAGGAACGTCTCTCAAAATCGGACTCGGCACCGCCGAAGAAGGACGGGTCCGAGAAACTGAGCGCCGAACAGGCGTTCGAATCAATTTTCCGCGCCAATCCCGCCATGCAGCTGCTGATCGATCCTGTCTCCAGCAGGTATGTCGATGCCAACGACGCCGCCTGCGATTTCTACGGATACACCCACAAGAAATTCGTGACTCTGAAAATCAGCGATCTGAACACGCTGGAAGAGAGCAGCATCCAGCGCGAGCTCCGGATGGCGCTCAAGCGGGAGCAGCGTGTCTTCAACTTCAACCACCGGCTGGCCAACGGGGAAATCCGCGACATCGAAGTCTACACGCAGCCGATTACCCTGTTCGGACGGCAGCTGATCCTCTCGACAATCGTGGACATCAGCCAGAAGGCGAAGGCCTGGCGGGTGCAGGCACTGCTGCTCGAAATCTCCGAAGCCGCGAGCGTCACCGATGACCTCTACCACCTGATTTACATGATCCGCGACAGGCTCCACGGCTTTGTTGATACCACCAATTTCTACGTTTCTCTCTATGATCCGAAGACCGACAGCTACTCGTTCCCGTTCATCGCCGATGAGCGATCCGGTGACAAAGCGCCGCCTGAGTTGAAGGGCGGGCTCACCGATTTCGTGCGAAAAACGGGGCGTTCGATACTGGTTACGAACGAACTTCTGGATCTCCTGATCGAGCGCGGAGACGTTGTGCAAAAAGGCGAGCGGTCACGCCTCTGGCTTGGCGTTCCCTTGCGAACGGGGCACGGGGTGATCGGCGTGGTCGCGATTCAGCATTACACTGATCCCAACGCATACAGCGAGGCGGATCTCGAGCTGCTCGAGTTTGTGTCGGGATCGATTGCGGTCACAATCGAGCGCAGGAAGGTGGAGGAGGCGCTGCGGGAGTCCGAAAAACGCTTCAGAACTTTCATTCAGCGCAGTCCGGACGGGTTGTACAGCATCGATCTTGACAAACCCGTGTCCGTTGATCTCCCCGCGGATAAGCAGGTCCGCCTGATTCGCAAGCACGCCTATTTCAGCGAGTGCAATGAGACTTTCTACCGCACGTACGGACTCTCTTCGGTCGCCGATATTGTCGGCAGGCGGCTCCACGAACTGCCGACTGTGTACGACGATAAATCAACCGCCACCGTCGAGAGACTGGTGGAATCCGGCTACCGGGTCACGGGAGGAGAATCGTACGAGAGGCTGCCCGACGGATCCGAGCGGATCTTTTTCAACCAATTCCTCGGGATCGTTCAGGACGGACAGTTGGTTCGCATCTGGGGCATTCAACGGGACGTCACCGAACGCAGAATCGCAGAGCAACAGCTTGAGATCCAGCGTGAACACCTCAGCCGATTCATTGAAAACTCCGCGGAAGGCATCATCTTTACCGGCGCCGACGATAAGATTATTTCGGTCAATCTCGAATTTGAGCGGATGTTCGGCTTTACCCAGAAAGAACTCGTCGGCAAGTCGACCGAGTGCATCGTCCCACACGGAAAGGACGAGGAATCGAGCCACCTGATCCAGGCGGCGCATCAGAACAAGCGGGTGAACATCGAGTCGGTGCGCCGGCGAAAAGACGGGCGGCTAATGCACGTTTCAGTCCTGGGCACCCCGGTGCACATCGACGACGAGCTCTCGGGGATCTACTGGATCTACAGGGACATCTCGCAGCGGAAACGGGCGGAGATGGTCCAAAGCGCCCTGTTTCATATCGCCGAGGCGGCGAGCACTTCGAGCGACCTGCAGGAGCTGCTTCGCATCGTTCACGATCAACTCGGTCGTCTGATCGATACGAAAAACCTGTACATCGCACTTTATGATGAAGCGGAAGACGGTTACCGTTTCGAATACTTCGAAGACGAGCTTGACGCTTCCGTTGAGATCGGCAAGATCTATCATATGTCAGACAGTTTCACCGAATTCGTACGCATCCACGGTTCCAGCCTGTTCCGCACTGAGAAAGAGATTCTTACGCACCTCGAGAAGTACAACATCGAACCGGGAGGGCCGGTCAGCAAATCCTGGCTGGGTGTGCCGCTGCGGACGCCGACCGGGGTGATCGGCGTGTACGTCGTGCAAAGCTACACGAGCGAATACACGTACGACGAGAACGATATGGACCTGCTCGAATTCGTTTCCGGGCATATCGCGAATGCTATCGAACACAAGCGCTCACAGGATCAATTGCTGCTCTCCGAAGCCCGTTACCGGACGCTGTTCAATCAGTCTCCCGTGGGCGTTCTGCTCTATGACACCAACATGATCGTCACCGATCTCAACCGCCGGCACGCGGAGATCATGGGAAGCACGCGGGAAGCGATGGTTGGGATCGATCTGACGACGCTTCGGCAGCGGAGCATTATTCCACTGATGCGCCGCGTACTCAAGGGAGAGACGACCTTCTACGAAGGCAACTATCAACCAACCGTTTCCGATCGCGAGTTGTGGCTCTCGATCAGTATGACACCACACATCGGCGTCGACGGAGAGATCATCGGCGGCATCGCGGTGATTATGGACCAGACCGAGCAGAAAAAGACCGAACGTATCGCTGAGATGAACCGCGCCTACCTCGAACAGCTGTTCGAAGGCACCCCCGAGGCGATCGTTCTTCTCGATCCGAGGTTTCGCGCGATCCGGACCAACGAGGAATTTGCAGCGCTGTTCGGCTACTCTTCCGACGAGGTTCTCGGCCGGTCCTTGAACGACCTGATCCTCACCGGCGACGACGAGGCGAAACGGCACCTGAACGCTCTCAAAGAGGTCGCCAAGGGGAAGACCGTGAACGTCGAGGAGACGGTCTGCCGGAGGCGGGACGGGACACGCGTGGACGTCTCGCTGCTCGGCACGCCGATCCAGATCGACGGCCAGGTGATCGCGCTCTACGGAATCTATCGCGATATCACGGCGCGGAGACAGGCCACCGAAGCGCTCGCGGCGGAGAAGGACCGCCTCGCCGTCACCCTGGCGTCCATCGGCGAGGGCGTGATTACCACGGATGTGGATGGCCGCGTAATGTTGATGAACGAAGCGGCGGAGCGGCTGACCGGTTGGAAAGCTTCGGAAGCCCGCGAACAGGACATGACCACCATCTTCCCCGTCTTCGAGCTGCAGTCGAACAGGAAACTTGGCTCCCCCGCAAAACGGGTTCTCGAGGGAAAGCAGGCGACCTGGTCACAGGAAACGCTGCTCGAGACGCGCGATCAGAAGCTGAAGAATATCATCGTCAGCGCCTCACAGATTCACGGACATGGGGGGCAGGTGATCGGTTCGGTGGTCGTTTTCCGCGACATCACCGAGCAGCGTGCCCTCGAAGAGGAATTGCAGAAGATCGAGCGGCTGGAGTCGGTTGGCGTGCTCGCGGGCGGGATCGCACATGATTTCAACAACATTCTTTCGGCCGTTCTCGGGAACATATCTCTGGCAAAAATGGCGGTGGACAATCCCGGCATTCAAACCGAGCGCATCCATGAGGCGGAGAAGGCCGCGCTCCGCGCCCGTGACCTGACCCAACAGCTTCTCACGTTCTCCCGCGGCGGCGACCCGATTCGGAAAAGTCAGTCGATCAGTGATCTGCTCCACGAAGCGGCGACATTCGCCCTCCGTGGATCGAACGTCCGCGCCCGCATCGACATCCCGGACGATCTCTGGCCCGCGATTGTGGATGAAGGGCAGATCAGCCGTGTGATCAACAACCTGATCATCAACGCGGACCAGGCGATGCCCGAGGGCGGATCGGTAACCATCAAAGCCTCGAATTTCATGGTCGAAAAGGAAATGGCCCTGCCGATCAAACCGGGACGATACTTGCAGATCATCGTCAAGGACGAGGGGGTGGGCATCCCAGAGGAATTCGTCCAGCGCATCTTTGACCCCTTCTTCACCACCAAGCAGCGCGGCAGCGGGCTCGGGCTCGCCAGCTCGTTCTCGATCGTGCAGAAGCATGACGGACACATCACCGTCGAATCCAAGACCGGTGTGGGAACGACGTTTACCATCTACCTGCCGGCGGCGGAAGAGGTGGAGGTCCAGAAAACGGAACAGGAGGATCGCCCGTTTCAGGGGTCGGGCAGGATCCTCGTGATGGACGATGAGGAGCCGGTACGCAGGGTCGCCCGGGCGATGCTCGAGAAAATGGGCTTCGCGGTGGAGGAGGCGGAAAACGGGATCAAGGCGATCGAAGCCTATCAGAAAGCCAAAATGGTGGGCGAGACGTTTCGCGCGGTGATCATGGATTTGACGATTCCTGGCGGCATGGGAGGGAGCGAAGCCATTCAGCACTTGCGCAAGCTGGATCCGCAGGTCACGGCGATCGTCTCTTCCGGCTATTCGAACGACCCGGTGATGTCCAACTTTCAGCAGCACGGATTCAAGGGAGTGGTCGCAAAACCGTATAAGGTGGAGGAGTTGACCAAGGTGATTCGTGATGTCCTGGGGGACTAGACTCGTGCGGAGCCGGGGCCGTTGGTCCGGCCAACACGGTCGTGCTTACCTTCTCTCGCGAAAATCACGCGATCCCTGGGATGATTTGGGGGCAGAGGAGTCATGACGGAAACGAGGGAGCAGAAGATTCGCATCCTGCTCGCGAAACCGGGACTCGACGGGCACGACCGCGGGGCCAAGGTGATGGCGGCGGCGTTTCGCGATGCAGGATTTGAAGTGATTTATACCGGGTTGCGGCAGACCCCGGAGATGATCGTGGAGGCGGCGCTCCAGGAGGATGTGGATGTGATCGCGCTCTCGATTCTCTCCGGTGCCCACATGACGCAATTCCCGCGGGTGCTCGAATTAATGAAGGAAAACAAGCTGGACGACGTGCTACTGACCGGCGGCGGCATCATCCCGGACGAAGATATCGAGTCGCTGAAAAAAATGGGCACCGGCAGGCTGTTCGGTCCCGGAACGTCCACCCAGGACGCGATCGAGTATATCCGAAACTGGACAAAGGAGCATCGCCGCGGTTGAACGCGGAGGACGGCTCAGCCAACAACCTTGGGGAGTGAGGCGAAACGATGTCCGGCCATTCAAAATGGGCGACGATCAAGCGCAAGAAGGGCGCTGCGGATGCCGCACGGGGGCGAGTTTTTACCCGGTTGATCCGTGAAATCACCATCGCCGCACGCGAAGGCGGCGGTGATTTGGAGGGAAATCCCCGCCTCAGGCTGGCGATTCAGAAGGCGAAAGCCCAGAACATGCCCCAGGAAAACATCACCAGGGGCATCAAGCGGGGAACCGGCGAACTCGAAGGCCAATCCTTTGAGGAGGTGACCTACGAGGGGTATGGGCCGGGCGGCTGCGCGATCATGGTGGACGTCATTACCGACAATCGAAACCGCACCGTCTCGGAAATCCGCCATGTGTTCGGCAAGTATGGCGGCAATCTCGCCGAAGCCAACGCCGTCGCGTATATGTTCGAGCGAAAAGCTGTTGTTGAACTTAACCCCGGCGGGAAGAGCGAGGACGACATCATGCTCGCGGCGCTCGAGGCGGACGCCTCGGACGTCGTGCAGGAGGAGGACGGCAGTTACACCGTCACGGGCGAACCCAACGACCTTGAAACGATCACCGCCGCGCTCGAAAAACTCGGGGTTGAAATCACATCGGCCGAATCGACCCTCGTTCCCAGCAGCCTGATCAACGTCGAGGAAAAACACGCCCGCAGCCTGATCAAGCTGATGGACGCCCTCGACGAGCATGATGATGTGCAGAGGGTGTATTCGAACTTCGATATCGATCCCAGCCTGCTCGAGGAAGAATGACCCTCCAGGGCCGCCGTTGCAGTCCTGTCTCCGTTCCAGCGAGGCTTTCCGGAAAGACAATTTCCGCAGGGTGAAGCTACAGGTGAGAGTTGTCATGGCCGCCAAAGGGATGCAACGGTTGCATGGGGACGCGGAAGCGTATTGGCGCTACCAGTACAGGTATGGGAGCGAAGTGCTGCTTCCGCTGCTCGCCTCATGGGGCTGGAACGTCTCCGGAACCCGCGTCCTGGAAGTCGGATGCAGCGAAGCGGGGATCCTTGGGGCCTTCGCTGAGAAAGGTGCGACTGTCACCGGTGCCGAGATCTCCGAATCGAGAATCAAATCGGCCAGATCATTCCAGCGGACTCCTTTTCCCGTTCTCAGCGCGGATATCTGCGATCCGTCGGCCGTGCAGACACTCGGCGGGGGCTACGATCTGATTCTTTTGCGTGACGTCATCGAGCATCTGTTCGACCGGGAGACCGCCTTCGATCACTTGAAACAGTTGCTCGCGCCCGGTGGGCGGATCGTGGTGACCTTCCCGCCCTGGTACATGCCCTTCGGCGGGCATCAACAGGCGCTGCCCGGACCACTGAGGAAGGTTCCCTGGCTGCACCTGCTCCCGATGAGCCTTTACGTGCGCCTGCTCCACGGGCAGGTGAACGGGCAGGACTGGTTGGTGCGGGAGATGGTGAACACACGCCGCACCGGCCTGACCATCGCCGCGTTTCACAGGCTCCTGAACCGGAAAAGGCTGCAGATCGAGCGGGAGACACGGTGGTTGATCAATCCCGCGTATACCATCAAATACGGCCTGGCTGCGCGTCCCGCCGGGTGGTTGGGGAAGGTTCCGCTGCTGCGCGAGGTGGCCGTCACGAGTGTCTATGCGATGCTCAAGCCGGTGGGGAAGTGATACACACGCAGTCAATCCATGCGAGGAAAACATGTCCGAGATGCTCGATCGATTCCACGCGGAGCGCGAACGGCTCAACAAAATCGTGATGGCCTACGCGGGCCGCGATCTGAAACGGCTCTACCACATCGACGACGCTGTGTACAAGGATGGGGCCCTGCCCGCGAAAACAAAAGAACTGCTCGGCTACGTCGCCTCGCTGGTGCTGCGATGCGATGACTGCATCACCTACCACCTCGCCCGGCTCCATCAACTCGGAACGACGAGCGAGGAATTCGAGGAAGCTACCACTATCGGATACGTCGTCGGCGGCTCGATCACGGTTCCCCACCTGCGCCGCGCGTTTGACCACTGGGATCAGTTGCAGCACGATCGTTCATGACTCTCGAACGAGAATACGGGTCTTGACCTGCCGCTCCCGGACCGCTAGGTTGCTGATGCAGGTATTTGAAAACAAGTGAGATCAATATCGTTTGCGGGGCGAAACTGTCCGCAGGACAGAACGCTCTGATTTTTTTAACGTTATACTCTACATTTTTGTAGAGATTCAGTCCAGAGGTCCCTGGATGAAGATCACAGCGCTTGAAGAGTACGGGCTCCGCTGCATGGTCCGGCTGGCGAAAGCCGGGTCCGGGCAGGCTCTCTCCCTCGCGGAAATCGGCGAGGTCGAGGGGCTTTCGATCCCGTACACGGGCAAGCTGCTGGCGATTCTCCGCGAGGCGGGCCTTGTCAGCGCGGAGCGGGGCCGTTACGGCGGCTACTCGCTGGCGTTGCCGGCATCCCAGATCCGCCTCAAGAGAATTTTCGATGCACTCGGAGAACCCATTTTCGGCTCCGGCCATTGCGAGCGCTACCGCACCTCCGAGCGAGAGGAAGGCGGGTGCCTTCACGAGCACGACTGTTCCGTGCGGGACGTCTGGTCGTCCTTTCACAAAATGATCGGGGATTTCCTGCAGGGCGTGACTCTGGAAGACCTGGCCCGGCGCAAACCGGGCGGAAGGCTTGACCTGTTTGAGTTGGCGGGCTCACGCAGCGGGGGGAATGAATCCCAGGCGGTGAACGTTGCGAACGGCGCAACCGCGTGACACGTGGGATGACACGAAACAACGAACACCTTACGCATACGAGGTTCAAAGTGGCAAAAAACGACGTTCTGCTGTCGATTCATGATCTTCACGTCACCGTCGAGGGCGTGGAGGTTGTCAACGGCGTCTCCCTGGAGTTGCGGGCAGGGGAAAAGCATGCGCTGATGGGGCCGAACGGCTCCGGGAAAAGCAGCATGGCCAACGCCCTCGCCGGGCATCCCGCCTACCAGATCACAAAGGGAACGGTGGAAATCAAGGGCAGGAACCTGCTCGACCTGGACGCCTCCGAGCGCAGTCGTGCGGGCCTGTTCCTCGCGTTTCAGTATCCGATGTCGGTGCCCGGAGTGACGGTTACCAACTTCCTTCGCAGCGCGATCAAAGCGCACCGCGGGGACGGGGATGACGTGCTGCGCTCCTTCCGAAAGGACTTGAAGGGCGCCTTCGAACTGCTGGAAATGGACGAGAAATTCGCCCTCCGCTACGTGAACGACGGATTCTCAGGCGGCGAAAAGAAACGGTTCGAGATTCTTCAGATGGCGTTGCTGAATCCAAGGATCATGATTCTTGACGAAACCGACAGCGGGCTCGACATCGACGCGCTCAAGGTGGTCAGCCAGGGGGTTAACAAGGTCGCCACCGAGGATAACACGATTCTGCTGGTCACCCACTATCAGCGGATCCTCAACTACGTGCATCCGGACCGCGTTCACGTGATGATGAACGGAAACATCGTCCGCAGCGGCGGAGCCGATCTCGCAAAAGAACTGGAAGCGAAGGGATACGACTGGTTGAAGACCGAGCAGGTCGCCTGATGCCGGTTCCCTTTCAAGGATGCAACCAAGGAGGGTTGTGATGAGCGACGCTCTTGTTAATAAACCTGATCTCGCCGGCATCGGCGATGACTACGCGCAGAAGTACGGCTTCCGCGATGCGGAGGAGTACTTCCACAAGGGTGCGAAGGGGCTGTCCCACGAAGTTGTGGAGATGATGTCCCGGATGAAGAAAGAGCCCGAGTGGATGCGCAGCTTCCGCCACAACGCGCTCGATGTCTTCTACGCAAAGGACATGCCGCGCTGGGGGGATACGGAGCTGCTCTCCAAGATCGACTTTGACGACATCTACTACTACATCAAGCCGATCGAAGAGCAGGGGAAGAGCTGGGACGAGATCCCGGAATACATCAAGAAAACCTTCGACCGGCTCGGCGTTCCCGAAGCGGAGCGGAAATTCCTCTCCGGCATCTCGGCGCAGTATGAATCCGAGGTCGTGTACCACAGCATGAAGCAGGATCTCGCTGATCAGGGGGTTCTCTTCTCCGACCTGGACACCGGCGTCCGCGAGCACCCGGAGATCGTGCAGAAGTACATCAGCACGATCATCCCGGTGATGGACAACAAGTTCGCTGCGCTCAACAGCGCCGTCTGGTCCGGCGGGTCCTTTATCTACGTGCCGCCCGGTGTGGAGGTGAAGGTGCCGCTCCAGGCCTATTTCCGGATCAATGCCGAGAACATGGGCCAGTTTGAGCGGACCCTGATTATCGCGGACAAAGGCAGCCGCGTGCATTACATCGAGGGCTGCACCGCGCCGGTGTATTCGACCAACAGCCTCCACTGCGCGGTGGTCGAATTGATTGCCCTCGAAGACGCCTACATCCGCTATTCGACGATCCAGAACTGGTCGCACAACATCTACAACCTCGTCACCAAGCGCGGCATGGCGCACAAGAACGCCACCATCGAGTGGGTGGACGGCAACATCGGTAGCAGGCTGACGATGAAATACCCGGCGGTGTACCTCGTTGGCGAGGGCGCGAAGGGCGAGATCCTCACTGTCGCTTTCGCGGGCAAGGATCAACACCAGGACAGCGGTGCGAAGGTGATTCACGCAGCGCCGCGCACCACCAGCCGGATCACCTCCAAGTCGATCAGCAAGGACGGCGGGCGCTCGAGCTATCGCGGAATGGTAAAGGTTTATCCGAACGCCGACAATTGCCGCGTGAACGTCGAGTGCGATGCCCTGTTGCTCGACAGCACGTCCCGCACGGATACCTACCCAACCATGGAGATCGACAACGACCACGTTGCCATCGAGCACGAGGCTTCGGTTTCCAAGGTGGCTGAGGAGCAGGTTTTCTACCTGATGAGCCGTGGCTTGAGTGAAGACGAAGCGCGCTTGTTGATCGTCAACGGCTTCATCAATCCCTTCGTCAAGGAACTCCCGATGGAGTACGCTATTGAGTTGAATCGCCTGATCGAGCTCGAGATGGAAGGCTCGGTGGGCTGAGATACGGAACGGATGATGACTCAAACAAACGTTGCAGCAGCGCCCGTAGGTTTCCGTCCGCGTCATGACAATGAACCGGACTGGCTGTACGATCTCCGCGAAAAATCGTGGAACGCCTGGAGTTCGCTCCCGATGCCGGATCGCGTCCAACACCTGTGGCGCTACACCGATCCCGAACTGTTCGTGCCTGCTTCGCTGCCAAACCTGTTCAACGGGTTTCCCGTGATGACCAACGGGAATGCGGACCAGGCGAATGCCGTCCCGGATACCGAGAGCGGAATTGCGCACAATGACGCGGAACTGCTGACCCTGGCGCGATTGACGCCGGAAGCCGTCAAGAAAGGTGTCGTGCTCACCGATTTGATGACTGCCGCTCACCAGCACCCGGATCTGGTGCGCAAGCATCTTGGCGCCGAGGTGGGGACCGAATTCGACAAATTCGAATCGCTGAACCTCGCGCTCTGGAACACGGGACTGCTGTTTTATGTGCCGGACGGCGTCACCCTTGACAGGCCGATCCACCTCCACCGGTCCGCCGGAAAAGAGGACACCCTGATGCGATTGCTCGTGGTCGTCGGTGAAAATTCGGAAGTCACCTTGATTGATGACTACGAAGCGTCTTCAGCGTCCGCGGCGCGAATCAACAGCGTTGTCGAGCTGATCGCCGAGGCGTCCGCGCGCATCGCCTTTTCCACGCTCATTCGCCTCGCCGATCGGGATCGCCTCTTCCTGACCCAGCGAAACCGCATCGGCCGGGATGTAGTCCTGCGCTCGTCGGCTGTCTCAACGGGTGCGGGCATCGCCAAGATTAACTGGGGCACACAGCTTGACGGCCGTGGCGCCGACAGCCGCTGGACGGGGATGCTGATGGGCGGAGACGAACAGCATTTCGACCACCACACGCTCCACCGCCACTCGGCGGGGGAGACGTATTCAAATCTGGAATACAAGGTTGCGCTCAAGGACAAGGCGGTCTCCTCCTACACGGGAAGGATCAACATCGAGGAGCACGCCGCCTTCTGCGAAGCGTACCAGGAAAACCGCAACCTGCTGCTCTCCGATCAAGCAAAGGTGGAGTCGATTCCCGAGCTGGAAATCATCAACGACGACGTCAAATGTTCTCACGGCGTCACCGTCGGCATGCTCGAACCGGAGCAGCTTTTCTACCTGACCAGCCGCGGGATTGATGAGCAGGAGGCGAGACGGATTATCCTGGCTGGTTTTTTCGAGGAGCCGCTTGCGCAGGTTCCCCAGGAATTGCGTACTCTCGGTCACACTCTACTGATGCAACAACTGGAGGGCTGATCAGCGATGGCGTCTTTTCACGAGGCGTGCAGCACCAATGATGTGCCTGACGGAATGACACGGGTCGTCGACGTCGATGGCAAGCAGGTGCTGATTGCAAACGACAAGGGAACATTTTACGCCCTGAGCCCGTTTTGTACACATGACGGCCAGAATCTCGACGCTGACGAGATCGTGGACCACGCGTTGACCTGCCCCCGGCATGGTGCGGTCTTCGACGTCCGCGACGGTTCCGTGATCCGCATGCCCGCTGTCTTTGGGCTGGCGACCTTTGCGGTCAAAGTCGAAAACGGCACCGTTCTAGTCGAGCTCGGTTGATAATGGAGGCGCTCCATGAGCGCGCCGAATACTGTTGTCGCAAAAGACAAAATGCGGGGTACCCCGGCGTCCGGATTTGACCCGGAGACCCTTCGAGCCGACTTTCCGATCCTGAGCAGGAAGGTCAACGGGCACCCTCTTGTCTACCTGGATAACGCTGCGACCACCCAGAAGCCTCAAGCGGTGATCGACGCCTTGTCCGGGTATTATTCCACGCACAACGCGAATGTCCATCGCGGCATCCACACGCTCGCCGAAGAGGCCACTGCGGCCTACGAAGCGACCCGCGACGAAGTAGCGCGGTGGGTGGGAGGCGTCAAGCGTGAGCAGATCGTCTTCACCCGCGGAGCGACCGAATCGATCAATCTCGTCGCATCCTCCTGGGGTGAAAAGAATCTCCACAAAGGCGATGGTATTCTGCTCACCCAGATGGAGCATCACGCCAACCTCGTTCCCTGGCTGCAGGTCGCCAGAAAGACCGGCGCCGAAATCGCCTACATCCCGATCACTCCGGAAGGCCTGCTGGACCTCGGTGTCTTGGACAGCCTGCTGGCGGACGGACGTGTTCGTCTCGTCGCCTTGACGCATGTGTCCAACGTGCTAGGCACGGTGAATCCTGTTGCAGAAATCGTAGGCAAGGCGCGGAAACACGGTGCTGTGACCCTCGTCGATGGAGCGCAGGCGGTTCCGCATCAGGATGTGGACATCCCTGAGATTGGAGCAGATTTCTACGTGTTCAGCGCGCACAAGATGCTCGGACCGACAGGTGTTGGTGTTCTCTACGGCCGTGAGCGCCTGCTCGATGAGATGGAACCCTATCAGACCGGCGGCGAGATGATTCGTCTCGTGACCTATGAAGAAGCCACTTGGGATGATCTTCCTCACAAGTTTGAGGCGGGCACTCCGAACATCGCGGGAGTTGCCGCCTTCGCCGCTGCGTTGCGGTATCTCCGTGCGCTCGGTATGGACGCCGTCCGAGCCCACGAGCGGAAGTTGACCGCGAAGCTGTTGGCGGAGCTGGATACGCTTCCTTGGGTCACCGTCTTCGGGCCGAAGAATCCTGACGTCCACGCCGGTGTCGTCAGTTTCGAGGTGGAGGGGGTTCATCCTCACGACCTAGCGCAGTTTCTCGACAGCGTGGGCGTTGCGATTCGTGCGGGTCACCACTGTGCCCAACCGTTGACGCGGCTCCTCGGCCGGACGGCAACCGCACGCGCAAGTATTTATATATACAACACTACGGAAGATATCGAGCGCCTTGTTGAGGCGGTTCAACAGGCGAAACAGTACTTCAGCGGAAGCTGATAGCAAGGTTCTGGAGCTGCCGTGCTGGAAAAGGAAAACGACCTCGGGGAACTCTACCGGGAAATCATTCTCGACCACTACCGCTCGCCTCGCGGGCACAAGCATGTCGATCATCCCGACATCGTCAACAAGGGACAGAACCCTGTGTGCGGCGACGAGATCGAAATGCACGTCCGGATGCGTGAAGATGTGATCGAGGATCTCGGGGTCTATTGCACCGGCTGCGCGATCTCGGTGGCGTCGGGCTCGATGCTGGCGGAGGTCGCAAAAGGGAAATCCATTTCCGAGCTGAAGACCATCGCGGGAGCGATCAAGCAGATGCTGACGACCGGGGAGACGGACGGCAGCGTGAAGCTTTCGGAACTGAGCGATCTCGAGGTGCTTGAGGGAGTGCGAGACTTCCCCGTGCGAATCAAGTGCGCTCTGCTCGCGTGGGTCACTCTCGTCGAAGGTCTCGAACAATACCAGAACGGGGAGCCCGAACCGCGAGTCTCATCGACCGAAGCGGGTGAATCTTCACCGGAAAAGTAGCAACCTGCCGTGCCCGAAGAGATCGAGTAGTCAATCCACTCCCATTGCGATCAATTCATCGGCAGAGAGTACACTCCGCAGGCTGCGTTCGAATTCCGCAGCATCTTTTATACCCGCCGCTTCGTTCAATCCGATGACGAATGCCCGATGGGGCCGCTTGGAACGATAGTCCGGTTCTCGCGGGGGATGGGGCAGGTAGCGGTCGAGCAGCTCCAGGCGGGGGGTGACGAGCAGACTCGCGGAGAAGTAGAGCAGGCCCTTCGACCGGTGCAGCGCCGTGCCGGCAATTTTCCGATCTCCGATAGCAAGGTCGCTGATCCCGCTCACGTGGACGCCGTTGACGCCGCAACGTTCCAATCCCGCCGCAAGCCAATCGCAACAGTACTTGAACCATCGCCGCGTTTCGCCCAATCCCGGGATCGGCAACACCACGGACACGATGACGTTACCGGGATCGAGCACCACGGCGCAGCCTCCGCCCGCCCGCCGTTCCAGCGGTACGTTGTCCTCGCGGATGCGCGCGAGGTGGACTTCGGACTCGACGTTGCTGCCTCGACCCAGAATCACGCGCACTCGATCCGAACGATAGACTCTTACATGAGGCTTCCCGTCTCGTCTTAGCGCATCCACCAGATCGTCGTCGTCGCCAAAAGGGACGATCCCGAGCTTCTCATCCGTTTTCATCATTCACCATGCAAAAAGGAACCCCGGAAAGGTGGGATTCCTCTGTGGATCGTGCAACCGCACAGCAGTGCGTCAGTCTTTTCGCTTCTTCGGGAGCACGTGGACCGGCTCGCCCCACGCCACTTCCGCAGCTTCCATGATCGATTCGGACATGGTGGGGTGGGGGTGGATTGTGCTTGCCAAGTCTTCCAAAGTAGCTCCCATTTCAATCGCCAACGTTCCCTCGGCGATCAGTTCGGATGCCGACGGCCCGACGATGCCCATGCCGAGGATCAGGTTGGTGTCCGGGTCCGAGAGAATCTTGACAAAACCTTCCGTGCGGCCCAGGCTACGGGCACGTCCGAGAGCGCTCAGTGGAAAGCGTCCTACGTTGACTGCGACTTCCTTTTCCTTCGCCTCGCGCTCGGTGATTCCTGTCCAGGCGATTTCCGGGTCGGTGAAAACCACGGCGGGTATCGCGCGGTTGTCAAAGGCGGCAGGATGCTTGGCGATCACCTCGGCGGCCACCTTCCCCTCCCGGTGCGCCTTGTGCGCGAGCGCCGGACCGGGAGTGACATCGCCGATGGCGAAGATGTGGTCTACGCTGGTGCGCTGCCCCTCGTCCACCTCGATCAATCCCCGTTCGTTCACCTTGACGCCGGTGTTTTCAAGGCCGATGTTGTCGGTGTTCGGACGGCGGCCGACGGCAACCAGAACACGGTGGTAGGTCTTCTTGATCGTCTTCCCCTCGTGCTCAATGTCAACTTCGAACAGGTCGCCCTTCGTCTTGCGGACATCCACCACCTTCGAACCCGTGAGGATCTCTTCGAATTTGGATTCGCAGTGCTTGACCACGACACGCACAAGGTCCTCGTCCGCACCAGCCAGCAGCCGGGGCAGAAACTCCACCATCGTCACCTTCGATCCGAGACCGGCGTACACCAGGCCGAGTTCCATGCCGATGTAGCCGCCTCCGACGACGAGCAGCGATTCCGGTATTTCGGGGAGATTCACGGCGTCCGCAGACGTCCAGAATTTTAGCTTCTCATCGTAATGTCCCGGCAGTTCGTTGATGCGAGACCCTGTGGCGATGATCGCGTGTTTGAACTCGATGTTGCCCGCGCCCTCTATGTGCAGGGTGTGTTCGTCGTGGAAAATCGCCCGGCCGTGTACAATGTCCACGCCGCGTTTCGTTAGCAAGGTGTCCACACCGCTGGTCAGCTTGTCCACGACACCCTGCGTCCATTGCCGCAATTTGTCGATGTCGATTTTGATCTCGCCCGTGCGCGAGATGCCGATCTCATCTCCATACCGCACTGAGTCGGCAACCTCCACGGCGTGGATCAGAGTTTTCGACGGAATGCACCCTTCGATCAGGCAGACGCCGCCGAGCTTTTCTCGCTCCTCGACGACGGTCACGTCAAGTCCGAGATCCGCCGCGCGAATGGCCGCGACATAGCCTCCTGGACCGGCGCCGATAATTACGACATCCGTTTCCTGGGTCAATTCCCCGACAACCATGATATCCTCCAAAGGCTCGCCGTTCCCCGAGGGAGGGCAACGGTTGCCCGGGTTTACGATTCAAGCAGCAACTGGTTCGGATCGCTCAGCAGGCGTGTCAGGTCGGTCACGAAATGCGCCGCCTGTGCGCCGTCTGCCACGCGATGGTCGAACGCCAGAGTCAAGGGGAGCATCTTTCGAATCACGATCTCGCCATCGCGCGCGACCGGCTTTTCCTGCGTTTTGCCCATGCCGAGAATCGCCACCTCGGGGTAGTTGATTGTGGGGATCAGCCCCGTGCCGCCGATCGGGCCGACATTCGTGATCGTAAACGTCCCGTGCTGCATGTCGCCCACTTCGATCGTTCCCTCGCGCCCCTTAGTCGCCAGCGTAACGATTTCCGCGGAAATGTCGAGGATGCTCTTTTTGTCCGTTCCCTTGACGACGGGCACGATCAAACCGCGAGGCGTGTCCGCCGCGAAGCCGAGGTTGTAGAATTTCTTGTAGACGATCTCCTCGCGGAACGGATCGAGGCTGGCGTTGAACATCGGGTACTTCCGCAGCAGGCCGGTCAGCGCCTTCATTACGAACGGCAGCAGCGTAAGCTTGCCTCCGGGCTGATCCTGGCGGCGTTCGCGTTCCTTGACGCGGAATGCCTCCAGCTCGGTAACGTCGGCCTCGTCCATGTGAACAACGTGCGGGATCGTGACCATCGAGGTGGTCATCCGGAAGGCGACTTTTCTGCGGATCGAACGGACAGGTTCACGTTCAACCTCTCCGAGCTGCTCAAAATTGGGCATCGGTTCGAGCTGGTAATAGGGGATTCCGCTGCCGCTCCCGGAAATCGCCGGCTGGCTGCCCGCGGGCTCGGCTGTCTCATAAGCGGCCGTAGAAGCTGCCGAGGGACGGGCCGGTGCCACCCCCGACGCGACCGCCTCCACGTCTCCCTTGGTGACGCGACCCGAGGGTCCCGTGCCCACAACCTGCTGGATCTCCACGCCGAGTTCGCGGGCGAGGCGGCGTACTGCCGGTGCCGCAGCCACCTTTCCGAGCGGAGTGCCGTCCGACCGGACATGGGCGGGAGGGGCCTCTTTCACAGGAATCGCCTCGGCTTGGACCGGCCGAGGCTTGGGCGGTTCTTTCGCAGGCTCCGGCTTAGCCTTGGCTTCCTTGGCTGCGGACTCTGCCTTTGCAGGGGCCGGGACCTCCCCGCCTGAACCGTCATCGATGATTACGACGACATCGCCAACGTGCAGCGTATCGCCCACTTTGCCGTTGAGCTGGGCGACTTTCCCGCCCTTCGGGGAGGGGATCGTCACCGCTGCCTTGTCCGTTTCCACGTCCATCAGGTCGGCGTCTTCTTCGATTGTATCGCCCACGTTGACGTGCCACTCGAGAAGTTCGCCTTCGTGAATGCCTTCGCCGAGATCGGGCAATTTGAATTCAAACACGTACGCCTCCTGTTCAGAACTCGAGGGTTTCCTCGATCGCCCGGCGGATCCGCCCCGCGCTCGGCAGATAATGGTTTTCGCGCGAGAAGTACGGCATCACCACGTCGTACCCCGTGACCCGCTTGACCGGAGCTTCAAGATACATCAGCGCTTCGTCGTTGATAATCGCGATGATTTCCGACGCCGGCCCGAGCGACTTCTGGGCTTCCTGAACGACCACACAACGTCCTGTTTTGGTCACCGATTTCGTGATCGCGTCCGCGTCCATCGGGTAGATCGTCTGCAAGTCGATCAATTCGATGCTCGCACGCTTCTGCTCGCTCATCTCTTCAACGATTTTCTGCGTCTTGTGCAGCATCGCCCCCCAGGCGATCACCGTAATATCGCTGCCTTCCGTCACAATCCGCGCCTTGCCGAGTTCCATCGCCTCGCCGCTGTCGTTGATCTCCTCTTTGAAGGCGCGGTAGCTGTGCTTCGGCTCCATGAAGACCACCGGGTCGGGGTCGCGAATCGCCCCGAGCAGTAGGCCGTACGCGGTTGCGGGAGTCGAGGGGATTACCGTCTTCACCCCTGTGGTGTGGGCGTAAAAGGTTTCCTTGGATTCGCTGTGATGCTCCAGCGCGCGGACTCCGCCGCCGTAGGGCATGCGCAGCACCAGCGGAACCGTATGCTGGCCCCGGGTGCGAGTGCGCATCCGTCCGCCGTTTCCCTCGAGTTGGGGGATCATCAGGTAGCTGAATCCGGAAAACTGTGCCTCCGCCACCGGCTTAAGGCCGTTGATCGCCATCCCAATCGCGGTTCCGATGATCGCGGCTTCCGCCAGCGGAGTGTCGATCGCACGTTCAGGACCGTATTTATCCAGCAACCCGTCCGTCGCGCGAAAAACGCCGCCGTTCACTCCCACATCCTCACCGAGGATCAGCACGGAGCTGTCGCGTTCCATCTCCTGATGCAGGGCGAGATTGATCGCCTGGACCATGGTCAGCTTAGGCATTGTTCTCATCCTTCTGTAGGTCTGCGAGGAACTCCTGGTGCTGCTTCACGAGAGGAGTGACTGACGAGCCAAAGGTTGTCTCGAACGGCTTGTCGAGCGCGAAATCCGTGTACGATTCGAACTGCTGCACGGCGTCTTCGATCTCCGCTTTCAGCTCCTCTTCCAACTTCCCGTTCTTCTTGTCGTTCCAGAGGCCTTTCTTCTCCAGGTAGAGTTTGAAACGGATGATCGGGTCGCGCTTCACCCATTCTTCCACCTCTTCCTGCGAACGGTATTTCTTCGGGTCGTCCGCCGTCGTGTGCATCAGCATCCGGTAGGTGTTCGCTTCGATCAGCGAGGGCCCTTCGCCCTTGCGAGCGCGGTCGAGCGCCTCCCTGGTTACCTTGTACACCGCGAGCGCGTCGTTTCCGTCCACCTGGATTCCGGGGATCCCGTAGGAGATCGAGCGCTGGGCGAGGGTTTCGTTCGCCATCTGCTTTTTCAGCGGCGTCGAAATCGCCCAGTGGTTGTTCTGGTTGAGAAAGACGACGGGTGCCTTCCAGACAGCGGCAAAATTCATCGCTTCGTGGATGTCGCCTTGGGAGGAAGCTCCGTCGCCGTAAAAGGTCAGCACCGCATTTTTCGTCCCCTTCAGCTTCTCCGCGTAGGCGATGCCCACGGCGTGGGGGACCTGCGAGCCGAGAATGATTGCGACGGGGAGTATACGCTTATTATCCTCTACTACATTCCCCTCTTCGAATCCCGCGTAAACCAGCATCGGGTTCAAAGGCTTTTCGCCGCGCATCAGCCGTCCGGCCAGCTCCCGGTAGGCGGTCACCATCCAATCGTCGTCTTCCAGGGCCAGCGCGGAGGCCGCCGTGGTGGCTTCCTGGCCGACGCACACAGGGAGTGTGCCGAGACGACCCTGCCGCTGGAGCTTGAGCATCCGCTCGTCCGTCCGGCGTGCCAGAAGCATGACACGGTACAATTTCAAGAGTTGCTCTTTTGAGAGCTTCGGCTCCAGCTTCTCATCGACCTTGCCGTCCTCATCGAGCACCTGTAGATAGGAGATGCCGAACTTCTGAATCACTTTTGTGGGCATGATCACTCCACTGAGTCGTTTCAGCTCATCGCTGCCATCTATAATACCCCGGCAGGAGACTCGCGTTTACTCATGTTTCAAATTGCACGGAAAAGATAGCCGTCCCTAACGGAATACGTCAATGAAGCACTTTCTGGCATGGAGCAGATCACGCAAGGGCGGAATTTAAGGTTTCTCGGCGCTGGATTTGCAGCCGCGAGACGCCGAGAATGGTTGCAACGGAACCATCCACGCTATTGTATGTTATATAATATCAATAGGGTGCGATTGCTTCTGCGGGAATAGGGTTCGAACGAGACGCAGCGTCTGGAGTGTGTGCGGAGATCGTCGTGAGTGTAGTCAAAAGAGGTCTGAAACGACTCTGTTGTCGTCTTGCAACGGGGGCTCCCGGGTGCAGCACAGGCCGGGTGGAGGCACTTTGATCAAATAATAATACGATATCGTATTATATTTTGAAGTGCAGGGTTTTATTTATCCTTCCTTGCGAAACATCGATTTGGCAACGCCGCAAATCGGGCAGGTCCAGGTGTCAGGAATGTCGTCAAAGAGCGTTCCCGGCTCGATATCGGCCTCAAGGTCGCCCAGGGACGGAACATAGACGTACCCGCAGACTACGCAGCGATACCGTGTTTCCCCCGAAAGCTCACTATTGGCTGGCATCTCCAAACCTCACGGAAGCTCTCTCTCGGCGCCATCCTTTTCCTGACGGTTGAAGATAATCACGCGCCTGTGTTGTCGCCCGTTACGGCTTCATTCGTCATTGCCCCGGCAGATGTGCGCTCAGGCTGATCGGCGCGGTCCGTTCGCCGTTTGCGCTCACTGTGAGTGGCAGCCGTACGGAGGCATTTCCCAGGTAGCAGAGACCCTCGTTGTCCTTGCGGCAGAAGAAGTATTCCGTTTGCAGGGTCAACGAACCGTCGCCGCTCACTTGAACTGGGATGTCCAGGGGTAGCGATTTCGATGTGTACAGCGTTTTTTCGGTTTTGACGCCGCCCGCAGTCCCGGCGACTGTCACCCGGACGCCGCCCTCCTTGTTCAGTTTGAAGCCCTCGGGAAAACTGACATCGAACGAGATGACAATCGTGCCTGCGGCTACCTGTGCCGTGTCCAACTCGTTCGCATGGATCGCTTCCGATTCCGCTGGAGTGGTCGGCATCACGGTCTCCAGCCCTTTCAGCGCTAGTGTCTGAACCGTACCACCGGCGGGATCGATCACTCGAATCAGATGGTTGTTCGTGTCCGCGATGTAGATCGTCCCATCGGAACCGACGTCCAATCCGCCGGGTTCGTCGAAAGTGGCTTTGGCCAGGGGCCCGTCGGTGTGGCCTTCCGCGCCGGTTCCCGCGAACGTTTCCGATCGGTACTGCTCAGGGATCACCTTCTTGATCTTATTGTTGTAGGTGTCGGCGACATACACGACTCCGTCATGCCATGCGACGCCCAGCGGGTGCTGCAGCCTCGCCTTGGTCCGTCCGCCATCCACGTCTCCAAAGTCGAAGAGGCCCTGCCCGACGATCGTCATCACGCCGCCATCCGGGTCAAGCTCCACGGAGCGAACCGCTGATACCTCACTGTCGGCGATGAACAGCCTTTTCCTGCTGTCTGTTGTCAGGCCGGAGGGTTGGGCGAGGGCCGCCAACAGACGCGGGCCGTCGATAATGTCCTCACGCCCGGATCCTGCCCACAGCCCCACTTCCTTCTTCTCCGGATTGTAGTACCAGATCTGGTGCACTCCAGCCATCGCGATAAAAAGTCTTCCGTCCGCCCACACCAGGTCCCAGGGACTGCTCAGGTCCATCTCCAGCGCTGAGCCTTTGCCGTGTCCGTAGCTGCCCTGCTTTCCTGTTCCCGCAACGCGCGACACGGTTATTTTATTCAGATCCGCCGCCCGGATCGCGTGGTTCTTCGTGTCCGCGATGTAGAGCGTGTTCCCAACCAATTCCAGCCCCTGTGGATCGTTCAGCGTGGCGCTCGAAAAAGGACCATCCTCCATGCCCTGTTCGCCGCTGCCGATCACATCGAGCACCTTCGCGGTGGAGCGGCGTACGACGAGCACCCGGTTGTGTCCTGAATCGCTGATAAATAGCCGGTCGCCCGCTTCGTCCACTCGAATCTTCCCCGGAAATTCGAGCAGCGAGGGAGGGGCGGTATCCTTTTCGAGTTTCAGCGCCAGCGGCGTCGTGTCCAGTTTGCCGTGTTCTGCGAAACTTCGCGCGAGCTGCCCGATCAACGGATCGAAGTGGTCCGGCGCGGTTTCTCCCGACTGGGTGTCCACCACGTACCCCTCCGGGTCGATCAGCACCATCGTCGGCCACGCGTGCACGCCGTAGGCCCGCCAGACAGTGAAGTCCTTGTCGTTCACCACGGGGTGTTCGATCCCGTAACGGAGGATCGCCTCGCGGATGTTTTTCGTATCGCCCTCGTTCTCGAATTTCGCTGAATGGACACCTACCACCGCGAGGCTGTCCCCGTATTTCTGCTCCAGTCCGTGCAGCTTGGGAATCACGTGGATGCAGTTAATGCAGCAGTAGGTCCAGAAATCGAGTACAACGACCTTGCCTCGAAGTTGGGCGAGGGAGAGTGGATGATCCGTGTTCAACCAGTCCAGTCCACGCGGAAATTCGGGAGCGCGGACGTCCTGGGTGTAGGGAAGAGCCATTGAGGACTTTTCTCCCGCTGTGGACAGCCGTGCGTCCGTGGACACGAAAAAGATCCCTGCGAGCATCAGGATCCCAAGTCGGCGGGGCAGACGCAATTTCCTGCCGCTGTTGATGTCTTGTCGGTTCGAGATGTCCGCTTCCATGCAAACCCCCGATGAAGAAGATGTAGAATACACCGGCCTCACAACAGGATGCTGCAGGCAGGATGCCGCGTCAACACGCTCCAGGAGTTCGGGGCTCCGAATATCCAGAAACACGCCGTGCGATTATGTTTGTAACAGCATGAGAGACTCGAACCCGAATGAGTTGCAGGTCCGGAATCCCTCTCCGATCGAACGGTTTGTCCACACGTGCAGGGATTGTTTCGAATGTACAGACGTCCCGGCATCCAGCAGGCGAGGTGAGCGATGAAAAGAAACAGGTGGAGTTTCATTCCCATCCAGGCGATGGTAGCCGTGGTAGCCTTGTTGCTGTCCACACAGACGATGATTGCGCAGACAACGGAGGAGAGCGGCATGGCAGGCGAAAAAAGTTATCGTGATTTCCCGTTGCAGACAATCAACGGGGACACAACGTCCCTGAAGCAGTACGAGGGCAAAGTTGTCCTGATCGTCAACACCGCGAGCAAGTGCGGGTTCACCCCTCAGTACGAAGGGCTGGAGTCGCTGTACGAGAAGTACAAGGATCGCGGATTCACGATCATTGGCTTCCCCTGCAACGATTTCCACGGCCAGGAGCCGGGGGATAACGCTGAGATCGCCAAGTTCTGCAAGGCGCAGTACGGCGTCACCTTCCCGATGATGTCGAAGATCCATGTCAAGGGGGACGAACAGGCTCCGCTCTACAAGTACCTCACCGAAGATTCTCCGTTCCCGGGAAAGATCACGTGGAATTTCAACAAGTTTCTGCTTGACCGCAGCGGCAACGTGATTGCGCGTTTCGGCACCCGGACCAAGCCGGAAGACCCGAAAGTCATCAGCGCCCTCGAAACGGCGCTCGGCAGCGAACAGCAGAAGATGTAGCTGCGAAAAAATCCAGGCGGTCGGCTTTCGTACAACAACGTAGTTCGAAGGTAGCTTGTTTGGGCGGCCCGATCCCGACAGTTCGGGATCGGGTTTCTGTTTAACGGAAACGTTACCTACGCTTTCTTCGCCGGCTTTGGCATCGTCTTGAACACTTGATCCCAGAACTGGCTGCTGACCCCGAATCGCTTGTCCGGTTCTACGGCGTGATGACGCATGTGGTGCACGCGCATCGTCTTGAAATAGGCGCCCGGCAGGTTGGCGTGGTGAGAGGCGTAGTGGAGCAGGTCGTAAAAAACGTACCCGGTCATCATCCCGGCGAAGAACGGGCCAACCCATTCTTTTACGCCGAGGATGACACCGATGATCAGGTAGAAAAGTCCGTACATCACCACGGCGGTGGGGATTGCCCCGAGCGGAGGCATCACCAGCCGGGTCTTCACCAGCGGCTGGTCGTGGTGCACGCCGTGCCCCATATATTGGAACTTCTTCAGCCACGCGTAGCGGAAGGAGCCGTGGAGCAGGAAACGGTGAAGCAGGTACTCGACGAACGTCCACGAAAGCAGTCCCAGGAGCAGAGCGATCAACCATTGGGTGTGGGTCAGCGGGGAGACGAAGCCCTTCCAGGCGAAGAAAACCACGACCGGCGTCCAGAGTATGACCACCCCGGCCGGAGTAAAGTGCGTTAGAGCTTCAAGAACGGGAGATTTGAACAGCCGTACCGGCGGCGCATCGGGCGGCATCGGGCTCATGATCGCCTCGCGATTGTTAGGGTGATCAAACGTAGAGCCTTGTGACCCGTTTCAGCAAGTATTCCCTGCGTGACGCTCCAATTGCCGAGAGAAAACCCGGACCCTGAGAAAAGATCCGGGTGATGGAGTCCTGAGCTGTAGATACCCTTCAGCTTTCCTTCACTGCCGCAATAATCTCGTTGAAGGCTTTCTTGCCGTCGTTGAAGAACATCATGGTGTTGTCCATGGCAAACAGCGGATTCGGAATACCGGCAAATCCCGGCGACAGCGAGCGCTTGATCACGATTGTAGTCCTCGCCTTGTCCACGTTGATGATCGGCATCCCGGCGATCGGGCTGTCCGGATCGGTGCGGGCGACAGGGTTAACCACGTCATTGGCACCGACAACGATTGCGACGTCGATGGTGTCGATGTTGCTGTTCGACTCCACCTCATCCCAAAGCTTGTCGTAAGGCACGTTCGCTTCGGCGAGCAGCACGTTCATGTGGCCCGGCATACGTCCCGCAACAGGGTGCACTCCGAAGAAAACCTCGGTAGTGTATTTCTGCTCCAGTAGGTTGGCGAGGTCTCGGACCGCGTGCTGCGCTTGCGAGACCGCCATCCCGTACCCGGGCACGATCAGCACCCGCTGCGCGGTTTCGAGCATTATCGCGATCTCTTCCGCTGAGGTCACCTTGACGGTCTTGTAAATCTCGTCGGCATCCATCGTGGACTCGGTCGCGCCCATCGCACCGAACAGTACGTTGGGCAGCGAGCGGTTCATCGCTTTGCACATGATGTTCGTCAGGATCACGCCCGATGCTCCCACCAGCGAACCGGCGATGATCAGCACGGTGTTGCTGATCACGAAACCGGTCATCGCGGCGGCAATGCCCGAATAGCTGTTCAACAGGGCGATCACGACCGGCATGTCCGCGCCTCCGATCGAGAAGGTGAGCAGAATGCCGAGCACCGCCGAAACCCCGATCAGCACCCAGTAGAGCAGCAACGTGTGCTCCGCTGGGACGACTTCTGTTCCAGAGAGCTGTACGACGAGCATCACGCCGATGATCAGGGCAATCGCTCCGGAGAGCATTTTCAGCACCTGCATCCCCGGGAATACCGCTCTCCGGTTCAACGTCAGCAGGCCGGTGAGCACGAACGTGGCAATCACGAGCCAGGAGAGGGGGGCGTAGTCGTAGCTCCGGGCGATGTAGACGCCGATCGCCGCAACGATCAACGCGAAACCGTACTTGATCACCTTCTGCCATGCGTGCAGCTTCCACTTGACCCCGAGGAACTCCGCCAGCTTGCCGAACGCCACGTAGCTGCCGAAGAAGGTGACACTGCCGACCAGGCCGGCAAGCACCGTCGCAATCGACATCTGCATGTCGGCGACTTCATGACCTTGGGTCACCTTGACCAGCTCCGCGGCAGCGACCACCAGCGAGGCTGCGCCGCCGAAACCGTTGAAAATCGCCACCATCTCCGGCATCGCGGTCATCACCACGCGGACCGCGGCCACATACCCGATCGCTCCACCGATGACAAGGCCGATGAGGATATACTGGTACTGCAGGCCGCTGGCGAGCAGGGTGATCACGACGGCGATGAACATGCCCAGTGCGCTGGTCAAATTGCCGCGGACGGCGGTGCGCGGATGGGCCATGCCCTTCAATCCGTAGATGAAAAGGACCGACGCGATCGTGTACACGATAGTTTGCAGGCTTTCAGAAACCATGATCGTCGGTCCTTACTTTTTCTTGAACATCTGGAGCATGCGATGGGTGACCAGATAGCCGCCGACCACGTTGATCGTGGCAAAGATCATCGCCAGCATGCCGAACAGTTTCGAGAGTTCAGGCTCCTTGATGGTGCCCGCCGCGAAAATGGCGCCGATAATCGTAATCCCCGAGATCGCGTTCGATCCGGACATCAACGGCGTGTGAAGCGTTGGCGGCACCTTGGTGATCACTTCGAACCCCACGAAGATCGCGAGGACGAAGACCGTCAACAGCATGACGAGGTTCATCCCTTCTCCTTTATCTCTTTTTCGTCTTCTTCTTCGCCGCGGCCTTTTTCGCGGGAGCTTTTTTCACCTTGACCGGCTTTTTCGCGGCCGTCTTTTTTGCTGCCGCCTTCTTGCTGCCCTTCGACTTCTTTGATGTAAGCGCCTCGATCTGTTCCAGCACCTGGGAGTTGACGATTTCGCCGCCGCTGCTGACAATGCACCCTGCGGTGATCTCGTCCTCCATGTTCAGCTCGAGCTTGCCCTCTTTGTCGACGAGGTGCTGGATCAATACCTGCACGTTCTTCGCGTACATCTGGCTGGCGTGAAAAGCGACGGTGGAGGTGATGTTGTCAGGCCCATAGATGATCACGCCGTTTTTTGTCGTGATCCACTTGCCGTGCTCGGTCAGTTCGCAGTTGCCGCCCCGTTCGCTGGCGAGATCAATGATCACCGAGCCCGGGTGCATCGCCGCCACCTGACTCTTCGTAACGAGCACGGGCGAGCGCTTCCCCGGGACCGCAGCGGTGGTGATCACCACATCCGCCTCGGCGACCGCCTTGCCCATCGCCTCGCGCTGCTTTTTCAGGAACTCCTCGCTCTGTTCTTTGGCGTAGCCGCCTTCTCCCTTGGCCTCGCTGGTGTCCAACTCAACTTCTACGAATTTTCCGCCAAGCGATTCGATCTGCTCCTTGACCTCGGGACGAACGTCGAAGGCGTGAACGATCGCGCCGAGACGCTTCGCCGTCGCAATCGCCTGCAACCCGGCAACGCCGGCGCCGATTATGAATACTCTCGCCGGCGCGATCGTGCCCGCCGCGGTCATCATCATCGGGAACATTTTGGGAAGGATGCTCGCGGCGATCAGGACGGCTTTGTAGCCCGCCACATTTGCCTGCGAGGAGAGCGCGTCCATGGATTGCGCGCGCGTGATCCGGGGAATGAGCTCCATCGAAAAGCTGGAGGCACCCGTTTTAGCAAGATCCCTGGCTCTTTCCGGGTTTCCGAGCGGGTCCGTGTGGCCGATGACCACCTGGCCGCCTCTCATCCTCTTCAGGTCGCTCTTCCCGGCGCCGTTGTCACCACCATAGGCGCGAACCTGCGCAATGATGTCCGCCTTCTTGAAGACGTCCTCGCGTTTTCCGAGAGTCGCGCCCTTCGACGTGTAGGCCTCGTCCGTGAAACCGGCGCTGAGACCGGCCCCCCGCTCGACGAGTACCTTGAAACCTTTCCGGGTGAGCTGATGCGCGATGTCCGGCACCAGCGCCACACGCTTCTCGCCCGGAAACAGCTCTTTGGGCACTCCGACAATCATGGTGATGTCCATTCCCTGTTACGTGTGTTTTCCAGGCTCAGCGATCTCTTCGACTGCAGGCCCGGCCGTTTTTCCCACCAATAGACTGAGGCAACTCTGCTCGCCAACGGTGCCGCCGGTCTGTCCGCATCTTTTCATCTTCCGGGGCAGCGCTTTACCGGCATGCACAAAGGACGAATCCATCGCGCCGGCCGGAAATGTGCTGGCGAAAATAGGTTCCGCCCTCCTCGCAGTCAAGGGTAGGGGAGATGCACCTCCCCGAAGCGAGTGGCGAACGGGAGGGAACGATCCCGTAAACCAAACAATCATCGGGGCTCCGGGGGAATGCGAGGGCGGCGCTCGGCAGTTGATGCCGCCTCGTCCGTCTCTGAGAGCAACAGGAGCGGGCAATCCGTCTCAACCGCGCGTTCATCTAACAGTAAACGGCCAATCATCGATTGGCTGAGTACGTAATTGATAAAGGTGGGGCACATGGTGCAGGATATTGACACTTTGACTTCATCACATTCCGTCGTCAGCGCGGACGCGGTCGTGGAGCTTCTGAGGAGACGCCGCGCCACCCGTGCCATTGATTCCGAACCTCTCCCCGAGGCGGTGATACAGGACCTCATCGAGGCGATCCGGCTCACACCGTCCTGCGCGAATCGCCAGCCGTGGAGGTTCATTTTCGCGGAAAGCGAAGTGGAAAGAGAACGGATTTCGCAGACGTTCACCGGCGGCAATCTGGCCTGGGCGCCGCACGCTGCGCTGATCGTCTGTGGATTCAGCCGTGCCGAGGACGATTGCCGCGATCAGGACGGGAGGGAGTACCACCAATTCGACCTCGGCATGGCGACGATGAACCTGATGCTCGCCGCGACGAATCATGGGCTCGTGGCGCGTCCGATGGCGGGTTTCAAGCCCGAACTGATCCGTGAACTGTACGGCCTCGATCCGGAGGACCAGCCATTTGTCATGGTGTCCATCGGTTGGCCGAGCGACAGCGAGGAGCATGTGCCCGAGAAATACAAGGGAAGTGAAAGCAAACCGCGTGTGCGCAAGAGCGCTGACGAGATCGTCCGTAGAATCTGATTCCGTTGCCAATCCGGCGTGTGCCCTGTTTGCTTAGCGAAGCGGGCAAATAGTTTTTTTCAGTTCGTGCGCAAATAGGTACTGTCCCCAAGAAGATGAGTTTTAGAGGGACTGTCCCTATTTACGTACGTCAGTCCGATCGTTCGCTCGGTGATTCGGTGTGGCCCGGGACTTCAGTCCCGGATTTCATAGCGCGCAACAAACAATCTGCAAACCGTCCGATTGACTGTTGAGCCAACCGGGCCATCCCCGCTGTTCGAGAGGGAATGGCCCGGTTGGCTCATGCGGAACGTGAGATGGGATCATGGCGCCCGGTGTTCTCTGCGCCGCTCAGTTGCCGCTGGAGAGGTTCTCCGGCGCCCCGTTGCTGATCCAGTCCTCGATCGCCTGGATGTTGTCGCTGCCGATATTTCCCCCCGGGGGCATTCGTGGAAAACCCTGTCCCTTGACGCGACTCAACAGTTCGCTCGCCCCGGGATCGCCCGGCAGCACCACACGATTCCCGTTCGCTGTGACATGGCTGATCACCGAATTATAGGACGTAGCGTTGAATCCGCTTTGGGGAGCAGGTCCGCTGTGGCAGGCGCTGCAATAAGCGTTCAGCATCGGCCCGATCGTATGCGTCCAATCGAGCGGGGAATTCGGATTCACCGAAAAACCGCCATTTGTGGGCCCATTGTTGGAACACCCGGCGATCAGGATGGTGAGCAGCACGATGGTCAGAATCGCGCGTGGAAGCAGATAACGCAGACTGGGTTCCATGAATCGAATCTCCGCAAGTGGCGTTCGTTTTCAAGTTTTTTCTGGAATTTTCCCGGAGTGCCGGGTTCGACTCCATGAGTGGCGTTTCAGGTTCGGTTGGAAGGGTTGACCGCTTCTATAGGAATGCCGCGCTGTCCTCGACGAAGACGAAACGTGCGAGACCGCCGTCTCCTGTTCACCCTTTCCGATAACTGTGTTTTTCACTGAGAGGCCATGTTTTTTCGCACCGATGCAGTAAACGCGACAGTTACCTGCTGGACTTCGCCAAGCCGCATCGTCAGGAACTGGGGCCGGGGAATGGAATAGTCCGCGAGCCGAACCGGAAATTTCGCCGTGACTTGCAGTCGATCCCCGTCTCGATTCCACAGGGCATCCACCTGCACAACGATCCTCCGGGTCATCCCGTGTAACGTAAATATCCCCGTCAGAATAAGTTTTGCCGGTTCGCCCGAGGCGAGGGAATCGGGCCCCTGTTTCACCGCTGTCGGCACAAAAATACTCACCGGGTACAGATCTGTCTGCAGGTGATTCTTCTTCATGTGGTTATCGCGCACTCCCAGCCCCGTTGTCAGGTCTCTCATCTGCACCGTTAATGTGCCGGTGACACCCGCGCCGAGATTCCCGGGTTCCAGGGAAAATAGGCCACTCAGTTGGTTTGTGGTGCCGTCGAAGGTTTCAAGCGGCGCAACCGAAACGAAGGTTACCATGCTGCTGTCCGGCGTCACCACGAATGTCGTCGGTTCCGCTTGGAGGCGCAGCGCGGGGAGCAGGAGCAAGAGGCTTGAAGCTGCAATCAGGGTTTTCCGGTTCATCAGGGGGGCTCCCGGTTGTCAGTACCACAGGTGAATCATCACCTCGGCGGTCAACGTGTTGTCAAGGGGATTACTGACGTATTCTACGCCGGGTTCCACCGCGAGATAGCCTGTGGGAATCCACGCGAGCGAAGTGCTCGATCTCCACCAGCTGTCGTTCGCAACGTTCCGGTCCGGGTCGTAGTAACCGATCCGCTCTTTCACGTACCAGCCGCGTTTGACTCTCCAGCTCAAAAGGTTGCTGACCGTGAAAGAGCCCTTTCCCTGGGCGATCCAGTCTGCTTCTCCGAGGACGCCGAGTCTGCCCGCCTGCACGCCGTAGAACAGTCCGCCGAGACGGGTCAACTGTCCCGAGGTTTGCCCGAGTTCCTGATAGCGCCAGCTCGCTCCCAGCGTCGAAGACAGACCGCTGAGCTGGAAACGGGATGCGCCCCGAAGAGTGACCGTCTTGCTGTTGTTGATGTCTATCGGGGTGGTCGAAGGACCGTTCGTCAAGGCCCCGGTCATCTCCCAGTGTTCCCCGACGAGACCCCCTTCGATGCCGTCCTCGCGCTGGCTGACGCCCTGCTCTCCGCCAAACCCGGTGAAACGGCGGGTGAACGCCCGGTGGTCCGCGAAACGCCACCCGAAATCCGGCATGAATCGCCCCACCTTGAAGAACGGACCGCCCAATCCGGCGTTCAACTGTGCGTACGCTTCAAAGCCGGTGTACAGACCCTTGTCGAAAACGACCGAGACATGGTCGCTGGGGGTGAAGGTGAGGTAGAGGCTGCCTTGCATCGTCACAAAACTTTGGGAGTCGAGGCTTGGATTTTTTTCCGGGTGGGCGTAGTAGAACAGGTCGCGAAAGTCGAAGCCGAAACTGATCTTGTTCCCCAGGGAGGATTGCAGAGAATCGAGCGAGGCGAACGTCAGAGGTTTCGCCGGCAATTCCATATAGCTGAAATATTGGCTGCCGTAAGGATTTCTTGCGCCGCTCCCTGTCACGCTGTAATGGCACAGCTGGCAGCTTTGTCCGTACGCGACACTGTATTCCGGTAGCGCTTTCAGATTGCCCGCCAGGGAAAACACCAGGGCGACGCAGTAAGCAGCCGCAAGAACACGCCAGAGCACTCTCATCGCTGGGTTCCTTTCAACGTCCTTGTCACGGTGACAGGCACTCGAACCCACAAAGGTAAGGTGTTTCAACATCAAACGGTTTTTGCAAACCTGGAAAGTGAGTTGATCGGAGACGATGGCCCGACAGGGAGGCACGCCGTTGCCCTAGCCAGGTTGCTGCTGCGGAATAAGTCGGACGAACGAGGTAATCGAGGCGACGTAAAGCGGCACCGTGGTGGTAAAAGACATCCCCCGGCCCTGTTGGGGACCGAGGGACGTTTCAAACCCTGCGAAATCCGAACTTTCCTCACATACGCCGGAGCCGGTTCAACGTATGGCCTTGGAATCTGTCCGAATCCCTACGGGTTTGACCGAGAATTGGGATTGGTTGGTTGACACTCCATGCGTTAGGGGTACACGGAATGTCACAAATGACAAGGAACCAAACACAACAGATCCATCAGCATCTTTGCAAGGGATATGCCAGCGTCGTATTATAATCCTTACGCTCGAAATATCAGTTAGATAGTGTGGTTCCTCGTGCTGCATCGCTGGTGAAAACATGTAGGAATATGCTACAGCGCGACAGTCCTGTGAGTTTCGATACGAAGCATCGGTTGGCGGGACAGACGTTTCTGTCACGGGCCACGAACTACCACCCTTTTCTTCGTACTGTTACACTCGACGCTTGAAACCGCCCTATACTAACGATCGGCATCGGTGGTCTGGCCCGTGCAGCTTTGTCCCGGTTCTCGTGGGCGAGGTGATCCGGCTTTCCGGGCGTTGCGCGGCATACGTGATCTGGGTATACTCCGGCTGTTTCAACCCATTGGGGGAGCGATGATTTTCAGCCTCACCGGCTATGGCCGGGCGGAAGTGGAAGACGGGGACCTGCGGCTCAGCGTGGAAATCCGCAGCGTCAACAACCGATTCCTCGAGATCGGCGCGAAATTGCCCCGCAGCCTGGCCAATCAGGAGATGGAACTGCGGGCGCAGGTGCGAAACCATGTGGACCGCGGAAAGATCAACCTCTTCATCCAGGAGGACCGCTCCACCGTCCGCCAGGCGAAGCTCAGGTTCGACCAGGACGCCGCCAGGGCCCTCGCGGAGGGATTGCGCGAGCTCGGCGGGAGTGTTGGGGTCAAGGACGACCTCACTCTGGCCGATCTCGTGCACCTGGTCGAGTGGTTTACCGGGGAAAACGGCGACGAGGATTCCGAACACCGGCTGAAACTGGCGATTCGCGGCATTGACGCGGCCTTCGACGAATTCGACAAAATGCGCGCCGAGGAGGGGGAGAACCTGGAAGCCGATTTCCGTCAGCGGCTGGAATCGATCCTGGGTGTGCTCGCGAAGGTGGAAACGAAGACCGAGGTCGTTCGCGAAGGGCAGCTCGAAAAACTCCGTGAACGCATCGAACGCTATGTGACGTCGGACCAGGTGGATGAAAGCCGCCTTGAGCAGGAGGTAGCGTACATCCTGGATCGGCTGGACATCACCGAGGAGATTGTGCGGCTGCGCAGCCATGTCCAGCTTTTCCAGACCGCGCTCGACGACGGCGGAAGCGTCGGCAAGCGCCTCAACTTCATCCTCCAGGAGATGAACCGTGAGATCAACACGATCGGATCGAAATGCCAGGACGCGGAAACAGCATCCTGGGTCGTGGAGATGAAGGAAGAGGCGGAAAAGATTCGCGAACAGGTTCAGAATGTCGCCTGAGCAGCCACGCCGCAGGGGATGCCTGATTGTCTTCGCGGCCCCTTCCGGCGCCGGAAAGACGACGATCATTCACCAGGTGATGGAACGAGTCGACGGGCTGACCTTTTCCATTTCTTCGACTACAAGGGCTAGGCGCGACGGCGAGGTGGACGGCGTCGATTACGATTTCCTCACCGGCGAGGAGTTCGCGGCGGCGCTGAAAACAGACGATTTTCTCGAGCACGAGGAGGTTCACGGACAGCAGTACGGCACACGCATCTCGCGGGTTCGGCCGCTGCTTGAACAGGGGAAGGATGTTGTCTTCGACCTGGACGTGCTCGGAGCACTTCAAATAAAACGCCTGTTTCCGGAAGCCCTGCTTATTTATATTGATGTTCTCTCTACGGACATACTTCGCGACCGGTTGAGAAAAAGGGGCCGCGAAACCGAAAGTGAAATCGATCTGCGCCTGAAGCGCTACGAGATGGAGCGCTCCAAGGCGCAGCAGTTTGATGTGATGCTGATCAACGATGACCTCGAACGTACCGTGCAGGAGGTGATCGGTTTGATCCAACGGTTGCGAAACGGCGAAAAAGTCGTTTCGTCACAAGGAGGTAAACCGTGAGCCACGAGATGTTTCTCGCCGAGGATTTCCACGGTAAGGCCGACAACGTTTACGAAGCGATTGTCGCCGTCGCCCGGCGCGCCCGCCAGATCGGCGAAGAGCAGCGCAGGGAGATGGACGCCTATCTGAGCCAGGTCGAAATGCTCGAAAAGTTCACCGAGGAGGAAGAGAACTACGACGAGCCTGTCCGTGCCCATGAACCTGTGCTCCAGTTCGAGAAACCGACGATTCTCGCGCTGCGCGAGATGATTGCGGATAAACTTGACCTCAACCGTCCCGAACTCAGCGAAGAGGAAGCGGAGGCGATTGCCGGGTTCACAAGTGGACCGGAGGAGACGGAGGACGGCGGCGGCTTTGGAGGCAAACTGGACCTGTCCGAGGAGTAGGCGATGAACGCCGCGGGCGGCCAAGAGGCGAGCGACCTTGCGGGACGCCGTGTACTGGTGGCGGTGAGCGGCGGAATCGCCGCCTATAAAGTCGTTGAGGTCGTGAGGAGACTGATTAAGCGGGGTGCGGACGTGCGGGTGATGATGACCCGGTCCGCGACCCGCTTTGTGCATCCAACCACCTTTGCCGCGATCACTGGCCACCGTGTCGGGCTCGAATTGTGGTCCGAAACGGGCGAGCCCTCGGTTGACCACCTCGAACTGCCCCACGGTGCGGACCTGGTTCTGGTGGCGCCCGCTACCGCGAACCTGATCGCGAAAATGGCTCTCGGACTCGCGGATGACCTGGTGTCCACCGCACTCGTTGCCGCCGACTGCCCCCTAATCGTCGCTCCCGCGATGAACTCCCGTATGTTCGCCCACCCGACTGTCACGGCGAATCTCGCATCTCTTGCCGAGCGGGGAGTGCATCAAATCGGCCCGGCGGAGGGGGAGATGGCGTCCCCAGGCGAGCAGCCAGGACTGGGTCGGATGAGCGAGCCCGATGTGATCGTCGACGCTGTGATCAAGCTGCTGCTCAACTCTGCAAACGGTCCCCTCGCGGGGAAAACAGTGCTGATCACCGCGGGGCGTACGGAAGAACCCCTCGATGACGTCCGGATGATCACCAACCGCAGCAGCGGTCGGACGGGCGTCGCCCTCGCGGAAGCCGCTCGCAACGCCGGAGCGAAGGTCATCTTCGTGCACGGCGTGATGGATGTTCCCGAGCCCGTCGGAGTGGAATGTGTTTCCGTCCAGAGTGCCCTGGAGATGAAGGACGCCGTCGCCGCCCGCGTGAAATCGTGCGGCGCGGTGATCTACGCAGCAGCCGTTGCCGACTGGCGCCCCAAGAACGTTTTCGCCGGCAAGATGAAGAAGGAAGGCTCCAAGCCGCCCACCATCGAACTCGTCGAGAACCCGGATATTGCGGCGGAAACGGCGGAGTTATGCCCCGGCTTCACGATTGGATTTGCGCTGGAGACTGCCGCTTCCGTCGACAACGCCGAGAAAAAGCTGAAACGCAAGGGATTGGGCGCTATCCTGTTGAACACCCAAGATGTTATCGGTTCCGAGTCTTCCCAGTTGACCTGGATTCAGCCCGGGCAGCAACCCGAAACCTCCGGCGAAGTGAGCAAGCGCGATGCCGCTCGCTGGGTGATCTCTCGTCTCGCCGAACGCATCCACTCCTAGGCGAATTTGGTTGCCCCGGCGGCGGGCTGTCGTCGTACCTTCCTCTCGCGGGCCAGATCCGGCTCGAAACATTCTATTGCCATGAAGAACAAGAACATAAAACGAGATACGGCCCGCTTTCTCGCCCAACGGGCGGAGCGGGGCCGACTGCTCTGGATGCGTCCGGCCGGGGTTCGGCCCTTCGCGGACCATGGTGCTCCGGGGGAGGTTGAAGCCTCAAGCGCGTCGTCTGCAGAGACTTCTCGGACGCCGATGAAGTCGATGAAGAAAGGCCGGGACCAGGCTGGGCGGGAATGGGCTCCGCCAAGTGTCACCGAACAGGGGAAGAAAGTGGAGTGGCCGCACGGCGCGCCAGAACCGGAACCGGTGATTCCGCTCCCGGGGCAAGTCGAAGATCCTTTTCCCGATTACGACGATCTGGATGCCTTCAACGAGGCGATTTCCGGCTGCCACAAATGCCCGCTCGGCGCAACGAGGAACAAATTCGTTTTCGGCGTTGGCGATCCGAATGCGGATCTTGTGCTTATCGGGGAAGCGCCGGGGGCCGAAGAAGACAGGCTGGGCGAACCGTTCGTCGGCCGCGCGGGGAAACTGCTGGACCAGATCCTGGAAGCTGTTGACCTGAAACGGGGGGACGGGGTGTACATCGGCAACATTCTCAAGTGCCGCCCGCCGGGAAACCGCGACCCGATCCCTTCGGAGGTCGAACAGTGTGAACCGCACCTGGTCAAGCAGCTTCAGTTGTTGCAGCCGAAATTGATCGTATCACTGGGACGCATCGCAGCCCAGACCCTGCTAAGAACCAGTGCGCCCCTTTCCAAATTGAGGACGAGAGTCCACGATTATCACGGGATTCCGCTGATGGTCACCTTCCACCCGGCGGCGTTGTTGCGCAACCCGCAATGGAAACGGCCGACCTGGGAGGACGTGCAAAAGATGAAAAAGCTCCTCGACGAGCTACGCGCAAAAAGCTGACAAACCGCCGCCTGCCTGAGTACGTTAGAACACTGGCTGGATGGGATGGAGATGAACGAACGAGATCGAAATACGAGGTATGGCGACAACGGCGGGGAGCGCCCTGTCAAGGTCCCGCCGAGCGATTACCAGGCCGAACAGGCTGTGCTCGGCGCAATCCTGCTCGACTCCACCGCGTTTGCCAAGGCCAATGAATTCGTGCACGACGGGTCCTTCTATTGGGAAAAGCACGCGAGGATCTTCCGCGTGATGCACCACCTGTTCGATGACAGCCGTCCCACCGACCTGGTCACCGTCTCCGCTGAACTGAAAGCTGCCGAGCAGCTTGAGAACGTGGGCGGCGACTACTATCTGACCGAGCTTTCCGAGGCGGTGCCATTCCCGCGGAATGTCGACTATTACGCGAGAATCGTCAAGGAAAAGTATCTGCTCCGCGAAGTGTCTGCGGTTTCCGAAGAGATCGGGGAGCGGGTGTACGATCCGGCCGCCGAGCCCGAAGAGTTGCTCGACTGGACTCTCGGACGCTATTTCGACCTGCAGCGCCACAATGAGCGGTCGGGCTATCGCGGACTCGACCACATCTCCCAGGACGCGATGGAAGAGATCGAACGGATCGCCCAGCGCAAGGGATCGTTGACGGGCATCGGTTCAGGATTTCCGCGCCTGGACGAAATGACCGGCGGCTTTCAGACCAGCGACCTGATCGTTCTCGCGGCGCGGCCGTCGATGGGCAAAACCGCGCTGGCGCTCTGTTTCGCGTTCAACGCCTCGCGGATCCACAAGATTCCCGTCGGCGTCATCAGTCTCGAAATGAGCGCCAAGCAGATCGCGATGAGGTTGATGAGTCTTGAGTCGCATGTGCCTCTCTACAAAATCCGCACGGCGAAAGGCACCGACGAGGAGTGGATGCGGATCGGTCGCGCGACTTCGAACCTCGCACAATTGCCGATTTTCATCGACGATACGCCCAGCCAGACGATCACCGATGTGCGCGCCAGGGCAAGACTGCTGCGCAGCCAGCACAAGTGCGGGATGATCATCCTCGACTACTTGCAGCTGATGCAGCCTCCTTCGGGCGCCGAGAACCAGCAGCAGGCGATCGCGCAGATCAGCAGGCAGCTGAAGGGATTGTCGAAGGAGCTCGAGGTCCCCGTCGTCGCCCTCTCCCAGCTATCACGAGCGGTCGAGACACGGGGCGGTTCGAAGCGCCCGATCCTGTCCGACCTGCGCGATTCCGGCGCCATCGAGCAGGACGCGGACGTGGTCATGTTCGTCTACCGCCAGGCTTATTATGACCGCCTCGAAAGGAAGCCGGAGGAAATCGATGCCGGGCCCGTCGACAACACTTCTGAGGTTATCGTCGCAAAGCAGCGGAATGGCCCCACGGGAACCGTAAAACTCGTTTTCCGCCCCGAATTCACCGAATTCGCCAACCTCGAAGCGAGCGAAGCCGGCGACGAAGTGCCTGAAGATATTGGAAGTGAGGTGCCCTTCTAGGATGGCCACTGCGGAGGTCAAGACGACCGGCGAGGAACGCTTCGCCACCGATGACCAGCTGCCGGACGGGATTCTCACCCGCTGGCAGGAGGTGGTCGCAACGCTGCACCTGCCGAAGAACGATCCCTTTCACGAGCACTTGGATCGCGCCCTCCGCTTCGCCGCACGAGCGCATGAAGGGCAGACCCGCCTCACCGGCGAACCCTACATCACGCACCCGGTGGAAGTTGCGGCGATCCTCGCCGAACTCCACGTCGATCACGTCACCCTGATCGGTGCACTGCTGCACGACGTCATCGAGGACACCGGCGTCGAGGTGGACGATGTCGCAAAGACCTTCGGCCCCGTCGTCGGACTGCTCGTCGAGGGGATGACGAAACTCTCCTCGCTCCGCTACGAGAGCAAGACAAACGAAGACCGCCAGGCGGAATACTTCCGCAAGATGCTGCTCTCGATGGCGCAGGACATGCGCGTGATCCTGATCAAGCTCGCCGATCGGCTGCACAACATGCGCACCCTCGACGCGATGCCGCCGAAAAGCCGCAAACGGATTGCCGAGGAGACGCTCGAGGTCTACGCGCCGCTCGCTCACCGCTTTGGCGTTGGCCGCATCAAGTGGGAGCTCGAAGACCTGGCGCTGAAGGTCGTCGATGAATCCGCCTACCGCAAAATCGCTGAGCGCGTCAACATGCGCCGCGACGAGCGGGAGCGGGCGCTCAAGAAGTTTATCAGCCCCCTCCAGAAACGGCTCGAAGAGGAGAAAATCGAGGCGAACATCGCCGGCCGCGCGAAGCATTTCTTCAGCATCTACAACAAGATCAAACGGCGCGGAAAGAGCTTCGAGGAGATTCTCGACCTGCTTGCCGTGCGCATCATCGTCACCTCCATCAGCGACTGCTACCGCACCCTGGGCGTCGTGCACAGTGTCTACAAACCGATCCTCGAGCGGTTCAGCGATTACATCGCGATGCCCAAGGCGAACATGTACCAGTCGCTGCACACCAAGGTGATCGACAGCGAGGGACGCGTCGTCGAGGTGCAGATACGCACCCGCGATATGGACCTCGTTGCCGAAGTGGGCATCGCCGCGCACTGGCAGTACAAGGAGGGGGGAGACGGCACCGCCAACAAGGAAGCCCTCTCGGATTACTACCTCTGGCTGCGTCAATTGATCGAGGGCTCTAAGGAGGAGTCGTCCAGCGAAGAGTTCATGCGCACGCTAAAGGTGAACCTGTTCACCGACGAGGTGTTCGTCTTCACTCCGCGCGGACGTTTGATCCAGCTTCCCATCGGAAGCACGCCGATCGATTTCGCCTTTGCCGTGCACACCGACGTCGGCCTCACCACGCTCGGCGCCAAGGTCAACGGGAAGATGGCGCCCCTCGAGTACCGTCTCAAGAACGGCGATACGGTCGAGATCCTGACGAGCAATGCGGCGAAACCGCGCGTCGACTGGCTACGCATCGTGAACACTCACCGGGCACGTAGCAAGATCAAGCGGTATTTCCGCCAGGCGCACTTCGACGAATCCGTCCGGCTCGGCGAGGAGATGCTGAAACGCGAGCTGACACGCCTCCGGAAGAAGATGACTTCGCAGGAATTAAGCGAGCTCGCGGACCGTCTCGGACACGAATCTCTTGAGAGCCTCTTTGCGGCGGTCGGGGCCGGAGACCTCTCGACTCGCGCTGTGCTCTCTAAAATCGAGGGACTCGAGAAAAGGGAGCAGGAGCCCGAACAGAAAAAGACACGGTTCTTCGCCGGGGCGCGCAAAGAGATGGTCGGAGTCCGCGTCAAAGGCGCCGACAATCTGATGATCAGTTTTGGCAATTGCTGCAATCCGCTCCCGGGAGACCGCATTATCGGGTACATCAGCAAGGGGAGAGGCATCCTCGTTCACCGGACGGATTGTCCCAATATTGCGGACCTTACGAAGGACAAAGAACGCCTCGTCGAGGTGGAATGGGATGTCAGCCCGCAGGATCGGTTCAACGCGCGGCTGCGCATCGTAACCGAAGATCGGCCAAACTTACTCCGTGATATTGCTGAAGTTATCAGCAAATTGGACGTCACTGTTCTGGAACTTAACCTGCGCACGGAAGGCTCGATCGGGGTTGGTACGGTGGTGATCAACGTGCGCTCGCTCTCCCATCTGACGCGTCTCCGCAACAAGATCGCCAAGCTTAAAGGAGTTGTGCAGGTGGAACGCGTGGGAGTTGCCGACGTCGCAGAGCGAGTGTTATAATTAAAACGTTGACGATCTAAGATTTAGGTCGTCCGAAAGCGCACCGGACATCGCCCGACCGACCTGGGAGGAAACCCGATGAAGACCTACATCAAAAAAGATGTGGTTGAGCGCGTTATCGAGAAGACCGGCGAAAAGCCGGAAATTGTCGCCCGCGTGACTAACGAAATCTTCAACAGTCTGCGTGAGATCATGACGGGCGACGACATCGAGCTTCGTATTGAAATCCGTGATTTTGGTGTCTTTGAAGTGAAGAAGACGAAGCCGAAACCGAAGGCGCGTAATCCGAAGACGAACGACATCATCTACGTGCCGGCACGCCGCAAGACGCACTTCAAACCGGGCAAGCTTCTGAAGCAGGCGCTGAAGGTTCCGATCTCCGAACTCGAACGGGCCGAGCAGCCGCAGGAGTCGATGCAGCAGTCCGAACCCGAACCGCCGCCCGCGCCGCCGCCGATGCAGGAAGGGTACTGACGACCTTCAGGAGTGACTACGCTCGATGACGCGCATCCTTGCCCTCGACTGGGGAACGGTTCGAGTCGGCGCGGCACTCTCCGATCCACTCGGAAAGATCGCCTCTCCCTACGAAACGTTTCCGGCCAAACCCCAGGTTGAGTTGGTCCGGCGCATTCGGGAAACGGTCGAGAAGGAGCACGTTGAGCGCATCATCGTCGGGTTGCCTCTGAACATGGATGGCAGCGAAGGATCGAGTGCGGCGAGCGCGAGGGCGTTCGCAGAAGATGTTCGGCGAGATCTCGCGATCCCTGTTGAAATGGTTGATGAGCGGCTTTCGAGTTTTGAAGCGGAATACAGACTGCGAGCAATTGGGCGAAAGCCCAGCCGGGACAAGGGGAGGGTGGACCGGGCTGCGGCGGCCATATTGTTGCAGGAGTATCTGGATCAACACGCCAGCGGATCCTGAGATTCGGATGGCGTTTTTCGTGCCCCGGGGTTGAACGATGAGTGCTACACCGCAGGGAAAGATCGAACCACTTCCTTCCAACCGTCCGGTGCGGGTGGCAGTGATCGGCATGGGGCACGCCGCCCAGCTGATTCATCTACCGATCCTCACGGAAATGGAGTCCGTGGAGCTCGTCGCACTCGCGGATCTCGAGGGGTACAAGCTCGCCAAGGTCGCCGACCGCTACAAGGTCCCCGGTTACGTTGACAGCGAGGTCCTGCTCCAGAAGCAGCAGCCAGACGTCGTCTACGTCTGCGCTCCCACGATCAACCATTTGCCGCTGGCGTTGACGGCGCTGCAGGCCGGCTCACACGTCATCGTGGAAAAACCGGTCGCGAGAACGCTCGAGGAATCGCGCCGCCTGCAGGAAGCCGCCCACTCGGCGGGGAAGCACGTTTTCGTCGCCATGAACCAGCGCTTCCGCCAGGATGTGGAAGTCCTGCGGAATTTCCTGCTCTCGGGAGAGCTCGGCGACATCTGGAGGGTGCGCACCGGCTGGCTCAAGCGGTTCGGCGCCTGGGACCGCAGCCCCTGGCTGGACAAGAAAAGCATCAGCGGTGGGGGAGTGCTGCTCGACCTGGGGATCCAGCTGCTCGACGTGGTGCTCTACCTGCTCGATTACCCGGTGTTGACTCGGACCGTGGCGTACATGCATCACCAGAACCTGAACAAAGAGGTGGAAGACACACTGACAACCTCGCTCACGTTCGAGAACGGCACCCTTGTCCACCTCGACTGTTCCTGGGGCATCATGGCGGAGCGAAACACCGCCTACACCTGGTTCGAGGGGACAAAAGCGTCCGCCACGCTGAATCCGCTGGTGCTGCACAAGGTGCTGCAGGACGAACTCGTCACCGTCCGGCCCGTCAAGTCGGCCGACCCCCTCGACCTCTACCAGGCTTCGTTCGAATCCCAGACTCACCATTTCATGGCTGCCCTGCGCGGCGAGCGGCCGCCGGTTTCCACGGTCGACGAAGCGGTGAAGGTGATGGAGGTCGTGGACCGGATTTATGCAAGCGCTTCCGCCGGGAAAGAGATTTCCTGAGATGGCTTCTCGCCGATCCCGCCTCCTCTGGGTGCTGTTCTCGGGCGTGTTGCTCGCGCTCTCGATGCCGCCCATACCCCTCGGTTTTCTCGCCTGGTTCGCGCTGATTCCGCTCCTGCTTGCATTGGAGAAAAGTGAGAGTTGGGGGGAGGGGTACCTGCTTGGATTTCTCTTCGGCGCTGTCTACCTGCTCGGCACGATTCACTGGATCGCCTGGAACACCGGCACGAACATCTTCTTTCGCCTCGCGTCGATGCTCGGCGCGGTGCTCCTGATGTCGAGCACGCTGGGGCTGTTTATCCTGCTGCACCGCCGCCTCGTTTTTTCCTGGGGGCGGATCGCACACTTCCTCTTTCCGATTGTCTGGGTGGGTTGGGAAGCGCTCTGGCACCATACCGAATTCGCCTTTCCCTGGCCGCTGCTGGCACTCTCGCAAGCGCGCTACCTCTCCGTGATTCAGCTCGCCGCGGTGGGCGGAACGGCCACGGTCGGTCTTTGGGTCGCGGCGGTCAACGGCGTGATTGCCGCGGGGCGGTCGCGGAGGTTGACCGGAGTGGTGGTTATTCTGATGGTTGTTTCGGTCTTGATCGGCGGCTATTTCCGGCTCTTCCACCTCGACATGATCCTCGCCCGGAATCAACTGGGCAGGATTGCGCTCGTGCAGGGAAATGTCGAAGCTGCGCTGAAGTGGGATCTCGGCCCGGAGTACAGCCTCGACGCGTATCTTAACCAGACGCGCGATGTCGCCCGCCAGGATGTGGATCTGATTGTTTGGCCGGAAACCGCGATGCCGGTGTTCGTCCAGCAGTCCACCCGGTGGAGGCGCTTTTTCCAGGCGTTCGTCGACAGCCTCGGCATCCCCCTGATCACCGGAGGGCGTTACACCGATTTCAGCGACGGCGGGCGCATACCCTACAATCCCGCTTTCTTGATCCGGCCCGGCGGCATGGGCGTGATGGAACGGTACGAAAAGGTGTACCTGGTGCCGTTCGGGGAACGGGTGCCGCTGCAGAAGCTGATCCCTGCGCTTGGACGGCTGAACCTCGGACAGGCGGAGTTCGCCCCCGGCAAAGACGCCGTGGTCTGGTCGATTACCGGACGCAGCGGAACGTTTCGGGTTGCGCCCAACATCTGCTTCGAGTCCATCTTTCCGCGGCACCTGCAACGCTCGGTGCAGCTCGGCGCCGAGGTGCAGCTGAACCTGACCAACGACGGCTGGTACATCGGCACCGCGGGAACACGCCAGCACCTGATGTTGAGCCGGATCAGCGCGGTTGAAACCGGCCGCGCCGTCGTGCGTGCTACCAACACCGGGATTTCCGCGCTGATCTCCCCTTCCGGCAGGTTTCTCAAGCTGTTGCCCGAGGGGGTGCGGGGGACGATCGCGGACGATATCCCCGTTCCCGTGAACACTCCCTTCAACATCTGGGGGTGGAGGATTGGTGATTGGGTCTTGATCCTGTCGCTGATTTGTGGAGCGTTCGCTGTTGCCTGGAGCTGGAAGCGGCGGGATCGGAACGGGGCGGAGAAATGAAACCGATTGGGCTCGCTGCGTTTCTGCTGGCGTTGCTGGTTTCCACGGGAACCCTGGCGCAGTCTGTCCGCCAGCAGCCGGATTCGCTCGCGGCGACCGCACAGGATACTGCGGGGATCGCGGTGGATTCGACCCTGTCTCAGCCCGTCGCCGGCGGTGGAGACCGCGTGGTAACTGCCCCACAGACGGGGCGGATCGAACGCTATCTTGTCCCGGCCCTGATTACGGTGGTGGCGGGTGTCGTCACCTGGCTTCTGTTTACAGTTCGGAGTTCCTGATGCAGCGCGGATTTCGTTACCTGGCCGGCGTTCTGGTTCTGATCACCACTGCAACCCTGTTTTTCTCGGGATGCGGCGGCGCGCGGCGCTATGAAGAATTGCCGATGGACGCATCCTGGGCCAGGATCAGAAATTATTACGATCGCGAAAAGTACCTCAACGCCATCGACCGGCTCGAAGTCTTTCTCATCAACTATTCCGGCTCGGCGCTGGCTGACTCCGCACAATTCCTGCTCGCCGAGTGCCATTTCAACATCAAGGAATACATCATCTCCTCCAGCGAATACGAGAAGCTGACCCAGCAGTATCCGCAGAGTAACCTGGCGGCGGAAGCCGAGTACAAGCGGGGAGTAAGCTACTTTCGGCTCGCGCCCAAGTACGCCCTCGACCAGACGTATACGAATAAGGCGATCGAAACGCTCCAGTTGTTCATCGAAGACTACCCGGATTCTCCGTTGGTCTCCAGCGCTGAGCAGTTGATCGCCCGGGCGCGCAACAAATTGGCGCGGAAGCAGTACGCGAGTGGCCGCCTGTACCACCGCATGGGCGAATACGCCTCCGCGCGGATCTACTACGACCTCGTGCTCGAAAATTATTACGATACCAAGTACGCCCCCGACGCCCAGTTCTACAAGGCGGTGACCTTCGAAAAAAGCAAGGACTGGCAGAACGCGATACGCGAATACCAGCTATTCCTGCAGAAATACCCGGGCAACGATATGGAAACGCGGGCGCTGGAAGGGTTGAATCGCGCCCGCAACCGCAAGATGGAAGAGGAAGAACTCGCACGGGAGAGTGGGTGAATCCCGGCACAGGGAACAAGGCGGGCTCCTCACCGCGGACGGTGGGGCTGTTGGGGGGCACCTTCGACCCTCCCACCGTTGCCCATCTGGTCGTCGCAGACTGGGTCCGCCAGGAACTCGGTCTTGAGCAGGTCTGGTTCATCCCTGCCCACCTCAATCCACTGAAAATGGACCGTGAGATCACCTCCGATGAGCTGCGCCTTGAGATGGTCCGGGCCGCAATCGCCGGGTTCGACGCCTTTCGGGTGAAAACCCTTGAGCTGGAGCGGGGTGGTGCGAGTTTCACTATCGACACCCTGCGGACGCTGCAGCAGGACCATCCCGCCACAGCGTTCCACCTCGTTCTCGGGTCGGATGCCTTCCTGCAAATGCAGGCTTGGAAAGAAGTTGGCGAGATCTTCAAGCGCGCTGAGGTGGTTGTTGTCACCCGCCCGAAAGTCGATCTTTCCGCCGTCGCCGAAGACCTGCTCGATCGAGTGAAGTTCTTGGATATACCGGAGATAGCGATCTCTTCGACGCTTGTTCGGGAACGTGTCCGCGAGGGGTGGGATGTGCGCGCGCTCGTTCCTGGAGGAGTCGCGGAAATCATCGCCCGCCACGGCCTCTACCGTCCCTGATCCATCCTCTGTCCGCTCCGGGCAATTCCCTCCGCTCGGGCAGGGCAGTCTCTGCCGACAGCACCGTTCCCCGCACTGGAATAGCGCGTCTAACTGCCCTATTCACAAATTGATACCCCGTTCCACGCCTTGGCACGCTGGTTGCTTTTCATCCCGCGAATGCTCTCGAAGGAGACCGCCATGCTACGGCAGATTCTCTACTCCAATACGAATATGCCGCTCTACAAAAACGCGCTGGACGCCTATACAGAACGCCAGCGCGCCGTGGCGTCGAACATCGCGAACGCCTCGACGCCGAAATATGAAGCGAGGCGGGTGAGCTTCGAGAAGCGGCTCAGCGAGGCCCTGGGAAGGCCGAACGAGCCGATGCAGGCTACGGACAAACACCACATGCCCCTGAAAACGGACCCGGCGAAGGTTCGGCCCCTCGTCGTCAAGGATGACCCTGCGTCACCGGCGACCGGGATCAACGGAGTCGATGTGGAACGTGAGATGGGCCGGCTGGCCACGACTCAGCTGCAATACGACATGACAGCAAAAAGCGCCAGGTGGATCTTTGAACAGATCCGCACCCTGGCCAAGCTGCCGTAAGGAGGCCGCGATGAAGATCCGCGGAATCTTCACATCCATCGACATCAGCGCCACGGGTCTTTCCGCGCAGCGCCAGCGGATGGATGCGATAGCTGAAAACATCGCAAACGTCAATACCACTCGCACCCCCGGAGGCGGACCCTACAAACGCCGTATTTCCGTTTTCACCGAACAACCTGCCGAAGCGACGACTCTTCACCTGCAGAAAGATCCACCGACGCGAATGACAATGGAGAGCACGTCGCGCGGACACCTCAAGCCCTTCGAGAGGTACATGAAAGAAAGCCAGTTTTCCGGCGTCAGACGCAAAGAAATACGGGACAACACGACGCCGGAATACTATTACGATCCCCAGCACCCGGACGCCAACGAGTTCGGGTACGTGGCGAAACCGAAAATCAACATCATCACCGAAATGGTGGATATGATCGCGGCGACACGCAATTATGAGGCGAACGTTTCAGCCATCGAGTCGGCAAAGCAGATGGCGAAAAAGGCGATGGAGATTTAAACTTTGATCGAGGCGATGCGTGCAAATTGATCCAAAACTGGAGCGCCTGACCGCATTAATCGCACAGAAACGGGCTCAACAGCACCTCGGGCCTCAACCCGGGACTGTTGGGCGTCCGGGCAATCCACGTTTCGCCGACGCCGCAAACAGGGTTCAATTGGCCCGTGAGGGCCGTTGGACTCCAGGTCAGAGTCAAGATATACAACGAGATAAAAGAACTGATTTGGCGCGTCTCGCGTCTCTTCGCACTGCCACCCATGTACGGGCCATCTCCTCGTCTCAGGGGCCTCAACCGAGCGACCAGTTGACGCCGGTCCATGGATCGGGGCACCTTTATGCGGAAGAGACTCCCCGGCCACTTTCAGCCAGCGCGCCGCACCTCGGACGCAACTTCGATACCTACGCCTGACGAATGGGACCGGAAAGACCGGTCCCCGCAAGGAGGAGTGATGGCGGATATATCGAGAATCGGACTCAGGCCCGGACAGCTCCCCAGCGAGCTGCCGAAACGCCCGGATTCCACGAAAAAGAGCGAAGGTCCGTCCTTCGGCGACACCCTGAAGGGACTCATCGGCGATGTCGACAAGATGCAGAAAACCGCCGAGGAGACGACCAAACGGATGCTCACCGGCGAAATTGAGGATGTCCATCAGGTAATGGTGGCGATGGAAGAGGCGCAAACCTCGTTCCAGCTGATGATGGAGATCCGCAATAAGATCGTCGATGCTTACAAAGAAGTTATGCGGATGCAGGTGTAAACCATGGCCAACATGTTCGGAACTATCGGCGAACGTTTCGCGAACGTTTTCGCCAACATGTCCTCCAGCCAGAAGCTGACGCTGATCATTGTCGTCGTCGTCGGCCTCGCGGGGATTATCGGTGTCGTCCATTGGGCGAGCAGCCCCGATTATGTTCCCCTGTTTTCGAATCTGCCCCCCGCGGACGCCGGCAAAATCGTCGACTGGCTCACCGACAACAAGATCCCCTACAGGCTGGAGCAGAATGGAAGTCGCATCCTCGTGCCGCGCGGAAACCAGTACGACGCCCGCATCAAACTCGCCCAGGAAGGGTTGCCCAACCAGCACAACACCGGATATGAAATCTTCGACAAGACCAACCTGGGGATGAGCGAGTTCGTGCAGAAACTCAACTTCCGTCGTGCGCTCGAAGGAGAACTTGCGCGGACCATCGAAACCCTGGACCAGGTCACCGAGGCACGCGTCCACATCGTCATCCCGGAACCGGCACTGTTCCGTGAGAAGGAAAAACCGCCCACGGCCTCCGTCGCCCTGAAATTGAACAACAAATTGACGGAAAATCAGGTTACCGGCATCAGCCACCTGATCGCCTCTTCCGTGGAGGGTCTCGAAACCGAGAACATCACCATCATCGACTCGCGCGGCAACGTGCTCACCAACCTCACCGAGAGCAATCCGATGATGGCGATGAGCACCACGCAGCTGCAGCTGAAGCAGAACATGGAGCAGAACCTCACTGACAAGGTCGGCACGATGCTGGACAGGATGCTCGGGCCGGACAAATCGATCGTCCGCGTGGCTGTCGACCTGGACTTCACCCAGAGCGAAGTCTCCAGCGAGGTCTATGACCCGGATCAAACCGCGGTGAGATCCGAAGAGATCGTCGAAAACTCCCGGCAGCAGCAGGACCAGAACCAGGTCAATCCCGTCGACGCGACCCAGCCCCCGCTCGGACAGAGCGACGTCACAAACGAATCCAATACGATAACCAATTACGAAGTCTCGAAAACGACTACGAACACTTCGACGCAGGGAGGCGGGCTCAAGCGCATCTCTGCCTCGGTGGTCGTCGATGGCGTCTATGAACCCGCGACGACGGCGGGAGGCGGTCAGGGAGAGCTGCAATACCGGGACCGCACTCCCCAGGAATTGGACGCCATCCGGAATGTCGTCCAGGGGGCGCTCGGATTCGATGAAAACCGCGGCGACCAGATCTCGGTGATCACGATGGCCTTCCAGGAGCCCGCGGATGTGATCCCCAAACCTTCCCTCTGGGAATGGCTGCGCACCAACGGGATGAGCATCCTGCGCAACGTGCTGCTCGGTGGCGCGGTCCTCGGCCTGCTGTTCTACCTGCGCAACCTGCTGCAGCGGACCGGTCAGGCGGCCCGGGAATCCTGGGAGCGGCGTTTGGCCGCCCTCCCGACCGGCCGTGGCGCCCTGCCGGGCGCAATCGGCGGAGTAGAGGAGCGCCTCGCTTTGCCCGACATCGACAGTGAGCTGCCGCCCGAGGTGATGGAGGCGAATCAGCTTCAGGAACAAATCATCGACTTCGCAACGGAAAAACCGGAGGTGGCCGCACGTCTGTTGAAGACGTGGCTGGTGGAAACGCCGAGCTAAGGAGCTGACAGTGAACAGAGCAAAATCGTCAGTAGAGAAAATGCCGGGGATGAAAAAGGCTGCGATCTTCATGGTCGCCCTCGGCACCCAGCCTTCGGCGGAGATCTACAAGTATCTTTCCGAGGCGGAAGTCGAACGTCTGACCCGCGAAATCGCGAGGCTCGAGGGCGTGCCCAGCAGCGTCCTGCACGAGGTGAATCAGGAATTCCACCAGATGATCCTCGCCCAGCAGTACATCGCCGCGGGCGGCCTCAATTACGCCCAGGAAGTGCTCGAGGCGGCGCTCGGCGAAGCCAAGGCGCTGGAGATCATCAAACGCGTCCAGCGCGCCCTCCAGGTCAAGGGATTCAACGTGCTGCAGAACGTCGATACGAACCAGCTGCTCGCGTTCCTGCAGAAAGAGCACCCGCAGACGATCGCTCTCGTGCTCACCCAGTTGAACCCGGTGCAGGCGGCGAACGTGCTCACCGATCTCTCTCCCCAATTGCAGGTGGACGTGATGTACCGCCTCGCCCAGATGGAGAGGGTCAGCCCGGAAACGATCAACGCCGTCGAGCGCGTGCTCGAATCCCGCATCGACTTCACCAGCAGCGCGAGCAAACTGGGCGGCATTCAGACCGCCGCGGACATCCTCAACCTCGTCGGCCAGCGATTCGAAAAGAACATCCTCGCCGGCATCGCAAAGGAAAATCCGGATCTCGCGGCCGAAATCAAGAACCTGATGTTCGTGTTCGAGGACATGATCAATCTCGACGACCGGTCGATTCAGAAGGTCCTGCGCGAGGTGGACAACAAGGAGCTGGCTTTGGGCCTGAAGGCCGCCAGCGAAGAGCTCAAGTCGAAAATCCTTGCCAATATGTCCCGCCGCGCCGCGGAGATGGTCGAAGAAGAGTTGTCCTACATGGGTCCTGTGCGGCTGCGTGAGGTCGAGGAGGTGCAGCAGCGGATCATCGATGTTATCCGCCGCCTCGAGGATGAAGGCCAGATCGTCATTGGCCACGGCGCTGCGGAGGAGCAGATGGTGTAGCGATGAACACCTACTTCAATCCTGGACAGAAGAATCGCGATCGTGAAAAGATGTCGCGCGATCGAAAAGAGAGATCGGTGCCGAAGGCCAAGGTGATTCACGGCGGCATCGAGATCGAGGACAACTCCGAGGAAATCCGCCGTCTCCTCGAAAGCTTGGTGCCTCAGGCTGTGGTCCGCGGCAAGGTCAACCTGAATGACTCATCGGAGAAAAAGGGGGTCGATCTCAGCTATGCGCCCGAGCAGTACGGGCTCGGCAGGATTGAAACGCTGGAGGAGATGCGGCTGCGCCACCGCGCCGAAATCGAAGCTTTACAATCGGAGATGGAACGCCGCGTGAAGGAAAGTCACGACAAGGGATTCGCCGAGGGCCGTTCGCAGGGCCACGAGGAAGGTGTCGGCGAGGTGAAGGCGGAGTTCGAAAAACACGTCGAACTGCTCGTTTCGATGATTCAATCGGTTGCGGATGCGACGAAGCGTTATTTCTCCGACGTCGAGCAGCGGCTGGTCGATTTTGCCCTCCATATTGCCCGCAGGGTTGTAGGCGACGCCGCCGATCAACACCGCGACGTCGCCGTCAAACTCGCCGGCGAAGCGATCCGGCAGGCGACGGATCGGACAAAGGTTGTGCTCCGCTGCAACCCGCGAGACGTCGAAACCTTGAAGGCCGCCGAAGGCGACCTGCTGGCGATCAGCGAGGGCATCCGGGAAATCGAAATCATCGCGTCTCCGCGCGTCGAGAGCGGCGGAGTCATTCTCGAAACGGCGAGCGGTTCCATTGACGCTACGATTCGGACGCTGATTGACGAGTTGCATGGCGCGCTGCTTCCGGCGCATGAGAAACCGGAAGACGAGGAGGACGGATGACGCCGACTATCTCCGCACCTCCGCTTGAAACCGCCTTTGCGCGCTACGAAGAAAAACTTGCGCGGGCGATGCCGATTGTCCCGCGCGGCAGGGTGACACGCGTCATCGGACTCGTCATCGAGTCCACCGGGCCGGACACCTCGATCGGGGAGATCTGTGAGGTGCTGGACCGTCACGGGCACCTTTGCGGGTTGGCGGAAGTCGTCGGCTTCCGCGATCACCAGGTGTTGCTGATGCCGCTCGGTTCCATCGAAGGCATCCATCCGGGAAGCGTTGTCCGCAGCCTCAGGCGGCCGTTCACCGTCGGCGTCGGTCAAAACCTGCTCGGCAGGGTGATTGACGGTCTCGGGCAACCGTTGGACGATAAGGGCGCGCTGGACATCGAGTCCCAGGTCCCGATTGTCGCCACCCCGCCGCATCCGTTGAAACGGCAGAGGATCACCGACCCGCTCGAACTCGGCATCCGCTCGATCGACGGCCTGCTCACCTGCGGGAAAGGGCAGCGGTTTGGGGTCTTCGCGGGCTCCGGCGTTGGCAAGAGCATCCTGATGGGAATGGCCGCCAGAAACACCGCCGCAGAGGTGAATGTGATCGCCCTGATCGGCGAACGAGGCCGCGAGGTCCGGGATTTCATCGAACGCGACCTCGGTGAAGAGGGGCTGAAACGGAGCGTCGTTGTCGTCGTCACCTCCGACAAACCCGCCCTGATCCGCATCAAGGGAGCGATGCTGGCGACCGCCATCGCCGAGTATTTCCGCGACCTGAAGAAAAACGTGATGTTCATGATGGATTCGATCACCCGGCTCGCGATGGCGCAGCGCGAGATCGGCCTTGCGATCGGCGAGCCGCCGACAACGCGCGGCTACACCCCGAGCGTGTTCGCCCTGCTGCCGAAACTGCTGGAGCGCGCAGGACGCTCGGAAACCGGCTCGATCACGGCGCTGTACACCGTGCTCGTCGAGGGCGACGATATGAACGAACCCGTAGCCGATGCCGTGCGCTCGATCCTCGATGGTCATATCGTGCTCTCGCGCAAGTTGGCCGCCGAGAACCATTACCCGGCGATCGACGTGCTCGAGAGCATCAGCCGTGTGATGTATGACGTCACCCCGAAAGATTACCGGGACGCGGCGAAACGGGTGCTCGCGGATATGGCGGTCTATCGCGAAAACGAGGATCTGATCAACATCGGGGCGTACAAGAAAGGCACCAATGCGCGCATCGACCGTGCCATCGCTAAGCATGACGACATTCGCAAATTCCTCGTGCAGGAAGTGGATGATAAGAGTGGGATGGAGAACGCCTGGGAGCAGGTGACGGAGTTGGCTGAATAACGGCAGCGGAACGGAGAGGGTGATCCGGCACGATGAAAAAATTCACCTTTCGACTGCAACGATTGATGGATGCGAAACAGGGTGAAGAGCGGTTGCGCCAGCGCGAGCTGGGCATCGAACAGCAGAAACTCTCCGATCAGGAACTGAAATTGCATCAGCTGTCGGAGGATCTGAAACAGGCCGATGAGGAGCAGCGGGAAAAGCTGAAAAAGGGATCGAAGGTCGCGGAGTTGCTGCTCAGGCATCAGTGGCAGCGCAGCCTTCGAACCCGGATCCGCGGCCAGCAGAAGGAAGTCGAGAAACAGGAAGTTCAGGTGGAAAAGGCTCGCGAGGTGCTCGTGGATGTCAGTCGGGAGAAGAAGGTGCTCGAGAAGCTGCGGGATCGCCGTTTTGAGGAGCACCAGACCCAGCTGAAACACGAGACACAGAACCAGCTCGATGACATCGGAGCCCGGCTTCACCGCCGGAGAAAACGCTCCTCAGCGTCGGAATAACGTCCGCCGCTGCGTTGGACGAGGGGATGAACGATGGATCCAAAGAGACAAAAAGCCCTGTTTGGCCTGTTGATCTTCGGCTATCTGGCGTTTTTCGCGGCCAACTACGCGTACCTCAAGACCACGATCAAATGGCCAGAGGCGCCGGTGGATACCACTGCGGCTCCCGAACAGCCGGAGACCCTCGACGAGCTTCATCTGACCTGGGATATCACCGGGAAGGAAGGTCCGCCGAAGGAGATCAGCGAACAGGAGAAGCAGGCGAAGGAGCGCCAGCGAATCCGCGGTGAGGCCGTGAGCATCGCCGACAGTGTGGCGACCGAAACCGCGCTGCCGATCCAGGGTGAAATTTCGCAGACTCAGCAGAAGCTTGAGACCACCCAGGATCAAGTGAAGGAGCTCGAGCGGCTGCTGACGATGCTCGCCACTCAGGCGGACAGCGTGGACCAGGAGCATGCGAGGAGACTGTCCAAGATTGTGGAAATGATGAAACCGGCCGACGCCGCGGCGGTGCTTAACCGTCTCAACAACAGGACAAACGCTGAACTGTTGCTCTCGATGAAACAGCGCCAGGCCGCGAAAATCCTCGCCGCTATGCCCAAGGATCGCGCGGCGGAAGTAGCCAGGTATCTCTCCCGCGCCTATGCAAGGAGTTCGATCCTATGAGTGAAACAGCACAGGTTCGGGGATACGACGGCGCTGTACAGGGGCACCGGTCGTCGACTTCCACCGTCGGACGCAAACAGTCCGCAGGCAACCGCTTCATTGACATTTTCCGGCGGTTGCTGGGCAGCAATGGCAAGCGGCCCGTGGCCTACGTCCGCAACGGGAGGGAAGTCTCCTTCGAAAAGATCCCCTTTGTCGATTCGGACGGGGCGCGCTTGAACATTGCCAAAGGCGCCGACGGTAAAACCGTGATCCGAAGAAAGGGCCGTCTCGGAGCCAATAGCAAGACGGTCGATGCGGTGCTGAGGCGGGAAAAAGCGCTGTCGGGCAACCGGGGCGTTGCTCGCGCGGTTCCCCAATTCCGCTCGCGTGCCTACAAGCATCTGAAGGAAACGGAAAATCTGCGGCAGGGCATCATCAACGGCGAGCTCGAAACGCCCGGCAACAAGTCCGCACGGCTGCTGAAAAAACTCAAGGCGGAGCAGGCGGACGAGGGTCTCGCCGTGGACACGGCCTGGCTTGAACAGGTCAAACAGCACCTCAACCGCACGCGTGGCAACGGGGCTGCGAATCTGAAAGCCGCGGCGGCCGCACTCAAGAGCGCCGGGGGAAAGAATTCCGATGCGGAGCTTCAGGACCCCCGCTTGCCGAGGGTGAAGAAATTCTCGCCCGAGCGCGTCGTCGCCGATGAAACCGACCACATCGTCAACGCGCTTAAGGGCAAAGCGAAGAAAGCGGTGGCTGACAACGGCGATGCAGCTGCGACTATGAAGGTATCCTCGAAGAAAAAATCGGACAAGACGGCGAATTCGGACCGCGAAGTCGTACAGAGAATTTCGATCCAGAAGGAAAAATCGATTGCCGCGCCCGGCGAAACCGAAAGCCGCAGCCTGCAGATCGTGCGCCAGTTGAAGAAGGGCGCGAACGGCACCTCGCCGGAGTCGGGCAAGCTCTCAGCCGACAAGGAACAGCCGAAAGACGCGCACGATTCCGTGAACGCTATGCGGCGCAAGGGATGGCGCGTGCACACCCCGTTCAACAACCGGGCTCAGCGATCCGCCGATGAATCGTCCGGTGATGCGTTGCGCGGCAGTCGGCAGCTTGAAAAGACCGCGAAGGACGCTGCCGTACCGGCGACGAACACAGAAGGGCAGGAGCCAAAGCAGGGGCAGGATGAATCCGCGAAACCCAGCGATCTGGCGCGGGTTCAGGCCGCTCCCATCCCAGCCGCACCTCAGAGCAGCGCCCATCAGGGAGACAACAGTTCGCAGCAGGCGCAGACGTCGAACACTAACGCGCAGCAGGATGCATCACGCGGCCTGCAGAACTTGAACCAGCTGCTCACGCAGATGGAAACGAGCGCGCGCGTACTCATTGGAAACGGCCGGACGACGATGACCGTCCGTCTCTATCCGCCGGAGCTCGGCTCGCTGAATGTGAAGATTCGGGTGTCGAACGGGCGCTATGAAGTGACCATGGATGCTGAAAACGAAAAAGCTCTTCGCACCATAGAGAAGCAAATCCCAACCATCCGTCAGCATCTGAACGATCGCGGCATTCACGTCGACCAGATCCAGGTGCGGCAGGGGGGAGATGGGGAAGCGAATGCGTTCGCCGATCAGTTCGAGGAGCACAACAGTCCCGAGCGACCCGAACGGAAAGGCCGTCCGCGGGGACGTGCGGAAGGCGTGCAGGGGTTCGATGAAGCAGCGGTGGCGCCCGCTTCTGAACGTGCGGCGCTTCAGCTCGGGACGAATACGATGGAGGTCGTGGGATAGGCCCCACACGGCAATCCTTGCCGCACAAACGGTTGCTGAAGGGAGGCAAACCGCGGGAATGATGCAGGATTAGGGGTGGCATACGCTTTGCTGAAAACTTCAAGTGGCGCTCCAGGAATTGTAGAGGCGTCACGCGAAAGATGATAGAAAGCTCAATCCGCCGGGAAACTTACGGCAAAACAGGAAAGGAGGATGCGGCACATGGCTGAATTCCAATCCATAAACGGGTTGGTAGGCCGGCTTCCGACGACGTTTGATACCCAGGCCGCACCGGGTGAGATCGACAAGAACGGGTTTCTGCAGCTGCTTCTGGCGCAGATGAAGAACCAGGATCCGCTCTCACCCATGGATTCGACCGATTACGCCGCGAATCTGGCGCAATTCACCAGCCTGGAGCAGTTGCAGAACCTGAACAATTCTACCGATCAGGGACTGCAGGCAGACGTGCTGCTCGCACAATCAATCAACAACACACTTGCGTCCAACCTGATCGGCAAGGATGTCAAAGCCTATGGCGATTCGGTGCAGCTCACCGACGGCAACGCCAGCAAGATCGCCTATGACCTCGATTCCTTCACGGACAAGATCCAGATCCAGGTGAAGGACGCCAGCGGCAATGTGATCCGCACCGAGACCCTGAACAACCAGACCGAGGGTGAACACACCTATCTCTGGGATGGGATGGACGATCGAGGTGGAGCAGCGTCCGACGGCACCTACACGGTGGCGGTGAACGTTCTCAATGACGATGGCTCCCAGACCGCGGTTGATACGTTTATCGTCGGTCTCGTGGATGCGGTTCGTTATGAATCTACAGGTGCAATCCTGGTCGTCGACGGTTTGAGCATCGGCTTTGGTGACGTGCTCGAACTGCGGCAGCCGGACTCGTCCGGCGATTCCACGGCAGGTTCGAGCGGCAGCAAGCAGAACGTGATTGACTCGATCCTGTCGACTCTCGGACTCAAAGCGTGAGCGATGAGATGAACTGGGACACACAACGTATTCAAGCGCACCTCGAGGGAGTCGGACCCGTCCGGCCCGGAGAGGAAACGCAACGGCCCAAATCCGCTCGCCAGGCGGGCGAGGAGTTTCGCCTCGCGTTGGAGCGTGCCCGGCAGGACGGCAAAATTCCGGACGTGTCCTTTTCCGCGCATGCCGCAGAACGGCTGATGCAGCGTGGGATCACGCTGGACGCCGGCGATTTGCAGAAAATCAGCGACGGACTCGATCGCGCGTCGGAAAAAGGCGCGAAGGATTCGCTGCTGCTGCTTCGCGACTTGGCGCTTGTCGTCAGTGTTGAGAACAGGACGGTGATCACGGCTCTCCAGGGCGAGAGCGCACGCGAAAACGTCTTCACGCAGATCGACAGTGCGATTCTGCTGTAGACGGTCTTTGGACCTTTGACAACATCAGACACGGATGGGATAAGGCTGGACCTCGTTGAGGAGGCCTTCGGCATCGCTAACCGACAGCGGCGATGTCCCGGAGAACCCGGATTCCCACCGTGGCAACAACCGCCCAAAGGGCGGAAAGTGGGAGGAATCCTTTTATGCTTCGGTCATTATTCAGCGGCGTGAATGGTGTTCGCAACCATCAGATGATGATGGATGTCGTCGCGAACAACATTTCAAACGTCAACACAATCGGGTTCAAGAGCGGTCGCATCACGTTCTCCGACGCGATTAGCCAGCTGTTGAAGGGCGGGTCCGCTCCGCGTGATGCACGCGGAGGTTCCAACCCGGTCCAGGTGGGACTCGGCATGAAGGTGCAGTCGGTGGACAACAATTTCGGCCAGGGCGGTCTTGAGCAGACCGGCTACAACACCGACCTCGCTATCCAGGGACGCGGCTTCTTCGTCGTCCGGGAAGGCGACAAGCTGCTGTACACCCGCGCTGGAAACTTCACCATCGACGCGGATGGACAGCTTGTCGCCAACGGCGGCACCGACTACGTGCAGGGTTATGTCGCGGACGCGAACGGTGATTTCACCGATCCCACGCTGCAAGACCTGACAGTGCCGATCCAGTTGAAGACGCCCGCTCGTGCAAGCACATCGGTCGTGCTCTACTCGAACCTGGATTCGGACGCCACGGAAGCGGATGCAACGCTGACGGACGCCGGCGATTCAGGCGTCACGTCGGTTTCCGGCACAGCTGCTGACGGCATTGGTGGGACCCACACGGTCACGATTTCAGGCTCAAAGGCCACCAACTCGAACGGATCGGGCACGAGCACCTTCGGCGGCGGTGGTTCGCTGACACTGGCGACCACATTGTCTGCCGCCGGTGTCACGGACACTGATGGCTTCGAGGTGACAGTCGATCAGGGCACCGGTGATGAAGTGACGTACACGATCCTTGGCATCGATACGAATAGCACCGTCGGCGAACTGATCAATCAGTTGAACGCCCAGGTCTCCGGCGCCGAGTTCGCATTGACGAGCGGTGAAATCGAAGTGACCCGCCGCTACGCGGGAGACGGCACCAGCTACAACGTGCTGCTCACCGATACCGGCGGCACCAGCGACCTCGTTGATGAGCTCTTCAACAACGGCGCGGCAGGTGCTGGCGGCACGGCCAACTTCTCGGTGGCAAACGGTACCGCATCGTCTCTTGCCGCGGTCGATAATTTTGTCGACAGCAGTGGAAACTCCACCGCGACCAGTCTCAGCTTCGTTGCCGATGATACCACTGGACTGATGAACGAGCTGACGGGATTGGGCGGCAGCGGAGTCTCCATCCGTGCAAACGACGGTTTCTCCGCTACGAACGTCACCGGAAATGACCTGGTGATTGACACGGCCGACACAGACCACTCCACATCGATTACGGTGTACGATGAGCAAGGTGTGACACACAACCTCAACTTGACGTTCACCAAGACGTTAAACCTGAACGTGTGGAAGTGGGAAGCCTCCGTGGATACCGGGACGATCGTCAACGGAAGCACGGGGACGGTCGAGTTCGATTCCGACGGAACGCTTCGTTCCTGGAACTACGACAACAACCAGTCCAGCTTCAGCTTCGATCCCGGCACCGGCCAGGCGCTCGTGGACATCACGTTTGACCCGGGCACGTTGGGTGGCATGGACGGCATCACGCAAACGGCCTCCAGCTTCTCAACCCAGGCGGTCAGCCAGGACGGCTACGGCATGGGCATCCTCGAAGGCATCGACATCGACAACAACGGCGAGATCAACGGCAGCTTCAGCAACGGACAGCAATTGAGGCTTGGGGCGATCGCGCTCGCCGATTTCAACAACACGGACGGCCTCAAGAAGGAAGGCGACAACCTCTGGTCCGTGACCGATTCCGCGGGAACCCCGCGCTACGGCCTGGCCCAGACTAACTTCGGAAGCCTGATTGACCGCGGCTTCGTCGAAATGTCAAACGTGGATCTGGTCAAGGAGTTCACGGCGATGATCACCGCGCAACGTGGATTCCAGGCGAATGCGAGGATCATCACCACCTCCGACCAGATTCTGCAGGAAGTGACAAACATGAAGCGGTAGGCGATGTAGCCTGACCGCTCGATGACGCAACAACGCTTTCTCGCCGCCGGTCCGATCGGCGGACCGGCGGCGAAAAAGACTGGGAGAACCGATGATCCAGGTAACCAGACTGGACGGCAGCGAACTGACCGTCAACAGTGACATGATCGAATTCGTCGAGGCGACCCCCGATACGATCCTGACCCTGACTGACGGCAAGAAAGTGATCATTCGCGAAAAGCCGGACGAGGTGATTGACCGGATCGTGCTTTTCCGCCGCCGGGTGATTCAGACCGGTGACGAGAAGGTGCAAGCCTAAGGGAGGCTGTGAGCCGCTATGGATATCGCAACCCTCATCGGCATCGTTGCGGCGTTCCTGCTCGTCGGGGTCGCCATTGTCACCGGCCAGGGCATCTCTTTCTTCTTCAGCGTGCCTTCGGTTCTCATCGTCTTCGGCGGTACGATTGGATCGACGCTCGTAAACTTTCCACTGTCCGAAGTGTTGGCGGTCATCAATGTGGCGAAGAACGCCTTCATGACGAAGGAAGTGTCGTCATACGATGCCATCGACCAGTTGGTCGATATCGCGGAAAAGGCGCGGCGCGAAGGCATCCTGGCGATCGAACGCGAACTGGATGACGTCCAGGATTCGTTTATGAAGCTCGGCATCCAGTACGCTGTCGATGGCACGGAGCCCGAAACGATTCGCTCGATCATGGAATCGGAGTTGACGGGAATGGAAGAACGCCATCGCCAGGGCAAGCGTATCTTCGAGGCGATGGGCATGTATTCCCCGGCGTTCGGCATGGTCGGAACCCTGATCGGTCTGATCCAGATGCTGGCGTCACTCGACGATCCTTCAAAGATCGGCCAGGGAATGGCGACCGCGCTCGTGACGACCCTCTATGGTTCCCTGGCGGCCAACATTCTTTTCCTCCCACTCGCGGGGAAACTCGAATACCGCAGTAGGGAGGAGGCAAGACGCAAGGAACTGATTATTGAAGGCATTCTGTCGATTCAATCGGGAGATAACCCGAGAATTGTGCGCGAGAAACTGAAGACCTTCCTGCCGCCGATCGAACGAGGTTACGGCGGCGGAGGTGGCGACGAACTCTAGCGGTGTCGTCTGTTGGAGCGGTTTCGAACGAAGGTGAAGCATGGCAAAGCGTCAAGAAGAATGTCCGCAGGGAGCTCCGGCATGGATGGTGACCTATGGGGACATGATGACTCTGTTGCTGACCTTCTTTGTGCTGATCGTGAGTTTTTCCACGGTCGAGCAAGTCAAGTTCAGAGCCGCGATCTCGAGCATCCAGCAGGGGCTTGGGATCTGGCCGAACAACGCGGGACTGCTGCCGGTGATGGTGCTCTACCAGAGGGAGACGCAACGCGCCCAGCAGGCGGAGCAGGTCGTCAAGGAAGTCGCAGAGTACTTGCGCGAGAACGACATTGTCGATCAGGTCGAAATTTACAACACTCCCTCGGGGATACGCCTGATCATCTCCGATCCCGTGCTTTTTCAGACGGGCCGGGCGGACATTCGGCCGCAGTTTCGCTCGCTGTTGGTCAAAATTGCGGACGTGATCAAGAAACAAAGGTACTCTGAAATCCGGGTTGAGGGGCACACCGACAATGTGCCGATCAGCAACGACCAGTTCCCGAGCAATTGGGAGTTGAGCGCAGCCCGGGCGCTGAACGTCGTCAAGGTGCTCGCGTTCCAGGGCGGGCTCGATCCCGCCAAGCTCAGCGGCGTCGGCTATGGAGAATACCGGCCCAGGGCAACGAACACCACACCCAAGGGACGAGCCATGAACCGGCGCGTCGAGATCTGGATCGAGTATCGGGAAACGAAACAGGAAAGCAGTTGAGGCGGCGATGAACGAGTTTGATGATGCCCAGGAGGGCGCAGAGGGAATCGAACTGCCGGACGTCGATGTGGAGGCTGGCGGTGAACTGGTCCCCGGCAAGGAAGGTGGCGGGGGCGGGGGGAAGAGTGCTGTCTTCGCGATCGCCGTCGTCCTCATTCTGGCGTTTCAGGCGGTGTCATCGTACTTCATCGTGAAAAAGCTGTTCTTCGCCGAACCGCCTGCGCCGAAAGTGAAAAAGGCGGAGAGCAGCGCCGAAATCGGGCAGATCTACAGCATCACCGGCCTGATCATCAACCCGAAGGAAACCGGGGGAAGCAGGCATCTGCTCGTGGACATCGGCCTGGAGACGCACGAAAACAAGGTCATGGATGAGCTGACGAAGATCGAACCGATGCTCCGTGACAACTTGAATACGTTTTTTGCCGCGCAGCGTTTTGACGTGCTGCAGGACATCTCCTATCGCGAGAAACTGCGAAAGCGTGTGCAGGAAATCGTCAACTACCATCTCACTGATGGCACGGTGGATGAAGTGTTCTTCATCCAGTACGTGATTCAGTAGAGCCCGAGGTTGAGATGAACAGGATACTCAGCCAGGACGAAATCGATGCGCTGCTCAGCAGCGTGTCGAAAGGCAAAAGTTACGAATCGATCGAACGGGAGCCGAAGCGGGCCGTCACGGTCTACGACTTCAAGCATCCTGACCGCATTTCGAAAGAGCAGATTCGCACGATGCGGACGATCCACGAAAACTTCGCCCGCTTGTTCGCCACGTTCCTTTCGACGAATTTGCGCGCCCTCGTGGACGTCAACGTGATCTCGATCGACCAGGTCACTTACAGCGAGTACACCATGTCGCTGTCGATGCCCTCGTCGCTCTACCTGCTCCGTCTGCCCGATCTCGAAGGCAAGTCGGTCGTTGAGATCAGCCCGCAGTTCCTGCTGTTCGTCGTCGACCGGTTGCTCGGCGGCACCGGCGAAACAGAGATCGAAATCCGCGAGATTACCCTGATCGAACAAAACATCGTCCAGCGGATCATCAATAATCTGATCAACACGCTGAATGAAGTCTGGACGCAGATCTATCCGCTGAATGCGCAGTTCGACAGCTTCGAGACGGACCCGCAGTTTGTCCAGATTGCCCGTTCGTCGGAAACGATCGCGATCATCTTCTTTGAAATCAAAGTCCGCGGGGCTGTCTATCCAATGAACATCGGCTTCCCCTATTTCGTGCTCGAACCGATTTTGCAGAAACTGTCCACGCAAACCTTTTTCGTGAACGTCAAGAAGGTCGGCGAGGAAGAGACGAAGCTGCTTGAAAACCGGATCCGTGCCTCGATGCTCAGCATCGAAGCGCTGTTCCACGAAACCTCACTGACGGTGCAGGAATTTCTGTCCCTGCGCCGCGGCGACATCATTCAACTCGACAAAGAGATCGACGAGGAGCTGCAAATCCGCGTCGGCAACAGGATCAAGTATTTCGGGGTGCCAGGACGCTCGGGGAGGAAGCTCGCGGTCCGCGTGACGCGGGTGCTCACCTTCGAGGAAGATCTGGCCCTGGAGAGGTGATTGAACATGGCGATCGACAGCAACTATCGCGCCGTCGAAGAACAGGCGATCTCGGTGATGAAGGACGTTTTCGGTCCCGTCCTCAACCGCGAGGTGGACATCCACATCACCGACTTGGAACAGGCTGACCCAGCGCGTCTATCCGAGATTTTCGAGGAGGAGATCGTGCTGATCGAGGTGCCGCTCGAGAGCACCACCGAGGGTTCGCTCTACTATGTCTTCTCCCAGAAACTGGCCGCCGCGATCACCGACCTGATGGTCATGGGGGATGGCACCGCACCTTACAGCGACGAATCCCTCGACGGTGTCGCCGAGGCGGCCAACCAGATCGTCGGCGCACAGACAACCTTCTGGGCCGACGAACTCAAGGTGGATCTCTCCTTCGGATCCGCCCAGGGCAAGCTCGTGGCCGTCGCGGACATGGAGATGCCTTTCGACGAACTCGTCGAAATCCGCTATACCATGCAGATTGCAGACTGGGGCGAGGAGATTTTCGTTAAACTCGTGCCGTCCGGCGTAATGGATCTGCTCGCGCATGCCAGCGGTGGTCCGGCGACCCCGGAAGAGGAAATGGCGGAGGCCGGTTTCTCGGCGGCAATGAGCCCCGAGGGTGGGGCGGAGGCGGAGCAGGCGCCCGCCGGGGAACCTCCTGCGGCTAAAACCTCTGGCGCTCGCGCCGTGCAGTTCGGCGAATTCGACAGCGCCGCGCGCTACCAGCCCGGTCCCGAGGATCCGCGGAATCTCGGGCTGCTGATGGACATTTCGCTGCCCGTCACCATCGAGCTCGGACGCACCCAGATGCTGATCAAGGACGTTCTCGAAATCGGACCCGGTTCGGTGATCGAACTGCAGAAGCTTTCCGGAGAACCGGTCGACCTGTACATTAACGACAAAAGATTCGCACTCGGTGAGGTCGTTGTCATCGATGAAAACTTCGGCATCCGGATCACCGAACTGCTAAGCGTTGAGGATCGCATCAAGGCATTGAAATGACAAAAGATAAAACGTTTTTCGGAGTCTGGGCCGCCCGCCTTTTCGCCGGGCTGGCCCTGCTCCCGCTGGCGTTCCCCGCGCAGGCGGAGCAGATCCGGGAACCGTCGGAAAACCTTGGCGCGGCACTCGTTCGGACGGGGGCCGCGCTCCTTTTCATCCTGGCTCTGTTCTTCCTGCTGGTCTATGTCATGAAGCGCTATTTCCCCAATGTTTTCGGCGGGCCGGCGCCCGGATCCGGAAAAAACAGCGCGCGAATCGATTTGCTGGCGACTCGGCCGCTCGGTCCGAAGCGGTACCTGCACCTGATTCGCATCGGAAAACGGGAGATTCTGCTCGGAGCTTCCGAGCAGGGTGTGAGCAAACTCGGTGAATGGGAGTCTGACGCGAAGTCGGACAACGACGATACCTTGGACGATCCGTCCGGTTGAAGCGCAAATCTCCGCCTGATGTGTTACCTTAGCGTGGTTTTCCAACATTCCAGGGTGAAAGTTGAACGAAACCAGCAAAACCAGCAACCGGCCGCCAGCCGGCGACGAAACCAGCGGCACCCAACCCGCGGAAACTCCCGGCGCTCCCGCCAAGGGTGAACGCCTGACCGAGGGTGAAGCGGTCGTTTCCGGAAATATCCGCGTCGTCTGCTCGATCTCGGCGAACGTCGTGGAGGCTTACGTCACGGTGCGCACCCCTCCCAACACGACCGTCCCGAAGGAAATGATCATGGAGGCCCTGCAGCGCGAAAAGGTCACCGAGGGATTGATGGAGGATGCGATCGACGATGTCACCCGTGCGAAGGGCAAGCGCGGGGTGCCGGTGCTGGTCGCGAAGGGAAGACTCCCCGGTGAGGGATCCGACGCTAAGGTGGAGTATTTCTTCGAGACGAACCCGAAACCAAAGTTCAAGATTTCGGAGAAAGACGGCCGCGTCGATTACCGCGAATCCGGGATCATCCAGCAGGTCAATGAAGGACAGGTGTTGGCGGTGAAGACGCCGCCGGTACCGGGCGAGAAGGGAATCTCGGTCACCGGGGTCGAGATCTCGGGGAAAACCGGCGACGATCTCCCACTGCTGGGCGGACAGGGTACCCGTTTCGAGGATCCGGACAAACTACGGCTGGTCGCTCAGATTTCCGGCAGTGCGAAACTGCGTTCCAACGGGGAGGTGGAGGTCAGCGCCCGGCACATAGTAGACGGGGATATCGATTTCGAGACCGGGAACATCCGCTTCAACGGATCGGTTGTCGTCAAGGGGAGTGTTCGCAGCGGCTTTGAAGTCATCGCCACCGGCGATGTCGAGATCCAGGGTGTTGTCGAGGACGCGGTCGTTCATTGCGGAGGAAACCTGTTGCTCCGCGGGGGGTTCATCGGCCAGGGAAAGGGGCTGATCAAGGTCAACGGCGAAACCCACATCAAGTTTGTCGAGGGGCAGACGGTGTACGGCAACGGGGACATTTATGTAGCCGAGGAGATCATCCACTCCAACGTAGTCTGCGGCGGCCGCATCATCGTCAAATTCGGCAAGGGCGCGGTCATCGGTGGCAAGCTGATCGCCCGCGAAGGGATTAACGCGAAGATCATCGGCAACATCCATTACGTGCGAACCCACCTCAAGGCAGCAAGCGATCCGCACCTCGACGATAAACTGGAGAAAATCGCCCGCGTGATCGATGACAAGCAGCTTGTCAAAGAGAAATCGCAGGCCGCAATAAACGTGTATGTGCAGAAAAAATATGCTGATCCAAATGGTTTGAGCCCGCAGCAGGAGGAGCACCTTAAGTACCTCTACCACGTCATGAGCCACTTCGACGACTGGTCGAAATCCCTGGAGAACACCTACCAGAATTTGCACGAGGAGCGTGAGAAGCTGGATCGCAGCGCCTTCGTGGTCGCCGACCAGAAAGCCTTTCCGGGGGTGTTTGTCGAGGTCGGTATGCTGCAGCGGAAGCTGGACAAGGAATACGACGCCGTCGCGTTCAAGATCAAGGACCGTGTCCTTACCGCGTTGCGCCCCATCGGTCATGAGGGGGAGTACAAGCCCTACGAAGGCGAAGGAGCGGACGAGTGAGCAGCCGCCTCAAAAAATGGGTTCGGACGCTGCGCGGCCGCAGCATGCGCATCGCTCTGTTGGCGGGCGCGCTGCTGGCGATCTCTCTGCTCGCCGGTGGGGATGCCCAGGCGCAGACTCCCCTGCCGAGCGTAAACATCTCGGTCGGACAGGCGCAGTCACCACAGGATTTGTCCGTCACAATCCAGATACTGCTCCTGCTCACCGTGCTCACGCTCGCCCCATCGATTCTCGTGATGACCACCAGTTTCGTCAGGATCATTGTCGCCTTCCACTTTATCCGGCAGGCGCTCGGCACCCAGTCGCTCCCGCCCAACCAGATCATCGTCGGCCTCGCGCTGTTCATGACGATCGCCATCATGCAGCCCGTGATCACGAACGTCTACCAGAACGCCTGGCTGCCCTACTCGAACCAGGAGATCACCCTCCAGCAGGGCTGGGACCGGGCGAAGGCCCCGATGCGCGATTTCATGCTGCGCCAGACCCGCGAAAAAGACTTGCAGCTGTTTGTCCGGATCAGTAAGCTGGAACAGCCGGCGACCCCGGCCGACCTGCCGATGTCGGTGATCATTCCGGCGTTCATGACAAGCGAGCTGCGTATCGGCTTTCAAATCGGCTTTCTGGTCTATTTGCCGATGCTCGTCGTCGACATGGTCGTCGCCTCGGTGCTGATGTCGATGGGGATGATGATGTTGCCGCCGGTGATGATCAGTTTGCCGTTCAAGCTGCTGCTGTTCGTCCTCGTTGACGGATGGTACCTCGTCGTGCAATCCCTGGTAGAGAGCTTCCGATGACTCAGGAATTCGCCATTTTCATCATGCGCGAGACCTTGTTCACCGCGCTGATGCTCGCCGCACCGATGCTCGTCGCGGGCCTCGTCGTCGGCGTTTCCATCAGTCTGCTGCAGTCCATGACCCAGGTCCAGGAAATGACCCTCACCTTTATCCCCAAGATTGTCTCCGTCGTCACCGTCATGATCCTGCTTGCCCCCTGGATGATCAGCCTGATCACTTCCTTCTTCAACCGAATCATGGAGTATGTCGTCCAGATAACGTGAGGATTGCTGCTGTTGACGGAAGAAACGTCTTCAAGGATTCTCGTCATTGACGACGAGTTGAGCATCCGTGAAATGCTCGCCCAGGCGCTGGAAATCGGCGGCTTTCGGGTGGAGACCGCCGTGGATGGGGAGGAGGGACTCGAAAAATTCAGCAAGGATCAGTCGTTCGACGTTATCCTCACAGACTTGATGATGCCCAAGGTCAACGGAATGCAGGTGCTTGAGCAGGTGAAAAAACTTGACCCCACCGTCGAATTGATTATGCTCACCGGTTTCGGCGGGAATGAATCCGCAATCGAGGCGATGAAGAAGGGCGCCTACGACTATCTGCTGAAACCGACGAATGTCGAAGAGCTGTTTATTACTGTGCAGAAGGCAATCGAAAGGCGCCGCCTCTCCGAAGAGAACAGACAGTACCAGCGTAATCTCGAGCGTCTCGTCCGGGAGCGAACCCGCGAGCTCAGCGAGACGAAAAACTTCCTCCAGTCGATCCTCGATTCATCGCTGGACTACTCGATCATCGCCACGGGACTGAACGGCGTCATCACGCTTTTCAACAAGGGCTCGGAACGGTTGACCGGGTTTGTAGCCACTGACATGGAGGCGAAAAAGACGATCTATGACTTCGTCCCCGGACTCGAGGAACGCCTGAAAAAGACCGATGAGGACGGTCTCAAGCCTGTCAAGGGGACGCCGAGGGAGACCGTGTGCACGATGCTGCGTGCCGACGGCAGGAGGGTGACCGTTTCGATGTCCATCGCCGCGTTGACCAACCAGAAGAAAACGGTTGTCGGTACGCTCTTTATTTCCAAGGATATCACTGCGCAGAAAGCGCTCGAACACCAATTGAAAAAGTACACCGAGAACCTCGAACAGATCGTCCAGGAGCGAACGGAGGAGCTCGCACGGCGCAACGATGAGCTCGAAAGAACACTCAGTGAACTGAACGAAACGCAGCAGCAGCTGCTCCAGTCGGAAAAGCTGGCGAGCATCGGACAGCTGGCCGCCGGCGTCGCGCACGAAATCAACAATCCGATCGGTTTCGTGCACTCGAACCTGAGCAACCTGCAAAAATTCAACAGCAGGCTTCAGCGCCTGCTTAAGGAAATTCGAGCTTCGGTCAAGGGAGGCGGCCTCTCTGAAACCCGGTATGATCAGCTTTGGAAAGAGGCGAAGCTCGAAAAGCTGCTACCGGAGCTGGACACGATGATCATGGAATCCCTCGACGGCACCCAGCGTGTGCGGACGATCGTCAGCGATCTGAAGAATTTCAGTAACATTGACCGCGCACAGGTCCAGGATGCCGATCTCGAGGCGGGGCTGGAGAGCACCCTCAACATCGTCTGGAACGAAATCAAGTACAACGCCGAGGTCGAGAAGCAATACTCTAAAATACCAACAGTTACATGCAATCCGCAGCAGTTGAATCAGGTGTTTCTGAATCTCCTGGTGAATGCGGCGCACGCTATCAAGGAACCCCCGGGCAAGATTATAATACGGACATTACGAATTGACCAGGACCGGGTGGCCGTCGAAATTCAGGACAACGGGGCGGGCATTCCGGAAGGCAACCGGAAAAAAATCTTCGACCCGTTCTATACGACGAAACCGATTGGAGAAGGTACGGGATTAGGTCTCTCGATCAGCTACCGCATTGTGAAGGATCATGGGGGTGAAATCGAGGTGGAGAGCCAAGTGGGTGAAGGAACGACTTTCCGTGTGATTCTCCCGATCAAGGGACCCATGAGCGAAGAGGTGGAGTAACACATGGATCAGACAAAAACACTGCTCTTCGTCGACGACGAACCGAATATCCTCAGCGCGCTGAAGCGGGTGTTCATCGACGATGAATTTGAGGTTGTCACCGCCAATTCCGGCAAGGAGGCGCTGGGGATCTTCAACGATCGTGAGATTCAGTTGATCATCTCGGACCAGCGCATGCCGGAGATGAGCGGTTCCGAGCTGCTGGCCAAAATACGCGAATCCAAGCCGGAAGTCATGCGCATCATCCTCACCGGTTTCGCGGACATGGACGCCGCGGTCGACTCGATCAACAACGGCCAGATCTATCAGTTCATCTTCAAGCCGTGGAACGATGAGGAGCTCCGCTCCGTCGTCCTCCGCGCCCTCGAAGCCTTCGACCTGCAGCACGAGAACAAGCGGCTTCTTGTCGAGTTGCAAAAGGCCAACAAGGAACTCGAGGAGCTGAACGACCAGCTCGCGCACAAGGTGAAGGAGCGGACGGCGCTTATCGTCCAGAAAAACCTCGAACTTGGCAAGCTGAACAAATCGCTGGAATCCGCCCTGGTCAGCACCGTACGGGTCTTCGTCAACCTGCTCGAACTGAGCCGCCCGGAGGTCAGCCGGCACGCGCGCCGCGTCGCCACCCTCGCGACCACCTTTGCGAAGCAGATGGGGTGGGAGGAGAAGCGGATCCACGATATCGAGATCGCGGCCCTGCTCCACGACATCGGCAAAATCGGCATCCCCGAGATCATCCTCCGCAAACCCAACGAGGATCTCTCGGACGGCGAGCTGAAAGCGTTGAACAACCACCCGATCCTCGGCCAGAACATGATCGGGGCGATCGACTCGTTCAATGCCATCGGCAAAATTATCCGCGCCCATCATGAACAGTGGGGCGGCAAGGGTTTCCCGGATGGGCTGAAAGGAGAGGACATTCCGATCGAAGCCCGGTTGCTCGCGGTGTGCAACCAGTTCGACCATCTGAAGGAGGATGGGAAAAGCCGGCCCTTCGTCGAGAAGTATTTCCAGAACGCCTCGGGGGAGAGCTTCGACCCCAAAATGACCGCGATGATGCTTGACTTTATCGGCAGTGCCGCGGGCCTCAATGACAGCGGTGAGGAGGGAGCGGCGCGCGGAGGCGTCACTGTGGGGGGGCAGCGAAAGGTCAAAGTCCTTCCCAACGAGCTGAAACCTGGCATGGTGCTTGCAGACAACTTGATGACCGGAAAGGGCATCTTCCTCTTGCCCCAGGGGCAATTGCTCAAGGAAACCCACATCCGGTCCATCCAGGACATTCAGCGGGTCGATCCGATCAAAGGCTCGATTGAAGTCTTGGTGGATTGACGCAAGACGCTTCGAGGCAGCCGGTGGAAATTCTGAATTGGAATCTCGATCAGCTCGAGCGCTGGTTCCTGATACTTTTCCGCGTCGCCAGCATGCTGATGGTTTTTCCCCTCTTCGGGTACGCCAGTTTCCCAACCCTGGCGCGCCTTGTGGTGGCCTTCTTCATCGCCTCTCTGCTGCTTCCCATCTACGGACCCACTACCGCGATCACGGCGGGGATGGGGGTGCTTTCGTTCTTCAGCATCGTCCTGCGTGAGGTGCTCGTCGGGCTCGCCATCGGCTTCTCCGCTCAATTCCTCTTCATCGGCGTGCAGTTCGCCGGGCACGTGATCGGCCGCACCATGGGTTTCGCGCTGATGAACGTCATCGATCCCCAGTCGCAGACCAGCGTTCCACTCATCGGCCAGTTGATGCAGCTGTTCGTGCTGCTGCTGTTCCTGTTGATGAATGGCCACCATTTCCTGCTGCTCGCACTCGACGAGAGTTTCGTCCAAATCCCTGTCGGCACTGGGCTTTTGACGGGACAGGGGATTGAGGGCATCGCCCGCCTCAGCGCGGATATCTTCGTCATCGGAATCAAGGTCGGCGCCCCCGTGCTGGTGGCGATTATGATCACCGAAGTGGGACTCGGAGTTGTCGCCAGAACCGTCTCCCAGATAAACGTATGGCTCGTCGGTTTCCCCTTGAAGATCGGCATCGGACTGTTCACGCTCGCGCTGGCTCTGCCAATGATGGCGTACGTCTTCGGAAAACTGTACGCAGACTGGCAGGGCTCCCTGATCGATTTCATCCGGGCCATGGCTACGGGGTAGAGCTGCATGCCAAAAGAGAACCAGGACGGATCGGAAAAAACCGAAAAACCAACGGCCCGCCGGATCAAGAAGGCCCGTGAGGAAGGGAATGTTGCGCGCAGCATGGAGGTCAATAGCGCGGGCGTCCTCACCGCGGGCATCGCCGCGCTGGTGCTCTTCGGTGGCTGGATGATGGAGCGCATGACCACCCTGATGGTCTGGGTGTTCAAAAGCCTTGGCGAAATCGACGTCTCTCCCGCGTCGCTGCCCTCCTACATGAAAGACGGCGCCGAGTGGATGTTCCTCACCTTGATCCCGGTGCTCGCCTCGATCGCCGTCATGGGCATCGTCATCAATCTGATCCAGACCGGCCCCCTGTGGACGACGAAATCGCTCAAGTTCCGCTTCGACAAGCTGAATCCCGTCAGCGGGGCGAAAAAGCTGATCAACCAGCGCGCTTGGGTGCGCCTGTTGACGAATCTCGTCAAGGTGGTGATGATCGGGTACATCATTTTTCGGGTCATCAAGTCGTCCTGGCCGCAATTCGTACCCTTAATGGATTCCGAAATCCCCAATATCTTCCATTTCCTGATGCGAGAGGTGCTTAGACTTCTTTTATGGGGCTTATTCGCAATGATTATTATCGCAATCATCGACTTCACCTATCAAAAACATAAATATATCGAAGATCTGAAGATGACAAAGCAGGAGATCAAAGAAGAACGCAAAATGATGGAAGGTGATCCCCAGGTGAAGGGGAAGATCAGGCAGGTTCAGTTCCAACTCGCTTTCAATCGGATGATCAAGGAGTTGCCCAACGCGGACGTCGTCGTCACCAACCCGGTTCATGTTGCCGTCGCGTTGAAATACCGCGCGGAGGAGATGACTGCCCCAGTCGTCGTCGGCAAGGGGTTGCGCCTGCTCGCCGAACGAATCAAGAACATCGCCCGCGAAAATGATATCCCAATCGTTGAAAATCCGCCACTTGCACGTGCCCTCTACAAACTCTGCGACGTGGGGGAGGAGATCCCCGGTCAATTCTACCAGGACGTTGCGGAAATTCTCGCCTACATATACCAGTTGCGCCAGGAACAATCGGTAGCATAAACAGTCACTTACGCTCCGGCACAGGGCTTGCAAACTCTTCCGGGAACCCAACCTTGGAGTGAGTGCGCCCTATGGCCGAAGCCCAGACAAAAGCCTACCTATCGACGGAGCAACGTCTCGCCCAAGTACCTTGGCTTGATAAACTTACGAGTCGTGCGGACATCACCCTCGCGGTCGCCGCCGTAGGTGTCGTTGTCCTCATGATCATCCCGATCCCTCCGGGATTGCTCGATGTGCTGATTTCCTTGAACATCACCTTCGCGCTGATCGTGCTGATGGTCTCGATGTACACCGAGCGATCACTCGATTTCAGTGTATTCCCCGGACTGCTGCTGCTGCTCACCCTGTTCCGCCTCGGAATTAACGTGGCTTCAACGAGGATGATTCTCGGGTTCGCTTTCGCGGGAAAGGTCATTGCTGCTTTCGGCAGCTTTGTAGTTGCTGGCAGCTACATCGTCGGCATCGTCATCTTCACCATCCTCGTCGTGATCAACTTTATGGTGGTTACCAAGGGTTCCGGTCGCATCGCCGAAGTGGCGGCGCGGTTCACCCTGGACGCCATGCCCGGCAAGCAGATGGCCGTGGACGCCGACATGAACAACGGCCTGATTGATGAACATGAGGCCCGCAGGCGCCGCGATGACATCCGCCGTGAAGCCGATTTCTACGGCGCCATGGACGGCGCGGCGAAGTTCGTGCGGGGGGATGCCATCGCCGGCATCATCATCACCTTCGTCAACATCATCGGAGGCCTGTTGATCGGCGTCCTGCAGCGGAAAATGTCCTTTCCCCAGGCGATGACGACGTACACGATCCTGACGATCGGCGACGGCCTGGTCAGCCAGATCCCCGCGCTGATCATCTCCGTCTCGGCGGGCATCATCGTCTCGCGCGCCGCCTCCGAGATGAACATGGGCCGGGAATTCGCGGGTCAGCTGTTGGTCCATCCGCGGGCCGGTTTCATCACCTCCGGGGTCCTGATGTTCTTCGCCCTCGTGCCGGGAATGCCCACCCTGCCGTTCCTTTTGCTCTCGCTGGTGACTGGGTACATTGCCTGGATGACGCGGCAATCGCGCAGGAAAACCGAGGAGACCGCAATCGTTCAGGCACGCGTCCCGAAAGGCCATGAGGAAAAAATCGAAGACTACCTGTACGTGGATCCGATGGAGCTCGAAATCGGTTACGGCCTGATCCCGCTCGTTGACAAGGAGCAGGAGGGCGATCTGCTCAACCGGATCACGATGATCCGAAAGCAGCAGGCGATGCAGATGGGATTGGTGATCCCGCCGATTCGCATTCGAGATAACATCCAGTTGAAGCCGAGCGAGTACGTGATCAAGATCCGCGGCAATGAGGTCGCCCGCGGCGAACTTCGTCTCGGCTACTATCTCGCTCTGAATCCCGGCACCGCGAACGGTAAGGTCGAGGGCGTCGCTACCAAGGAGCCGACCTACGGTCTGCCGGCGCTGTGGATCAACAAGAATGTCAAGGAGAAAGCCGAGAACTACGGCTATACGGTGGTCGAACCGACCGCCGTGCTCGCAACGCACCTCGTCGAGGTGATCAAGGCGAATGCACACAAGCTGCTGACACGCAAGGATGTAAACAATCTCATCGACAACCTGAAAGCGGACAATCCGACGGTCGTCGAGGAGCTGATCCCGAACATGATGACGGTGGGCGGAGTGCATAAGGTGCTGCAGAAGCTGCTCAAGGAATCGATCCCGATCCGGGACCTCGGAACCATTCTTGAGACGCTTGCGGATTATGCACCGATGTCGAAGGAACCCGATGTGCTGGTGGAGTACGTCCGCTATGCACTGGCGCCCACCATCACGCAAAAATTCCAGGACGAGGACGGGCATGTTTACGCCCTGACCCTCGATCCGGAAGTGGAACAGGTGATTTCCGACGCTGCTCAGCAGGCGGGCCGGCAGGGCCACTTTGGAGTTGTCGATCTGCCTCCTCAGACTATCAACGCCCTCTACACCAGCCTGTCGAAGCAGGTCGAACGGATGACATCCGAGGGCCGGCAACCCCTGCTGATCACGTCGCCGACGGTCCGCCAGGCCTTCCGGCGGCTGACTGAGCCTGTTTTGCCGCAGCTCATCGTGCTATCTTACGGTGAGTTGTTGGTTAACGTTCAGGTCGATTCGATCGGTGTTGTCAGCTTGAATCCGGAGCAGGAGCAGAAGGCGGCCAAGGCGTAGAGGCGCCCGGCGATGCAGCGACCGCAGGTGGGGAAAACCCCGGATGATCATTAAAAAATTCATCGCGGATACGATGAACGAAGCCCTGGCCCAAATCAAGCAGGAGCTGGGGGAGGATGCTGTCATCCTGCAGTCGCGCAGAGTGGAAAAACCCGGACTGCTCGGCGGAAAACAGCAGGTGGAGGTGACCGCCGCCACTCCGGACCGCCACCCGGCGCCTCCCCGCGGCAGAAAGCCTCTGGTGAACGAAAGCATGCGCCGTTCCCTCGAGGGCGGGATCGTTCCGCCACCCGCGCGCCGGCAACCGCTCGGCACCAGGCGGTACAACCGTCCTGACGCCGCCCGCTCCGAGAAACAGCCCCCTGAGGCCGCTCCCTCGCCGGACGTCGAGGGGATGGAGATGGAAATCCGCGACCTGCGGAAAACCGTTGAAGATCTCGCGTCCCATCTGAAAAGCCAGGAATCCCCGGATGTCCCCGAAGTTCTCAAACGCGCCTGGAGCGATCTGGTCGCGAACGATGTTTTCAAGGCCACGGCAACGGATCTCGTCGTCGAACTCAGCAGCCGGTTGACTCCTGAACAGCTGCCCGATGGGGATCTCGTCGAATCGCGGCTGCATGACCTGATCGCTGAAAAATTCCGCATCGCCAGGCAGCGCGGGGCGTTGCGCAGCGAAAACCGCCCGCGCGCAATCGCCTTGATCGGGCCGACCGGTGTGGGCAAGACGACGACCCTGGCGAAGATGGCGACCAACAGGAAGGTGTTCGGCGAGGCGGATGTCGCGCTCGTCTCAACAGACACCTATCGCGTCGCCGCCGTGGAACAACTCAAGACCTTCGCCAGCATCGCGGGGATTCCGATGGACGTTGTCTACCGTCCTGAGGAGCTGGCGCGTTCTCTGGACCGGCACCGGAAGCGCGATGTGATTTTGATCGACACGGCGGGCAGGAGCCAGAATGACCGCGAGGCGCTCAGCGAACTGAAAACGTTCATGAACGCCGCGCCGATTGATGAGGTCGTCCTCGTGATGGCCGCCAACACCCGCATCGAGGATCAGCGCCAGATGGTCGAGCGCTTTTCTTCCATTCCGGCCAACCGTGTGATCATCACGAAATTGGATGAAGCCACCTCGGCGGGCCACCTGCTCGAGATGTCGCGGCTGCTCCCGCGAGGGTGGAGCTTCTTGACCACCGGCCAGAATGTGCCGGATGACATCACCGCCGCCGATGAGCTGTTGCTCGCCGCGATGGTCGCCAAGAAAGACTATTTCGAGCAGCTGAGGTCCAACGGATTCCGCCTGCCGACGGCGGCCGAATAAGCGGAACGGATGGGTGAGCGAGAACCGCTGTGAATCGGACGGCTTCGCCGCAGGCACGGAAAGAAACGTGAAAGCGTATCAAAAGGAAATCTTGTGACACGGGATCAGGCATCGACTCTTCGTACGCAGAACGGTGATCGTGCAAAAAGGAAGGATCGCGCCTTGCGAGCACGCCGCATTGCCGTAACGAGCGGCAAGGGAGGCGTTGGCAAGTCGAACGTCAGCCTCAACCTGGCGATCGCGCTCGCCCGCATGGGCCGCCGCGTGCTGCTCGTCGATGCCGATACAAACCTCGCGAACATCGATATCCTGCTCGGCATCCAGGCGCGGCTCACCCTCGCGGACGCCATCTTCGGAGATGCGTTCTTCGGGGATATCCTGCTCGAGGGTCCCGATGGGATCGCCATCCTTCCCGGATCGAGCGGCGTTGTTGAAATCATGGAGGAAGACGCTGCCGTTCGCCAGAAAATGTTCGACGCGTTCGATGATCTCGAACGCCGATTCGACGTGCTGCTGATCGACACCGGGGCGGGTCTATCCGAAAATGTGCTCCATTTCGTGGCTGGCGCGGACGATGTCGTGCTGGTGACGAATTCCGAGCCGACCTCGATCACCGATGCCTACGCCATGGTCAAGGTGGCAACCCACATGAATCCGGCGCTCAAGCTGCAGGTCGTTGTCAACCTGGCGGCCAAGGAACAGGATGCGAAGGACACGTTCGAAAAGCTCCAGTTGGCCGTGCGGAATTTCCTCAGCGTCGATATCGAAATGCTGGGCTTGCTGCCCGCGGACAAGAACGTGCTGGCGGCCGTCAACCAGCGGCAGCCGTTTCTCACTCTGTTCCCGAAAAGCGCGGCATCGACGGCGATCATGCTGATGGCGCACAAGCTGATGCGCCGCACCCAGGCGCCGTCGGAGGACAGCGAAAACCTCGCCCGCAGAATCTATGACAAGATGGGTGGCGCATGACTCCGGGATGGAAGCAAGTCGCGAAAGCGTTCGGTTTTGTCCTGCTGTTCGGCATTATCGCGTGGAACCTCTACGTCGGGGCCGGTGTCTTCAACGCGATCTTCCGCGGCCTCGTCGCCTGGCTGATTTTCCAGATCCTCAACATCGTCCTCACCAACGTCGTCGTCCGCCAATTGTCCGAGTACGAATACAAACGGTTGCGCCAGCTCGCGGAAGAGGAGGAGATGGAGGAGATGCAGCAGGCGCAGAACAACGTCGCCCTCGATGAGGACATCAGTGAGGCGAGCGAACAGGCAAAGGCGAGAACCGCGGCGCCCGCACCCGAAACCGCCAGGGAAACCGCCCCGGGCGAAGAAACTGCCTCCAGGGAAGAGCCCGCATCCAGCGAAAAGGAAGCCGAGGGTGAAAAGAGCGGAGACACTGGATGACGATGCCTGAAATGGCCAGCATGCAGGATGACCAACTCTGGGGCCTGTGGGTGAAGTCGCCCGAGCAACAGGTCAAGGATGAGTTGGTTATTCGTTATTTGCCCCTCGTCGAACAGGTGGCGGGACGGATGAAGATCGGCCTCCCCGACTCCGTCCAGGTCGACGAGTTGGTCAATTCAGGAATCATCGGCCTCATCGGCGCAATCGACAATTTCGACCCCTCCCGGGGCTTCAAATTCGAAACCTACGCCGTCAACCGGATCCGCGGCTCCATTCTCGACAGTCTTCGCGATTATGACTGGATGCCCCGCTCGATCCGCTCGAAAACACGTTCCCTGGAAACCGCCCTCGTGCGGCTCGAGGGGGAGCTGGGACGCGTCCCAAGCGATGACGAGGTAGCCGCCGCCCTTGATCTCGATATGGAGGCCTACTTCGCGCTGATCGACGAAGTGAAGGTCGCCAGCATTCTCTCCCTCGACCAGCCGATCACAGGTTCTGAGGGGGAAACGACATCCCTCAGTGAAATGCTCGAAGATGACGAAGGAGAGAATCTTTCGGACCGAGTGGAATGGCTTGAGGCGAAGGAAGTCGCAAAACGAATGATTTCGCAACTAAAACAGCAGGAAAGGCTGATTATTGCGCTATATTACTATGAAGAACTGACTTTACGTGAAATTGGTGAAGTTCTGGGCATCAGCGAATCACGAGTTTCTCAAATACACAGCAGAATTATTCTCACCCTCAAGGGTAAACTTCGCAGTTTGTACGACGATAAGAGTCGTGAGTGACCGGAGGCTGATCGCGTGGTCAAACCGATTTACCTGCAAGACAATCTCAGCAAGGCGCCGCTCGCCCAGATCTATCAGGACCTGGAAAATCCGGGCGCCGAACGCCTTCGTGACCTCCATCGGATGATCACGCTCCGCGAGCAGGAGCGCGCCGAGCAGGAGCAGGCGCCGAAAATGGAGGAGCGCCCGGGGACAGTGGCGATTCACCCGGACGGATCCTCCCGGGGCCGCGGAGGACGGCAACAGACCGCGTCCAAACGCGCAAAAGGCGCGCAGGGCAAAGCGAAAGCCGGTCCCGGTGAACGTGAAAACGACCTTCGCTTCCGCCGTCCGGATGACGACAAAGGGAAGGGCGATAAACTGGATCTCGAAGGGTAGCCGGATGAGGGCTGAGAGCGCACAGAATAGCTTTCGCAGGTCGCGACGGGAGATTGCTTCGCGTCTCGCGCTTCTGCTGCTCGCGTTCTCTATCCCTGCGGCATCCGCCCTCGCGAACCGCCTCGTATCCGCGAGCGTCGGGACACGCAACAGAAATTCTTCGCTGCTCGTCCTCAAGTTCGACGTTCCCACGCAGCTCACCCTCGGCGGGCGAGAGGGGAGGTCAATCGTCCTCTCCGGCGGCAGCGTCCAGCAGGGTCCTGAGTCGTTCCACGCTTCGGGCCTGATCCGCAACCTGCGCGTTCAAGGCGGTGATATCGTCGTCGATGCGACCCGCTATGTCCGGGCACGCATGACTTCCGCCGGGGCAGGCATCTACCTCATCGTGCTGGAATCCGCGAAGGAGCCAGCGAACGCTCAACCGCAGCGTGCGACCCCCTCGACGCCCGAAGTGACCAAAACCGGGCAGCAGGCGCAACCCGCCGTCGAACGGTCGGAAAAACCGGTCAAGACGGCGCTGGCGGAACCGGAAAAGGAGCAACCCGTTGAACGGCAGGAAACTGCTCCTCCACCTCAAGTAACACCGCAGACAACGGAGCCTAGCACCCCTCAAACTCAGGAGTTCCAAACCTACCAACCGGATCTGACGCAGACCCAGGCCGGGTTCAGGAAGACCCTCGCCGATCTCTATGAGTGGGTTCCCGTGCATCCGGTCGTGCTGCCGACGACCGTGCAGTTCGCGCTGGAATTGTCGCAGCAGGGCAACCGGGACCGCGCGATTCTGCTGCTCGAATCGATCAAGCCGGAAGAACCCGAATTTGGCTGGAGTCGTATCGCTCTCGGCCGGATGATGGAGCAGGTCGGAGATTACAACAAAGCCCTCGACTACTACCGTGAGGCGCTCAGCGACCGCGAAACGGAGGGCGTAGCCGCGGTTCGGATCGCTCTCGCGTTCCAGGCCGTCGGCAACCGAACCGCTTCCGTGGGGCTGTGGGAGCGCGTGCTCGACATGAACCAGGGACAGATCTACGTCGAACCGTCCGAGATGCCCCAACCGCGCGCTGAACCTTCATCTTACGCGATGCAGACCCCGGCGGAACCCGTCGCCATCAGCCCGCAGGAACCTTCGACGCCCACGGAGCAGCCTCCCTCCACGGATACCACCGCGGAGTTGAACGCTTCCGCCGGAAAATCCGGTAAGGCCGCCGAACCGAAGAAAAACACATTCTCCTTCGTCCGTCTCTGGCCGTTCGCCATCGGATTCATCGCGCTCTCCGCGTTGCTCTATTTCGTCCTCAGCCGCTTGAAAAAGCGCCCCAGTGCCAAGGAATACGACATCCACCAGGATATGGCGAACCTCGGCCTCGATATCGAACTTGACGAAGAGCCCGAGCCCGCCGCCGGGCCGCGTGTGGCGGATATGTACGCCGCCCAGTCCGGCGAGGCTGCTCCGGAACCCGAAGAGGGGGTCGAACAGCACGAAGAGAAACCTGCCGGTGAGGGAGAAGAGGAAGAGCAGGAGGATGTCCAGCTCAATGAGATACCGGAACCGAACGATTTGAACATTGACACCAATGATTTCGATCTGAGCGACGACAAGGTAGCTCAAGTCCGCGAGATGCACGCTCAGGGCGCAACCGTGCGCGAAATTGCTGAAGAACTTGGAATTGGACAGGATGAAGTGCGCATGGCCATCCGCCTCGCCGAAGCCGGCCAATAGCTCCCGTCCTACCCGGCGGCAACTCTTTCCCTTCCGCAGGTGATCCCTTCCGCAATCCACTCCCAAAACACCCTCGAAGTGCTCTCGTAAGTCTTGCATTAACAGTTCCCTAAACGCCATACATTCCCGGCACGGCGTTTGCCGATCAGCTTGGTGTGCACTCTGGTTTACGGGGACCCAAGCATGATACGAGGCATTTACCACTCAGCGGCCGGAATGTTGCCGCGCTACTACCAGTTGGTCAATGTTTCCAATAACTTGGCCAATGCAACAACCACATCCTTCAAAGCCGACCGCCGTTATTTCAGCACCGTCCTGAACAATGAACTCGTCCAGCCGGGCGCGGGCAACCACGAAAAGCGGCTCGAGGACCTGGACAAGGGGTTGTACACCAACTTCAGCCAGGGGGCCATCAGCCCCACCGGCAACAAAACCGATTTCGCCCTGAACGGCACCGGCTATTTCGTCATCGAGAATCCCGAAACATCCGAGCGGTTCTACACGCGTGACGGGCGTTTCAAGATCAACAACCAGGGCGAACTGGTCACCTCCCTCGGGTACAAGGTGCTCGACGATTCCGGGTCATCCGTTATCGTCCATGACAGCAACTTTTTCGTTGACGATAAGGGCACCCTGTTCGTCCGTGGGTCGCAGACGACCGGCCTGATGCTCGCCGACTTTGAGGATCCGCACGTCCTGATCAAAAAGGGCGACAGCATGTACCAGACCAAGGATCCGAACGCCTACCCGATCCCCGCGGAAGACACGCGGGTGATCCAGGGAAGCCTCGAAGCGTCCAACGTGAACATCGTCGAAGAGATGGTGACCATGATCGACCTCAACCGCAACTACGAATCCTCTCAACGCGCGTTGATGGCGCAGGATGAATCTCTTGGCAAGCTGATCAACACGGTGCCGCGGTTCTAGTCCGCAGCGCCGTTCGAGGTAGTGGAGGAAACGGACCATGATGAGAGCACTCAGGACAGCGGCGAGCGGGATGTACGCACAGCAACTGTCCATCGACACGATCGCCAACAACCTGGCCAACGTCAACACGAACGGGTTCAAGAAATCGCAAGTCGAATTTCAGGACCTGATCTACCAGACCATCCAGGCGACCCATTCGGTGCGCAACCTGGGCACGGTGGTCCCCGCCGAATTGCAGATCGGGCACGGGGTCAAGCCGGTCGCCATCGAAAAAAGCTTCAGCCAGGGCAGTCCGGTGCAGACCGACAATCCGCTCGACCTGTCCGTCGAGGGCGATGGCTTCTTCCAGGTTAGGAAACCCGACGGATCCATCTCCTACACCCGGGACGGCAATTTCAAGCGGAGCCCGGATGGCCGCATGGTCACCAGCGACGGATACGTCCTCGATCCGGAAATCGTCTTCCCGGACGACACTACGCAGGTCGCCATCGATCGTGAGGGTTATGTCTACGCGAATGTCTACGGCCGGAACGATGCAATCGAACTGGGCCAAATCGAGCTCGCCCGGTTCACCAACCCGGCCGGACTGCGCGCTACGGGACAGAACCTGTTCACCGAGACGGAGGCCTCCGGCATCCCGATCCTCGGCAATCCCGGACAGGAGGGATTCGGCGATCTCAACCAGGGATACCTGGAGGGTTCGAATGTGGAAGTCGTCGAGGAGATGGTCAACATGATTGTCGCCCAGCGCGCCTACGAAGTCTCCTCAAAGGCGATCAAGACTACGGAAGACATGTTGTACCTGGCCAACAACCTGAAGCGGTAAACCGATGACGACGATGCGAACACTCCTGGCAGCCATGCTCTTCGGTTTCGCTGCCACGACAGCCGGTGCGGGAGGGGCACCCTTGTCCGTGACGGTTCGCAGCGCCGTTCAGAAGTGGCTGGAAACGCAGTGGGGAAAAGGACAGGTCGAGTTCGAAATCACGACCCGCCCGCGTTCCCTGAGAATCCCCGAAGGGGCGAAGCTGACTGTCGAGGGAGAATCGCTGCCGCGCGGAGTCTCGATTCTGTACCTCGAGGTGGATGAAGGCGGACTGCGGGTGCGCCGCGTGCCGCTCAGCGTGCGTGTCCACCCGAAAGCGCTCGTCCCGGTGGCGAAACACACCCTGAAGCGCGGTGAAACGATCCACGGCGACATGCTCAAATGGGAGCGAAGGGACGTTACCGATGTTCGCGGAGACTGGCCGCTGCACACCGCGAAACTGACCAGCGGTTCATACTGGATGCGGCGCACGGTTCGCGAAAACGAAGTCATCACCGAAGAAGCGGTTGAGCGCAAGCCGGAAGTGCTGCGCGGCGAACCGATCACGCTGCTGGCGCGGCAGGGTAAGGTGAATATCGAAACGACCGGGATCGCCATGGAAGACGGACGCAAGGGCGACTGGATTCGTGTTGAAAATCCGCAGTACAAGACGTTCCTCCGCGCCCAGGTTACGGATTTGGCAACTGCAGTCGTGGGTCCAACCGCGACGAGAGGATCACGATGACTGGAATTCGCAGGCGTGGGGTGCTCGCAGCGCTGCTGTTGATCGCGCTGCTGCCCGCGACTTCGACGGCTCAGACGATGAAAGAGGTCGTCGCCAGGTCGTTCTACGCCGACAAAAAGGCGTTCAACGAAGGCGACATCATCACCGTCCAGATCGTTGAATTCGCCCAGGGCACAAACCAGACAAACGCCAAAACCAACTCCGACAACCGGCTCGACGCCAACAGCAATCCCTCGAGCGTCAGCTGGCTGCCGGATTTCGGCCTCACCAGCCAGATGACCAACCGCCACACCGCCGAGGGAGAGATCACCACCAAGGGATCGCTCGAGAGCAAGATGACCGCGGTGGTCACAGAGGTCCAGGACAACGGCCTGCTCTCGATCCAGGGCACCCGGGTCGTGGATGTCAACGGTGAAAAACAGACAACTGTGCTGACGGGACTCGTCCGCCCGGAGGATGTTTCCGCGGACAACCTGGTCTTCAGCTACAACATCGCAAACGCGCAGATCTCGTACAAAGGCAAGGGCATGGTTTCCGAGGCGGGCAAGCCCGGAATCATCGCCAGGATCTGGAATTGGATATTCTGATGAACGGAAATCGCTTCACAGCCATCCTGCTGATCGCCCTGCTCCTCGTCCCGGGATTTGCGATCGGGCAGTCAAGGATCAAGGATCTCGCCGACGTTGAAGGTCTGGGATCCATGCCACTCGTCGGGTATGGCCTCGTCGTCGGGCTTGAGGGCACCGGGGACAGCCCCCGCTCGCTCTTCACCAACCAGGCGCTCTCGAACATGCTCGAGCGCTTCGGTATCAGTGTCACCAGCGACAAAGTGCGCACCCGAAATGTAGCCGGCGTGATGGTCACCGCAACCCTCAACCCCTTCACCAAAGGCGGCCAGCGTGTGGACGTCAATGTCTCTTCGCTTGGCGACGCCCGCAGCCTGCAAGGCGGGACGCTGCTGCTCACCCCGCTCGCAGGCGCCGATGAGCATGTTTACGGCGTCGCGCAGGGGCCGATCAGCATCGGCGGTTACGCCGTCGAATCCGAAGGGGTGAGCGTCCGTCAGAATGCCGCCGCCGTGGGACGGATTCCCGCAGGTTTCCTCGTCGAGCGTGAGCTCGGAGTCTCGCTGGATGGCCTCGAACAATTCCGCTGGTCTCTGCGTGAATCCGATTTCACCACCTCGCGCCGGATCGCGGAGGCGATCAACACGTCAACCGGCCAGACGATCGCCACCGCCATCGACCCGGTGAGCATCCAAGTCAGCGTCCCGGCAAACTATCCCGGCGGCGCCCTCGGCCTGATCGCAGACACGGAATCGCTGCCGATCACCGTCGACATCCCCGCGCGGGTTGTGATCAACGAGCGCACCGGAACCGTGATCATCGGCGAAAACGTGCGCCTCTCGAGCGTCGCAATCAGCCACGGAGCTCTTTCGATTTCGATCACCAACGCCCCCGTCGTCAGCCAGCCTGGCGCATTCAGCCCCGGCCAGACAACGGTGCAGCGCGCGACACAGGTGCAGGTGCAGGAGCAGGGAACGGGCGTTGTCGTGATCCAGCAGACGGCCAATGTCGGCGACGTCGCGGGCGCGCTGAACAGCCTCGGCGTGACCCCGCGTGACATCATCGCGATCTTCCAGGCGCTGAAAAAGGCCGGGGCGCTGCAAGCGGATCTGGTGATCATCTGATGAGCAGCAATTATTCACTTGAGGCATTGCGCAGCGATGCCACGCAGCTCTGGGCGAATCAGCCCGTGCCGAAAAACGTCACGGACCCCGAAGCCTACAAGGCGGCACGCGGCTTCGAAGCCTATTTCGCACGCTACCTGATCAATCAGCTGAAGGGCGATATGAACCTCGTCGGGGGCAAGGGATATGGCGGGGAGATCTATCAGGACATGTACGTCGAGTCTCTCGCCAGCAAGATCGCCTCGACCGGTTCGCTGGGCATCGCCGAGATGATCTATAGGCAATTGATGCAGAAAAAGGGAGAGGAACCCTTCAAGGCGGACGATCAGAAGCTGAACCCGCTCCAGTCCATTCAGAAGCTGTCGATCCCGTTCGCGAAGGACGGCCCGCCCGTCTCGCTGAAGATGATCCGCTATCACGATTACGTCAGCGAGGCGGCCAACCGCTTCGGGCTTGAGCCGGAGCTGATCTATGCGGTGATGCAACAGGAATCCGGCGGCGACACCAACGCGGTCTCAAAGGCCGGGGCGAAGGGACTGATGCAGTTGATGGACACGACCGCCGAGCAGATGGGCGTCCGCGATGCCTTCGATCCCCGCGACAACATCATCGGCGGGGCGAAATACCTGAGGGCGCAGTTGGACCGCTTCGGCAATCTCGACACGGCGCTGGCGGCCTACAACGCCGGTCCCACTGCGGTGTCCGAGTACGGTGGCGTGCCGCCGTTTAAGGAGACTCAGGATTACGTCAGAAACGTTTCCTCGATCTATGGACGGCTCAAACAGGCCGTGCAGCAGCAGGCGGACAAACAGGCGGATCGTAGCGGCGATGCTGAACGCACGTCGGCCGCGTCCCGAGTCCTGCAACTGTCCAAAACGGATGGAGAGAGGTGAGCATGGATAAGGAATTGATTGCGAGCCTCGTTGACCTGATCAAGCGGGAGGAGGGATTCCTCTACGACTTCCTCGACCTGCTCGAGTCTCAAAAGGCGCTCCTGGTGAAAAACAAGGTCGAGGAATTCGAGGTCACGGTACGCCAGCAGGAGGAATTGATCGAGCAGATTCGCGCGCTCGAAACCGAACGGATCGGAGTCGTGCAGCAGATCGCACGGGGGATGAAGATCGAGGACAACAAGGTGACGATCACCCGCCTCGTCGAAATGTCCCTCGGACAGGTGAGTGACGAATTAAAGAACGTTAAGAAAAATATGACACAGCTCGTCGATCGCATTCGACGGGCGAATCAGGTCAACCAGTATCTGATCAAGCGTTCCCTGAACCGGGCTCAGCGGTCCATCGATCTGCTGATCGATGAGGGGCTCCGGGACGTGATTTACGAACAAGACGGCAAAATCCGCGGACAGGACCGCCGTTCGTTGATGATTAACAAAACCCTCTGAGGACCGAGATGTCGACGACGTACAACAGTTCACAGCTGCCAACCTCCCTCACGGGCATCATGCAGATGGCCCGCGACGCCCTGCTCGCGCAGCAGGCGGCGATGAACGTGCTCAGCCACAACGTCGCCAACGTCGACACCGAGGGATACCACCGGCAGCGCGTCTCGCTCACAAGCCGCTATCCCCTGGAAGGGTACGGGGGTACCTGGGGGCAGGGCGTAAACATTCAGCAGGTCGAGCGCTCTTACCAGTCGTTCATCACGCGACAGGAGCGCACCGAGGTCGGCAATCTCGGCCGCTGGGAAACCGAACGCGATATGCTGATGCGCGTCGAGGAGCTGGTCGGAGGCCTCACGGACTACGGCGTCGGCAACGCACTTACGGAATTCTGGAATTCGTGGGAAGACCTGGCGAACGATACCGACAGCGTTACCGCACGGCTGAACGTCATCGGACGCGCCAAGGATCTCGGCACGTCATTCGGCAACACCTACACCGATCTCGACAACATCCGCAAGGAAGTCAACGTCGAGATGAAATCCCAGATCGATACGATCAACAATTACGCCCGGCGCATCGCCGCGTTGAATCAGCAGATCTATACCATTACCGGCCGCAGCCAGAACCCGAACGACCTGATGGACCAGCGAGACCAGCTCGTCAAGGAACTCGGTAAAATGGCGAACATCACCATCGAAGAGGAATCCAACGGCTCCTTGACCGTCTACCTCGGCAGCGAGACCCTGGTGTTCCGCAACGAGTTTCGGACACTCGACTGGAAGGTGGACAGCACGGGATCGACCGGGCCCTCGGGCGGGAATGTCGTCTGGTCCGACGACCAGCGGCAGGTCCAGCTCTATTCCGGACAACTGTACGGGGCGCAGCAGGTGAGGGATTATGTCACCGAGATGCTCTCCAAGCTGGATGATCTCGCGAACACCATCCGCGACGAGGTCAACGCTCTGCACGAAACCGGTATCGGGCTGGACGGGACGACGGACAACGCGTTCTTCCGCACCGATCTGGACGGCGCGCAGAGCCTGCAGGTCAATGCGGACCTGCTCAACGATCCCCAGAAGGTTGCCGCCTCGGCGGTGTCCGCGACCGGAGACAACTCCCTCGCGCATGACATCTTCAACCTGCAGTTCGAAGAGCATTTCGACCAGGGGCAGTCCAATTACAACGACTACTACCAGCAGCTCGTCGTCGAACTGGGAAACAAGATTGACAATGCCAAAACCCGCGCCGACGCATCCCAGGCTTCGCTTGAACAGACCGAGTCCTGGCAGCAGCAGTATACGGGCGTCAATCTCGACGAGGAGATGACCAACATGGTCAATGTCCAGTATGCGTTTACTGCGGCCTCAAAGGTGAATTCGGCGGTCGATGAGATGATCCAGACACTGCTGGCGTCCGTCTAAAGCATCGGAGTTGAGCTATGCGCGTCACCAACCAGATGAAACGCAACCAGCTTCTGATCGACCTGAATCGGCTTCAGAACGACGTCTTCGTCTCGCAGCAGGTCCTGACCACTGGCACCGAGGTTGCCAAGCCTTCGGACAACCCGTCCGATGCGCGAAGGATCATGCTGCTCCAGAACTCGAGCAGCCGACGCGATCAGTACCTCCAGAACATTTCCGACGGCGTCGCGAGGATGAGTTACTCCGAAATCCAGACGCAGTACGCCCAGGACCTGCTCGTGGAAGCCCGCACAATTGCGCTGACCGCCTCCAACGGCGCCACCACGGACAGCGACCGCGCGTCCATGGCCGAGCGCATCGACGGCATGATTTCCGAACTGCTCTCGATCGCTAACAGCGCGCACGAAGACCAGTACATCTTCGGTGGCTTCAACACCCAGGACCCGCCCTATCAAGCGATCTTCGACCCCACCACCAACGATGTCATCGGGGTCCAGGATCAGCCGCAGAACATGGACGGCGAGGTTTACCGGACCACCGCAGACGGCCAGCAGGTGCGCATCAACGTTCCCGGAAAAAACCTGTTCATGACCGGCACAACCGGGGATTCGGGAGACATGTTCCAGATCCTCATTGATCTGCGCGATGCACTCCGGGACGGCGTCGATAATGACGAGCTCCAACAGAAGCAGCTCGATCCGCTCGATCCAAGCTACGATCCTCTGGCGACCTGGTCGCCCGCCCAGTACGACTCGCTGACGACGATTCAGCAGTCCCTGCAGCGGCTGGATGACGCCGCGGAAACGGCGAGGAACGTTATCACGCGCATCGGCACCGACGTCCAGCGCCTCCAGGCCACCGAAAACCGGCACCAGGATGTCGCGGTCAAGGAGCAGGAGCACCTCGGCGACACCCAGGGTGCCGACCTGACCGAGTGGATTTCAAAATTCCAGATGCAGACCCTCGCTCTGCAGCAGGCGATCCAGGTGGGCAATACAGTCCTTCAGTCGTCATTCGTGAACTTCATGCAATAGGAGCGGGCGCATGCCGGACAAGCGTGACCTGAACCGAGACGCCGCTGAATTTGCTTCGCGTTTTACGGAGAGCAGCCCGGAAGAGAGCTCCGGGGACAGCGTTCAAAATGTGCTCATCCTTGCCCACGCGATCCCCACGCTGGCGAGCATCGGAGAGAAAAAGCGGGCTACGGACGCCGCGTTGAAGCTGCTCCGGATGCGCGACGATCGCGGTGGCTGGGATGACCCCTTACCCACGGTGATCGCTCTGGAAGCGTTCGTCGCCCTCCGGCTGCGTGGAATGGACCTGGACGATGGCCCGCAGGCTGTCGAGTACGCCGTCCGTTTTCTCCGCGATTCACGCCCGCTGGAGCTGCTCGAGCATGAGCTTCGCCTCGCGCGCAGCCTCGTTCTCGCTGGGTTGGCAAGGCAGGACGCGGCATTGATCGACGCCGGACTGCTCCGCGCACGATCGGCGCTCGAAAAAGAGCCGCGCTGGTCCCGCGACCTCGATATCGCCCTGCACGGCCTGCTCGCGGTCGCCGACCTGGTTACGATCACAAAGGACTCCACGACCGAGCAGCTGATCTCGAGGCTGCTCGCTGAACACCACCTCGATCAGCCGGAACCGGAAGGGATCGAGGCGCAATCGGTGGCGGTGCTCGCCCGCGCGGGAACCGTGCTCGAAAAACTGGGCAGGCGCGACGCGGCGGTGGCCATGTACAAAAGAGCCGTGGAAAGCGCCGATGCCGCTTCCCTTGACACCGCTTCGCTCAAGTTCCGGGTGGAGTTGGGGGTGCGCATCTTCGGTGAGCCCGGTGATCAAGGCGGCGCGGGCGAAATCCCCGCGGGCGGCGAACAACCGGACCAAACGGAGCAGCAGACAGCGGAGCTGAAACCGGTGAGGTATGACGAGCTGCCTGCGGAGGCGACGTTCAATCGCTCCTCGGTCAGTGCGGTCATTCTCCAGAACGGACCCGCTGAATCGGTGATCCAGACCCTGGAAGACCTCGCCGCGCAAACCGAACTGCCGGAGCAGATCGTCATCCTCTGGACCTCTCCCTCGTCACGCGCGCAGCTCCCCGACCTGCCCACCGATCTCGCCGAGATTCACGGCGCCTTTGGATGGGGTGAATCCCCCTGGAGACTGGCGTTCCAGGTGGCACGGGCCGACTGGGTCTGGATGATCCCCTCCGGCGTGCGCATCCTGCCGGACACCCTGATGGCGCTGAAACAGTCCGGCGGCCGCAAGCAGGCCATCTGCCTCTCGAAAAAAGAAGGCGGCCTCGACAAGGCCTTCGCTGGTCTCGTCGCGGAACCCACCCTCGCTGCGGAACGGTGCCTGATCAGGAGAGACGTTGCAGCTCACCTGCGTACTCCCCGGGCGAATGGGAGTTTCTGGGATATTGCGGCGTCCGTGGGAGAAAGGGAAGACTGGCGCGAGGTCGTGGAGAATGGCGAAGTGGGCATTCAGCCGGTCGAACAGGGTCTCGAATCCCTGCTCGCCGCCGTTCACTCCCTCGCCGGCCACTACCGGCTCTTCCCGGTGGACGGTCCCGAGCAGCGAAAACTGCGCCACGACAGCGCCGCGCGGTTGCGTGACGAACTCTACCGCGCCTGCCAGGAATGGGAACAGCCTCTCGTTTCGGTGATTCTCGCAGGCTCCACGTCCGGCGGGTCGCTGGAAAAATCCTTCAGTTCGCTGCTGCGCAACACTCAGGAAATCCCCTTTGAGGTAATCGCGATCCTGCCCGCCGGGGTGGACCTTTCCTTGCGGAATGCGATGCTCGACGCCGGGGTGCTCATCGTCCCCGGTTCCGAGATCCCGACCGCGGATCTCAACCGCGCCGCCGCCAAGGCGAAGGGACAGATGCTGGTGATCCTCGAAGCCGGAAGCGAGCCGGAAGAGGGGTGGCTGCAGGCGATGATGGCCGCCGCGTTCGACGAACCAAACGCCGGAATCGTCGGCGGCCTGGTGCAAAGCCCGGCGATGACCATCCTTCACGCCGGGATTGCCTTCGACGACAGAGCGAATCCGATTTACCTCCACCAGGGCGCGCCGCTCGTCCTCAGCCATATCCATCGCCGCAGGGCATACCAGGCGGTGGGAGGGGGGATCGTCCTGGCCTCCAGACCGCTTTGGGAGCTGCTTCGCGGACTCGATGAGGGATTCGACGACGCCGTGGAAAACGCCCTGATCGATTTCTGCCTGCGCGCCCGCGAGAAGGATGTTCGAGTCATCTATGAACCGAAGGCAAAAGCCACCCATCACGTCTCGCAGCCATCCGCCCCAGAAGCGAACCGGCATTTCATCAAGAAATGGCGGGATCGGGTCGTTCCCGACGTCGAATTGTACGCCCGGATGGACGGCTACCGCGCGGAATCCAGGGAGCGAAGAATCGTCCTGGTTCCCATCGGACCCACGCTCAAAGCAAACGGGGAGGAGGCCATGAGCAGCTCCTCAACTTCGACACCGTCCCATGTCATCAAGGCCGATTCGTCGGACAACGATCTGGCGTCCCTGCTCACCCGTGCTGAAACGCTGATGCGTGACGGGCGTTATGACATCGCCGAGGAGGCCTTGGTACAGGGGCAGCACCAGGTGAACGGAAATGTGGGCGCCCGGGTGATCTACTGGACGCTGCTAGGCGACAGCAAATTCCGGCTGAACAAGACCGAAGACGCCTACGATTGCTACAAGAAGGCCGTGAAGGACGATCCGAGTGCGGAACGCGCCTGGATCGGAATCGCTACCTATCACCTGGTCAAGGGCGAACTCGAGAAAGCGGAAGACATATTCCGCCGCGTAATCTCGCTCAACGATTCGAGCACTCGCGGCTACCTCGGGCTGGGCAACGTCTATCTCCGCCGCGGCCAGCCCGGTGACGCGCTCCCCAGCTTCGTCGAAGCCTCCCGCCTCGATCCCGGCTACCGTCCGACGGTTGTCGGCCTCGTCGCCGCCGCCGTCCAGGCGGAACAGATGCAGGAGGCGCTGACCCCGTTGCAGCAGTACCTGCAAATTCATCCCGAGGACAACGAGGCTCGTTTCCACTACGCCGCGATCCTGTTCGGCAACCAGGACAACGCGCACGCGAAAGAAGAAGCGATGAGGGTGCTCCGGGTGAAACCCGATCACCAGGGAGCGCGCGAACTGCTCGACAACCTGTCCCGGAACAGGGATGCATCCTGACCGCCTGTCTTGCGAAAGGAGGGCAGGATGACAGGCACCCGTAAAATTGGCGTCGTCCAACTCGCCCGGTTCGGCGACCTGGTCCAGACCACACCGTTCCTCCAGCGACTCCGCGAACAGGAACCGGGTGCCAGTATCTCGATCATCGTTGATCGGCGAGTCGAAGCTGTCGCCAACCTGCTCGATGACGTGGACGAGGTTATCGGCGTCGATCTCGCCGGGATTCCCGCTCACCTGACCGGGACCATCCTCGCCGATTACGAAAACCTGCGCGCCTGGGTCAAATCCTGGCGGCGGGATACGGATTACGACCGGCTGATCCTGCTGAACCACGGGGCGATTCCCGAAGCCGTCGCGTCATTTCTCGGAGCTGAACGCCGCGAGGGCCCGGGACGCGGTTCCGCCTTCGACCGGCCGCACCGCCTGCTTCGGGCCGCTCTCTCAAACAGGGCATTCATTCCGCTCCATCTCAGCGAGGTTTGGGCGGCGTACGGTCCTCGAAAATTCCCCGTCCCAGCCCCGAAAATAAAGCCCGTAAAGTCCGGCACAACCTTTGCATTTCTAGATGGAAAAGGGCATGTAAGAGATAATAAAAACAAGGTATTTGCGGTCAATTTGGGGGCGGGTGCGGCAGGAAGGCGAATGTCCACGGAAAACCTTGCCGCTCTCGTCCGAACGCTGGTCAATGGCAACCCGTATAGGCTGGTCGCAGTCGGTACGGATGACGACAGGCAAACCGCCGCCCGGCTGATGCAATCCGTACCGCTGAATAATCGCAATCGTGTAATCGATCTTACTGGAAATACGACACTTGAACAACTGACGGGCGTGCTCGAGGCGGTGGACGTCCTGATTTCAGCGGACACGGGCACGTTGCAGCTTGCGGCGGCTGCGGGAACGGCTTCGGTTGGCCTCTTCTTTGCCAACGCCAACCCAATAGAAACAGGAGCTTATTCCCCCGGCGCCGTGGCTGTTGTCCGCCGCGACACCCTGCGTCCCGGACCGCAGCCGTCGGCCGGCGACATGGTGTTGGCGGCGAAAGTCGCGACCAGGCTGGTTCAGGGGCAACCCTTGGAGGATCTGGAAGATGAAAGCGACACCTGTTTTGTGCTGGTGGCCCGATCTGCACCTGTGGGTGTCGAGTACGAACCCCTGCGACCCGGCTCAAAAGGGAATCTGGGGCAGGGCGGACGATGGCTTCCTCTGCTCAGGCAGTTCCTCTGGGCGGGAGATCGGATCGGCGAGACGGTTCCGGGCAGCCGCAAAGCCTGGACCGATCTCTTCGGTAGTGAGGACGCCCTCCGCCTGAGGGATCTTCACGATCAGATCGTGCAGAACGGGGGAAAACAGCTTGAATCGTGGGATGAGGAAACCCGCTGGCTCGCCCACATCGTCGCGGAGTTTCCCAATGAGACCGCACTCTGGACAGCTCAGATGCTGGCGAGCAAAGCCGGGAGGATTCACGCATGAGTGAAATGAACCTGGACACGGAGGTGGCGGCTGCTGCGGAAAGCAGCCTCGGCCGTCCAGACAGCGGTGTGAGACGTGTGACGACGACCCCGTGGGCCGTGTTCGTCCACGCCTCGCCGGTCTACATCACGAGCGATCAACCGTCCCGTCCTCGCCGTGGGCGTCCCGCGTCCCATCGAAATGTCGCGCACAATCGCCGCGGGATGCGGTTGCCCGATGATTACCCCTACGCGAATCGCCGTTGGAGCGAACGACTCCGTGTGCTGCGCGCGGTTCGTCACGATGCGGGAGAACTGTCATGAATCTGCTGGCGCTCAACGACACGTTTTTCGGCGATTCGCTCAACCGCCGCGACCTCTCCATCCTCCGCGTGGGTCCGGGACCCGATAACGACATCGTCATCGATCCCGGGGAAGAGGATCTTCGCGACGTGCTCGAACGTGCCGGATTCCGTCCCGATAGAATCCTGCAGGTCGACAGCATCGACGAGCGCGTTTTCTTCAAGGGACTCGACGAAATCGAAGCACCGCGTGCGTTCTACGCCATTGACGGCCCGATCAACGGGTTCTGGCAGCTTCCCTGGGCGCACAACTTCGACCGCGTCTGGATCGATCAGAAGGATTCTTTCGACCGTATGGCGGAGAACGGGATCGCCTGGGCAGAATGGCTGCCGCTCGCGGCGGATGAGAATTTGTATCACCCCCCAACGCCTGCCGCAGAGCGCGACCTCGACGTCGTCTTCGTGGGAACCGTCGATCCGGAGCGCCGTCCGAAACGGTCCGCGATTCTCTACCGGCTCGAACAAGTGGCGAACCTGACCGTCGTCAACGGCGACGGCAAGCGTTCCGTCCCCGCCGGGGAGGTTGCGGATATCTACCGCCGCGCGAAACTCGTCGTCAACGAACTGCTCTTCGACGGCGTCAACCTGCGCACCTTTGAAGCAATGGCCTGTGGTGCGGTGGTGATGACAGAGGAGAATCGTGGCGAGCAGGATCTCTTCGCGGATCTTGGCGCGCTGCAGACCTACAACGCGAAAAACCTGGAGACCGTCGTCGCCCGTTTGCTCGCCGATCCCCGCGAACGGACGCGCATTTCCGAGAGTGGGGCCGAGGTCATTCGTGAAAGCCATCTTGTCGCGCACAGGGCGCGCAACCTGCTCAACCAGTTGGACGAGCTGAAACCTCGCCCCGGACGTGACACCGTTCCTTCGAAAATGCACGCGATGTGGGGCGTTTGGCAGGCCGGGCTCAAGTGGCAGACATTCAGGTCCACCGCGAAACAGGCGCAGGAGTACCTCGCCGCGCACCTCAACGATATCCCGATCGACCGGAAGATCGAGCTGTTCGAAGCGACAGGAAACGGTCCGCAGGCGATGCACCTCCTTTTCGACCAATTCAAGGAAAACCGCCTCCCGGATCGGATGCTGCCGGTGCTCGCCTCCCTCGCCTTGGCGCAGGGCAGCAACGACCTGGCGGGGGATGTGCTCGGCGTGAAAAACGCCACCGCCTCCGACCTGCATGTCGCGATCGCCAACCGTCTGCTTCATGGCGGCAGGGACCTCTCGCCCGGATTCAATCGCACCGCCGGACCGGTCAGCGCCTGGAACGCCTTCGAACATTACCAGCACGCGTTCACCTTGGACGAGGAAAATCTCGCCGCCCTGGAAGGCATGGACAGGATTCTGGAGAAGCACAACGCATCGGAAATCTCCATGCCGCTCTGGCAGAAGTGGCACGCTCGCCATCCGCGTGATCCCGAGGCCATCCGCCGCTTCATCAACCGGGCGCGCAACGGCTATTTCAACGTGCCCACGGAATCGCTCGAAGGGAGGGGTGCGGAATACCCTTTTTCGGCAGTGTCGGCGCGTTCAACCGACCGGACGCCGTCCAGTGGCCAATCCGCAAGGAGTCGAGCGTGAACGGATCTGACGGCATCCTTGAAAGAAACCTCGCTGTGTTGCGCAAACGCGGGCAGGGTGATCTGGCGAACGCCCTGGCCGCTTTGCCCGTCTCTGAAAGGGTACAGGCGTCTATCGCGCGCTCGGGCGATCCTACGTTGAAAGTCAACGGTCAAAACATTCACAGCCCCTACGATCCGAAACGGGAGGCGGCGGCGCTCGCGGAAAAACTGCTCGGCGGCATCGATCCGGCGAAACCGGTTCTGTTCGTCGGGGGTGGCTGCGGCTACGTCCTGGAGCAGGGAAAAGACTGCCTGCAAAACACGCAGATCGTCCTTGCCGAACCGGTTCCCGAGGTTCTCGCCGCGGCCATCCGTTCGCGTGATATGAGCGAAATCTTCTCCCTTGCCAACCTCGCTTTCGGCGATTCGATCCCCTCGCTTGCGGACAATATCCGCTCGCTGCTTGGGGACCGCGCCGAGCAGGCTCAGGTCGTCGTTCTTCCTTCGGCACGATCGTCGGCTCCCCGAGAGGTGGACGCCCTGCTGAGCGCGCTTTCCACGAAAACGGGAAACGCCGACCTCGGAAACCTGCGCATCCTGCTCGTTGGACCTGTGTACGGGGGCAGTCTTCCGGTCACCCGGTATGTGCACAGCGCGCTGAAAAAGCTCGGCCACACCGTCGAATGGCTCGATTTCTCTCCGCTTCATGAAAGCGTACGGTTTTTCGACGGTATCACTCGGAAGCAGGAGCACCGCAAGGCGTTGCAGGGGCAGTACACCCACCTGATGGCTCAGACCGTCCTTGCGCGCGCTGAGCTCTTTCAGCCACAGATCGTCTTTTTCATGGCGCAATCCCCCGGCGCTCCGAATGTCCTGGAGGAGCTGCGCAATGCGGGGATCCCGACCGCTTTCTGGTTCGTCGAGGACGGCAAGCTCTTCGATTACGGCATGAAGATGGCTCCCTATTATGACGTTTTCTTCCACATCCAGGGGGCTTCCTTTACCGAACAATTGAAGCAGGCCGGAGCCCGCCATGTCCATTACCTCCCGCTCGCCGCCGACCCGGACGTTCACAAACCGCTGCAGCTGACCGATGACGAACAGGCCGAATACGGCAGCGACATCAGCCACGTCGGCGCCGGGTACCCCAACCGCCGCAGATTCTTCCCCTCGCTGCTCGACTTCAACTTCAAGCTCTGGGGCAGCGACTGGGAGCAGCCCGGTCCGTTGGGCAAGGTGCTGCAGCGCGGGGGCGAACGGATCTCCACCGAGGATACCGTGAAAATCTTCAACGCGTCGAAGGTGAACCTCAACCTGCACTCCTCGACTTTCACCGACGGCGTGAACCCGGACGGCGATTTCGTCAATCCGAGAACCTTCGAATTGGCCGCCTGCGGAGCGTTCCAGCTCGTCGACGAACGCAGCCTGCTTCCTTCGCTGTTCAGCGTGGATAGCGAGATGGTCACGTTCCTCGGTGTCTGGGACTGTCGAGAGAAAATCGCCCATTACCTGGAGCACCCGGAAGAGGCGAAAGCGATCGCCGACGCCGCGAGGAACAGGGTGTTGCAGCAGCATACCTATGCCCATCGGATGCAGGAAGCGCTCTCGGTGATCGCGGCGGCCTGCCCCATCCCTGAAAACCGGGTGATGCGGAACACGGTGGCTTCGCTGGTCGCACAGGCGGGGAAAAACCGCGAACTCGCGGAAATCTTCGGACAGATGGGGCAGCCGGAGGACGAGTTGACGTTGTCGGAGATCGCGGATACGATCCGCCACGGACAGGGCAAAATGAATGAGAGCGAAGCGCTGCTGCTGCTGATGGATGAATTCCACACGTGGGCGAAGGAAAAGGGAGTCGCATGAACGTGCTCCTGATCAATCTGGCGCGCATCGGGGATCTCGTGCAGGTGTCGCCTGTTTCCCAGGGCCTCATGGATGAGCTGGGAGCGCGGGTGACGTTGCTCGCCCCGGAGAAGTACGCGGAGTTCGCGCGCCGACTGTCAGGAGTCGACGAAGTCATCGGCGTGGATGATTCAGACCTCAATCGTGAAGGTATCGTCCTGTCGTCGCTGATACACTCCGATCCGAAGCTGAGTCAGGCGATCGCAGACCTGCGAGCGCATTCCTTCGACCTCGCGATCAACCTTACCCACGATGAGCTCTCCACCGCGCTGGCGAGCGCGATCGGGGCGAAAGCTGTGCGCGGCCGTTTCGGACAACCCGGACATATCCAGGTGAGGGGGGATGCCTTCCGCTATTTCTACACCGTGCTCGAGCATCGCATGATGAACGGCATCAACCTTTGCGACATCTACCGGATCGGCGCGGGAATCGCCAACGGCCGCCGTCCGGTCTCGATGGCGCCTGTGCCAGAGGATCGGCGGGCAATACGCGATCGAATCGGCGAAACATCAAGGCCCGTGATCCTGCTGCACCCCGGCGCAAACCATCCTCACCGCAGGTGGCCGGTGTCGAAGTACGGAGCGCTGGCGAAGATGCTGCACGCGGAGGGCGCGGAGGTGCTCGTGCTCGCCGGTCCGGCCGAGCGTGATCTCGCTGGCGCTGTCGTGCGTTTATCCAACGGTTCTGCGCGCGCGATGGATAAACCCGTACCTGTTGAACTGCTGCCCGCGCTGTTTGCGGAGGTAAACCTCGTCGTCACCAACGACACCGGTCCGCTCCACATCGCCGCGTCTGTCGGCACGCCAACCGTGTCGCTGTTCCTCGCCATGGCGCGCCCCCAGGACACAGGCCCCTGTTCGCCCGAACATCTGATCCTGGAGACGCTCGAAAGCTGTCATCCCTGCCCGGAGCACAGCGCATGCGATTCTCCCGTGTGTGGTGATTCGATCCCGGTAGAGGTGGTGTTCGCCGCCGTCCGGGCGAGATTGTGCGAATCGTTTCCCGCTGAATACGTCTTCAAACCCTTCGGCGGACGCTTCCGGGCGCTCGTCACTCGCTGGGGCGCGAACGGGATGATCGAGCTCGAAGAAATCTACCGTTCCGTTCCCATACCGGATGGCTTCGATGTCGGCTCCGCATGGAAACCGGTCTGGCTCTCGCTGTTCGCGGGGGATAGCCCTTCCGGGGAGGTGTTGAAACAGCTCCGGGGGACTTTCAGCATCTCGGAGCAGCGATCGATGCTCGCGGTGGTCACCCTCTGCCGGGGAATTCTCGCTCGTCTAAACGGGGAACCGCTGCAGGACGAACAAGGCAATCCGCTCAGCGTGGCCGTGCTCGAGGATTTCGCTCTTCAGGAGGAGCAGCGTTCGCAATCGGCGAAAACCCTGCTGCTGCCCTTCCGGTTGGAGCGCGAAGCGCTCTACGCCCGGGGGATCGATGCCGTGCGAAACGAAGCGGAGAGCCGCTTTTCCCGCTGGATCGGCACCCTCGCCGCGCTCAGCCCGGACGCTGTCCGGGAGGAGGTGGCGGCATGAAGCGGCCCGTCGCGATCCTCAACATGACACGCATGGGCGACCTGTTGATGACCGGTCCGATGCTGCACCGTCTCCGCGAACAGTGGCCCGGGCACCCTCTCCACCTGATCGCGGTGGACGGATTTATGCCGATCGCGCAGGGAATGGACGTCGACAGGGTAATCTCACTCGATTACGACAGGTTGACCACGCTGGCGGTGTCCGCGGGTGAAGCACGCCGCGTCAACCTGATCGACGCACTCGGCGAATTCCGTGACGTGATTCGCGAACTGCAATCCGTTGACTACGAGGCGATTTACAATGTCAGCCACACGCGGATCAGCGCGATCATTGCGACCCTGCTTAACGGCGAGGTTCGCGGGGGCCTGCACCTCGACAGCCAAGGGTTCAGGGTCATCGCGGGACGTTGGGCTCGCAACTGGTTCGCAGGGAATCTCAATCGCGGAGTGAACCCCTTCCACCTCGTCGACATGAACATCGGAATCGCCGGCGGCGGCGTCTTTCCGGCCGATCAACGGAAGCTTCATTACCACGTTCCCGGCGACGCGCGTGAGGAAGCCGCGTCCATCCTGGAATCCTTAGGGATCGGCGATCAAACTCCGTTCATCGTTGTCCAGGTGGGGGCCTCGACGGAGGATAAACGTTGGGAGCCGGAAAAATTCGGCCAGGCCGCGGCTCAGATTCTCAAGGCTGCCGGTGTGCGCCCGGTCTTCGTCGGCACGCACTCCGAACGCGAATGGGCCGGGACCGCCGCCCGGATCGTGGGCGGTGAGGCGGCCGTGCTAGCGGGGCAGACCACGCTTCCCGTGTTGGCGGCTGTGCTCGAGCGCAGTTCGCTGCTGGTCACCAACGATACGGGCACGATGCACCTCGCTCAGGCGGTGGGCACCCGCTCGCTCGACATTACCCTCGGCGCGGCGCTCTCGGACGAGACCGGCCCCTACGGAAGCGGAAGCGTGATCCTCGAACCCGACATTGCCTGCTTCCCCTGCGATTTCAACGCCGTTTGCCCGCATCACAACTGCCACGGCTTGATCACCCCGGATCTGGTCGCGAGCGTTGCCTGCGCCATGCTCGAAGGCCAGCCACTCGAGCAGGTGATCGGCCGCCTCGATACCCGCGGCGCCCACATCTGGGTAACCGGATTCGACGCCGATGGATGGTGGAGAAAGTATCCGCTCGCGGAAAAAACGCTGCAAGCGAAGGACGTGATCCGTGAATGCTACCGGGAAATTCTGAAAGCGGATCTCGAGCCGGACCTGCGTCCAAACGGGGTCGATTCGCAGGCGGTGTTGCAGTCCCTGGGGTCATACGACTCGGCCAGTGCAGACAGTACTGCCGCGCTGCAGCCGGACACTGAACTTGGAACCGAACTGCTCGCTCTGATACGCAGGGCCGCCGGCTTGGCTGAACGCATCGTGCGAATTTCCCCGGACGAACCCGGGGCCGTGGAAAAGCTGGCTGATTACGGGCAGGAACTGGCGCAGCTCGACGAAAGCATTCTCCAGTCGTTCCTGCACAGCACGCTCTGGGCGCCCGTGTTGGCGCTGTTCCGCTTCGATCTCGAAAACCTGCCGGAAGACGGTCTTGAGGCACAGTCCCGGCGTACTCTCGAGTTGCACGAACGGCTTGAAACCCTTGTTCAGTCCCTGCTGAGCCTCCTCGCTGACGTGGCGCGGTCTGTCCCGTCGAACGGTTCACACGGACGGGGCCGCGACCGCGTAATTACGAAGACGGGAACAGCTCACGACAGCTACGACAGCTTCCGACGGCCGCGAATGCGCGGCGAGCGGCTGAACATCGTGCTCCCGACCAGCGGCTACTATTTGCAGCAGGAGATCGCGACGGCGTTGACACGACTCGGCCACCGCGTCCACCCGTTGCCGTTCGCCGGCAGGGAGGACGTCATCGAGCGGCTGTTGCTGCTCAGCCGCGACGCGGATCTGCTCGTCACCGTCAATCACCTCGGATTCGATCAGTTCGGCGAACTCGCGCATCTGCTGGATCGCATCGAACTGCCCTACATCTCCTGGTACGTTGACCGGCCCGCGTTCATCCTGCTCGATCACGCCATCGGTCCCGCGGAGAACGCCCTGATCGCCACCTGGGAGCAGTCGACGATCGAGGAGATCCGGTCCTACGGATTCGAAAACGTGGTCTATCTGCCGCTGGCGACCGACGAAAAACGTTTTTCGCCCAAGACAGGCCAGTTTGACCCCGGTACGCCTCACTGGGTGGCGAATTCGATGGTTTTGCCGAGCCGCGAATGGCAGGAAAAAGCCTCCCTGTACGACGGCGATCCCCTGCTCCAGAGAGCGGTTGCCTTGCAGCGGGCGGGGCGCCTTGAACCGGAGGCGGTGCTCGCGGCGGCGGCTTCGGCGGAAGGCGTTGAGCTTGACGACTGGGACAAACGCAGGAAATTGAACGCGGCGTCGGCGATTGCCCTGACCGCAACGCGCCAGTTGCGCCGCGATCTTGCCAGCGAAACTGCACCGCTGGGACTGCAGCTTCACGGGGATCAGGGGTGGGGCGAAATCGCACCCCGGGCGGCGCTCAACCCCCCGGTGGAATACCCCAGGGGCTTGGTCGAGGCCTATCGCAATTCGTTGCAGCTGAACGCCACCAGCTACCAGATGCCCACCGCCGTCAACCAGCGGGTGTTTGACGTTCCCGCGGCCGGCGGGGTGCTTGTCACCGATGCCCAGGAGGCGCTCGGCGAACTCTTCGATCATGAGACGGAATGTATTGTTTATACGGAACCTGGTGAAATCGCCGAGAGCATTCGTTGGGTGCGCAAAAACCCTCAGGATGCGCAGCGGCGGTCGATCCGGGCACGTCAGCGGATACTCAACGAACACACATACACGCACAGAATGCGAATGCTGCTTGAACGGGCTCGCCTGCACGGAGTTCACGCTTCTGTGTCTACAGCGGGAGGAGCGGTACGATGAATGTGATTGTGGATGGCAAACCGGTCGAGCTGCCTGCGGAGGGGCAGAAGACGATCGGCGACGTCGTCGGGTCCGTGTCCAAGGATCTGGACGCGAAACGGCGGATCATCAAGGTGGTCGTCGACGGCCAGGACATCACCGGTCAGGCGGAGGCCCATCTGCAGAGCAGGAGCGGCGGCGAAAAGGTCGAGATCACGACGGGCCTGGCCAGCGAACTGGCGCTCGAAACTCTGGACGGGATCCGGGATTTCCACGGTGCGCTCGAGTTGGAGTTGAACCGCACCGCGGACGAATTCCGGATGGGTAACAACCAGAAATCCAACGAGATGTTCGCCCGCTGCCTGGATGGATTGCAGATCCTGCTGCGCACAACGGTTTCCGTCGCCAACCTGCTGCAGGTCGACAGCGCCAAGGTGAAAGCGGGATCCGGCAACATGAATGCGGTCACCGAAAACATCGCCCGCGTCCTCCAGGAGTTGATCGAGGCGCAGATCAATCGGGATGCGATTCTGATCGCCGATCTGATCGAGTACGAACTTAAACCTCTGTTGGACGATTGGCAGGACGCCCGAGAACAGCTCCGGCTGATCGGAAAGGCGGCCTGATGCTGCGCGACGCCCCACAGGACAACGAGCAGATTCTGAGGGAATTGCTTTCCGTCACGGAAGATACCGTGGCGGCGGCGAGGATCGATCACCGTTCAGCGCTGGATCCGCTGCTCGATCGACGCGGGAAGCTGCTCGCGGTGTTTTGGGGTTTCCCTCCCGATCAGCCGCTGCCGCTGTTCGACGACAGCAGGGTGGGGAGCACTCCGCCAAGCCTTTCAGGAAGCGAAAAACGGCTGTTGAAACGCGTTATATCTTTGGATAACAAAGTCTTAAAGTATCTGAACGCCAACAGGGAACGGCTCTTGAACGAGTTTCATTCCCTGCGGCGTGGCGAACGGGCGATCTCCGGCCTTCGCGATCTCCTGCGAGATGGCAGAACGGGGGGAAAAAGGGTAGACATGAGAGGGTAAGTACCTGTTCTTTCACAAGCTGCAGACGGACTTGCGAGAATCAACCAATGTCTTGGTTGCTGCGTGCTTTTAACGTTCGGGTTTTGTTGAAACGAACCTGAAAGTCTTGCTCAAGGTTTACTCCTGGCCTGCCGATAGAGGGACTAGCAAGGGTTTCCTCTTCGGGACATAGTGCAAGGAGGTGCAGCATGAGTACTCGCATCAACCACAACATCCTCGCACTCACCGCCCAAAGGAATATCTACCGAACCCAGACAGATTTGGACCGCACTCTCACGCGGCTCTCCTCGGGTTTGCGGATCAACTATTCCTGGGACGACCCCGCGGGGTTGGCGGTGAGCGAGAGATTCCGTGCCCAAATCGCCTCAATGGTCGAAGCGGAACGGAACGCAAATTACGACGTCAACCTGCTGGCGACTGCAGAAGGGTCGTTGCAGACCATTGACAACACACTGACGCGTATGCGCGCGCTGGCGATCCAGGCGTCCAACGGCGCCCTGGCATCCCAGGATCGGGCTTCGCTGGACGAGGAATTCCAGCAGCTCGCTTCAGAGATCACGCGTATCGCGCACACAACCAATTACAACGGTCTTTACCTGCTGAGTGGGGACTATTCCACGGCTGGAATCAAGTTCCACATCGGCACGTACAACGTGAGTGGGCAGGATTACTACTACGTCACGTTGAACGACATGAGCGCCAGCGCGCTCGGGTTGACTGGCCTGAATCTGTTGAACACTGTCAGCGCCCAGAACTCGATCGCTTCGCTGGATGCGGCAATCAACACCAAGGATACTGAGCGGACACGCATCGGTTCGCAGGTTTCTCGTCTGCAGAACACGATCACGAACCTGCAAGTCGCCAAGGAAAATGCGTCTTCGTCCGAGTCGACCATCCGTGACGCGGATATCGCCGAAGAGATGAGTGCTTTCGTGCGATCCCAGTTGCTGATGCAGACTGGCATCTCGATGCTTTCCCAGGCGAACATGGTGCCGCAAATCGTTGCGGGTTTGGTCGGGTAACCGCTCCCGGCCGAACGTCTCGATCCTGATCCGGTGATCAGGCGGGGCGAGTCGAAAAAAACGACACCCATGGAAGGCGCAGGTTCAGGGTGAGTTGCGCCTCCATGGGTGTTTTCTGTGAGGCCATCCCGATCGTTGCAGGTCGCTGACCCCGTCATGCCACGTGCATCCGGCGGAGGAGTCATGGCTTCACCAACTACAGTTAGCGGAATCTCGTCCGGCATTGACTGGCAGGCTACTGTCGATGCCCTGATGCAGATCGAGTATCAGAAAGTGCAGATACTCGACGACCGAAAATCCGCTTTCGAAAGCAAAAAGACAGCCTGGTCCAGCATCCAAACCAAGCTGCAGACGTTGAAATCCACGTCTGACGACATGGACAAACTCAATGAGGTCCTGCTCAAACAGGCAACCAGCTCGAATACGGATGCGATTACTGTCAGCGCCAAGGCGAGTGCGGTGGAAGCCACGCACACCGTTGTTGTCAATCAGCTCGCCAAAAACGAAGTCCTGGTGCACAGCGCCGGTTGGGCGGACGCTTATTCCACCTCGCTGACGACCGCCGGCAACGACTTCGTTTACACGTTTGACGGGACGGACTATACAATCACGCTGTCGAATGGATCGACAATCGCGGACCTCGTCGCTGCAATCAACGAAGATACGGATAACCCGGGAGTGACTGCGTCGTTTATTGATGATGGCGGAAGCAGTGATCCCGTGCACCTTGTGCTCGCTGCCGATGATCCGTCCGCGGCTTCGGTGCTCTCGATCAACGATGCCGGAACAACGATCGGAGCGACCGCGGCCGACTTCGATACGGCAAACTGGACGCAGACGCAGGCGCCCCAGGAAGCGCAAATCCGTGTCGACGGGTATCCTCCGGCCTCCTGGATCACGCGCACGACGAATACCATTGACGACGTGATCTCCGGGGTGACACTCAATCTCAAGGCCGTCGATGCCTCCGGCACAACGATCACAATCGCAAACGATTCCGATGCAATCAAATCGAAAATTCAGGGGTGGGTGGACGCGTACAACGACGTCGTCCAGACGATCAATGACTTTTCCTCCTATGATTCGGAAAACGAGATTCGTGGTGTCCTGATGGACGACAGCCAGGCACGGCTCGTGCGCGATCAGCTGATCTCCGCGGTCACGTCGGAGATCGCGGATCTGCCGGCGGACTCCGCCTACACCACGCTCGGTTCAATCGGGGTCGACATCGGCGCCGGCGGACTGCTCACCGTTGACAGTTCCCAGCTCGATGATGCGCTCGCGGATAAGGCGGATGAAGTCGCAAGTGTTTTCGCGTTCACATCGTCCACGTCGAACTCGACCCTGGAATATCAGTCGTCAAGACCCGAAACTCAGGGCGGCACCTACGACGTTTTCGCAACCTACACGGCGGCGGGGGTGCTCGATAAAAACGGTACGAATACGATCGGGGGATACGCCGCCACCGTGGAAGGCACCAACATTTTGCGGGGCAAGAACGGTACACCCGTTGAAGGATTGAGAATCTGGTTTAACAGTCCCGGAACCGGATCGCCTGGCACGGCGAGCGCCACAATACGCGTCGGGAACGGGCTCTCTATCGTCGCCAGTGACCAGGTGGAGCAACTCACTGATTCCGTGGACGGGTTGATCAAGTTGGTCCAGGACAGCTACTCCGAGCAGATCTCGAACCTCGAGGACCAGATGGCCGCGTACCAGACACGGCTGGATCAGAAGAAACAGATGCTGACGAATCAGTTCATTGCGATGGAAAAGGCCGTTTCACAAGCCAAGAACCAGGCGAATTGGGCATCGAGCGCCCTGTCGTCATGATAGACTGAGTCATACCACCGCCCTTGACGGCGGTGTTCAAGGCCGAGTACACTTGAAGAGGTGTGTGCCATGCCTGTGCTGAATCCGTACAAGCAGTACGACGACGTCACCTTCGGAACGGCGCATCCGCTGTCGCTGGTCATCTCGACCTATGACGCTGCGATCCGCTCGCTGAAGGAGGTAATCCGCAGCCTCAAGTCGAACGACGTTGAAAATCGCGTCAAAAACGTCGACCTTTCTTTTGAGTTGATCAGCGAACTGCGGAAGTCGCTGGATCCGGAAAAAGGCGGCGACATTGCCGAAAAACTGAGCTCGCTGTACGAGTTCTTTATCCGCGAGATCACCGTGGCGAACGCGTATCAGGATGCCGACCGCCTCGAACCGGTGATCAAAATATTGCAGGAGTTGCGCGACTCCTGGGTTGAGGTGCGCAGGCAGGTGAAATCCTGATCGTTCCAAAATACCCCGATGGGAGGGATCGCCCAGATGGTTAACGGCATTGATAAAACAGGCGCTGCAGGTCCCCTGGGTCCGAAACCGGTCGACCGCGCGCCCGCGCAGGATACAGACAAAACCCGGCCGGTTGAGCAGGATGCCGAAACCGGCCGCGGAAAGGACACCGCAAAAATCTCGCCTTCTTCCGCGGAGGTGGCCCGGTACCAGGAAATGGCCCGGCTCCACCGCGAGGCGTACGGCCCGCAGGAGCGGACCAAGAAGCTCGATGACGTCCGCCGGCGCGTTCAGGAAAACTATTACGATCAACCCGAGGTGATTGACAAAATGGCGGGCGGCATCGCCAAGGCCGTGCAGGGAGCTGCCGATGAAACCGGTGTCGAACGGGCCCGTCGTCGAAGCGAAGAGGAATTTTATGACCGGCCCGAGGTTGTCGACAAAACCGCCGAGAAACTGATCGAACAGATCATTCCCGGACTACAGCGTCAACGGGGCGGGGGTTGATCCGCTGCCGCTTTTCAGCCAGCTCGGGGCCGTTTCGGCCCCTTTTTCTTGCGGAGTTGCCGCTCCTGTCATGTGAGCGTACCTTCGCAGGTTGACCTCGAAGGTGTTGCGAGTGAACGAACAGAAACGCAATTCCTATTATCGTGAATTGGGCGTCCAGCCGGACGCGACTCCCGGACAGATTCGCGACGCTTATAGGAAACTCGCCAAACGATACCACCCCGACCGCAACCCGGGCGACAGGGTGGCCGAGGAGCGTTTCAAACGAGTCGGTGAGGCGTACCGCATCCTCACCGATCCCGCACAGCGGATCGTCTACCATCAGAAAGAGGCGGTGCGCACCCGCGCCAGGGCCGCGGAGAAGAAGAAATCAACCGCTTCCTTCGCGGAACTGTTCAAAAAGGTCTTTCAGAGCGGTTTCGGCGGAGATACAGACGGGCCCGCCGCCAACGCTCCCGCCCGTGGCAAGGATCAGAAAATCAGCCTGGAGCTCGACGCCTTCGAACTGGCGGAGGGCACCCGCCGCACCCTCAAGGTCAAGCGGGATATCTCCTGTGAGGTTTGCGGCGGCACGGGGATCAAACCGGGGCACGGGCTGCACGAGTGCTCCATCTGCCAGGGACTGGGCGAGGTGCCGCGCGTCAAGGACGGGAAAACCATTTTTGTCACCTGTACCAACTGCCAGGGCACCGGGCAGATCATCAAGGAACGATGTCTCAATTGCGGCGGGCGAAGCATCGTCCGGAGCGCCGGCACGATTACTGTCGACATCCCTTCGAACAGCCGCGAAGGAACGGTCATTCGCATCTCAAAGCAGGGGAACGCGGGTCCGTACAGGGGCCGGCCGGGCGACCTGCTGATCGAACTCCGTTCGAAAAACAGCGCCTATTTCGAACAGGACGGGGAGGAGTTGGTCTACCATTTACCGGTGACGCTGCTTGAGGTTGTAACCGGGGGCGACGTCGAGGTGCCCACGCCCAAGGGGAAGGTAAAGCTGACTCTAAAACCGGGAGTCGCTCCGGATGCGATTCTGCGAGTGAGGGGAAAGGGGCTGCCAATAACGGGAGGTGGCGCCGGAGACATCCTCGTCCATGTCCACTACCACCTGCCCGATCGGCTCACCGAAAAAGCGCGGAAGTTGCTCGAGGATCTGGTCAAACAACCGGGATGGTCGCCGCAGAAGGATGAAAACGGATTTGTCCGGAGATCAAACGAAGAGTAGGAAGCCCCATACGATCTCAACGCCCTGGCTTCCGCTTCTGTTTCTTGAATTATTCCAGCAATAGTAGTCCGTGTTAGCCGCCTATAGTCATCCCCCGGCTTAACCGGGGGACCCAGTTGTAGCCCGGATTATCGAATCCGGGTATCCCGCTAACCGCCGCTCACCGGCTCCAGAATGTCCGTGTGAACAGCACGAGCACCGTATAGATCTCCAGTCGCCCGGTGATCATCATCATGCTCAGCACCCACTTCCCGACTCCGGGAATCGCCGCGTAGTTGTCCGTCGGGCCTACTCCGCCGAGACCGGGCCCGATGTTGCTGAGACATGCGACAACGCTGGTAAACGCCGTTACGTGGTCGAGATCGATCAGTGACATGATCAGCGTTCCGATCGCGAGCAGCACGGCATAGAGCAGCGCAAACGCCAGCACGTTGAGAACGATCTCTTCCTGTATGATCCTTCCTCCCTGGCGGATAGGGTAGAGCGTCTGCGGGTGGACGAGTTTGTGGAGTTCCACCCGCGCCTGCTTCATCAGCAGCTGGATGCGAATCGCCTTCATCCCGCCCCCGGTGGATCCCGCCATGCCACCCATGATCATCAGCAGCACGAGGGCGATCTGCGCCACTGGGTGCCACGCCTCGAAGTTTGCCGTGGCATAGCCCGTCGTCGTGGTGATCGACACTGCGGTGAACGCTGATTCCCGCAGCGATTTCTCGAGCGGATCCCCCTCGACGAGACGCAGCGCGGTCATCGCGAGCACCGCCGCGATAATGATCGACGCGAAGAATCGAAACTCGGGGCTTTGCAGGTACTGCTTCGGCTGTCCTCGCAGGGCATGGTAGTGGAGGTTGAAGCTGACTCCCGCGAGGAACATGAAGACGATGATCACCCAGTGGATGTACGCCGAATCGTAATACCCGATCGACGCGCTTTTCGTAGAAAAACCGCCCGTCGCAAGCGTCCCGAACGCGTGGCAGGCGCTGTCGAAAAGGGGCATTCCGCCGAGCGTCAGCAGCACAACCTCGCAGACCGTGAAGAGCACGTACACGCCCCACAGGATTTCTGCCGTGCTCTTGATGCGGGGGGTGAGTTTATCGGCGGTCGGCCCCGGGGACTCCGCCTTGAACATCTGCATCCCGCCGATGCCGAGGAACGGGAGAATGGCAATCGAAAAAACGATAATTCCCATGCCCCCGACCCAATGGGTGAAGCTGCGCCAGAACAGGATGCCGTGGGGAAGGCTCTCGATGTTCGTCAGGATCGAGGCGCCGGTCGTCGTAAATCCGCTGGCGGACTCGAAAAAGGCCTCCGTGAACGTCGGGATTGCGCCTGTGATCAGGAAGGGAAGGGAGCCGGCCAGGGACATGCAGAACCAGCCGAGGCTGACGACGGCGAATCCATCGCGAAGAGTCAGGTCCACCTTGCCGCGCTTCAACAGCACCAGCAACGACCCGGTAGCCATCACGATCAGCGCGGAAAACGCAATCCCCAGCGCGTCCCCGTCACCATAAATCAGCGCGATTCCCACCGAGAGCAGCATCGAGGCTCCCAGCAGCAGCAGCAGGGTGCCAACGATGCGGAAAACGGTTCGTGGATTCATCGACCAGTCCTAGCTGAACAATCGCAGGACGTCCGGCACAGACTCTGGGATGCAGAAGACGACGACACGGTCGCCGACGTAGATCGGGGTGTCGCCGACCGGGATCTCTCCGAAATCTTTGTGTTCCACCGCGACCACGATAGAACCCTTCGGAAAGTTGATCTCCCGCAGTTTTTTGCCCACGATCTCCGACCCGGGATCGACCTCGAACTCGTAGGTCTCCGCGTCGACTCCCACCATGTGGCGCAGACTGATGATCCGGCCGATGCGGATGAATTTCAGGATCGCGTTCGAGGTCAACAGCCGGGGGTTGATCGCCACATCGAGCCCGATCGTTTTCACGATCGGCACGTATTGCGTCTTGCCGATCAGCGTGATCGTTCTCGGAACCCGCAGGTGGCGCGCGAGCAGCGAGGTGACGATGTTGTCCTCGTCGTCGTCGGTCAGCGCCGCGAAAACATCCATGTCGATGATCCCCTCGCGGGAGATCAAATCGATGTCGCTCGCCTCGCCGACAACGATGTCCGTGTTGTCCAGGCCCTCCGCTGCGGCGAGCCCCCGGTCACGGTTCCGTTCGATCAGCTTGACGTGAATGCTCTTTTCCTGCTCCAGCTCCTTCGCCACCATCCGACCGATCGGCGTCGCGCCGTACAGCATCACCCGGTGGGTCTCCCAATCCTGATGGCCCGCAAGCGCAAAGGCGTCCTGGAGGTTCTTCGTATAGCAGGAGATATAGATGTCGTCGCCGACCTCGATATGATCGCTGCCGCGCGGAATGATCGTGCGGTTTTCGCGGTTGACCGCGACCAGGCGATAGGCGAATTTCCGCAGCTCCGCGATCTCCTGGAGTTTCTTCCCGGCGATCGGCGAACGCTCGACCACCTTCAAGCCGATGATTGCGATCTCGTCGTTGCAGAAGGTGATGATTTCCTGGACCTGCGGGTAACGAATCAGGCGTACGATTTCCCGGGTCGCCTCCAGCTCCGGGTGGATGATCAGGTCAATCCCCAGGTCTTCGGGTTTGAGAAAACTGCCCCCGGTGGAAAAGTCCCGGTTGCGAACCCGTGCGATCTTGGTTTTCACGCCGAATTGCTTCGCGATCATGCAGGTGAGCACATTGACTTCGTCCACGGTGGTCACCGAGATCAGCATGTCCGCGCTCTCGATGCCCGCCTCCTTGAGCACGGACGGGCTCGTCCCCGGCCCCTCGATCGCAAGCACATCCAGCGTGTTCGAGATATACTGAATGCGGTCCGGATCGTGATCGACCACCGTGATGTCATGGTTTTCCTGGCTCAACAATCGCGCCAGGTGGCCGCCGACCTCACCAGCACCGATGATCAAAATATTCAAAGCTTGACTCCGATAATCTGATCGACACCGCCGAGATACGGTTGCAGCGGCTTCGGAATGAGGATCCGTCCCTCCGGCGTCTGGAACGTCTCCAGCAACGCCACCATCAACCGGCTCGTCGCCAATCCCGATCCGTTCAGCGTGTGCGGATACTCGGGCTTGCTGCCAGGCTCACGGCGAAAACGCAGGTTCATCCGCCTCGCCTGGAATTCACCAAAGTTGCTCACGCTACTGGCCTCAAGCCAAGCGTTTGTGCCCGGAGCCCAGATTTCGATGTCAAAGCATCTCGACGCTCCAAAACTGAGATCTCCCGCGCAAAGCTCCACTATCCGGTAGGGGAGGGCCAGTGCTTCAAGGATTGCTTCGGCGTGCGAGAGAATCTCCTGTTGCGCCTTCGCACTCTCTTCGGGACGGACGATCTGGACCAGTTCGACCTTGTTGAATTGATGGACCCGCCGCAGTCCGTGAGTCTCCTGCCCGTGCGAACCGGCCTCCCGGCGGAAACACGGAGTGTAGGAACAATACTTCTTTGGCAACTCATCCGGCCCCAGAATCTCATCCGCATGGAAATTCGTCACCGGAACTTCCGCCGTCGGGATCAGGAAAAAATCCTCGCTCTCGATGCGGTAGAGATCGTCCTCGAACTTGGGAAGCTGACCTGTGCCGATAGCTGTCGCCCGGTTGACGACGAGGGGCACGATCAGCTCTGTATACCCGTGCTGGCGAGTCTGCACGTCGAGCATGTAGTTGATCAGCGCGCGCTCCAGTGCGGCGCCCGCCCCCACATAAACCGGCCAGCCCGTGCCCGTCAGCTTGGCCCCAACCGACATGTCGAGAATGCGGAGCGATTCGGAGAGCTCCAGGTGATCCTTCAGCTCGAAATCGAACTTCCGTGGTTTGCCCTCCTGCCGCACTACGACATTCGCCTCTGCACTCGAACCATCGGGCGCGGACGCATCCGGCTCGTTCGGCCAGTCGAGTAACAGCGCGTCGATCCGCTGGCGAAGATCGCGCTTCCTGTCGTCGATGCCGACAGCCTCTTCCCGGATCCGGCGCGCGGCATCCATCTCCTCCGCGGCGTCGCGGCCCGCCTTTTTCGCATCCCCGATCGCTTTACTCGCACGATTCAGATCCGCCTTCAGATCGTCCGCCGCCTTTGTCAAATCGCGCCACTCCGAATCGAGTTTCAGCACACTCTCGACATCCGCGTCGAATCCCTTCCTCGCGAGCGAAGCACGCACTTCCTCCGTGTGTTCACGTATCCGGCGAATATCATGCATCTTCTTTGTATCCCAAGTGTTACGATTCCCGATTCAACGCCCTCTGGCGGTGATCATCACCCAAAACGTGTTCAACAGAATCTTAATATCGAGCGACACCGACATGTTCTCAAGGTAGAACAGGTCGTACTGGAGCTTCTCGCGGACATCGTCAAGGTTCGTGTCGTACCCGCGGCGGATCTGCGCCCAGCCGGTGATCCCCGGCTTCGCGTTCAGCCGCCTCGCGTAAAACGGGATCTCTTTGCTGAATTCATCGACGAACACACGTCGCTCCGGACGGGGGCCGACCAGGCTCATCTCGCCGAGCAGAACATTCCAGGCTTGGGGGATTTCATCCAGACGGGTGTTCCGCAGAAAACGACCGACCCGCGTGACCCGCGGATCGTCCGGCGTCGCCCACACCGCGCCCGTCCCTTTTTCCGCATCCGCCTGCATCGTCCGGAATTTGACCACCGTAAATTCACGCCCCCGGTACCCGACACGCCTCTGCCGGAACAGCGCCGGACCTTTCGAATCGAGCCGGATTGCGAGCGCAATCAGCGCCATGAACGGCAACCCGGCGACCAACAGGAACAGCGAGACGAGAATGTCCAGCAACCGCTTGATCAGCTTCCCGGTCGGTGTCATCAGCGCGGGAAACACCTCGAGCAGCGGAACACCGTACAACTCCCGCGTTTTGGCGTACCCGGCGAGCACCTGCATGAAGTCTGGTTCGATCATCGTGCGCAGCGCATGACGGCTTGCCAGTTCGATTACCTCCAGCGTTTTTCCCCTCTCTTCCGGCTCAAGTGCGATCAACGCATACTCGAGAGTCTCCGGGCCAGACTGGTTGGCTTGGGTGATTTTCTCGAAATCCTGAAGGGAAATGAGGGGGACGTCCGGCTTCACGGCGGGAAGTTTTTTCTGCGTACAAACCACGTAATGGACCTCGTACCCGTATTCCGGCCTCTGGCTGATGTGACGGTACAGATTCATCGCTCGCGGACCGCAGCCGAAGAGTGCCGAATGATAGAGCCCGATGCGCCTCATGTACAGCAGGCGCACGAATGTCCGGAACAGGCTGTGTCCACCACCGACGAAAATCACGAGAAGGATGCCGTAGCTGACCAGCACGATTCTTGTGTTCGTCACCGGGTGGCCGGGGTCCATGCTGATGAAAAAGAGCAGGATCACTCCGACTACGACGCCTTTGAAAATCCTCTCCACGGCCTCAAATCGCGAGGTGCTGATCGTCCTCGCGTAGATCCCCTGCAGGGCGAAGAGCAGCAGCCAGAATACTGTCAGCATCGCAGCAACTGGAATGAACTGTGGCTGCAGCGGCTCGCGGAACAGCCCCGAGGAATAGCGAAGCTGGTAGGTGAGATAGAAGGCGGCCTGCAGCATCACCAGATCGATCAGCAGCAGGACGGGCGCACGATGGCGGATCAGCCATTTCATCTCGTGTGATCCCAGATCATCTGCGAACCCTTGGTCACCGCGTTGAATACTCCCGTGGCTGCGGCGCGCAGCATTAGCACAAGGTAATACGCGTGCGAAAGCAGGGGGATGGGACGTTCGGAGCCAAGCCCCCGGCCTAATAGACCAAAGAAACCGAGCAGCGAAGAGGCTCCGAAGACGGCAACGTCGAAGCCGTTGTTGCGGCGGGTGAGGATGCGTAAAGTCGAGGCCAGCAGGGCGGCCCCAAGCAGAAATGGCGAGAGCCAGCGTAAAACCTTATGACTCCACAACAGCAGCGCGAGCCGGCCGCTTCTCCCAGGATTGAGCAGTTCGGGGAACTTGAGCACACTCGCCACGGAGCGACGCACGATGCGCTCTTTGCGCGCGAGCTCGGCTCGGAAATCCTGTTCCGCCGATTCCCAGGCCACAGCCTCCGGCGCATAAACCGTCCGGTAGCCTGCCTGGGCGATCAGTAGCGGTTCGAGCAGGTCGCTGATCGCGTCGGCAGGGAGGGGAATGTACTGCTCGCGGCGGACCGCATAGATCGAGCCGTTCGCCCCGATCAGCCCGCCGGTCCTCGATTCCGCCCGCTTCAATCCCGTTTCCAGAAAATTCCAATAGGCGGATTCGGTGGCGTCGGTGGCACGCTCGCCGTTTCTGTACCGGTGGCGGCCGCTCACCGCGCCGATCGCGCTCTCCGTAAACGGTGCGACCAGCGGGCGCAGGGCATCTTCTTCGAACAGCGTGTTGGCGTCGGTGAACGCGAGAATCTCGGCTTCTGAGTCCGCTGCCGCACGGTTCTGCGCCTCTGTCTTGCCGATCTCGCCGAACTCGAGCACTCGCACTCCCCGATCGTCGTAACCGCGGGCGATTTCCACGGTGTTGTCCTTACAACCGTTGGCCAGAACCGTGGTCTGCAGACGGCCTTTCGGGTACTTCAGATTCAGGCAATTCTCGATTCTACCCGCGATCCCCGCCTGCTCATTGCGCGCCGAGATGAATAACTCCACCTGCGGCAAATCCGCGTCCTCCGGAATCGCCCATTCCGTCTCCCGTTTCCTCGATGCTGCAGCCAGCAGAATCACAGGGAAGAGGAGGAAAGAGTAAAAAAGGAGGAGAAGACATGATATGAGCAGAGCGGCCACGTTCTACCCTCGCTTCCCGGGTTCATACCCCGAAGACGCCGGAATTGATGACAGTTGGTGCACAGGATACACGGTCAATCCTACTCTGCTCACGGAAAAGGGCTGATCTTGAATTCGGAATAGACTCTGCAAAGCCAGCGAATTTTGAGACGTACAAGGATGTTAGAGCCGTTCCCAATTTTCGGTATCACATTCATAGACGTTGTTGATACGATTTCGCTTGATAATATAACGTTCGTAAAGGATGATGGTTATTGCAAAAACCATCATCCAGATGTACACGTGCGCAAAATAGATCATCGACACTTCGGTCATGCCCGAAAACATGATGCCGGCGATCGCGGTGAACAGAGACGCACCGATGATCCGCAATTCAACGTGTTCGGCTCTTTTGTAGATACGGTAGGAACGCTGCAATGCGGTAAAATAGACGGCGCAGAGTAGAATCAACTGAATGATACCGCCCTTGAACAAGGCGATCACGTAGCTATTGTCAATGAATCGAAAGGAACTTCCGGTACCTGCAGAACGAAGTTCCGAGCCGGCGCCCATGCCGAGCAGGAAGTTTCCGTGCAGAATCTTTAACGCTCGGTTGATATCAAAGAACCTCATCAGGAGGGAATTATCACTCAGGTTTCCCACACCTTGCCAACGGCCCAGAATGATATTGATATCTACGTTGAACAAGCTTGCGCTAAAATAGAGCAAACCAAATAAAAACATAAAGTATATCGCGTACAATAAGATACTTTTGAAAATTCTATTGAATGTGATACCGTATCTGTTAATATAAAGGAAATAAAATAACATGAACAAAAAGATTAATTCAACCCATAACATCCTTTTCTGCGATAAAATGATCAATAATATTTGGATAAATCCCAATATGCTTAGCGAAATTCGCCATAGCATCTTTTTCTTTATGTGGAAAAGACCGAGTGTCAGCGGTAAGCCTACAACTCCAATATACGCATGATTCGTTATCGGCCTGAATATCACAAAATCCAATATGTTGGTAAACGCTCTGCTGATAAGATACCCAAACTCTAGCGACACAAAAGTCGATAGAATTACAATATATAATAGCCATCTCATGATATTTTTATTATATAATACATAATACCAAATAAAGAAACCTAAAAACATAAATAGTTGGCTAAATTCTATTAGTAAATTTGCTGAATTATTTCCAAATGCCATACCACGCACAATTGCAAAAATAGCATAATAAATATAAGCATAAATTATAATGTTCAAATAATTATCTGCAACAACGGCTTTCACCTCTGTTCTCTTAATGAATGAGGTACTATAAAAAACTACACAAAGGCTTAATATTATAATAATATAAATCGTTTTATCATAGAAATAGAATGGAAATATATTGAACACCTCACCCCAGTGTTCTGCCGGAATTAAAGCTACATATAGTAGAAACAATACCGGGAGAAACCAGTTCTTCCACGCAAACTTGATGAAAATAAACATGGCGAAGAGGAAGATGATCCCATACGCCATATTGAATTTTATCGAAATCAGCAGAAAGGCGGGAATGAACAGCCACCAAATGGCTTTCACATACTGGCGAAGGCTGAAAAGCTGCCCTGATTTTTGTACGATCGCGTTCATTGGCGCAATTCAGCCAAGCTCGTCGAATGAGTCTTTGCGGAAGAACTGTTTCAGATTCAAATGGTCAAATACATACCTGACTTGATCATATTTCTCTCGATTTCCGTCCTTCAGGTTGTTGACCCATTCCACGAAAGAAACGACCGTGTAAATAATCAGAAAACCGAGCATCACAAATGCGATCACAATCAGAGCGCGTTTCGGTCGGATCCGTTTATCCGGCACCTGCCCCCAGTCAAGCACGTACACGTTGCTGTTTTCGCGAAGTTCTGAAATTCGTGCTTGCTCGTATTGCGGCAATAGGAACTGCAGTATCACGGTTTGCAGGTCTAGCTCGCGCTCCATGTGGTAATAGCGCACACCGACTTCGGGAGCGACATCCAGAGTGAGGATATAATCTGTCGCACGCTTGTCACTCTGTTCCGTGACACGATCGAGTTCCCCGCGCAACGCTTTCACACGTTCACGGAGCAGCGAGATGTCGGTCGTGTTCTGCGGGAGGGTCTGTTCCATGACTTTCAGGTTTACTTCCGCGATTACGAGACTCTTATAGATTTCCGTTGCGGCTTCAACCGCGGCATGGACCTGATCCTCAACGGAAACAACGCCTGTCTTTTTCTGAAAAGCGATGAATTCATCTTCCAGCTTATGAATGTCGTCATAGGTCTCGTCGACGCGCCTGCCGATATATTCACGTTGGTTTTTCGCTTGGGAGTGGATCACATCGACATAATGATCCTGCATCCAATTGACGATGAAATTGACCGTATTGGCCGCAAGTTCGGGTGTCTTTTCATCGACAGAAATCGAAATGCTGCCCTGCTCCGTAAACTCCCATCGAACCAGTTTTTCGTAGATTTTATACCCCTCCATCCGCGATTTCGCCTTGTGATTCTTAGTCCAATCGAATTTGTCTATCACGGCGTCCCGCAGGTTTCGGCTCTCAAGGATCGCCATTGCTAGGTACGATTCATTGCCCATCGCTCCGGGAACGCCAATCGCTCCCAATCCCAATCCTGGCAGCAAGGAGCTCAATCCTGTTTGCTCCGCTGGCGGCGGCAGAACCAGAGCTTCACTTCTGAACCACTGCTGCGCCAGCAGTGCGTAAACGACGGAAGCGGCGGCGACAAGAGCAAGGAAAAGGATAAAGGTCCGTCTCCACCGGATGATACGTGCGAGGTGATCCCAGAGTGTGACCCTGTTCTCTTCCGCTTCACGGGACTGCATCTTCACTCCAATTACGAGGATAAGCTGTCGTTGTGATCCTATCTTTCATCCAGCTTGCAAAGGTAAACCTTGCCCCTGCTGGACGCAAGGTATACTTTTGCTGCTGCCGCCGGGAGTATGCTGTTTAGGTTATTGATATTAAAGCGTATTAAGAGTGCATTTGAACGGACACGCCGGTGAACAAGACTAAAAAACAGCCTGCTCCTGTAAGCACGCTAGCCAGGGGAATCGCCTTCCTTTCCGGGGGTATGTTTCTCTCCTTTCTCCTCTCGTTTTTCTCCGCCCCGATTACTTCACGCCTGTTTCCGCCCCAGGCGTTTGGCCTGGCGGCGCTCTTCGCTTCCTTCGGTACGATTGTGGGTCCGATCGCCGCGCTAAGATATGACAAGGCAATCCTGCTGCCCAAAGAAGGCCGCGATGCCTCGCAGCTATTCGTCCTCTCTCTGTTCTGGATTGCCATCGTTTCGGTCCTGCTGTTTTTCGGCGTCTATCATTGGGGCCCAGCCATCCTTCAACGGCTACAGGCATCTTCGCTGATACGTGTCCTCTGGTGGTTCCCGCTTAGCGTAACTCTGTTTGCGCTGGCGCTGCCAATTCAGGCGTGGCTGACAAGGCGCGAAAACTACCGTGTCCTCGCCGAGCAGCGTGTGTGGAAACAGGGAGGCCTGTCCGCTTTCGCTATCGGCGGTGGTGCTATCGGCTTTCAAAGCGGAATGCACCTCGCAGGGCTTCGCCTCCTCGGTCTGATCCTTGGCCCACTGCGGATGATCTTGTTCATGCTCCGGCATCGCGGGACTCTACCGAATGGCGTCTATCTCCGCGGCGTCGTCCAACAGATGAAACGCTACTGGAAATTCCCGGCTTTCTCGGTGAGTGATTCCCTGCTGGAAGCCGCTGGACGCGAAGCTCCGGTGATCCTGCTTGCGTACTTTTTCAACCCGGCGATCGTCGGCTTTTATACGCGCGCAGCTGTCCTCGTGAGGATCCCTTTCCTTGTGCTCGGACTCGCGCTGGAGCAAGTGTTCTTTCAACAGGCGAGCGCTCGGCATGCGAACGGGCAGAGTATTCGCGAACTGACCGAACGCCTGTACCGGAGTGTCATCCGCTACATGTTTCTTCCATTTGCGCTGTTGTGCCTGCTCGGCCCGGATCTCTTCCAATTCTTCCTGGGTGCGCCCTGGCGTGAGGCCGGAGTGTTCGTATCGCTTCTGGCCCCGTTTATTCTCCTCAGGCTCGTCGTCGTCCCGCTGGGCACCCTTTACAACGTCCTCGAACGGCAGGGGGTGGGGCTGACTTTCACACTGACACTTTTCGTGGTGCAGATCGCGGCGCTGATCGCAGGCGGGAAAATCGGAAATTCACGCACGGCTTTGCTTGTCTATTCGCTCGGTGGCATCGTCGTGCTGGCGCTGCTCGGTGCCTGGTCGTTGCGCGCGGCCGAGGTCCCGCTGTTGCGTTCTATCTGGCTTCTCCTGAAATCCGCCGTTGTCAGCGGTTTGTTTCTCCTGCCCGCGCTGGTAATGCAGCTGATGCTGAAACTCTCGTTCGGTTGGGTCGCCCTCGCCGCCGCAGTCACCGTCGCGGTTTATTACACGCTTCACATCGCCAGCGATCCGGACGCTAGGAACCTGATCGAGAGTATTCGCTCTCAACTCGGAACCAACCGCGATGGCGGATTCGACATCCGGGAGTAGCGCCCCGCTTACCCGGGCGGCGTCCCCTGCCCGCTAGCACGGAACCAGCGCGGAAGAATCGCCAGCACCGCAACTCCGAAAATCAGGCCTACCCATGCGGGAATTCCGAGTCCGGAGGGGAGATAGCCGAAGATGAGGGCGACCGCGCCCGAGATCAGGGCGTACGGGATTTGCGTGTTCACATGGTCGATATGGTGGCAGCCGCTCGCCATCGAGGAGAGGATCGTCGTGTCGCTGATCGGGCTGCAGTGATCGCCGAATGTCGCGCCCGCGAGCACGGCGCCGACGCCGCCCAGCAGCACCCCGTGCGCAACAGCCGCGCTGCTCCCCGCTTCCAGCGGAAGCTGGTGAGCAAGCGGTATCGCGATCGGGATCAGGATCGCCATCGCTCCCCACGATGTCCCCGTCGAGAACGCCGTCGCGCAGGAGACGACGAAGAGCACGGCGGGGAGCAGAGCAGGGGTCAGATTTCCAGTCGCGCTGTCGATCACAAATTGCGCTGTCCCAAGCCTGCTGGTCACGTCACTCAACGACCACGCAAGCAGCAGAATCACCATCGCCGGCACCATCGAACGCAGCCCGTCGATCAATCCCTCGGATACTTCGCTCACTTTCACTCGCCCGATGGTGCCCGCGAGCAGCGCGGCGGAGAGCACCCCGAGAAACGATGAGGCGAGCAGCACGGAGGATGAATCCGCCCGGCCGAGAATCTCGAATAGTGGCGCCGGGTGCCCCAGCGCCGAACGCCCGGAGACGTACAAACCGACGAAGGTGGCGACAATCACCAATCCAATCGGGATCAGGGCGATCGCCAGCGCGTTCAATCCCGCCGGGGTCTCCGCCTCGACCGTGGAAATCGCATCCGCCTGACGGCTGGGATCGTTGCCCGCAACCGTCGCGCGCTCGACGGCGAGCATCGGGCCGATGTCGCGCTGCCAAAACGCCAGCGACGCCACGAGGATCAGCGTGAAGATGCTGTACGCGCGGTAAGGGATCGCCTGCAGGAACAGCGCGTAGGCGTCGCCGATTCCCGCCAGACCAACCGAAGCGTCCCGGATCAGACCCACTTCGAAGCCGATCCAGGTGCTGATCACCGCGATCGACGCGACAGGTGCAGCCGTCGAGTCGACGATGTACGCCAATTTCGCCCGCGAGATCCGGAGCCGGTCGGTGTAGGGGCGAAGCGTGTTGCCGACCAATAGCGTGTTTGCATAATCGTCGAAGAAGATGAACAGGCCCATCGCCCAGGAGACAAGCAGGCCGCCACGCCGCGTGTTGGAAAGTGCCCCGAGCGCTCGCACGATTCCCGCCATCGCCCCGGAGCGGGCGAGAATCCCGACCATGCCCCCAAGCATCAGGCTGAACAGTACTACGGAGGTGTGTGTCGGATTCGCCAGCGCGTTCTGCAGGAAATCCGTCGCCAAACGAACCAGCGCGCGCCCCGGTTCCGTCGGCGTCAGCAGCAGGCTCCCGACGTAAATACCCAGCAGCAGGGAACCCACCACCTCCTTTAGGATCAGCGCCAGTCCGATCGCGACGAGCGGCGGCAGGATGGACGTCCAGTGCGCGTGGGGCAGAGGGGAATCGATCGACGCCCAGGCGGCGGACACCACTCCGAAAAAGAGTGCCGCGGCGATTACGGTGCGAACCATGCCGCGTCTTTGAAATGGGTTTCTCAGCATCATAAATCGCCAGCAAACTTAGGCTTTGCGCTTCGTAGAGGCAAGGGTTCGCCGCTAAGTATCGTTGCAGGGTTCCGAGGCACTGTGTATATTCACGTTCAACTTTGATCAATCCGGCGGAACCATGGTCCGTACAGCGAGTTCCCCCGCCCTTGCACTGTTGCTTGCGTTGCTTCTCGCCGTGCCTGCGGCGGCCTCGCATGACTTTGCGTACCGGGCCGGGGATCCTTCCCAACCCTACATACCCCAGACCGGGTTGTTCGCTCCCACCTCGGCCACCTGGTACAAACCGCTTTCGGGAACGTGGCACCTGCAGAGGGGAAAGGACCAATCCAGCCAGATTGTAGTTCCCGGATGCTGGCCCAGCGGCGAAGGGAAAGTAACCCTCTCGACGACGTTCCGGATCCCCCCGGAGTACCAGCAGCGGCATCTTCACCTCGTCTTCTGGGGCGCGAGGCGGCATCTGTCGGTCAAGGTGAACGGCCGCCTTGTCGAGGCCTGGGACGCCGACTGGCCCACCTTCGACATCGAGCTTCCACGCTGGCTGCTGCAGTTCGACAAACCCAACGATCTTGAGGTCGAAATCCACGACGAGCTCAGCGCACGGCAGTCGATCCCGTTGAAACCAAAGCTGTATGATTCCGTTCCCTATTCCGGCCTCTTCTCCGACGTCGCACTGGTGGCCGGACCCCTGATCGGAGTGGAGGATCTCGATTGGGACGTGCGCTTTCGAGACGACTATTCGATCGCGGATTGGAAAATTGCCTTTTCCCTGCGCAACCTCCGCAATCCGAATATCGATTCGGTTGTCGTACAGAAACTCTCGATTCACGCCGAGTGGGATTCTCCGGACGGCCAGACACACGGCCGCAGCGAATCCGTCCCGATCACCATCGACGCGGTCGAACGCGTCCAGGGCGAAGTGCACGGCTCCATCCAGCACCCCCAACTCTGGAATCTTGAGAAACCGATTCTGTATTCGTTCCGCCTTGTCTTCCAGAGTGGTGACAGCGTCTGGTCCATCCCGTTCCGCTTCGGGTTGAGCGAGATCCGCTGGGCTCCCGACGGGATTTTGCTCAACGGAAAGCGCCTCCAGATCCGCGGTGTCGATGTACGGCAGGAAACGATCGGCCGCGGCATTGCCCTCACGTCCGATGAGGTGCGCGCCGACCTGGAGAGGGTGAAAAACCTCGGCTTCAATCTCGTCCGCATCATCGGCGATCCGCCCCATCCCGCTACCGCGCGCATCTGTGACGAATTGGGCCTGCTGCTGGTGCCGCAGCTCGGGCTGCGGGGAATCCCCGAAACCATCTTCCTCTCAACGCCGTTTCACGATCGCCTCGCGAAAATGCTCACCGCTATGGTCCGCCGCGAGGGCATGCACCCGAGCATCGCCGCCTGGGGGTTGATCAATTGGGCTCCTCCGTCCGATGCCGTCGTCGACGATATCGGCCAACTCGCGTCGAACATCTCACAGCTCGATCAGCGCCCTTTGATGGCGGGATTCGCGATCAACGGATCGCGGCAGCTCCCCGAACATGTCGTCGGGGTCGCCGAGCGATCGCCCTACCTCATTTTCAAGCCACTCGCCCCGCTGCATAACACTGCCGAGCCCTGGCTAATCGGCGGCCTCGGGGCGTTCGCGACACGCAACAGTCTCGCGGAAGACAGCATCCGCGGACAGGTTCGGCAGTCGGATGCGCTGCTCCACCAGCTCAAGGCGGCCCGCGCCATGCCCTCGGCGGGCTTTATCATCGACGCTTACGCCGACCGCCTCAGCGCCCTGCCGATGCTCATCGCCGGAGGAGAACGACTCAACAACGAAATCGCCCGCGGCCTGATGACAAGCGACCGGGAGAAGCGCATCGCCTGGCAGAAAGTCGGCGAGGCGATGGGGCAACTCCGGATCGAGGCCCCGACACTCGAGACTCCTCATCCGGAATTCCCCATCATTTTCCCGCTCGCGACGATGGCGGTCGGGGGGTTCCTGCTGCTGATGATGCGCCAGAACAATGTCTTCCGGCACAATCTGCAGCGGATGTTCGCGCACATGCACGGCTTCTTCGTTGACATTCGCGACAAACGTTACTTCCAGTCGGGCCAGACTTTCCTCGTTGCGCTGCTCTATTCCGCGCAGCAGGCGATCATCGAGGCTGGCTGGCTGCATCACAGCCGCTCGGATTTCGGCCTGGACTACCTGCTCACCCTGGCCATCCCGTTCTTCCAGGTGAAGGCGAGGCTCGTGGAATGGGCCTGGCAGCCGCTCCAGGGGCTGCTCGCTTTCACCGTGATCAATTTCCTCGGTCTCGTGCTGCTCGCCTTGCTCGTCCGCATTGTCTCAATTCCCTTCCGCGGCTCGTTGACCATCAAGCAGACCTTCAGCCTCGTCTCCTGGGCAAGCACAAATTTTCTGCTGCTGCTTCCGCTCGGCCTGATTCACTACCGCCTGCTCGATTTCAGCTGGTTCCAGGTGACGGTGCTGATCCTGTACACAATCTTCATCTTCTGGTTCCTGGTGCGAATCGTCTCGATGATCCGGATCGGCTACCGGGTGACCGTGCAGTCGGCTTGGCTGATTTTCCTGTTCATGATCGTTGTGCTCGCGGGCACCCTGCTGGTGCTCTACCGCAGCGGGTTTGCGATGCCGGAATACATCGACTTTTACACGAACGTGATCTCGCCCTGGGTAAAGGGCTGATCCATAGAGTGGGCGGTTGATATGGCCACACTTAATGATCATCTGGCGCTGACATTCGACGATGTGTTGCTCGTCCCCGCGCGCAGCGAGGTCCTCCCGCGCGATGTCGAGTTGAGCACTCGTCTCACACGCGGCATCCGCCTGAACATGCCGCTCGTCAGCGCCGCGATGGATACCGTCACCGAGGCCGAATTGGCGATCGCGATTGCGCGCCAGGGCGGCATCGGCATCATCCACAAGAACATGCCGCCGGAGACGCAGGCGGCCGAGGTGGATCGTGTCAAACGGTCCGAGAGCGCGGTGATCGAAAAACCGATCACCCTCGCGTCCAACCGTCCCCTCGGCGAAGCGCTCGTGACCATGAGGCGCTACGGCATCAGCGGCATCCCGATCGTCGACCAGGGAAAACTGGTCGGCATCCTCACCCACCGTGACGTCCGCTTCGAGGAGAATCTGAAACAGCCGATCGCCGAGATCATGACCCGCGAGCTGGTTACTGCGCCGGTGGGAACGAGCACTGAAGAGGCGAAAAAGATCCTCCAGAAACACCGCATCGAAAAATTGCTGCTGGTGGACAAGGCCGGAGCTCTCGCTGGACTGATTACGGTGCTCGACATCCAGAAGCAGAATCAGTTTCCCAACGCGTCGAAGGATGACGGCGGCCGCTTTCGCGTCGGCGCGGCGGTGGGCGCGAACGATTGGGAGAAACGTGTCTCCGCTCTCGTAGATGCCCGGGTGGATGTGGTCGTCGTCGACAGCGCACATGGACACAGCATCGGCATCATCGAAGCGGTCAGGAAGATTCGCAAGAAATACCCGGATCTGCAATTGGTCGCGGGAAACGTCGTCACCGCGGAGGGAACCCGCGACCTGATCGAAGCGGGGGTCGATGCGGTGAAAGTGGGGGTGGGACCGGGTAGCATTTGCACCACGCGCGTCGTCGCCGGTGTCGGCATTCCCCAGATCAGCGCGGTAATGGCGTGCGCGGAAGAAGCCGACAAGCATGACGTCCCGGTCATCGCGGATGGCGGTGTCAAGTACTCCGGGGATATCGCCAAGGCAATCGCCGCCGGAGCCAGCACGGTGATGATCGGGTCCCTGTTCGCCGGAATGGCGGAGAGTCCCGGCGAGCGCATTCTCTTCGACGGACGCGCGTTCAAGGTCTTCCACGGCATGGGAAGCCTCGCCGCAATGCCCAAGGGATCGAAGGATCGTTACTTCCAGGAGGATGAGCACGAACCCAACAAGCTCGTCCCCGAGGGAATCGAGGGACGGGTCCCGTATCGTGGGGAGCTGGCCGACACCGTGTTCCAGCTGCTCGGCGGCGTCAGGGCCGCGATGGGCTATTGCGGCTGCGCGAACATCGACGCATTCCGCAAAAAAACGAAGATGGTGCGCATCACTCCGGCGGGACTGCGCGAATCCCATCCGCATGACGTTGTCATCACCCAGGAAGCTCCGAATTACTCCGCGAAGTGAGCCCGCTGAAGATCTTTGAGAGAGGAAACGGGGAACGCAGCGCGTTCCCCGTTGTGTACCTTACAGGTGGAAGGCGGATTCCGGAGTGGATTCAGCCCTGGCGGCCGCGGACGATTTTCGCGAGACGGGACTTCTTGTCGGCGGCGCGGTTCTTGTGGATGATCCCTTTCCCGGCGGCGCGGTCGAGTACCTTCACTGCCGCCGAGAAGGTTTCGGTGGCCTGCTCGGAGCTCTCCGAGTCGCGAACCGCACGGACCGCATCCTTGATCTTCGCCCGGTATGCCCGGTTGCGGCTGCGTTCACGATCCGACGTCCGCATCCGTTTCTCGTTTGACTTGTGCTGAGGCATCTTCGTATTCCAACTTGCAACGGCCGTTTCGTTTCAGAGGCGCAAATATAGGTCACGATGGACAGGCAAGCAAGCGACAAAATCGCGGCTCTCGCGGAGCAGATGCTCGGCGAAAAACGTGTCTGCGCTCTCACCGGAGCGGGAGTTTCCAGGGAAAGCGGCGTCCCCACATTCCGCGATGAGGACGGCCTCTGGAAAAAGTTCAGGCCCGAGGAGCTGGCCAACGTCCAGGCCTTTCTCTCCAACCCGGTGCGGGTGTGGGAGTGGTATGATTGGCGGCGCCAGCTGATCGCCGACGTCACTCCGAACCCGGGGCACGTTGCCTTGGCCGAGTTGGAGCAGCTCGTCTCGCACTTCGTCCTGATCACCCAGAACGTGGATAACCTGCACCGTCAGGCCGGCAGCCGCGACGTAATCGAATTGCACGGCAACATCCGCAGGAACAAGTGCTTTGATTGCAATACCGTCTTCCAACTCGAATCCCAGGAATCCCGGCTCGAGTTCGTCCCGGGCGAGTTGCCCCGCTGCCCGGCGTGTGGCGGACGGCTCCGGCCCGACGTTGTCTGGTTTGGCGAAAACCTCCCCGCTGAGGCGATCGACCGTGCCTGGAGCGAGGCGGAGCGCTGCGACGTCTTCTTCTCGATCGGGACCTCGGCGATCGTCTATCCGGCCGCCGCGCTGCCGCAGGTCGCTAAGGCCGCAGGGGCGTTTCTCGTCGAGGTCAATCTTAAGGCCACCGAGTTGACGCCCTTCGCCGACGTTGTTTTCCACGAGGAGTCCGGGCACGTGCTCCCGCTCATCGTAACCGCGTTGAAAAGCGCCAGACGGGAGGCGCAGGCATGAAACATCCCGCTGCATTCCGCTTGGTCCTCGTCCTGATGGCCGCCGCGGTGATCGCCGGCGGGTGCGCCTATTTCAACTCTTTTTACAACACCCGGAAATACTTCGAGCAGGGTGAAAAGGAGCGGGAGAGCACCGCCAGCCAGGGAGCCCGCCCGCAGCAGTACAACAAGTCCATAGAAGCCGGATCGAGGCTGATCGAATTCTATCCCGATTCGAAGTATATAGACGATGCCCTGTTCATCATGGGGCAGTCCTATTACTGGCTCGGCGATTACCACAAGGCGCAGAGAAAATTCCAGGAACTCCAATCGAACTATCCGAACAGCCCCTACTTCGACGCTTCACGCCTCTGGACCGGCAAGGTGTTCGTCAAATTGAAGAAGCGGCAGGAGGCGACCAACACCCTCCGCGGCCTCATTGCCGATACGGAGGACCCGCAGCTTGTGTCCGGCGCTCAGTACGCGATCGCCGAGCTCTACTTCGACGATTCCCTCTTCGTCAAGGCGGAGCAGGAGTTCATCAAGGTCACCGCCATCCGCGGTGCAAGCGACGAGACCGTCGGTGAGGCTTACTGGAGGGCGGGGGATGCGGCCTTCCGCGAGGGACGGTTCGATGCCGCCGCCGCTCACCTGAAAAACGCCCTCAAGCATAACCTGTCGAGGAGCCTCGTCTTCGAGGTCAGATTGCTGTATGGCAAGGCGTTGCTCAACGGAGGAAATCCCGAGAAGGCCCTCGGTGAATTCAACTCCCTGCTCAACGACAAGCGCTATTTCGAGTCCCACAGCAAGGTTCTGATCGAGCAGGCAATCGCGCTGCGAGGGATTGGAAAAGGGGAGCAGGCTCGCTCCGACCTGCAGACGGTGATCGACACCTCGCCCCGCTCCGAAGCCGCGGCGCAGGCCTATTACCTGCTCGGCTTCTGGGCCCTGAAGGATGAGGCGGCGCCCGTGAAAGCCCGCGAACTCCTGGAAAAGGCCAAGGTGGAGCGGGCCCGTTCGCTCTACTCGTTGAAGGCGGACACCCTGCTCAATCGGATTAACAAGGTGCGCAGCCTGAATGAACAGAGACGCTGGCTCGATCAGCGAATCCACCTTCTCGAGCGGTGGATCGCGGATCCGGTGAATCCGGCGGACACTCTCGCACTCAGCGGGAAGGAGTACTTCGAAAGCACGCTTTTCGACAGCCTGAGAATTGCCCCGTTGCTTGCCAGGGCGTATACGGCGGATACCTCCTCGACCGCGGACACCCTTGGCGAGGCGGTCGCCTTTGACCCCGAGCCCGTACTCGATTCCCTCGCCCTCGACCGCATCGCGCTGCAGACGGCCCGCTTTCAACTCGGCGAGCTGCTGCTCTTTGAAATGGGGGAGCAGGACAGCGCGCTCGCCGTCTTCCGGGAACTCGCTCAGCGCTCCGGCATCGATTCGGTGAGGGCGCGCGCCTGGCTGGCGATCGCCTACCTGCACAAGATGAGGGGCGAACAGGCCGAACACGATTCGCTGCTCAATAAAATCGCCGATGAGTACGCAACTACGCGCTTCGGCGCCTTCGCCTCGAAAAAACTCGGCCGCGAAACCGGGCAGGAACAACTCATCCGCCCCGATCAAGAGGCGTACAGGGACGCCGTCGCCTTGTACACCGATGTCGATCGCCGTCCCGAGGCCTATTCCAAATTCCGCTGGATCATCGACCGCTACCCGAATTCCCCCCTGGTCGCCCCTTCGCTCTACGCCGCCGCGCTCATCGCCGTCCGCGACATGGGGGACAGGGCCGCCGCGGAGGAACTGCTCAACCAACTGGCGAGCAGCTATCCCGCCTCACGCCAGGGCCAGCAGGCCAACCAGTTGCTCGCCGACCTCCAGGAAATACGCGACAAGGAGATGGCCGATAGCCTCGGAACGGACACCGGCGAAAGCGATATCCTGTCGGAGGATGAAGTCGACCGGAAACCCGTAATCGTCGGCGGCGTACAGGCGCTTTCCTCCGTGCTCGACTCGCGCGGGCTGTTGCCCCAGGAGGTGCTCAACGGAGCCGGGGGAGACGTGCTCTTGCGCTACATTGTGCACGCTGACGGGAGCGCCAGCAATTTCCGCGTCGTCCTCGAGGATCCCCCCGGACGCGGTCTGGCGCGGGCGTTGATTAGCGGCTTGCAGTTGATGGACTTTGCACCCGGACTGAAAGCGGGCGAAAAAGTCGACACCCGTGTCGAGCACCGGTTCTCGCTGCCTCTCGATGCACCTCCGAATGTGCGGCCTTTACCAAAGAGACGGGGAGCGTGAAGACACTCGAAAATGCCACCGTCGTGGCCAACAACCCGATCCGTGAGACCATCGTTTCTCTCTGGCTGAGGGCTCCCCTGATCGCAGCACGCGCACAACCCGGACAGTTCGTTCACGTTCGCATCGCACCGCCCGCGTTTCAGCCGCTCCTCCGAAGGCCGCTCAGCATCGGCAGGGTGCACGGGGAAACGATTGAGCTCGTCTGGAGGATCGTTGGACAGGGTACGGAAATGCTCGCTCATGTCCGGCCCGGAGACTCCGTGGATCTGCTCGGACCCCTCGGCCATCCCTTTTCGCTCGATCCGCCTGCGGAAAAATCGCTGCTTGTCGGTGGCGGGCTGGGTGCGCCGCCGATCGTTTTCCTTCACGAATACCTCAAGTCGCTGGGACACGACAGCGAGCTGATGATCGGTACGCGGTCACGTGCGGATCTTCCGCTCGCGGACGACGATCCCGTGCTGCAGGAAAGTGCCCTCGCTTTCGAACTCCCCGGCGATGGCGCCCATACTGGACTCGTCACCGATCCGCTGGCCGAGAGGCTTTCGAAGCTGCGCGACGAAGGAGCGCTCGCGGGCACCGCCGTGTATGCCTGCGGACCCTGGGGCCTTGTCGCCGCTCTGCAGCGGCTGTTGCCCCGGTTCAACCTGTTGCGCGCCGAGGTGTCGCTCGAACAGCAGATGGGGTGCGGGGTGGGGGTCTGCCAGGGTTGCGCGGTCGTCGCCGAGGGCGGACCGACTCCTTACAGGCTCACCTGCTCGGACGGCCCGGTGTTCGATCTCTTCGCAGTGGAGGTGCCCGGTGGCCTTTAGCCTGAAAACGTCCGTCGGCTCACTGGCGATGAACAGCCCGATCATCGCGGCGTCGGGGTGCTACGGCTACGGAATCGAATACCGCGAAGTCGCCGATCCCGCCCAGCTCGGTGCGTTTGTCACAAAAAGCATCTCTCTCGAGCGTTGGAAAGGCAACCCGCCTCCCCGGCTGGCGGAGAGCGGGACCGGGTTGATCAACAGCATCGGCCTCGCCAACATGGGCGTCGAGCAATTCCTCAACGAGATCGGCCCGCAGCTCTCGACTCTCGGTACAAAAGTGATCGTATCGGTCGCCTGCAAGGTTATGGAGGAGTACGCGCAGGTCGTCGAGCGGCTGGAATCGTGTGACGCCGTTGACGGGTACGAACTCAACATCAGCTGCCCGAACGTCAAGGAAGGCGGAATGGCGTTCAGCCGCAATCCGCGAGTCACCGAGCAGCTCGTTGCGAGCGTGCGCAAGGTGACGAAAAAGTGGATCTCGTCCAAACTCACGCCCAACGTCGCGGAAATCGCAGACGGCGCCATCGCGGCGGAGGCCGGCGGCAGCGACGCGCTCAGCCTGATCAACACTCTCGTCGGCATGGCGGTGGACTGGAAATCCCGTCGCCCCAGGGTCGCGACCGTCACCGGCGGCTATTCCGGACCGCCGATCAAACCGATCGCCCTCGCGAAAGTCTGGGAGGCGTACAACGCAGTCAAAATCCCGATTATCGGCATCGGGGGAATCGTCTCCTGGACCGATGTGCTCGAGTTTCTCATTGTCGGCGCCACCGCCGTGCAGGTGGGGACAGCACTGTATGCGGATCCGCAGATACCACAAAAATTGAATCTGGAATTGACAAAATATGGCATCGAGCATAGCTTGAGCTCGCTGTCCGAATTGGTCGGCAGCCTGAAAACGGATCGTGCCGCAACGGTGGGAGTTCCAAGCTGATGGACAAGTTTGCCGTCACCCCTGGCAGGGCTTTGCTGCTTCCCCTCGTATTCCTGGCCCTGATCGGGTTGACCTCGTGCGCTCCGGCTCCGATCTACAAAGGCAGTCGCGGAAGCGTCACCCCGCGAGTCCCGGCTCACGGTCGTTCCACCGGAACCGAACCCACGGAAAGTTTCCGCGTCGGACAGGTGCTCGTCGGGGAGGCGAGCTATTATGGTCCCGGGTTCCACGGCAAGCTGACGGCGAATGGAGAGGTGTACGATCAGAACGATTTGACGTGCGCTCACAAAACCCTGCCGTTCAACACAAAACTTCGAATTACATTCATCCCGACGGGAAAATCCGTGATCGTGCGTGTCAATGACCGTGGTCCCTACAAGCGCGGACGAATCCTCGACCTCAGCGTGGAAGCGGCGCGAAGGCTCGGGATGACCGGAGACGGAACTGGTCTCGTCCGTGCCCAGATCATCAGCTTGGGAGAGCCGTGAACAATCTGTTCAAACGGATTCTCGTTGCGGTCGTCGGCATTCCCTTTGCCGTGGTTGTCATTCTCCTGGGCGGGTGGGTCTTCACGGCAGTGATCTCGATCCTCGCCGCCGGCACAGCCTACGAACTCATCCGGCTCTCGAACCGCCTTCCCGTCCAGGGAGGCCCGTGGAAAGCCGCTGTCTTCTCCGCCGCGATGCCGGTCGCCTGCTGGCTGTGGGGCGCGGGAGGGATGCTCATCTTCCTGCTGCTTGTCTTTCTCGTCTTTTCAATCACTTCCCTGCGCCATCCTCCTCAACAGGGCTTCCCGCATATCACGCTGAACCTCTTCGCCGTCGTCTACAGCGGCGTCCTTTTCGGCGCCATGATCCTGTTGAGAAACTCCGGAACCGGCGGGCAGGTGCTCAACGGCGGTTGGTTGCTCCTTTACGCGATGGCCGGGGTGTGGATTGCGGATTCGATTGCGTTCTTCGTCGGCTCGAGCGTGGGGCGGCGCCCTCTCTCGCCGGTGCTCTCGCCGAAAAAAACCTGGGAGGGGACGATCGCCGGAATCTTCGCCGCCGTCGCCTGGGGCGTATGGGCGCCGATCATGCCCGAAGGCCTGCTCAGTCTGCCCGACCGAATCGTCGTCGGCGTCCTCATCGGAACTATGGCGGTGTTCGGAGATCTGACCGAGTCGATGATGAAACGCGCCGTGAATCTGAAGGATTCAGGAAAACTCTTTCCGGGACACGGCGGCATGCTCGACCGCTTCGACAGCCTGCTGGTCGTTCTTTCTTCCGTGTACGTGTATCTGGTCATTCGCGGAATAATTCCCCTTTAGACGGATTCGCCGCCGTCCGCCAAAAGGCCGCCTCCACCCTCCGCACCCGGCTCCGCAGTGTGTGCCACGACTCCCGTGGATGGAATTTCGAGGATGAATTTCGCCCCGCCCAGCGCTTCCGAGGTTTCCATACGAATCTCCCCGCCGTGCCGCCGCGCCACATTCCGCACCACCGGCAACCCGAGCCCGATCCCGGAGCTCTTCGTCGTCTGGTAGGGCTCGAAGATCGCATCGCCGAGTTCCGCGGGAACCCCGGGGCCGGAGTCTTCGACAATGAATCTCAACACATCTCCCGCTTCCCTGACCGTCAATCGCACCTGCCCGTCGCCGGCAGCCTGACACGCGTTTTCGACAAGGTTGAGCAGCGCTCGTTTCAGCTTTTCGCGGTCCACCGGAATCTCCGCGTTACTGCCCTCGATCACGCAGTCGAGCCGCTCCTTGTACAGGGCGGACAATTCGTCAACGATCTCCTTCGGTGCCGCCGCCGCGATCTCAAGCTGCGGTTCCCGCGCGAAATCGCTGAACTCGCGCACCAGCTTGCGCAGGCTCTCCACCTCCTCGTCAACAACTTCCCGCGTCGTCCGCAGCAGCTCCGAGAACTGTTCGTCCGAACCGTCGTAGGAATCCGAAATCTGTTGAACGGAGAGTTGGATCGGGGTCAACGGGTTCTTGATCTCGTGGGCAAGTACCCTCGCCAGTTCTCGCCAGCCCGCCATTCTTTCCATCTCGGACGCCCGCTTCCGGCTCTGTTCAAGGCGGTCGATCATCAGGTTGAAGGTCGATGCCAGCCGGCGCACTTCGCCGCCGCCCTCCTCGCGCGCGCGCAGGTCGCGGCCTTCCCCGACCGCATCCATCACGTCCGCGAGCCGTTCGATCCGCCGGGTCACCGGCACGATGACAATCAACGCTGCGCCGACCGCCAACCCGACGATTGCGAGATGAGCGAGCAGGTACGTCAGCACCAGACTCATCAGCAGCCGGTCCCGTTCGTAGCTGCGAAGCGTCCATTGCGAGCGCGCTCGCTGCAGCGCCAGCGCCTGAGTGCGAATCTCCTCCGGGATCGGGTGGAACAGGTGCCAGCTGAGCCCGGCAACCGTTGAGTCCGCACCGAGCGCCTGGGGTATCCCGCCGAACTCCTCTTCCTTCGGCGCTGGGGGTGTCGAAACGGCCCATCCGCCGCCCGCGTACCTGTACCACGTGGAGCTGCTTTTCACATAGAGCGACTCACCGTCATGCAGCTCGAATCGCCCTGTTCGAACGGGCTTGGAGGGGGGCGGAGGCAACGTCTGGATGGCGCGATCAAGGTGACGGTTCATTTCATCGCGGATTTCTGCCAGCAGGCTGCGCGTCAGGAAAACTCCGGAATCGAGCGCTCCCGCCACCTCCGCGGGTGCGAGGCTGGAGGCGCTCAATTCTACCGCCGAACGGACCACCAGCATCATCGGGATAAGCGGTAGAATGCCGGCGATTGCCAGCGCGATGATCAGGCGCCAACGGAGTTTCACGGACGTGCCTCGCTGTGCGGCGCTTCAGGAAGCCGCGTTGTCTTCGACCAGCCGCTCTTTTCGGTTTTGGACCGTCCCCGGCGGAAAAGCCAGCCGGTGATCCCCTGCAGTTCCCGCTCCAGCGAGCCCACCTCTTCCGACCCGTCCTCCGTCACCGTGACCGGGTAGGCTTCAACCCGCACGCGGACGAACCACGCCTCCTCGCGCGGAATATCGGAAGGGTGGAGGATCAGGATCAGGCCGTCGCGGAAATACTTCTCCACCGTGGAAAGGCTTTCGATCGCGAGCCGTCCGATCGGCGCAACCACCCGGTACCTGTCCGTCCAGACGTTGTACTCTACGGTCACCTCCTGGTGGATTGTCTTGCTGAATCCCGTGCGAAAAAGTTGCATCTCGAAATCGTAACGGATGGAAACTCCGGTCCGCAGTGCTTTCGTATAAGTCGGTGACAGCGGCGACTCAATGGTGGGTTGGACGATGGCGAGGGAATCCTCCCAGAAGGCTGCTACTTTTTCAATCCGCATCTTGGCTTGTGCCTGCGCTGGACCCGCCCGCAGCAGCGCAAACAGGCAAAACAGGATCATCGCCATATGGATCCTGCTTTTTGTCCCTGCGGAATGTGTGCGTGTACGGGTCATAGCCGCAAACCTTCTCTATTCGCCTTCGAGAAGATGAAGCAGGGCGAGATCGAGGTCGTGGGCCGGTTCGAACGTCTTTCCCTCCACGGTTACCACAGCCCGGGCCTTGCCGCCGTTCGAGGGGTACGTTTCCACACGTGTCCAGGGAGTTGCCTGGTCCGGGTCGAACGCACGGAAAAGCGTTCCCGGTGGGGCCTTTTTCAGCAGCCCCAGCCTCAGCTCCCCGACGCCTTCCCCGGTCAACAGGTCGACCAGCGGGGGGGTGGCTACAAGCCGCCGCAAAGCACGCCCGTACACGGCGTCCCGCATCCGGAACATCGGCTGCATCTCCTCAAGGCCGCCCGCCAGCGCCTGCGCCCGGTCATGCCAGCTCGTGTCCCTCGTGATCGCTGCAAGGATCGCCACCGCGTTCAGCAGCCGCGCGTTGCCGTCGAAGGGCGTGTAGACATGCTGCAGCGCGCCGAATTCATCCTCTCTCATCAGATGGTCGAAGCACCCGGGACCCTGGTCGTCCCCGAGGATCTCGAACGTTTCCTGCGCCAGCTGCACCGCTCTCAGCAGGTCCTTCGCGCGGCCGGATATCCGGTATAATTCAAGATATCCATTGATCACTTCAACCTGATCCGTGAGGTACACCGTCTCGGCGTCATCCCCCCGGATTTCGTGCAGCATCCCTCCATTCTCGGACCGTCCCTGTTCCCAGAGCAGGTCGGCGATCTCGAAGGCGCGCTGCAGGCTTCGCGGTTTTTCGAGGTAGATCGAGGCGACCGCCAGCGCCCTCAGCGCCTGCGCTTGGACTTGCGTGAAAAAACCCGATTCGACGCGCGGCCGCTGCCGCGCCATCCGGGTTCGGTTCAGCGCTTCCAATCCGGAATCGATCCGTTTTGTCACCTCCTCCCGGGCCAGCCCCAGCCGCAGCCCGACCTGGTTCGGAGCAACACGTTCCTCGAGGCTGAAACGGTTCCCCGATCCTGGCATCGGCGTGCCGAGTGTGAGGCCGAAATAGGCCTGCAATACCATCGCGGTAGTCTCGTCGTCCACCGATTCCGCGATTTCCTTCTCCGTCCACCCGTAGAAGCTTGCGCGATCGCCGGGCGTGCCGTCCGAGTCCAGAACCGCATAGAATAGCCCTGTCTCGTCCCCGAGCGAACTCTCCATGTCACGAAGGATGCCTGCGGCGGCCGACCGCGCGAGTTCGTCGTCGGTCTGGCGGTATGCTTCCAGGAATGCTTCAAGAAGCGCCATGTTCTCGGTCAAGATCTTGTCAAATTGCGGGTTACGCCACGCCTCGTCTTCGCAGTAGCGATGAAATCCACCCGAAATCGGATCGCGCAGCGGGCTCTTGCGCATCGTCTCAAGCGTCACGAACGCCAGCCTGCGAAGATCCTGCGAGGGATCTTCCAGCAGGAAACCAAGCAGCTCGGGTAAAGGGAATTTGGGGGCTCGCCCGAAGCCGTTGTATTTCGTGTCGTACCACGCCATTGCGTCGTGGCGAATGCCATCGAGTGTGGCCGCCGCGGTCGTGAAATCCAATCCAGGACTGAGTCGCGGGAGTTGCGTGGGAGGGGCCTTCTCGATTTCGGCGAGGATCTCGGCGCGGTGCTCCGAGTAGTACTGGTGCACCTGTTCCAGCGCCCGTTGAGTCACCCCGGCGCTGAGGTCCGTGCGGCCGTGCAGCAGTTCGCCCGTCGGCGTCAGGAAACACAGCGCCGGCCACGCTCCCTGATTGTACCGCTCCGCCACATCCGGCGTCCGCATCGCATCGACCCGGATCGGAACATAATGGTCCTTGATCAGCTGCGCGATGTTCGCTTTTTTCAGCACCGTCAATTCAAAAAGGTGAACCGGGTGGCCCCAGGAAGTGGTTAAATACAGCAGCATCGGTTTGTCCTGGTGCTGCGAGGTCTTGAACGCCGTTTGACCCCACTCCAGCCAGGCGATCGAGGGCTGGTGTGCTCGCTGTTTCGCTGGCATGCGCAAATCTCGTTTAGGATTCCTGGAGGATCGCCGCCGCGTAGCTCACCAGTTGATCGGCGCTCGGCGAAACGGCCTGCTGGTAATCGACGAGCGCACCTCGCGATCCCTCCAGCAGACGTAAGGTAAGGTAGGTTGCGTTCAAACCGCAGATCCGCCGTCCGTTGTCGTCTTTCATTACGCTTCGCCACCAGCCGTCCGCGTCCGCGTTTTTCACCGTCTGCAAGGCTTCCATGTCGTACCGGGCCGTTTCCGTCCGCATCCGGTCGTTCACCGCTGCCGGATCGCCGAAAGTCGGCCCGACGTGCGCGAAGTCCACGCTGGCCACCCACAGCACCGATCCATCGTGCGACCGCTCGATCTTCTTCAGAGTTTCAAGTACTTGTTCGACATCTTCATCTCCGCGCGGCGTCCCAGCTGAAGTAGGGGAGAGAATGCCCGCCGCCAGGGCAAGCACTGTCGTCTGACGGCCTTTTAACAGGTGCTGCAGCCAGACAACCTGCAATTCAATCGAATGTTCGCTGCGGTGAGCCCATTCACTGATGAACGGCTTCTCGCCCAAACCTTCATGTAACACTTTAAGTGCGGCCTTGTCGCTCTTCAGCGCACCAAAAGGGGTCTCAAAATCCTTTGACGCGGCAACGATCGGATATCCGGAGCCCTGATGGGCCACTCCGACAACCGCAAGTAATATCGGATCCCGCAAATCATCAAGTAATTCAAGGCTTTTTTGATACCCACGGCCATAAGTAACTCCACCGCGATCGAAATCGATATGGGGGAGGAGTAGGCCGCGTAACATCTTATTTGGCGCGGGATTTTCCGATTCGCGGTCTTCGTCGGGTGGAGTGGCTAGATACTGGTCGAGCAGGGCCGCCAACGCGCCCGCATCGGCCGGATATCCCGATCCGGCGAGGGCTGGAGCACGCACCCGCAGTTTCCGGTATTCCTCTTCCATCCGCATCCGAAGCTGATGAAACTGGTGAGTCTCTAGAAGGTGGGAATCGCCCAGCAGGGAAACTATCGAATCGAGTTCCCCGCGATTAACCGCGATCCCGGTCCTGGCTTCGAATTCCGCGGCGATGTCCGAGGCGGTCCGCGACCCGTCCATCAACGCCAGCAGCGGCACAGCGCCGGTAGAAATGGCTATAACCTTATCGGTGAAACCCTGGGGATCCCGTAACAGTAGGTACTGCTGTCCGTTCTCCTCGAACGGGACGGTTTCCACCGGCCGGAGTGCTGGAATCGGTTCTGAATCTGTAGCCACGAAATCTCCCTGGTGCGACCGCGCCCTTCGCAGTTTTATCGAGGCATACAGGCGCGACGCCAATATGTCCACGGCAGAGAGGTGAAGCAAAACTCATGGAGAGAATTGGCCCGTATCGCTTTCCTGATGCTGAGCGCCCCGGGCCGGCGACAACTATCCGCAGAGGGTCGCCAGAATCGCTTTTTGTGCGTGCAGGCGATTTTCAGCTTCATCAAATACAACACTTTGCGGACCGTCGATCACTTCGTCCGTGATCTCACGTCCACGTTCCGCGGGGAGGCAGTGCATGACGATCGCGTCCTTCCCGGCTTTGCTCAGAAGGCCGCTGTTCACCTGAAAATCTTGTAGCAATTCGGATCGCTCTCCCGCCTTCGCCTTTTCTCCCATCGAAGCCCAAACGTCGGTGTAGACCACATCCGCGCCCGACACCGCTTCGACCGGATCGTACACGACTTCCACACGCGCTCCTTCGGATTTCGCAATCTCCACCAGCTCGCCGGGGTGGGTCTCCTTTACAGTGCCGATGCGTAGCGAGAAATTCAACCGCCGCGCGGCGTTTATCCAGCTCCGCGCCATGTTATTCCCGTCGCCAAGGTATGCCACCACCTTGTCCTCGAAACCGCCGAGGTGCTCCTGGACCGTCATCAGGTCGGCCATCACCTGGCAGGGGTGGGTCAGGTCGGTTAGGGCGTTGATCACCGGAACCGTCGAGTGCTGCGCGAGTTCTTCCACGTTTCGATGGCTGAACGTACGGATGATGATCCCGTCCACGTAGCGGCTCAGCACCCTCGCCACGTCCGCTATCGATTCCCGGACGCCCAGCTCTATTTCCTTGTCCGTGATATACATCGCTGTGCCGCCCAGTTGAGCGATCCCCACCTCGAAACTGATCCTCGTCCGCAGGCTTGGCTTGTGAAAAATGTTTGCAAATGTCTTCCCCGCCAGCGGTTGGGGGCATTGCCCCTCTTTGGTCAGTTGCTTCAACTCAGCAGCGAGTTTGAACACCTTGATCAACTCCTCGCTGGAAAAATCCGTGATCTGAAGGAAATCACGCTTGGTCATGACGGATGCCTCCCAAAATGATGCATGTCCCTGAGCGACGCTTTCAAAACCAGCGTAAGGTAGCCGAATGGGGGTGGGGGTACAAGATGCCTCGCGGGCCGGCTGCCGGAGTTGTCCGGTGGCGTGGAAAAGCTGACAACCCGGCTTGACCGGTTCCGCGAATCCATCGCGCGCACGAATTTCTACTCCTTCTCCGTCGGCATACTCGCCTCAAAGCCCGCCGGACGGCACTTGCCGACCTCTCGTGCCCGGATGCGGAAACTCGACCGGCGTACATATCCGTTGCATTTTGCGTATCTTAACCGCTTGATTGTGGTTATCAGCAGCATCCACAGCCCCGCAAAAGGGTTTTTCCAATGCACGAATCGTTGGTCGAACTGCGTCAAATCCGTAAAGACTTCGAGAAGGAAGCATCCACGGTTGCAGGCAGGTCGGACGTCGAGCTGCTGCGCGTTCGTTACATCGGGCGCAAAGGGATCATCTCGAATCTTTTTAAGAACATTTCGACGCTCCCTCCAGACCTTCGCGGACAGTACGGAAAAGAGCTGAATGAGCTGAAAAACGACGCTGCCGCAAAGATCGAATCCCTGCTCGCGTCGGGGGAGGAAGCCGCGGAAGCCGCAGGTTTCGATCCCACTTTGCCGCTCCGCATGGACTTCGAAGGTTCGCTGCACCCATTGACCTTGATCGAACGGGAGGCAAAACGGATTTTTCAGCGTATGGGCTTTTCCATCGAACGCGGTCCTGAAGTCGAGGATGTATGGCACAATTTTGACGCCCTGAACACACCCGAATGGCACCCGTCGCGCGACACCTCGGACAGCTTTTACCTCGCCAACAAGACCGGGTTCCTGCTCAGAACCGAGACGAGCCCGATCCAGATCCGTGTCCTCGAAAATAGCCAGCCGCCGGTTCGGATCGTCGGTCCCGGCAGGGTCTTTCGCAACGACAAGCCCGACGCCACGCACCATCCGTCGTTCACGCAGATGGAGGGGTTGTACGTCGACCGCGGCGTCACCTTCGCCGACCTAAAAGGCACGGTCCTGGAATTTTACCGCCAGATGTTCGGCAGCGACGTGCGCACACGGTTCAGGCCGCACTTCTTCCCGTTCACCGAACCCTCCGCGGAGGTCGATGTAAGTTGCCCCTTCTGCGGCGGCGAGGGGTGCCGCATCTGTAAAAACTCCGGCTGGATCGAAATGGGCGGTTCGGGAATGGTGGATCCCAACGTTCTCGAAGCCGTACACATTGATTCGGAAGAGTTTACCGGGTGGGCTTTCGGGCTCGGCATCGAACGACTGGCGATGCTTCTCTACGACGTGGACGACATCCGGCTCTTCTACGAGAACGACGTGCGCTTCCTCGCACAGTTCGGGGGCAGGAGATGAAGGTCTCGGTCAACTGGCTGCGCTCGTTCGTTGAGTTCGATGAAACGCCGGAGCAGATCGCTGAGCGAATCACCTTCGGGGCCTTCGAGCTGGAGGGAGTCGAGAAGATCCAGCGGCATCTTCGCGGGCTGGTCGCGGGAAAAATCCTCGAATCGAAAAAGCACCCCAAGGCCGACAAGCTCACCGTGACGAAAGTCGACGTAGGCGGCGAGGTTCTCACCATCGTCTGCGGCGCGCCCAACTGCCGCGAAGGACTTTTGGTCCCGGTGGCCAAACCTGGTGTGAAACTCGGTGAAACCACGGTCGAGAGCCGTGAAATCCGGGGAGTCGCTTCGCAGGGAATGATTCTCTCCGAGCGGGAGATGGGGCTGACCGACGACCACAGCGGAGTGCTCGTTTTCGACGACTCCATGTCCGTGGGACAGAAGCTCGACGACCTGGTCGCGGACGAGGACACGATCCTCGATTTCGAGATCACGGTCAACAGGCCGGACGCACTTTCCCATCTGGGCATCGCCCGCGAAGTCGCCGCCTACCTGCGAAAACCCCTGCACCTGCCCTCATTCGATGTGCAGGAGGTGAAGCAGCCCGCGTCCGATCGCGTCCGGGTGGAGATCGCCGCTCCCGAACAGGGGCCGAGGTACCTCGCGCGTGTTGTCGAAGGAGCCTCCGTACAGGCGTCCCCGCTGTGGATGCGCGCTCTGCTGCATTCCCTTGGGCAGCGGCCGATCAACAACATCGTCGACATCACCAATTACGTCCTCTTCGAATTGGGCCACCCGCTGCACGCGTTCGACTACCATCTGGTGAAGGACGGCCACATTGTCGTCCGGCTGGCGGAGGATGGGGAGCTGTTCGTTACGCTGGATGGACGCAAGCACACGCTCACCGCGGAGGATCTGCTCATCGCCGATCCGGAGAAGGGAATCGCTCTGGCGGGGGTAATGGGCGGGGCGAACAGCGAAGTTGGAACCGACACCCGTGACATCCTCATCGAAGCCGCCTACTTCGATCCGCCCTCCGTGCGCCGCACCAGCAAACGTCATGACCTGCCCACCGAGGCATCGCGCCGTTTCGAGCGTGGGGCGGACCCCTCGATGCCGCCGAACGCCGCCGCGCGATGCGCGGAACTGATTCGTAAGTATGCTGACGGTAAAGTACTTAAGGGCGCTGTTGACGGCTATCCTAACCCGATCGAACACAGGCGGGTATCCGTCCGGCCGAGCCGTGCCAGCCTGCTGCTTGGGATGAATATTTCTCCCGAACAAGCGAAAGAATCCCTGGATGCGCTGTCCCTTCCCGCCGAAAAAGAGGGAAAGGACAAGCTGAATGTCACCGTGCCCACGTTTCGGATGGACATCGAACGGGAAGTCGACCTGATCGAGGAGATCGCGCGCATCGTCGGCTATGAAAACGTCCCCACGGCCCAAACCTCGCACGTCGCCCTGCAGGCGCGGCAGGATCCCCGCGAGGAGCTCTACGACACCGCAATCGACCTGATGGCCGGCATGGGCTTCAAGGAGATCATCCTGCCCGCCATGACCTCGGGCAAGGATCAGGGTGCGTTTGACGGCGGCCTGGAACCTTTCGAGATCGACCGCTCGATCAGTCCCGAAATGAGTGCCTACCGCGCGTCCCTCGTACCCGGCTTGTTGAGGACGGTTGAGCGCAATCTGAATGCCGGTGTTGACGACCTGAGGCTCGTCGAAACGGGGCAGGTGGGAGGCAAAGGCTGGCTCGGAGTGGACGGTGGACAACGGCAGCACCTCGCTTTCGCCGTCACCGGGCACGCCCGGCCACCTTCATACGATAGTTCCGGTAAGCCAGTCGATCTCCCATTTATCAAAGGGGTTATAGCTTCTCTTTCTAGAGGTTTATCGCTTGACAAATTCCCCGATTTTGACTATGATATCCCTGGCAACCTGCAGCAGGGCATCGCCCTCAAGGGACAGGATGGTGCCGCCGCCCTGATTGCCGGGCAGTTGCAGCAGAACGTCGCCGCGGCGTTTGGAATCGAGGCGCCGGTTTTCGTTTGCGAGCTCGACCTCGAGCGTTGGACCGCTCCGGAAACGGACAGGCTGAAACGGCCGGGAAGCCCCCGGGGGTACAAAGCCTTTTCGCGGTTCCCGGCCAACACGCGCGACGTTGCTTTCATCGCTCCCAGGTCGGTTCGCTTCGATCAGCTCATCGGAACGATTCGCGAGGCCGGCGGAGAGCTGCTCGAACAGGTGTCGCTGTTCGATCTCTACGAGGGCAAACCGCTCGAGCGCGACCAGCGCAGCCTGGCATTTCGCCTCGTCTTTCGCGCCACGGACCGCACCCTGGCCGATGAGGAGGTGGAGCCGATCGTGCAGAAGGTGGTCGGTGCGGCAAAAAAGATTAGCGGAGTTCGTTTGCGGTCCTAGCATCTGCCGCAGGTACGGGAGTGTCCGTGAATGCGTTTGAATCTTCGGTGCAAGCAGTGGTGAATTTCGATTCCATCGACCGCAAAATCCGCCAGGTTGTGGACAAGGTGGAGCGTCTTGCGAAGGAAAACGACGAGCTGAAATCTCAGCTTAAGGCTACAGAGCTGGAGCGAAGTACGCTTGCCCGGAAAATCGAGCAGGCTGAAAAGGAACTCGAGTCATCCCGCGGAAAAACGCGGGATCTTGAAAAAGAAGAGGCGATCCGGAAGAAAATTCACGGCATGCTCAAGAAATTGGAGCAGTTGTGAAGGTGAACAGGGATCTGTCCGCCACGGAAAGCGAGCGCTAGTTCCATGGACAATAGCGGCAGGGTCGTCAAAGTATCTATTTTCGGGCACAGCTATCCGATCCGCGCGAAGATTGAGGACGAGGAGTACGTCCGTACAATCGCCAAGTACGTAGACGAGAAAATGCGCGAGATCGACGAAGCGATGAAGCCCAACTCCACGATGAAAGTGGCGATCCTTACCGCATTGAACATTGCTGATGAGTTGATGACCATGCGCCGGGAGCGGGAAGACGTTGTCCTGACGTATGAGGAGAAGGTACAGGCTGTTTCAGACGCGCTCGACCAGGTGTTGAAACGTTGACGGTAAGCCGCCGGCTTCATGCCGGCGTTGCCGAACATAGATCCCTGCACATTGGCTCACGGCCTAGATTGAGAACCAACACTCAATCTAAAGGGAGTCCGGCTTCGATCGCGAAAACCAGGCCTCCCCGCTTCGCGGGACGAAGGAAGGTTGACGCGGTTGAGAGGGCACCCACCGTTTCCAGTAGGTTCCCAATCCTACTCCGTGAGCGTGCAGGGTTTTTCTTTGGTGTACGTTGCACGGCCGATGCCGTGCATGCGGGAGATAAAAGGAGATGACAATGATGATCGTCGCCGCACTGGCTGGACTGGTGGTCGGCGCGGGCGCGGCTCTGCTGCTCAACAGCTTGATGCTGCGTCAACGCATAGAAGCATCGAAAACCGAAGCGGATCGCATGCTGACAGATGCACGCAAGGAAGCGGAAAACCTCAAAAGGGAGAAGATTCTTGAGGGGCGCGATGAAGCGATTGCGCTCAAACAGCAGAAGGACAAGGAAATCGATCGGCGGTTCGATGAACTCCGGCGGTTCGAAAACCGCCTCAGGGACCAGGAAGTCAACCTCGACAAGAAAACGGAGCGGGCGCGCCAGCAGGAGCGGGATCTGCGTGAGCTTGAGAAAAACCTGAAACGCCAAACCGAATCGATTGCCGGCAAGGAGGAAAAGCTCGACCGCCTGATCAACCAGAATCAGGAACTCCTGGAAAAGACCGCCGGGATGAGCGCGGAAGAGGCCCTCGAACAGCTCAAGAACAGCCTCGTGGACAAGGCCCGCGCCCAGACCGCGAACCAGCTCAAGGAAATGCGTGACAACGCGCGCATGGAAGCCAATCGTGAGGCCAAGGAGTTGATCATCGAGGCGATCCAGCGCAGCGCCGCCGATCACACCGCCGAAAACACGGTGAGCGTCGTCAACCTGCCGAATGATGATGTCAAAGGCCGCATCATCGGCCGCGAAGGACGAAACATCCGCGCCCTCGAGCAGGCGACGGGAGTCGATTTCATCGTTGATGACACCCCCGAGGCCGTCATCCTATCGAGTTTCGATCCCTACCGCCGTGAGGCCGCCCGCATCGCCCTCGAAAAGCTGGTGACGGACGGACGGATCCACCCCGGACGCATCGAAGAGGTCGTTGAGAAGGCCAAGAAGGAGCTCGACGAACGCGTGCTCGAACTCGGGCGCAACGCTCTGATCGAGGCGAAGGTCCACGGCGTCCATCCGGAACTGAGCCGTTACCTGGGACGCCTCCACTACCGCACATCGTACGGTCAGAACGTCCTCAAGCACTCGATCGAGGTTTCGCACATCACCGGCTTGCTCGCGGTGGAACTGGGGCTCGACGCCAAACTGGCGCGCCGCGCCGGACTGCTGCACGACATCGGCAAGGCGATCGACCGCGAGGCCGAGGGGACGCACGTTCAGCTCGGCATGGACGTCGCACAGAAGTACAGCGAGCCGCCCGTGGTGGTCAACGCGATCGGTTCTCACCATGAGGATGTCCCGGCGGATAACCCGATCAGCGTGCTCGTCGCCGCGGCGGACGCGATCAGCGGTTCACGCCCCGGTGCGCGGCGCGAAACCCTCGAATCCTACATCCAACGGCTGCACAGCTTGGAGGAAATCGCCGAGAAGTTCGAAGGCGTCAACAAAGTGTTCGCCATCCAAGCGGGGCGTGAGGTGCGCGTCATCGTCGAGAACGAAAAGATCAACGACGACCTGGCCGACGCCCTCGCGCATGACATCGCCGAGAAGATCGAACAGGAACTCGAGTATCCCGGTCAGATCAAGGTGACCGTGATCCGCGAGTACCGTTCGGTGGAGTACGCGAAGTAGTCATTCCCGGAGACCGGTAAAAATCAGCCCCGGCTCCAGAGACCTGCAAAAATCAGCCCCGGCTCCGGAGGCCAGTAAAAAAACAGCCCCGGCTCCAGAGGCCAGTAAAAAAACAGCCCCGGCGAATTTCCGCGGGGGCTGTTTCCATCTGTCGTCCCGGTACCCATTTGTCATTCCCGCGAAGGCGGGAATCCATGTTGCTGTCGGTCGTTTCCCTCGCGTAGCACGAACCGAAGTCGAGCCACCCGGCGCTGTTCAAACGTGTCATCGCCAGGGTTCTGTCTTTTCGGGACCCGTGGCAATCTCCAACGAGGGACAGTATACTCACAAGCTGATTGGTATGGGATTGTGAGTATACTGTCCCAGAAAATTGCGATTGGAGATCACCACGCGCTCCTAAACGGACGGGAGCGCTGGTGGTGACACCCTGGTTGACAGACGGTTCGGGAGGGCAGTCGCTTTCAAACCGTCTGGGATTCGAAGAGAAACCCGATCCCCACCTTCAGCAATCGGGTTACCCTGCCGATAGTCATCCTGTACGAAGTGCATGGCACAAAGTCGTCCTGAACGAAGTGAAGGATCTATGTGTAGGCTTTTTCCCGTGTCCCTGTTTGCTGGAAACAGGTTTATCCTGATCCGTTTCAGCAGCATTGCTGAGCGAGGAGCCCGCCGCTTTTGAACGCTTTCCACCGCCCCACGTTGTCATTGCCCGGCTTGACCGGGCAATCCATACAAAAGAGGGACAGTTTGCTCACAATGCCGAACTGCAAGCATTGTCAGCATACTGTCCCGGCAATACCACGGTGCGGCCACGCCCGCCGCCATTCAAACCGTTACAGCGTTTCGAGCTCGCCGATCTCCTCTTCGACAGCCTCCAGAACGTTCAGATTCTTCACCGCTTCCCGCATCGCGTTGTGGTCCGGGTACAGCGGTCGGTCCTCCTCGAGGTGTTCCACCACCCGGCGCACTGCCCGGTGCGCCGCCTGCGTCCCCTTCCCGGGATCGAATTCCCGGAAATCGAGCGCCTGGGCCGCGGCGATGAATTCGATGCCGAGCACGCCGTAGGCGTTGTCCACAATCCGCCGGCTCTTCATTGCGCTGTTCCAGCCCATGCTGACGAAATCCTCCTGGTCAGCCGCCGCGGGAATCGACTGCACGTATGCCGGAGCCGACAGCGTCCGCTGCTCGACGATCATCATGTCCGCGGTGTACTGGCTCAGCATATGCCCCGAAAACATCCCCGCGCCTTTCGTCAGGAACGCCGGCAGCCCCACCGACAACGCCGGGTTCAGCAGACGGTTCAAGCGCCGTTCGGAGAGCACCGACACCATCGTCACCGAAGCGCCGAGCACGTCCAGCGGCAGGCTCACCGGAGTGCCCTGGAAGTTCGCCCCCGAGAGCACGGTGTCTTCGTCGGGGAGGAACACCGGATTGTCGCCGACGCCGTTCAGCTCCGTTTCCACCTGCTCCCGTGTCCAGCGCAGCTGATCTCGCGCGGCGCCGATCACCTGCGGAGTGCTGCGCATCGAATAGGCGTCCTGCACCTTCACCTTCATCTTCCCGGTCAAAAGGTCCGACCCCTCAATCACACGTTTCATGTTTCGCGCAGTTACGACCGCACCCCTGAATCCGCGCAGCGCGTGCAGCCGCTCGTCGTAGGGCTTCATGTTGCCGCGCAGCGCTTCGATAGACATCGCCGCCGCGATCTCCGCCTGTTTGATCCAGCGCTCGATGTCGTGCATCAGCAGGCACGCTTCTCCGGTGATCAGGTTGCTGCCGTTGATCGTCGCCAGGCCGTCGCGCACTTCGAAGCCCGGCGCTTTGATCTTCGCCTTGTCGAACGCCTCCTCGGTCGGCATCCGCCGCCCGTCGAAAAAAACCTCCCCCTCGCCGAGCAGAGTCAGTGCGATCTGAGACATCGGCGCCAAATCTCCGCTCGCCCCGACCGAACCCTGGCTGCACACGACCGGCGTGATTCCAGCGTTCAGCATCTTCACAAGGGTCTGCGTGATCTCCAGGCGGCAGGCGGAATGCCCATGGGCGTGCACGTTGATCCGGCTGACCATCGCGGCGCGCACCGTGTCGGTCGGCAGCGGTTCCCCGATTCCCGCGGCGTGGTTGTACACGAGGTATCGCTGAAACTGGCGGGTCTGTTCATCGTCGAGCACGATCTCGGAAAACTCGCCGATCCCGGTGTTCACGCCGTACATGATCTCACGGGCGTCCACCTTTTTCTGCAAGAACGCCCTGCACGACTTGATCCGCTCCTCGGCGTCGCTCGACAGTTTCACCTGCTCGCCGTTTCTGGCCACACGGACAACGTCTTCCGCTTTCAGTGTGCTGCCTGTCAGCGTGACACTCATGCTCGCTCCCCGCTTCCCTTGTGCTGTGGTCTGTTGCCGGCCTGCGCCGCGTTGGCCGCACTACCTTTCGCTCGTACATTCATGCGCCTAACGTACCAAGTCGCCCGGCATCAGGAAAGGGGAGACGGAGGCGGTCGGGACGCATGGAGCAGTCGCGTGAACCAACCCTGATCGTCTCGGGCTGGCCCGGGAATGCCGTACGTGTAAAAACAAAAGGGAGCTGGCGTGAAGCGCTCATCCGGATCACCCGTCGCGGCGAAAACCCCGCCCCATGCTGCCCATAGCGTCTTGTTAAGCGCAGGCGTCGTCCCCGGCTCCCGCGCCTGGTGCAAAAGCCTCGCGAGAGCGGGGATCGTCCACACTGAACTGGAAGCCGGGCAGTGACCGGGCAAAAGCTGCTCATCACCGGCGCACGCATCTGGACCGCCGGTTTGCCCTGGAACTCCCCCCTCGGTGATCTCCTCATCTCCGAGCGAGTCGTGGAGGCTGTCGAACCTGCGGGGACGCTCGACGAAAACGGCTTCCCGGGGGTGCGCCGCCTCAAGCTCCCCGGCGGCGTGATCCTCCCGGCGTTCTTCGACGGCCATCTGCACCTCGACATCGGCGGCACATTTCTCTCCCGGCTGGCTCTCCGCGACTGTGCCACAGAGCACGAGGTTCTCGGCCGCCTGGCGCATGAAGCGCACTCCGGCCGGGACTGGCTGATCGCCGTCGGGTTGCCGGAGCATGCGTGGCCGTCATACACCGATCTTCGCCGCGCTACCCGGGGCCGGCCCGCCATTCTCTTCACCCGCGACTATCACTCGGCCTTCGTCAATCCCGAGGGAATGGAGGCGCTGGATCTCACGCCCGAGACTCCGCCTCCGCCCGGAGGTTCGTTTGAGCACGACAGCAAGGGACAGCCCACCGGCCTGCTTCGCGAAAATGCCGTCCGTTGGGCGGAGCACCGGCTTCCCGCTCCCAGCGAAATCCGGCAGCAGGACAATCTCCTTCTCGCCGCCGCACACCTGGTGAAGCAGGGTGTGCTCGGGGTAAGTGACGCGTCCGACAACAGCGCCTGGCCGATGCTGGCGGCTCTCGACCGCGAGCGGAAAACGCCGTTGCGCGTCGAGCACTGGCACCGCTGCCTCGAGCTGGATGATAGCTGCCTTGAGATCGAGCGGGTCGACCGCCCGCGGCTGAAACGGCTTCGCATCAAAACGTTCCTCGACGGCTCCCTTGGCAGCCGCACCGCCTGGATGCTGGAGGAATACGGCGACAATCCCGGAAAGCGCGGGGGACCTGTCCCGGAGCTCGAAGGCTACCGGCGCTTCCTCCGGGACGCCGCCGAGAGGGGATGGTCTCACGCCGTTCACGCAATCGGAGACGCCGCGGTGGAGTGGGCGGCTCAGACCCTCGCGCAGCTCCCGGCCGCAGCAATCCCTCATCGAATCGAGCACGTGCAGCACGTGAATGGCAGAGGACTGGAGAGCCTGTCGAAAACGTCCGTGCTCGCCTCGATTCAGCCCACTCACCGTTTGGAAGACAGCGGGATGCTGCTGCCGCGGCTGGGGCTCGAGCGAGCGGGGCGCAGCTATCCACAGCGCTCGCTGCTCCGCGGAAGGGGAACACTCGTGTTCGGCACCGACTGGCCGGTCGTCAGCTCCGATCCGCGCAAGACCCTGTACGCCGCGTTAAGCCCCCGGAAGGCGGGGGAGGGCATGACCGGTGAGCAGGTCACCCTCGAGCAGGCGCTGGAAGCGATGACGTCCGCTCCCGCGAGAGCGGCAGGATTTAAAGGAGTCGGTGAACTTTCCCCGGCCGCACCCGCCGACTTTCTCTGGATGCCTGCGGACCCGGCCCGAGACCCGGCCGCCTGGCTGGAGGCCGAGATCGGCGGTGTTTGGGCTGCCGGGGAGCTTGTCCACGCCCACCACGAAGCGCTCCCGTGAAAATGTCGCGCATTTCGCAAAAAAGCCCGCCGATAAAGAGAAAACGTAGCCAGATCCGATCCCGGCTACGTTGAAGTGGAATCTCCTCAAGCTGCTGATTAGTGCTTCAGTTTGATCACCGTGGATTTCCCTGATTTCACCTCGTGTACCTTGCCCTCGCGTGCCAGCCAGCCGATCGCGCGTTCAACCATTGCGGGCGTAAGTTGAACGTCCTTCTTTAACTTTGCCACACTCGCAGAGCCGTGCTGGTTCAAATACCGCCAGAGTACTCCCGCGGCGGTACCAATCGAATTTTCCATGTATCCTCCCCAAAAATGACACGCTTCACTTGCCAGCGAGTGGGCCCGCGTCGCGGATTTCTTCGCTCGCTTCCTTTTCGAAATTCTTGAAGTTTTCGTGGAACTTTTTCGCTAGATCCTTCGCCATGGCGTCGTACGCCTTCTTGTCTTTCCAGGTCTCGCGCGGCTGCAGTACATCGCCCGGCACGCCCGGAACCTCGGATGGAATCTGCAATCCGAATATTGGCTCCGCGTTAAACTGCACTCCATCCAGCTTGCCTTCGAGAGCCGCGTTCACCATCGCCCGGGTGTACTTGATCGCCATCCGGTGCCCTTCTCCGTAAGGGCCGCCGGTCCAGCCCGTGTTCACCAGCCACACCGTCGCCTCATGTTCTTTCATCCGCTTCCCGAGCATCTCGGCGTATTTCAGCGGATCGAGCGGCATGAACGGCGCTCCGAACAGCGTGCTGAATGCCGGCTGAGGCTCCGTCACTCCGCGTTCCGTTCCGGCGAGCTTGCTGGTGTAGCCGCTGATGAAATGGTACATCGCCTGCACGCGCGTCAGTTTGCTGATCGGCGGCAGCACCCCGAACGCGTCCGCGGTGAGGAAGATGATGTTTTTCGGATGCGGACCGTGCCCTTCCTTGACGATGTTCGGAATGTGGGTCAGGGGATAGGACGCCCTCGTGTTGTCGGTCAGGCTGTTGTCGTCAAGGTTCACACGTCTCGTGTTGATGTCCAGCGCCACGTTCTCGAGGATGGTGCCGAAACGTCTTGTCGTCTCGTAAATTTCCGGCTCCGCCTCCGCGGACAGGCTGATCACCTTCGCGTAGCAGCCTCCCTCCAGGTTGAACACCCCGTTCGGCGACCAGCCGTGCTCGTCGTCCCCGATCAGGTCACGCGTCGGATCGGCCGAGAGCGTCGTCTTGCCCGTTCCCGAAAGGCCGAAGAACAGCGCGCTTTTGCCGTCCGCGCCTACGTTCGCCGAACAGTGCATCGGCAGCACGTCCTCCTGAGGGAGCAGGTAGTTCATCACACTGAAGATCGATTTCTTGATCTCGCCGCCGTAGCTGGTCCCCCCGATAATCACCATTTTCTTGCTGAAGCTGATGATGATGAACGCTTCGCTGTGCGTCCCGTCGATCTCGGGGATCGCCTTGAAGTGCGGCAGGTTGAGCACGGTGAAAATCGGCTCGTGGTAGTAGCCCGGTTCGTGGCTGCGAATGAACATGTTCCGGGCGAACATGTTGTGCCACGCGGTTTCGGTGATCACGCGAATCGGCTTCTGGTACTGGGGATCTCCGTTCACATGGCAGTCTTGGACGAAAAGGTCCTTGCCCTGGACGTACGCCTGCAAACGGCGGAAAAGATTCTCGAATTTTTCCGGTTCGATCGGCACGTTGATCGCGCCCCAATGCACGAGGTCCTTGCTCCCCTCGTCCTGCACGATGAAACGGTCCTTCGGGCTCCGTCCCGTGTACTGACCCGTCCGAACGACGAGCGGGCCGAGATGCGCTACGTATCCCTCCCGGCGGCGTATCGCCTCTTCGTAGAGAAACGCTGCGCCGGCATTCCAATACACGTTGCCAAGATTAGTCAATCCCAGGGCCTGGAGTTTTTTCGCGTGTTCTGGGTTTGCTACGGTTTCCATGTCTGCCTCACACTGCTGTTTTCGAACTTTTCGGACAGCCTAATGTAGCCGGTTTTTCCGGGGAGCGACAAGAACCGGCTTCACGGTCTCTCGTCATCGGGGGCGGGTCGAACAGCGTTTTTAAGCTGCATCAGCCGCGGGGGGGGTAGGCCGTCGTTCCGGCCTCACGGCTGCTCAATTTCGAACAGAACTTGTCCTTTTTCAACAGCTTGTCCGGGCGTCACATGCAGCGCCTTCAATCGGCCGGAAACCGGGGCCTTGATCTCGTTCTCCATTTTCATCGCTTCCATCACGACGATCCCCTGCCGCTCTTGGACCAGATCGTTCTCCGCCGCCTCCACCTTTACGATCAGTCCCGGCATCGGAGCCGCCACACGGCCGTGACGGAAACCGACTCCAGCCGCACGCAGAAACTCGCGCAGGTACGCCTCGCGCCGCGATACCACGTCCGCGTCAAAATCGTACCCCCCCGCGTGGATCCGGTACTGGTTTGCGCTCTCCGTCGGCTCCACTGCGAGCACCACGCTCCGGTTGTCGAGCAGCAGGGAATAGTGGTCCGGAACCGCCTTCGGTTGGATGTCCAGCGTCATCTCGACTCCGTCCACCAGGATCTTGCCCTCCCGGTCAAGGAATTCGACCTCGAAAACTCCCCCGTCGATTTCCACGCGGTAGCTGTCCCCGTTTGCGCCGTTGTCGATGCCGCCGCCGCTGCTCATCGCATCGCCCTTCTGCGGCCGTCCGCCTTCCAGACAAAAGAATTGGAATCCTGCTGCACCCTGTGCGCCTCCGCCTCATGGCGGCCTTTTCCACTCTCGTGATGCCGCCGCCACGCCGCCGCCACCGCCGCGATCCGCTGCCAATCCTTCTCGTGAGCCTGCAGCTTTCCAACGTCGAATTCACGCTCGACGAAAGAGGTGTCGAAATCCCCCCGCTGGTAGGACTCGTTGTTCATCACCAGCAGCCCGAAGGGGATCGTCGTCCGCACCCCCGTGATCCGGTACTCCTGCAGCGCCCGCCGCATTCGGGAGATCGCTTCCGCGCGGTTGTTCCCCCAGGCGATCAGTTTGCTGATCATCGGATCGTAATGAATTGTGATCTCGTCGCCCTCGCGGATCCCGCTGTCCTCGCGAATGCCGAAACCGTCCGGCGGCCGCAGGTAGCGGACGGTGCCCGTGTGCGGGAGAAAACCGTTCAGCGTGTCCTCGCTGTAGATACGGACTTCGATCGCGTGCCCGCGCAACGGCACCTGGTCCTGCGTCAGCGGAAGCGTCTCACCCTGGGCCATTCTAATTTGGAGCTGCACGAGGTCCAATCCCGTCACCATCTCCGTCACCGGGTGCTCGACCTGGAGACGGGTGTTCATCTCGAGGAAATAGTAATTCCGCTCCTCATCGACGAGGAATTCCACCGTCCCGGCGTTCACATACCCGGCCGCACGGGCCGCCTCGACCGCGGAGCGTCCCATCTGCTCCCGAAGGTCGGGCGTCATCATCGGACTCGGGGACTCCTCGATCACCTTCTGATGCCTCCGCTGGATCGAACACTCGCGCTCCCCGAGATGGATTGTGTTCCCCTTCGAGTCCGCGAAAATCTGGAATTCGATGTGGCGCGGACGCTCGAGGTATTTCTCCAGGTAAATCAGCGGACTGCCGAACGCGCTCAACGATTCGCGCCGTGCGGCCTCCAGCGCCGCGGGAAGCTCACCCTTGTCCCGGATCACGCGCATCCCTTTGCCGCCGCCGCCCAGCGCCGCCTTGAGCAGCACCGGATAGCCCGCCTGCTGCGCAAAAGCGTCCGCCTCTTCGGGGCTTTCCACGCCGCCTGACGTTCCCGGCACGACCGGTACGCCGGCTTTTCTCATGATCGCCCGTGCTTCCGTCTTGCTGCCCATCGCACGGATCGCCGCAGGAGGGGGACCGATCCAGACCAGCCCCGCAGCCTGCACTGCCTGCGCAAAATCCGCGTTCTCGGAGAGAAATCCGTAGCCGGGGTGAATCGCCTGGGCTCCCGTCCGCCACGCGGCAGCGAGCAGATTTTCGAATTTCAGGTAGCTCTCGGTCGCCGCTGCGGGACCGATCAAGGTGGCTTCGTCGGCGAGTTGCACATGCATCGCGTTGCGGTCCGCGTCCGAGTAGACTGCCACGCTGCGAATCCCCATTTCTCGGCAGGCGCGGACGATACGGACCGCGATTTCGCCACGGTTGGCAATCAGGATTTTCTCAAGCGAGCGCTTCTTCGTCATCACTCCTCTCGCGGGCTGCATGTACGTTTTAGTGCTCAGTGGGTGCAAACGATGCCCTGAACAGACCGAAGAATGTACCGGAGTCACAGGTGGGAGTCAACGCCAACAAACATGCCGGCCAAGGCAAACCCTTGACCGGCATGAAATAATGAGCCAACGAATGAAGCGTCATTCGGTGGTGGATTTGACCTTTTTCGGCTTCTTCAACAGCTCGTCGATGATCTTCGACAGCTCGTCAAAATCGGGCGGCTTGTTGATATAATGGTCCACGTCCAGGTCTTTCATCGCTTCCTGGACGACCTCGTCGATGTACCCGGAAAGGACCACGATCCGCGTGCCCGTCAACTGCGACTCCTTCCTCAGGATCGAAGCGATTCGAATACCGTCGGTGCCGGGCAGGTGAAGGTCCAGGATCACCACATCCGGCCGATACTTCATCAACAGCATCCCCGCGTGAGCCACATCGTCCGCTCCGACCACACGGCGGCCCGGCGCTTCGAGATTCGGTATCAACGCGTGCAACAGATCGGGGTCGTCGTCGATCACAAGCACCGTCGGGGGGGAGGCCTGGCTCTCCCATTCAGGCGGCACTTCAAAGCCATGCGCCTGGCAGAATCGCACCAGCTCGTCGATGTTTACACGGTAATGGCCGCCTGGAGTGGTGCTGGCATTGAGACGGTCGGCCTTAATCCAGTTTGCTACTGTTTCAGGCGTGACATGACAGTGCCGAGCGATTTGACCGGTGGTAAACCGTCTCGGAGGTTTGACCTGTTTACTTGCCATGCAAAAGCCCTTTCGTTCCACTGACGTTGCTGCCCGTGCCCGGCGCCCGTGCCTCGCCCTCCGGCTCACACGCGAATCATAAAGTGAAAAGATAAAAACTATCACTCCGCAAGGGAAACTCCGCATAATATGGGCAATTCAGAGCCTAAATACTTCCATTTCGCTCTCTTTACTCCTGCGCCGCAGGTTTCGCAAACGCGGAGAGATTCATCGCTTGGCATACGGTGGCTGAGGGTTGTTCGCCGGAAACCGCGTCCCGTCTCCCGGTGCTTCGATCGGAACGTTGCGCGGAAGACCGCCAACCTGCTCCCAGGCGGCGTCGAAGTCCGCGGCTTGGGTGAAGTCAGCCCCCGTGGCAAAGGGGGCGGCTAGCGACGGGTCCGGGGGAAGGATCAGCAGGCGTTTGCGAAAGGAGACCCGAGCCAGCCGGATTGTCAGCAGTTCCTGCTCGCGGACCGCGGCGGGAACCGCGCGCTCGAATCCGGCGAGGTCGACGACCAGCGACCAGGTCTCGTCCAGCCGGGCGATCTGGTTCGTCAGATCGATCCTCATCATCCGCGCTTCGGTGCCGTCCTGCATCCCGTGAAGGATCAGGACGAGTGTTTTCAATTCACGGCTCGATTCCGTGCGGTACATGCCGCCTCCAGAGTAAACGACTCTAACCTAGAGGCTGTCTGCGGCATGAGGCAACACGGCGGCTCTTAAACTTGGATCGCTCTCGTTCCGGGAGGTGCGGAAGTGTCGCCCGCCAACCGTTCGCCTCCCCGTTCAAGTGCTCCGGCTGCTTGTCTTGTCGTTGCGTCAGCTCGCCAGC